>JBBQWL010000047.1:0-55624 GCA_038210625.1 Chitinophagales bacterium | reverse complement strand
AAAAATTAAGGAAGAAGTTGATGCGTGGCAAACTAACAGAAATAATAAAAATAAAAAAATAAATTGGCAGTTTACCAACAAGGAAGCAAGGGTGAAATTGAAAAAACTTTATCCGTCAATTCATTCTTAACATAACACTAGTAGCAGATGGAACCGGCGGTTACATCGCAGTATGGGAAGACACCCGGAATTCTTCTACTGATATTTATGCACAGCGCATCAATGCAACAGGTACGCAACTTTGGGCGGTTGATGGCATACCGATTTGCGCTGCCGCCTTTAACCAACTAAATCCTAAAATAGTCACTGATGGTGCAGGCGGTGCGGTAATATCGTGGATAGATGACCGGAACGGTGCAGGTGCAGGCAGCTATGATATTTATGCACAACGTATCAACGCCAGTGGAATAGTACAATGGAGCGCAGACGGCTTGCCTGTTTGTACTGCCACCGGAATACAAAACAACCAACAAATGCTGGCCGATAATTCAGGCGCTATGATTGTTTGGAGCGATGGCAGGGGCGGCAGTGCCAATGCTGATATTTATGCGCAACGGCTTAACCAGGCAGGCACGCCGTTATGGACACTGGATGGCGTATCAGTTTGTAACGCCTCTTCGTTACAAAACATGCCACAGATAATAAGTGATGGCGGTGCAGGCAGTGCTATTGTTGCCTGGGAAGACTGGAGAAATTTTAGCCAGCCGGATATTTATGCGCAACATATTTCCAATGGCTTTACCGACTGGACTTTTAATGGTGTGGTGATCTGTTCTGAATCCAACTTAGCCCAGCAATACAATACCAGGATGGTTGCCGATGGTAGCGGTGGCGCTATTATGTGCTGGGAGGATAAAAGAAATTCCGGATCAAATACTGATTTATATGCACAGCGGGTAAACAACTCCGGCGTAACGCAATGGGCCAGCAATGGGGTAGCTATTTGCACTGCCAGCGGTATACAATTTACGCCTCAGCTGGCTGCCGATGCATCCGGCGGCGCCATTATTACATGGGAAGACAGAAGAACAGACAGGGATATTTATACTCAGCAGATTAATGCAGCAGGTGTTGCACAATGGGCGGCAAACGGTATTCCTGTGTGTAATACTTTTGATACGCAGCAAGAGCCGCAGCTTGTTGCAAGGGCGGCCGGTGGTGCCATCTTTATATGGACAGATTCCAGGAATAGTTTTCAACAGGATATTTATGCACAAGGCATTGATGCCACTGGTAATGCACTATGGCCTGCCAACGGCGTTCCCGTTGCAACAGAACAACATGCACAATTTTCCGCACAGTTGATTGCAGATGGCGCCAACGGTGCGTTTATAGCCTGGACAGATTTAAGAACTACACTTGATTACGATATTTATTCATCCAAACTATTTGCAGGTGGCGCATTGCCACTAAGGTTATTGTCATTTGCTGCCGGGGCCAACAACCGGGATGTAACACTTTCATGGAGCACTGAAAACGAAATCAATTGTTCGCATTTTGAACCAGAGTTTTCTACAGATGGAATAAGCTTTAAAAAACTGGGTTCCGTGAATGCAGTCAAACTATCCCAAAAAAATAAGTACAGTTTTTTACATGCCCATGTAATGAGCAACTTGTTATACTACCGCTTAAAACAAGTGGACATTGATAACAGCTTTGCTTACTCTCCAATTGTAAAAGTTAATATTACCAGCAATGTGGCCATTGCTTTATACCCCAACCCGGCTGCAGCAATACTACAGGTAAAAAATATCAACCCGGTAACAGATGATGTTGTACAGGTTATTTCGAATGACGGGAAATTGTTGATACAGCAAAAAGCAGTCAGCAATATGCAGGTTGCCATTAAACACTTAAATGCAGGCGTTTACTTGCTTCGCTTAATTAAGAAAGATAAAACCATGCAATCTTTTTCTTTTATTAAAGAGTAAGCCGCTACAAAATTTAATAACAGTTAGGGAGCGCATGTGACAGTTATTGTTGATCGATCAATTTGTGAATGGAGAGTGGTTAATCAATGCCGTTTACTTAAGCTATTGAATATTTTCATCTCTACTAATACTTTGGCAAAAAGCATGAAGTTTACAAGTTATGCTTCGAGTCTAAAACAGTAACTGGATAAGCTGCCTCTTTTGCTTCTTTCAAAAAAATGCGTAGCATATTTTTTTGAAAGAAGCAAAAGCATCCCGATGAATATCGGGTCCCGCTGGCTGTGGAGGCGACTCTTTTAAATTGGAAAAAGCGAAGGTGATTAAAAGGGCTTCACATATAATGTTTTTAATACAACGACTCAACAGAAATTATCAACTTGTTTTTTTTTTAATGCTTAAGTTAACGTCATTGAGTGGTCAATGGTGAAATATTGACCACTCTCCATTTACAACTGGCTTAACACTAAACAACATTTTTACAATCTCAATTACAGTAAATAAAAAAATAAATCCTGTTTTTAATGGATACACAAAAACAAAAAAGCTGTTCATATTTACAGCATAAAATTTTTGTTATGAAAAAAATAGTTTTAGCGGCTATCACAATTGTTGTGTATACTTCAATGGCTGCGCAACATGGCGGTTCAATAGTGGTGGAAGTTAAGTCCATTACTTGTCAGAATAAATCATTCGATGGTGTGGTGGAATTTGACGGGCCGGGCAATGAAGTATTTGTATCCGGCGCTTTCTTTGCCAGAAACCCCAGCTCTGCTACATTTAAAATAAATAGAAATGTATTTACCAGTACCACTTTTGGAAGTACTGCGGGGCATAATGAACGTAAACAGGCCGGTACTGCTTCCCCAACCGGAGGTATTGATAATAACAATACATTCAATTGCGATAATTATCCTATTGCCTCTACACAGTTAGACCCCGATGGTTTTATGTTAGTTTCACCAACGCTTTGGGAACGGGATGATGACAATGAAACCATTTACAACCGCTATAAAGCACAAGTACTTTCCGACCTGGAATCAGCATCCCTGATGCCTTTTCCAAATTTTGGCGTTGATGCAACTGATCCATTCAACGGCAAAATATATAAATACGGGAATGGGTACCAGGTTAGTATTCCTCCCAACAGTTATCCTGCCATATTTAGCCCGTTGGTAAATGCGCCGGGCAACCGGCCGATGGGTATAACAAGTTTTGCCGGACAGGCATTGATGTTTGACCCTACCATTATTTTATTAGACGCAAAAAATTTATGGGCTATCTACAACCAAACGCCGGTTGATCATCCGTACCCAAATGCTTCATATCCCTGGAAAGTGGTGAAAGAAATTGCCCTTAACTGTGGGGAACGTACTTATGCCATTGACGGCAGTAATGGAAGATATACGGTAAACATTGTTATTCGATTTGCACCCGAAGCAGATGATATTACTGCATCAAGAGAAGCAGCAAAAAATCCAACAGTGATAAAATTACCCAGCCGTAATATTAGAAATGTCAGCAACATCAACATACCGATAAAAACTATAGCCACACCCTACACCATGAATAATGAAATGTTGTATGGGGCATGGAATGGTTCTATTCAAATGAATGACGGAAGTAAAGCAGGCAGGGTTGCATTTAAATTTAATAACGGGGTGTTTTGGCTACAGGATGCCGGCGGTGCCAGCGTAGCTTCAGGAGGTTTTAAAATTGAAAACAATAATTTCAGTTCCACTTATAGTTACGCTAACGGAGATAGCTACAGGATCAGCTCTGCCACGTATAATGCCAATACAGGGCAGCTTTCCGGAACGCTGACTAGTAATGTTATCAACGCTGCCAAAAAAGGAAACTGGGTGGTAACCAAACAAAGTAACTGATCATCAATAACGCGTTTTTAAATCATGGCAATAAAAAAGGATAGTAAAAAATCATGTTTTTAAGGGATACTGATATTGTTGCCAACTCACCATATTTACAATCAAATATAATTACATGAAAAAATATTTTGGGTTAAGCATATTTGTTTTTGCATCGCTGCTAACTTTTGCGCAACCTGGTAAAAAAACTACGGCCAACAAAAAAGCGCCTACACAAAAGGACATGGATAAAATGATGGAGGAAGCAACGAAGGATATGAGCCCGGATGAAAAAGCCGAGATGAAAAAAATGATGGGTGGAATAATGCCCACCTTAATGGATCATAATGCAAAAGTTGCCAACTATACTCAATTTACCAGCAACAAACAATTACTACCCAAAAAAGATATTGCAAAGATCAGTGCCATTTCCAAAAAAAGGCTTTCATCTGCTGACATAGGTTCGTACGCCGGTAATTTATACAATAAAATAATTACAAAAGGCGATGCCGAAGAAATTACACTCATCAAATCAATCACTGTAAAAGCAACAACATCCGCACAGTTGGAAAACGCGGCCGTGTTATGTATGTTACAGGGGCATCCGCAGGCAGCAATGGCCATCGCTGCAAAATCAGTACAAGCCGATGCCAGGAATTTAAATGCACAAAATAATTTAGCTTCTTTACTTACACAATATGGTTACCCGGAGCAAGCCATCCCTGTACTGAATAAGCTGGCCGATGATGCGCCTTCCAACAGCACTGTATTAAATAATATGGCTTACGCCTGGCTGGGCCTTGGCGAAACAGACAGTGCCCGCATTTACTCCGGTATGGCTATCCGCATTAATCCTGCTAACACCGAAGCAATGGTTTGTGGTGGTTTTATGGAAGAACTTTTTGGCGACCCGATCAAAGCCAATGATGCCTATGTTCAATCGATGGAATCGAACTTAAATCCTTTTGCCGAAAAATTATTGACCAATAACAATGCACATGATCGTATTGATAAAATAGATTTTGATAAAATAAAAAAGGCCATCGCTATCTATGAGTATTACCCGAAAGACTGGATCAAAATACCTGCTTTATCCGATAATGTGAACGGTTATGAAAATGATATGCGTATAAAAAACAGTTATGGCGACATGCTGCGACAGTTGGATGATAAAATAACCGCATTGCAAGAAGCAGCCGGCAATGAACTGGATAAATTAATGGATAAAGGAGAGGATGAATTTGTAACAACAATGGCGAACGAAAGCATTAAAGGCTTTAATATGATGAGTAAGCCTGCTGTGATTGTACAAATACTTTTGCAACGTTACCTGGGTCAATGGAGCAATGACAAGCAGAAGCAACTCGAGGCATTAGGTGCAGACCTGGCGGCACACCGGAAGATCCGCGACAAGTCAGGCAATAATGACAAATGCCCGGATTATGATCGCAGAAACAATGAATACCTGGCATATGCCAACCCGCTTATACGGGCGTTTCATGCGCAGCGCATTGAAGAATTCAGGATGTGGTTAAATGCATTCTGTACCTGGGTTTGGTATATAGCAGGTAACCCAAAAAATGCGGTGCTTGCGCAATGTGTTGGTTGGTCAAATGCGCTGAGGGGCTTTTATGATGATGCAATTGACGACCAGGAAGCAATTGCTAAAACGTGCGTACAAAAATACGGCGATGGTAAAATGAATGTTGCCATGCCGGAGATCCCTAATTTTTATTGCCCTGCAATAGTAAGTATTCCTACAGGTGCAGAGTGGCAGCAACTTTCCAAATCGGCAAAGAATTTTGATAAGAATGATTTTAATATCAAAAAAGATGCGGGCGTTAAAGTGCCCAACACTTCTATCGCGTATGGAGCAGGTAATAATTCCATTGCACAACCGGGCAATAGTTTTTCGGCAAAAACAGCGGATGGTAGCGTTACACCTTCAGCAGCAGATGTTGACAAAGCAATGGATAACGGTTTGCTGGGAGCACTCAAAAGGATCAATGCTAAAAACGGTACAACCCCTGTACCTACTGATGCGGCAGTTAATAAAGCAATCGATAATAGATTGACAGATATGCTGAAGAAGATCAACAATAAGCCAAAAGCAAATGCTGATGACGAGCTGACTCCATTGCCCCGCTTAAAAGATCTGCTGGCGAATGACCTGTTGAAAAAAATGCTGAGTTCTGATTGCGACAATATAAAATCATCAAAAGATATTCTTAAAAAAGAAATTGAAAGAATGATGAAAGGAGTGAAGGAACTGGAAGCGTATGAAAATGTGATTGAACAAATAAAAGCATTGGAACAAAAAATTGCAGGGCAGGAAGCGCTAAAAAATTCGCTTGATAAAATGATGGAAGAGGTTAATAAAATGGATAAATATGAAGAGATGAAAGAACAGGGAAAAATAATAGATAAGCTGGTAGAGGATATGGACAAGATGGATGAGAAGGCATCTTTTAAACAATACACCGAAAAGATTCAGCGGTTGGTGGATGAAATGGAGAGTACACCTGCTGTATTAAAAGATATTCAACAAAATGGTTTGCGGCCATCCTTAAGTTCGGGCATGCAAGCACCGGCAGCGCCCGCCGCAGGAAAAAATATTTTCAATTAATAAAATTTAAAACAATGAAAAATAAAAAAATCTTCCCCGCAATCGCCTTACTGGTGGTATTATTGTCTGCTTTCAAAATTACAGATGAAATTATTGATCGCCTGGGTATGGAGCAAAAGACAGCGCAATGGGTTATCCTAAATAATTTTGTTGGTAGTTTTTCCACAGGGCCAATTAGCAATGGCTATTTTTCTGAAGATGAATCTTTTAAAATACCTTATGTTAAAATGCTGCCGTCAATTATTTCCGGGGATAAGACTGGTGCCGCAAAAGAGCTGTGTGAATATGTAAAAAAATATATTAGCAGCGAGGAGTTTATTGCTGATTACAATACACGCAGGGAAGAAGCTTTGCCATTGACGGTGGATGGAAAAGGTATTGCTACACTCAGGGGAAATATTATTGTGTATGGAAAAAATATAAAGAACTATAAAACCGATACCAAGTATGTCGCAGAGCAGCAGTTGCTGCTGGATGCAGATCAAAAAAGTTTGGATGGTATGCTGGAAACTGCCAAAAAGCCTTTTCCTGATAAAGCGATTTGGGAAAAGGCGTACCCTGCAGACCCCACCATGCTTGTAAAGAAAAAATTACAGGAGTACCTTCAGTTAGTGGCAACAGTAGACTTTAATGCAAAGCTTACAACAGGCGGTAACACAACAAAATTTGTCAACCCGGTTTATGAAAAGAAAAGCCAGCAATGGAAAGCCTGCTACAGGGCTGGCAAGGAAGTGAATGATGTTGTAATTCCTTTTGTGAAAGAATGGCTGAAAGGAGAAATTATTCCAAAAGATAAAATTAGAATGGTGGATAGCAAACCGGCTACAGCTGCTAACAATTCAAATGCAGCCAGCACTAATACTGCATCACCAACCAGCAGCAATAACCAAAGTAATCCAGCCCAGGTCAACAATCCGGCAAGCAACCAAGCCGATAGTATTGCAACTCCAAAAGCGAAAGAAAAGAAATCTTTTTTTAATAAATTAAAAGATAAAACAAAGAATGTCATTAAATATTAACTTCTGGTATTACAGGTAAATGGACAAATGATTTTCCTGAAGCCATTGAAAATATTGGCACCAACGGGTTTGATGGCGTGATTGATTCGCAGGTTAAATGAAAATGTTATCACTATTCACAATACTTGCACTGGTAAAAGAATATTTATGAAATATAAATTAACATTGCTGCTGCTACTTTCTTCCTGCTTTTTATTGGCGCAGGAAATTCCCAGGAAATCCATTGAAGACAGTGTATTGGGATGGATGAAACTGTATCATTTTAAAGGTGCAGCAGAAGGAAAAACAGTAGATAAAAAAGTTTATTCTGCTGCGCAATTGTCTCTCTGCGATTCTTTTGCCAACTGGATACAGGCCAGCTATACGCCAAAAGGAGGATTGGGAGATGTAAGAAGAACAGTTACCGGAAAACCAGACGACTATCATCCTAACGACCCAGCCTTGCCACAGAGTTATGGCGCTAATGCAAAAATATACTGGTTTCTAAAATACAGCAGCGCCGGAAAAATGGTGCCGGTAAATAACCTTGGCTCCTGGTGGGGTATCATGGCTAACGGCGTGCCGCACTGGGAAATACGTGACATCAGTACCCCAAACCAATATTACTTTACCATGCCTTCATTTGAAACAGCTTTTGATGGGGATGCAGATAAAAAAATACACGACCTCACAAAAGTTGCTGCGCTAAAACCTTATACCAGCTTTTGGCTAAAAAGTGTTGAAACAGGTGGCGGAACAGATTATGTATTGTTATCCAAAGACAACAAATCGCCCTTTATAAAACTTACAAAAGGGGAATACCTGCAGTTATTGGAAAATGCTATTCCTGTTGTAGCAGCAGCAGAAAAAAAGAAATTGTATGAGCGGGAGCAGGGCAATCAAAAGAACATTATTTACTTTGAGAAGGCGTTGAATGATAAAAATGAAAAGCGGGTTAATTGCTTAAAAAGAACCAGGGAAAAATACAAAGATCGCCTGAACGAACTTGCACTCACCAGCGCCCAGCCAAGCCTGAATGATCTGGATAGTGACAGAGATGTATTCAGCAATGGTTATTTAACCGACGCCGAATCAACATCAGGAAGAGTGCCAGTATATAAAATTGATGCAGCAATGGCGGAGCTTTGCAAAAAAGACAAACCACAATGGATATTGATTGGCTGGCAGTTTTCGCCGAATGATCCTTTAGAAAAACATCTTCACGAATCCATCATCAACAATTTTAATTTTGATTATGTCCATAATTTTTTCTTCGCTCCGGAAAAAGTAAAAGGGCAACAATATAAACCACTACGTTCGCCTTCCTATAAAGAAGAAGTAGTAATAACCCAGGCATCGGTAGTAAATAAAAAAAATGCAGCAGATAAAAACATTCACTTCTTTGAAGATTTTTCTACAACAGGAATTGGTACAAAACCAATTGGGTGGTCGTCAAGATTAAATAGCAATGGCAAGTCCTGCACAGTTATATCGCTGCAAGGTGAACCCGGCAATTGGGTTGAAATAAAAGGCAATGAATTATTAACGCCGCTCCAGCTTAAAAAACCGTTGCCACAAAATTTTACCTTGAGCTTCGATCTAGCCGTTCCTAAAAATTTTACCTGGGGAGCCAAATCACTGAAAATTGCTTTATCTAAACAAAAGTCTGACGGAACCGACGAGGCAAATTTTATTTTATCAATAAGGCCTGGATATAGCGGTAGCGCTGATGGCTTAGCCTATGTTGAAACAAAGTTGCCTGCCGGTTTTGAGTCAGGAAGTAACTTTTCCGCACCAGGTTTTTCTGTAAATAAAGATGTCAACAAAATCGGTGTAAGTATTATAAAAGATGGGGAGAAGATGGAAGTATGGGTTGGTAAAAGTAAAATGGCTGAGTACAAAAAAGGCGTCCCGGCTGACATGCTGTTTAATGCTTTGTCTTTTACGCATGGACGAAGTGATGGCGATACGGAGAAGTATTTTATCAGCAATATAAAGATTACAAACCAGCAGTAAAAAAGGAGGATGCAAAATACTTTATCATCTCTGCATTAGAACGCTCTTGTAACGAAACCATTTTTTAACAACCAGCAATACACTCAAAAAATTAATTACCATAAATCAATTTAACATGAAACGGATTGTAACAATCATGCTGCTTACTTTAATCGTTAACGGTGCCCAGGCGCAGGTTTTTAAAAAATTAAAACAAAAGGCAGCGGATGCGGTAAACAAAGCCGGCAATAAAACAACCGACGGCAAAAAAAGTGATGATGCTGATCAAAGCACTCCTGCCACAACAGCCGGCACCACCCCAACCACCACTACAACAACAACCCCGGCAATACCTGCCGTTGTAGTTAACGAGGTAAAACCAGGCAGCGTATTGCCCGATTTAAAAGTGTACAGCAAATTTGATTTTGTACCGGGTACAACTATTTTGTATTATGATAATTTTGAAAAGGATAATATAGGTGAGGCACCTGCGGGATGGATCACCTCCACATCAGCAGAAGTAGTTACCATTGACGGTCTGGAAGGCAACTGGCTAAAACTAGCGTCTACCAGTTCGTACCATGTTGTGCGCAATAAAAAACAAAGCTGGGGCGACAACTTTACTGTAGAGTTTGATTTGCTGATGGTAAGGAAAAGCTATGATCCGCGGATAACAATTTCTTTAATAAACAGTGATGGCAAAGCGGTTACTGACGAACGCATTTTACAGCAAACCAAATTGCCGGTTTCTTTTGATGCGATTGTGGCAACCGGAGAAAATCAGTCGAGAGCAACTTTATTGGGAATTGATCACAGAAGTATTTCCGACAACATGACGGAAAGTCTTCCGTACTCCAATACCACCCCGGTTCATATAGCAATGTGTGTGCAGGGAAAGCGGTTTCGTATGTGGTGGAACGACCGCAAACTGTATGATCTTCCGGTGATCAGCACTGACTATATTCCTAACCAACTGGGTTTTTCTTTCGGCAACATGGGCGGTTCAGAATTTTATGTTAGTAATATCCGCGTAGCCAAAGATGTACCCGATACCCGTGCCCGTTTTGAAGAAGGTAAATTAATCAGCAACCTGCTATTTTATACAGGCACTGCCAAACTAAAACCAGAAAGCATGGGCGCATTGCTGGATGTAAGCAAGGTTTTAAAAACAGCCACCGAACCGGTTAAAATTATAGGCCACACAGATAGCGATGGCGATGATGCAGCGAATTTAAAATTGTCTGAACAAAGGGCTTTAACAGTAAGGGATATTTTGGTATTGCAATATAATATTGACGAAACCAAGCTCGTTACTGAAGGTCGTGGCGAAACGCAGCCCCTTGCTGATAACGGCACAACCGAAGGCAAAGCACAGAACCGAAGGGTGGAGTTTATATTTAAACCCGCAGCCGATAAATATGTAAAGCCTGCAATGTCGGCCAGTCCTGTAAAAAAAGCCAAAACAACTAAACCCGGTAAATAAAAATTAAGTCGGCAATTGGAGTAGTTGGTTGATTTACTAAAATAATAAAGAGGACCTTTATGGCCGATGCAATGGAGGAAAATTTTACTGATGGATTTTCCGGGCAGGTAAAATGTATGTTTTCTAATGTGCCCGTTTTGTAGAAACTAATTCGATACAAAATACTTACCAATGAAATTTTTACTGCTCCTTACCATTGCATTGGCAGCTCGGCTGCAAAATGCCTATTGTCAATTGACTGACGAGCAACGCATAGAAGACAGCGTGATTGGATGGTGGGATAACAATCACTTTGATAATCACTTAAAACCCGCCACCGATCCGGTACAAAAAAAGCGGGTGGAGATTACCAACCTGTTTGTTGACTGGATGAAGAAAAGTTACACACCGGTAGCAGGATTGGGCACTGTTACCCGCATTAATAACAAGGTGTCGTTAGGTGTAAAATTTTTGGTGTGGGATGTAAGCCATGAAAAAATGTGGACCGATGAAAAAGGACATTTTAAGCCAATCGATGAACAGAATACATCCTTTGGTATTTGGTGCAACACCGTGCCGGGTAGTCACTCCATCTCATTTTTAAACTATGGTGGCGACAATTATTTTACCTGGCCAACAGATGGCTATGGTGCTACAGGAAAGGATTTGAAAGAGCTTGACCTGGCGAAATTTTCTGCCATCAATAAATACATTACCCGTAACTGCGAATCGCAGGTGGTATTGCTGGCACCAGGCAATAAATTACCGTTTGAGCAAATAACAAAAGGAGAATATTTAAATGCGGCACTCGAAAATATTGATAAGGAACTTCAAAAAAGGAAAGACGATATATTGGATCAGAACAGGGGTGATGACAAAGCTACGGTTGACAGAAGAGAAAGTTTTTATGCTTTTAAGGAAAAAGAATTTGACCGCTTTAGGACCGGCGTCAAAAAATATTTAGATACTTACAAAGACCGATTGAATGAGCCTGCTTTAATCAGGGATTTACAACCAACAATCAATAATTTTTACGGGGATATGGATCCTTTTAAAAAAGATATTTCCGGCAGTTTATTTCCTGTTTATAAAATTTCAAAAGACGTGTTGGAGAAATGTAAAACGGAAAAGCCTCAATGGATAACCGTTTGGTTTTATTATGAAACAAAAGAAAATGGCAACAAGTTGTTCGAGTTATACCGCTCCATGACAGAAAATCTGAACTACGATTACATCTACAATTATTTTTTTAGTCCTGAAAAAGTGAAGGGTTTATCCTATACGCCAGCCAATGCCGATGGATTGAAAGCAAGGTTGGATGCTTACCGTAAAAAAAATACAGTAGCAATTGGCTCCGTCGCAAATACAACTGCGCAACAGGGCGATGCCTGGTTTGCTGACAATTTTTCGGCAAGTATCGAAGGTGGTGAACCAGCCAACTGGTTTTTTAAAAGGTATGGCAAACATGCGGTGGTTAGCAGCGTTAAAAACCAAAATGGCAAATGGCTACAGTTGGGATACAATACCCCTGTATCGCCTTCTTTATTAAAAAAGCCATTGCCCGAAAATTTTCTGCTGGAATACGATTTGGCTACTGATGGCGATGTTAGCACCCGCACCGGCGGCGCAGCAGTGTTGGCACTAAACACCCGCAAGCAAATAGCAGATGGCACTGAAGCATTGGGAGGAGATGGCAGCAGGTTAAGTATTGAAATAGCATCGGGCAATGAAGCAGATTATGACAACAATAATTACCGCGGCATTCTAACTATCAAAATAAACAGTACCCCTTCTGCCAATAAACAAAATGGACAAGATGGCATTTCTTATGAATATCCCCTGCGTGAATTCACTAATAAAAAAACAAGTGTTCATGTTACTGTAAAAGTAAAAGCTGGTATCGTTACAATTTTAGTCAACGATAAACAGGTGGCTGTTTCAACCAATTTTAAAATGGGGTATGGCGATAAATGTGTAACCTGCGGTGTGGGAACAGCAACATTCGATTTTGTTGACTGGGAAAATACCACCAATGATGCGGATAATGTGAAAGTATATATTAGCAATATCAAAATCACCAAAGAATAAAAATCACTGTTTTACAGGATGGCGGATACGGCTAACCGCCGGTATTTTTAGGTAACAAAACAGGGTATGAAAAAAATAATTTTTACTGCTATAACAGTCATTTTTGTATCGTTAGCCTCTGCACAACAAGACAGTTTTGACCTGGTTCATTTCACGCCGTTAAAAGGATGGAAAAAAGAAGCCTTTAAAGACGTAGTGGCATTGAGCATCACTGATAACAATAAAAATACCTGGTGTAAAATTGGCCTCTATAAAAGTATCCCTTCCAAAGGCAGCATTGAAAAAGATTTCGAGAGTGAATGGCAACAACTGGTTGTTAAAACTTATAAAGTTACTGAAGCGCCGCAGGTAACTGAATTACCTGAAACAGATGGCTGGAAAATTAAAGGTGCTGGTGCTGCTTTTACCAGCAACAACGCAACCAACCTGGCTATGTTGACTACCTTCAGCGGCCATGGAAAAGCTTTAAGTGTGCTCGTATTATCCAACAGCAAGGATTATCTGCCGGCAATTCAGCAAATGATGGATTCCATTGTATTGGATACAACCGGTACCAATAGTGTAGCCAATGTTACTAATATTTCGTCGCCTGTAACGCAAACAAAACAGAAAACAAATTTCGGTTTTACCAGAACCAATTTTGATGATGGCTGGGTAGGGGAGTGTAAAGAAGATTGGGCGGAAGTTTCCCTGAAAGATATTAAGGTACTGGTGCATTATCCAAACCAAAAAGCGGATGCGTATAATTCTGTTTTAAAAGAAGAAGATTATGCTGCATGGAATATTTTGGTAGCCCCCCGTTACAGCAACATGAAAAATTTTGAATGGAAGTCAATTCAAAGCTGGGAATCTATCTCTTTTATGCAGGCAGATGCAACGGAAAATGAAAGTGGCAAAACGGTGCACATTGTTTTATTTAAAAAACATTACAGCAAAGGCAATGGCCGATATCTTGAATTTGTAACCAACAACAAAGCCGCTTACGAAAATGAGTTTGGCCCTTATCACAACACTCAGTTCGATTGGGACAAGGTGGCCAACATGCAGTGGCGCAATAAGTTTGCGGTAACTGCCAATGATCTTATTGGTACCTGGAGTGCCAATGATTATGCTTCGCTTACCTACTATTATGTAAGCACCGGCAACAGCGCTGGTACTACTGCAACAGCTACCGCTGATGAGTTTACTTTCTTAGCTGGCAATAATTACAAAAGTCAGCATTCCGGTGCTTCTGGCATGGTAGGGTCCATGAAATTTTCCAGCCAGGATTATAGAGGAAAGTCTGCCGTTACCGATTGGACAATCACTTTAGACAATCGTTTTCATGGGGCAACAGAAAAATATAACTGCTATTTTGAAGCCATTATAGGCGGCAGAATTTTATTAATGACAGACCGGCTCGGGACAACTTATTCTTTGGCAAAAAAGTAAAAAAAAAAATACGGATATGAAATATTACCTCTCAGCAATCATTTGTTTAGTCGCGTTGACAAGCCTGGCTCAACAGGAAAGTTTTGATCTTACTTCCTACACTGCACCACAGGGATGGAAAAAAGAAACAAAAGAAAATATAGTAGCGTATACTATTACTGATAAAAAGAAAAATACCTGGTGCCAGATACAAGTGGTAAAAAGTACCATCAGCCAGGGGGGGATTGACGAGGATTTCGCCAGCGAATGGCAGCATTTAATTGTAGCAAACTACCCCGTAAAAGACACTGCTAATATTTATGAAGTACAGGAGGCGGAAGGCTGGAAGGTAAAAGGTGGAGGTGGCAAATTTACTTTTAATAATAAGGATGCCATGGCTATGCTCACTACCATGAGTGGGTACAACCGTTGTGTAAGTATTATAACCCTTACCAACACCCAGGATTATGTTGCGCAAATAGAAAGTTTTATGGCATCTGTTTCGTTTACAAAACCCAATACTGCCGCGGATAATACCGGAGGCACGACTTATATAGTAACAACTACTGATGTGCCGGATCAAACGGCAGCGCCCGCTGGCTTCGCATTCTGCACTACCAATTTTGATGACGGCTGGACGAGTGTTGTAAAAGAAGATTGGGTAGAGGTAAGCAAAGGAAATATAAAAGTGTTATTGCATTATCCTAAAGCTGGTACCATTTTTCCTGCCGACCCCGAACCGATGACAAATGCCGCCTGGAATATTTTAGTAGCACCGCGGTACAGCAATTTAAAAAATTATAAAACAGCTTATGTAGAGGATTTTAACCGTCCTTATTTTGGAATGGGTTATGCGGACGAAATAAAAACCGGTAAAAATGTTTTTATCGTCTTTTTCAGGCGGGGTGGCGACTGGATTGAAGTGGTATCTCCGGACAAAAATATTTTTTCGCAGGAATTTGGTTTTGATGCAGCGTCTATCAGGTGGGGTGCTATTTCGCAATATATGGGTGGATGGGTGGTAGATAACAGCCAGGGTAATACGGTAAACGCAGACCATGGAATTTTTGACAAGTTAGATAACATGGCTAACCGAAATAAATTTGCAGTAGCTGCAGCTGATTTTAAAGGAAAGTGGACCAGTGATTATACCGGCGTACAACAACTGTACAATGTATACACAGGCAATTATGCAGGCATGAACATGAACCAGAGTAATGAAGAGTTTGTATTTGGTGCACAAAGTACATACAACTGGAAATTCCTTGCGGTAAATGGGATGGTAGGCAATGCAAAAGTTAGCCAGGCAAAATCATCCGGTAACCTAACAGTACCCAATAACTGGCAGGTACACTTTACTATGATAGAAACAAGGGCACGTACCTATCATGCTCACTGGTCGTGCATGAAAGGAGCAAGAATATTAAACCTTTTGGATGCAGATTTTTCCGGATCAGGCATCTACACCAAATACGGATTAGCAAAATAAAGTTTCGCATCAATAAAGTAAACGTGCGCAGTATACAATTTGCTTTGCTGTTTTTACTACCAACAATAGCACCTTAAACAATCTTTATGAAATATTACTTAGTGCTGATACTCTTGTCTTTTTACACATATGCTGCGGCGCAGGATTGTGATCAAGCCATGCTGGCAAAAAAAACCGGCACCTGGAAAGCCGGTTTAAAAGGCTCTACGACTAATGTTAGTGCTGCAGGCCTGTTGAAGGAAAAAGCTACCCTTGCTTCCGTTCACCAAATGATCGGTGCCAATTATCAACCCATGGGTTGCCAGCTTTTGTATAGTAATTCTTTTAGTGGGTATAATGCTGCTGCTGCCAAAAACTGGATAGCAGATACCTATCAGTATACCATGTACATTTTAAGGTTTTTGTGCGATCAGCAAAGTGCTGATAAGTCTAAATATTATGTGGATATATCTACGTCCACCACAGTAACCATAACGGCTAATACCATCTGGCAGCTCAATAACCTTTTTGCAGCCGACTTACCCGATGATGATTTTAGAGGCTATTTAAAAATGAAAGACAAGCCGCAATGGAAGGATGGACTTTATTATATGGGAGAAGAAGTAGTGGGTGATGGTGACCGGGAAAATAAAATGAAAGAATACAGGTGGCTGATTACATACGGAGAGCAATTGCCTTTTAGCTATGTAAGCAGGAAGGAATATTTATTGATTCAAAAAAAACGGTTGGAGAAAACTATCAGGGATGACCAAAGCAGCAAAAGTTTTTATGACCAGTACATGAACCGCATATTAGACAATTTAAAAAAAGATGAAGGGGAATTGAATGCGCCAGCCATCTGCATGTGGAATGACGAAGAAAAATTTACAGGTTTTGTTAAGGAAGGAACAAAAGGTTCCTTCTTTGCTGTTAAACCCGATTTAAATTATTACGATAAAAAGCTATCCAGGTCGGCGCCCCAATTTTTTTCTGTTGTTTATAGAATATCTCATGGCGACCCCGTGTTTGAATACAATATTACATCCATACAAAAAGCAGTTAATTTTTCTACATTAAGAAATATGTTGGGTAAAGAACCTGCCAAAACTATCATAGAAAATGCTGTACCGGTTAAACCAAAACCTGTTGCTAAAAAAGCAGGAACTAAAAAGCAACAGCAACTTTAAAAGCTTTAAAATGGAGGAAGAGGATAATACCGGCCGGTAAGTCATTTACACAAAATATGGTTTAGTCAAATAAAATCATTCTGTCAATAAAGTAAACATGCGTAGTATACTATTTGCCTTACTGTGGTTTCCTGCAATTGCATTATCGCAGCAGCAGGGTAATAGCTATAATGTTAAAGACAGCTTTGATGTATTTACTTATCATACACCGCAATTTTTTATTAAAAGTATATTGCCCTCAAGGATTCAATTATTCCTGAAAAATAATGATACCAGTTTTTGTTTGATCAGTTTATACAAAAGCCAACCAGCACAGCAGGATATACCAAAAGATATACAGGCGCAATGGAATGAGTATGTTGTAAAGCCATTACACAAAGCCGATAAAAAGCCAGGCCGCATACTTACACAACAACTATGGGATGGCTGGGCATCTACCCTTGCCATTGGAAACTGTTATCAAAATAAAAAGAAGTGTGTGGTGATGTTATCATCCTTCAGAAAAAATAAAATAACTGCCTGTGCGCTGTATGTGATGAGTGATAAAATATTTAAACAACCGGTAGAAATATTTTCGCAACAACTACATCTTAAATAGAGCCATGAATTGGATGATCAAAATACTTTCTACTTTTTTGCTTTTAGCTGCACAGGCAAGCTATGCACAGGATTGTAATACATTGGCTGCAAACAAGCCAGCCACTTACAGTGCCAACTACCAGAGCTTTTCCAATACGGTCTCCAGCGCAAAACCAGCATCATGGAATATCAGTAAAATTAAGCCACAGCTGGCAAAGGTGGAAAGCTGGATGAGAAATGTCCTTACCGGCTTTACAGGTGCTAAATTGATGTATGGTAATAATTTCTTCCTTGACCCTCTTGATTTTCGTAACGAAGACCTGGAAGCAGCCCGCAGCAATGCTTCCACTACTCTTTTTTACCAGGCTACCGGCATAAAAGGATACAGCGAAGGCAAGATGATGTTCTTTGCCTATTATTGTTACGATAACAAAAACACTGTATATAAAGAAGAGGAGAGCGGCTCAAATTTGAGGGTGATTTTTAATAATGTGTTTGCTTCCGGCCTTACTTCAGATGCCGGCATTTATTCCATTAGTGGAAAGCGGGCCTTTAAGATAATCAAAAAAAAATACAGCGAAGGCAGAATTGATTTTTATGAACTTAGATCACAGGATAATGCCACTGCCACAATGTATACCTCCAATGACTATATCATTTTACGAAACAGTGATAACCCGGTTTTTATTCCCTGTACCCGCAAAGAATACCTGCAGCAAATGCTTATAAACGTCGACAAATCCACGAACAGCGATACAAAATTTTTCAACGAAAGTTATAGTCAGAATGTAAAACAGTTTGAGGCAGAAATGAAGATCTATAAAGAGAAAGATAAAAGTTATACCCCCGAAAAAGAGGCAAAACGTAGAAAATGGTTTGAAGAAGACCAGGAAAAACTAAAAAAAATTATCAACAAAATTGACCCCAACACTGAAGCTGCCAAAGCCATCATACTACAATATTTAAAAAAGCCGGACACATGGCTGAACAAGGGATTAAATTACTTTTTCCCTAATTCATATACAGCTGGCAATGTTACGCAATACCTGGAAAGCATGGATAAATCTTATACCAACGGAGAAGAAGAAACGGTAACCGAGATCGTTTCAATTAATCCTGCTTATTTCAATAATAATTTGAGCGCCGATACACCCCAGTTAATAACGGTGCAATTACAAAATAGCACGTACGCCCACATGAAAAAAGTTGCCAGCCTTGTAAAGCAGCCCGGCGCATTGGCTCCATTAGAAGCGATTTTATACCAGGGCAAATAAATACCAGCTGAAAAATAAACGCTAATTCAATAAACTTTTAGCTATCCCTCTTATCTGTAAAAAATCCTGTTTTTAAGGGAGTGCATTATTTATCTGCGAAGGATACATTTGGATAATTAAAAAAGTAAAACATGAAGCTGGTTATTGCTCTACTCTTTTCAATGTTATTTATTTTACCGGCACATGCCCAAAAAGAAACCTTTGATATCATAAACTATACAGCTCCCGCGAAATGGGTAAAAGAACTAAGCAATAATAATATTACTTATACCATTTCCGATAAAAAAACTAATGCCTGGTGCAGGATTAATATCCTTAAAAGCACCATTAGTAAAGGCGATATTGAAGCTGATTTTGAAAGTGAGTGGCAGGAGATAATAGTAAAAAACTATAAGCCTACAGATAAACCAACCGCAAGTGAAGTGCAGGGGACTGATGGCCGCCTGAATGACACAGTTGGGCAGGGCTGGAAAATAAAAGCAGGCAACGCGAAATTTATTTTTAACAGCAAGGATGCAATGGTAATGCTACTTACCGCCAGCGGTTATGGACGTTGTGTAAGTATTGTTACGGTTACCAACAGCCAAAATTATTTGACAGATATTGAAGCATTGCTAGCATCTGTCAGTTTAATAAAACCGGATATAAATTCCAGTACAGTAAGTACAAATAATAATAACAACTCTGTAGTTGGCACCTGGACAAAAGTTAGTAACGACCAGGATGATACCCACGTAAAGAACGGCGTTGCCGGTTATATTCAGCGGCAATACATTTTTAAAAGTGACGGCACTTATATCCATTACATCAAAACCTTTTCTTTTTTTACGGATATTCTTTTTACAAAAGAAACCGGCACTTACCAGGTAAATGGAAATAACATCAGCATCACTCCACAAAAAACAATCATCGAATCATGGAGTAAAAAAGATGGCAGGGATGAATGGGGTAAATTATTATCGGCTCACAAAAGCAATATGGAAAAAGTGGCTTACCAGTTTACCATTGACTTCAATGCCACTATACAAAGAACGAACCTGGTATTAAAAGCAAGCAATATTACTAACAGGGATGGCCATTTTGACCGTGACAACCAATGGTTTTATTCGCTGCCAATAAAAGAGTGGGATTATATTAAGTTGCCGCCGGGTCAACAGGTAACTACTGATGATGTAACAAATAACCAGGTGCAACAAACGACTGTTAACAACAACAGTCCCATCATTGGTGCCTGGGGCAAATCAAATACAGTAGGCCAGATCAATAACCGCTTTGGCAATTACAGTTATAACAAACAACAGTACACATTTAATGCAAATGGTACCTATTATTTTAATGCAAAAAATTACGGCGAACAATACAACGCAACCATATTGATAAAAGAAAGCGGTACTTATTTGATAGATGGAAACAAGCTTACAATAACACCAAAGCGTAGTGATATTGAAGCATGGAGCAAAAAAAACGGCAGCGATAATTGGAACCAGCTTAAATCATCACAGGCAAGGAAATTAGAAACGGCCACTTACCAGTTTAGTATTGCAGATAAAAACCTGCAACTGCAAATTGCCGCAGCAACCGAAAGAGATGGGTTGTTTAATAACGGAAATACTTATTCCTACGGGCCTCCGGGAACCTTTACGCCAATTAAATTGCCGGGTGAATAATTTCAATTGATTCAATAAAACATAATAATAAAATCAAAAAAAATATGCGTGCAATCATTTTAACCTTACTGCTTTTACCCTTTATTGCTTTTGCACAAAGGTCAAATGTATTCCTTCATCTTACCGATGCAAGCGGGCAGCAAATAAAAGGCGATGCCGCAGAGAAAGGATTTGAAAGAGCTAACTATAGGTTAAGCTTTACCAGCGGCGGAAAAAACAATTCGCAATTAAATTTCACTATGAATGTAGGCGGGGCATCAGCCGATTTAAAAAGAGCGATGGGCAGTGGTGTATTATTACTTAATGGTACATTAACGGTAACACAAATGTCGCCGTCAACGGGCAGGCCGGTAATATTGTACACTATAAAAATGGAAAACATCAGGGTAAACAACTGCAGCGAATCGATGGGTTGCAACAATGTAATGACTACCGCAACTGTGCTGGCATCCACCCGCACTGGCTGGACCTATTACCAAACCGACGCCACCGGGCGACAAGCCGTATCCCGTAAATATGGTTTTGATAATGAGTCGGGTAAAGAGTGGACAAACTTTTAATTTTTTTATCAATAAAAAAAACAATAACAACATGAAAAAAGTAGTAGCACTCTTTGGCGCCCTGTTCGTTTTTGCGGGTACAAAAGCACAAACGCCAACGGTAAAAAAAGAAACCATACAACCAGCCGCCGTGCCCGTCGCACCCGTGGCGTCTTTACAAACCATTAGCCCGGGCACAACCCCTGTTAAAGCAAATACCAAAGCCATAAAGTTCGATCATATAAAAAAAACAGCGCCGGTACAAATGAAAGAAAATTCTGTAAAGCTGAAAGATGCACCTGCTGTTACCAAACCGCATAAGGGATAATGTTACACTGGTTTACCAAGAGCAACACGATACAACAGGCAGATGGCATTACAATAAAAGAAAGTGGCATCCATGGCCGGGGTGTGTTTGCCAATAGAAATTTTAAACCCGGTGCTGTTATTGAAACAGCACCGGTAATTATACTGGATAAAACAGAAAGAGATTTTTTGCAATATACTCATCTGTTCAGTTATTACTTTGTAATAAGCGATGCCAGCAATCCTGTTGCTTTGGGGCTTGGTTATACCTCTTTATACAATCATGCTTTTAGCGCCAATGCAGTGTATAGTATTTCGTTAAAAGCGGCAACCATCACTATTAAAGCCAGCAAACATATTTTGGCAGGCGATGAAATTACACTCAATTATAATGGCAGCGCTGATGACACATCGCCTATTTATTTTCCACCGGACATAAGCATTCCATGAAAAAAAGATTATTGGTAAAGCGTATAAAAAATAAGGGGCGGGGTATTTTTTGCAACCAGCTTATTGCAAAAGAGGAGGACATTGAAATTTGCCCGGTATTGGTGTTGCCGGCAAAAGATTACGATACCCTGGTTGCCTCTCACCTGGTAGATTATTTTTTCAATTTTAATAAAGAAGAAAGTACGCTGGCGCTGGCACTTGGCTTTGGTTCCTTGTATAATCATGCGGTGAACTCCAATGCTGCTTATACTTTAGACAGGGAATTAAAAACCATCCGCTTTTATGCGTTGGAAGATATCGCAACAGGCACAGAGATCTGTATTAACTATGCCGGCGAACAGGGAAAGGAATTTACAGAATGGTTTGAATCAAGAAATATTGTATACCAGCCAAAATAACTAAAGCCAACCCCGATAGTGGTTACAACCCGGCCGGCGCTTAAAAAGGCCGTTCTCCATTTCAAAAAAAAATGGCATAGGGGCACTTCTGCAATCACCTCGTAGCGCCTCTCATAAAACCGGTAATAAACCGGGCTAACTCCTCAAATAATGTTTTAAAAAAAGGGTTGCCTGGACTGCTTTAAAACACCTGTTTCAGCTTTTCACAAAAACAAATATTCAACTTAACTTACGGCGATAAAAAGTGACCGCAGGTGCCGGTACGTTATGTGTTGTTTGAATGTTAATCAGCGCCTATATTCGTGGCAATACCAGTTGTTGGTGGTAAGTTTAAGCAATAATAGTCTGTTATGAGAAAAAGAAGCCCAGGAAAATATTGTATAAAAAAGACGGGTAATACAATAATCATGTTGCTGTTATTGGTGCCCGCGCTTTCGTTTGCACAGGCCGATAATGAAATACAGGTTTATGCATCGGGTATCACACCAAAGGGGACCACATTTTTTGAGTTGCACCAAAACTATACTTTCAATGGAATGAAAGGACTTGATAAACCTTCTTCAGCAAGATGGATTAATGAAACCCTTGAAATTACACGGGGACTTGGAAAAAACTGGGAGATAGGCTTTTATACTTTTACCGGTATCGCTCCTAATGGCAAATACCAGTTTTTGGGCAATCACATCCGGCCAAGGTTTACCTTTCCGGAAAGCTGGGGATTAAATTTTGGCGCCAGTATTTCGTTAGAGCTTGGTTTCATAAGGCCGGATGTAAACAGTCCATATGTGATGGATGGAGAGTTGCGGCCCATCATCGATAAAACTTTTGGTAACTGGTATTTTTCCTTAAATCCCAACGTGGCATTTAATCTTACCGGACCTGATAAATTTTTTGGCGTTGGACCACAGTTTAAAACAGTGTATAATGTCCACCAAAAATTCGGACTCGGCATAGAATACTATGCTACATTGGGTACCTTTAAAAAAATATTTCCGCTTACAACGGAAGAGCATTTGCTGGGACCTATTTTTGACTTGTACAGCAGTTCGAAATGGGAAATGCAAACCGGCTTTTTATTCGGACTTACGCCCGGCAGCAACCAACAGGTATTTAAATTAATTGTCGGAAGAAGATTTGGGAAATAACTTATCAGAAAGAATGATTTATAAAAAAAACTGCCGCTTTTTTAGCGGCAGTTTTTTCATGGTGTGTGTGCAATTATTTTAGTTTGATGATTTGCCTGGTCAGCTTTCCAGACGCTGTTGTGAATTCTACAATGTAGTTACCGGATGGTAATTTGGATAATTCGTCGAGCACAAAATAGTTAGTGCCTTTCTTCATTGCAATACTTTTTGCAACAACTGCTGTACCGGTAACGCTAAATACTTTTACAACCGTCGTTTCATTTTTATCCCAATCAATACTGATATTGGCCGTATTACGGAAAGGATTAGGTGACACGCTGAAAGCACCAGTTGTTTTTAGCAAACGTACAGCGACTACTTTAGAAACATCAGTCTTGCCATTGATATCTGTTTGCAGCAATCGGTAGTACACAAACGGTGCGGTAATGGTACTGACGTCGTCTGTTGTAAAATAAGTGAGTGGGATAGAAGAGTTACCAGCAGCAGCTTTGTTTGCAACTGCTTTAAAACTGGCGCCATTGGTACTTCTTTCAACGGTGAATGATTGACTGTTTAATTCCATCGAGGTGTTCCAGGTTAATTTAACCTGTTTATTTTGTGATAGTTCCGCGGTAAAGAAAGTCAACGTAACAGGTAATGTTGAGGCTGGATTGATAATAGCTGTAGCATCGTCTGAATAAAATTCACCGGATACGTTTGAAGTTAACCTGCCAACGTTTACAATTGCCGGGGGTGTTCCTGAACCAGGATTATTTACAATCACCTGGAATTGTACTTCAAAAGAATCCGGCGGTGCAACCGAACCTCCCGAAACAGCATCTGCACCCGTACCAACACGGAAGGTGATGGTATTGGTGGCCACATCATACTCAGCAATATCGTCACCGGCTGCATCCGTTTGTGTTCCGGTTGTCATACCGGGACCATAATTTACCGTCAGCGAATTGCTTACATAAGTTACGCTCGCGGGTAAAGAATCTTTTAAGATAAGCGCCAGTGCACTAGCGCTGCTGATATTGTTGCCTTTTAGTTTGTAGGTTAAAATTTCACCGGGTTCTGCCGTACCGCTATTGTTTGCATCTGTTACAGTGTTGGTAAGGTGTATGGCCGGCTGGTCTTTCGTCTTCACAACAAACGTTATTACACCACAAAAAAACTGGTCATCTGTAGTGCCTAATTCAAGTGTAATACTTTGGTCGTTTGGCAGTATACCGTAGCCGGTACCTACATCCGATTCATCAATATCAATTCCAAACTGGTCGGTGTAGTTGGGACTTTTGGTAGTTACGTGGGCACCGTTGTTGGTAATAGTTCCATTCCATGGATTATCTGCCGGGTTCAGCGCATTGCTGAAAACAACACCGTTGATCTTAAAAAAGTCGCCTGGATATCTTGAATCACCTTCCCAGCCCATTAAGCCAAGGCGGGCGTCAGCAGCAGCCAGGCCACCGGAAGGAATATTTAAACCCGTTAACGTCACCGTATTTTCGGTAGCGCTACCACCTGCATATACCTGTTCGAAGCCATCGTATACACGGACGCTGTTGAAATTTAAGGCAGGGTTTTCGTACACCACCACAATACTCCAGCCGCCATAATTTCCAAAGGCATCAATGATGCCGGTAGAAAATGCGCCATTGCCTACCGTATATGTTCCGGCACCCTGCGCCTGAACCAGTGCAGTGATATCTACGTATGCCTGGTAACGACAAAATTCTGTTGGCGTAGCAGTATTCTGATACACCCTGTCAATTTGTGCTGCGGCGTATTGCTGGTAAGCACCACTGGTTCCCTTCCTTATTTTAATGGTTTGATTGGCTGTCAGACTCATGTCAAAATCAGCAGTGGCGGCCCTGCCACCCCAATACAACCTGGCTAGCTTAATAGTATTGGTACCGCCGGGTAAAATTAAATCAGCCGAAGAAGAATTTCTTGTACCAGCTCCGTCACCTGAATTGCCATCAATATCTGCATATTGCATATCGCTGGTACCGTTGTCGTATATACTGTTTCCATCCACGCTGTTGCCATTCATAGCTGTTAAATCAACAACCGGGTTGGGGTTAACCGCATTCATTAGAGTGTTACCGAAAAGCGCAGTACCACCTTTTAAATTTTCAGAATATACAAAACCAAAAGGCCTGATTTGTGCCATGGTGGTAAAAGAACCCAGGGCAAAGAGTAGTGAACATGAAATCAATTTTTTGAGGTGCGAAGGGCACACGATGGCGTAAAGTTTTTTCATGGTAAGCAATAGATTTTAGTGTTTAAGATGAGTACAAAAGTAGCGGATAAATTATTATAATATCGCTTGTTAAATATAGGGAAATTATATATTCTACCCTGCTACAAAGCGCTTTTAAAAGCGCTTTGAAAAGCTTGACATTACCGATTAATAATCGGTAGAAATGTTTTTCAATAAGCGGGCCTGCCTAAAAAGTATTAAATGCGTTGTTTTGGTTTCTTAATTTTCAGCAATCCATTCCGTTCATTAGCTGGATAAATGCACCAATCTTTTAAAGTGTGTAAAACAAAAAAGAGGCTGCTCATATTTTGAGACAGCCTCTTTTTGTGTTTATTGTAATTTATCTTTTCTCTCTTAACGGAATCCTTTTTCTTCCTTCCGTGCGGTCGCTTTTACCTTCAGTTGCGGGTGGCCTTTTAAAACCGCCATCAGCTTCATTCATTCTAACTTGCCTGCCATTGTGTTTTTTACCATCAATGCTTTTTATCATCTGGCTGGCTGCTGCTTTATCAACTTCAACCCAGCTGTTCATCTCTTTCATATCAATGCGGCCTAACACTTCTTTATTTAAATTGCTTTCGTCTAGAATAAATTGTAAAAAGCTGGCTTTGTAAAAACCATCTTTGGTACCCAGGTTTACAAATAATCTTGTGTAGCCAGTATCGTGCTGAAAGTTACTTCTTTCTCTTCTTGCGCCATCCCTGTTGCTACTTTCCCTGTTACCCATCTCTCTTCTGTCGCCACCCCTGATGTCAGAACTTCTGATATTAGAGTTAAGATCGGGTGCATTTTCGTAGTACTTTAAAAAGTGGTTGAACTCCAACGCTGCTACTCGTTGTAATACTTCTTCCTTGCTGATGTCAGCAAATTTTTCCTGCAGGTCAGCCATGTAGGTTTCATAATCACCATTAGAAATATCGGCCTGCATTAATTTATCCATAAAATGAAAAAACTGTTTGCGGCAAACATCCTTACCACTTGGTACATCCAGCTTATGAAACGTTGCATTAACCATACGTTCCAGCTGTTTTACTTTGTAGCTTTCCCTGCTATGGCAGATTGAAATACAAATACCAGTTTTGCCGGCTCTTGCGGTACGGCCACTTCTGTGGGTGTACACTTCCATATCATCCGGTAACTCGTAGTTGATTACATGCGTAATACCGTCTACATCAATACCTCTTGCTGCCACGTCTGTTGCAATCAATAACTGTAAATGCTTCTGGCGAAAACGACCCATTACCTTGTCTCTTTGCTGTTGGGTAAGGTCACCGTGTAATGCTTCAATTTCATACCCTTCCCGAACTAATTTTTCGGCTATATCCTGTGCATCCAGTTTGGTACGGGTAAATATAATACCGTACATGCCGGGGTTAAAATCGATGTAACGTTTTAATGTTTCGTACCGCTGGTGTGCAGCAACAACAAAAAACTGGTGATCAATATTTACATTGCCACTGTTCTTTTTACCTACCGTAATTTCTTTCGGAGTGGTCATAAAGTTTTTGGCAATGGCTCTTACTTCCGGTGGCATGGTAGCACTGAACAGCCAGATACTTTCGCGGTTGATGGTATTTTTTAAAACAAAATCAATATCATCTCTAAAGCCCATGTTCAGCATTTCATCTGCTTCATCCAGCACTACATATTTTACTTTTTGCAAATCAATCGCTTTTCTTTCAATCAGGTCAATCAACCTGCCCGGCGTTGCTACAACAATATGTACGCCTCTTTTTAAATTCCTTATCTGCATGGTAATGGAAGCACCACCATACACCGCCTCAGTAAAAAGTCCTTTGGTATGTTTTGTAAAAGTTGCAAGGTCGTTGGTTATCTGCAAACACAGCTCCCTTGTAGGGCATACAATCAACGCCTGCGGATGTCTTTCGGCAATATTGATAAGGTGTAATAGCGGAAGACCAAAAGCCGCCGTTTTACCGGTTCCTGTTTGCGCCAATCCTACAAAATCGGTAGTGCCTGATAATAAAATGGGGATCGCTTGCTCCTGGATGGGAGTGGGGGTGTCAAAACCGAGGTCTGAAATTGCCTGTACTAATTGTTCGTTTAAGCCTAAGGCTTCAAATGCATTCATGTAAATTTTTTTTTGGTTTACATGATATGCTATTCGCCTGTTGTTTCGCTACTTAATTCAGTGTTTAAACGTTAAAGTAATTTATAATCTCAACAGCCTTTCGGGCATTTCATGCAATACTCGTTATAAATAATTTTGCAAAGCTAATGTTTTTAAGCCAATGTTTGGCAATTAAATCAATCCTACTGCGTTGCTATAGCCGTAAATACTATTACCAGGGTGTAAGTTTTAAACCAATTTGGTTTTTTAAAGTCGTAATACCTGGTTAACAAAATACTTTTCCGCCAATGCAAAAATTATTACCGCTTATTTGTTTGCTATGTTTTTCAATAAAAATATTTTCCCAAACCAAACCGGTTGTACCTGTTGATAAAGACTCAACCGAAATTTTAAAGGACCTGATGGATATTTTGGGCGATACAAAATCTCCCGGCAGCTATGTGATGGTAAACCTGGGTATTGGCAACAGGGTATTTAATGTACAGAACAATGTACTCAATTCAAAGCTTACGCCTGTGAGTACAATTATTTTTTCGCCGTCACTTACTTACCATCATAAAAGCGGTGTGTATGTTGCCGGTACAGTGAATTTATTAAATGATAGCAAAAAGGGATTTAGCGTAAATGAGTATTCCGCCGCCGCCGGTTATGAAATGCCTGAAAATGACAAGGCTGACTTTACCATAGCATACACCCATATTTTTGTGAGCGATATTTTTTCAGCTTATGCCTCGCCGGTTCACAATGATTTGTATGCCGCTTACCTGTATAAAAAAACATGGCTAAGACCGGGAATAGCTGTAGATTTTTCGGGCGGCGAATATGGTGAGGTTAAAAGAATAAGACTGTTATATGATTCTATTCATAGTAAGCTCACCACTTTTGCTTTAGTGCCCTCAGTGTCGCACGAATTTGAATGGGACGAAGTTTTTGGTAAGTCGGATGGTATCACACTTACGCCCTCCCTGTTGATGAATATAGGCAAGAGCAGGCAGGTGTTACATCACACCACCAATGCTCCCAACCTGCTCAGTTTTTTAAATAAAAAAGGGCGGCTGCCAAAATTAGAAAACACCAAATTTCAGCCGGAGTCGCTTGGCTTTAGTTTAAGTACAAGTTATGGAACAGGCAAATTTTCTGTTGAACCGGAAGTATACATCGATTATTATTTACCTGCAACAACAGACAACAGGTGGGCGAATTATTTTACGCTAACTTTTCGGTATTCCTTTCAGTAAATATTCATTAACAAATAATTATCTCACCGATATTTTGATTGGCATATCGTTGGATGCATAAATTAAAACTAAAAAACCATGAAAATTAAACTGTTATCTCTGGCAATGGCTGTGCTCATTTTTTCTACAGCGGCACAAGCTCAAAGTATTCATCTTGGAATTAAAGGTGGTACTAACATCAACAAAATTTCCGGCAAGTCTTTTAGCGAACAATTTAATTATGGCTACCATCTTGGAGGCTTTGCTGAAATAGGATTGGGAAAGAAATTTTCGCTGCAACCCGAAGTATTGTTTAACCAGATCAATACAGATACCAGCAGCCAGTTAAGTAAAATTTACAGTAATTTAAATCCCAACAAAATTTCAAACATTAAACTGAGCTATTTAAGTATTCCTGTGTTGCTGGATTATAAGCTGAGCAAATTTTTTGCAATACAGGCAGGGCCTCAGTTTGGTGTGTTAATTAACCAGAATGAAAAGCTGGTACAGAATGGCAAAGATGCTTTTAAAAAAGGCGATCTCAGCATGCTGGCCGGTGTACAGTTACATTTGGGTAATTTCAGAATTTACGGAAGATATGCAGTTGGTCTTTCCAACATCAATGATATTGACAATAAAGACAAGTGGAAAAGCCAAAGTATCCAGGCAGGTATAGGCCTAACTTTTTTCTAATTTAATTTCTTATAACAGTAATTGTAGCATCCTTATTCCATTTAATAATGGCCGAAGGCGCGGCAGTTGACAAATCATCCCGGCGGTGTTGCACTATATAGTCAACACCGTTTTTTATTTCATCACTAATAGCGGTAAAGTTTGGTGCCGGCGGAAAGCCGCTAACGTTAGCAGACGTAGATACAACCGGTTTTCTAAATCGTTTAACCAGGTGTTTGCAAAACGGGTCATGGGTAATACGGATGGCAACGCTGCCATCGCTGTTAATGACATTTTCTGCAAGCCCGGTGGCGCCTTCGTAAATTACCGTAGTTGGCTTGGTTACGGTTTGCAAATAATCAATTACAGATAAGTCCGGCTGCGTAATGTACCGGATAATATCTTTTTCTTCTGCCAGCAAAATGATCATGCTTTTTTCTTCGGCTCTTTTCTTTAATGCAAAAATTTTTGCCACGGCTGCTTCATTGGTGGCGTCGCATCCAATGCCCCAGATGGTATCGGTAGGGTATAAAATGATACCGCCGTTTTGCAACACCGTGATGCAATTGCTGATATCGGCTGAAAAATTGATCATAGTATTTGCTGGTACACGTTCATGATACTGTTGGCATATTTTTCTGTTGTAAAAAGCTGCGCCTGTTCAAAACCTTTGCTGCGCAAACTGGCCGCCAGTTCAGCATCTCCCGCAACCTGCAACATATGGTGCGCAAGCTGCTCCGTATCATCGGGCGTAAAATATAAGGCAGCTTCACCGCCCACTTCAGGCAGGCTGCTGGTATTGCTGCTGATCACCGGCAATCCGCTCCACAAAGCTTCCAGCAGTGGCGCACCAAAGCCCTCAAAAATAGAAGGGTATATCAATGCAAGCGCCTGTTGGTAAATGGCCGGAAAGTCCGCCGCTGTTGTAAAGTCCAGCGCTTTCGAGGCCGGCAATTCATTTAGCAAAACCAGGCGATCTGCCATGCCGTTTTCCTCCATCAGTTTTTTTACGGCCGCTTTTTCTTTTTTACCATTGCCGATTACCACTAAAGGAATATCCATTTTATCCTTCAGTAATATCATGGCTTTACAAATCACGATCAGGTTTTTTCTCGGCGCAATGGAGCTGACAAATAGAAAATATTGTTCCGGCAGCCCGTATCTTTTTTTTACAATCGCTTTGTTGGCAGCTGTAATTGGTTGCTGAAAAATGGGATTGCAACTCTGGTAACTGATAAATATTTTTTCTTCCGGTACTTTATAGAAATTAATTAAATCCGCCTTTGTTTGTTTGCTGATGGCGATGACGGCGTCAGCTGCTTTGCATGCCTGTTTTATTTTATGCCGGTGTACGTAGCGTTCATCAAAATGATAGGTTTCCGGAAAACGTTCAAAAATAATATCGTGTATGGTAACGACTGTTTTTACACCTGTCCGTTCAATGTGCACCGGTAGTTCATTGCTTACGCCATGATAAATATCAATGGCAGAACCGGCGATTTTTTTTACCATGCCCCGCCGCCGCCACCATCCCGGAAACTGTTTGCCGGGGAAGCCTTCAGGAAACACAGCACTCACATTGTTGAAAGCGGTCACATCAAATAGATCCGTTTTTTTGGGTGCAAATAACGTGTATTGGTGTTGCGGATAATGGTGCGTAAGAATCGCTATCAGCGAACGGATATAATTACCCAGGCCTGTTTTATTTTGGTAAGCCCTCTTTCCATCGTAACCTATATTCATAATGTATGGTGCTGCCTGGTAAATGAAGGCGCAAGATAAATAAACCCTTTTTTAAATTCACTGGTATTCCGTTTTAATCTTTTTGTATCTTGCGCAGCCCGGCAAATTTTGTAGAGCAGGCAGTGCGTTCACAGCAGCTTTTAACAACGGGAAACACCATCATATAACCGAAAAAAAACAACATACTACAATGGACAAAAAAGAGTGTATACTGGAAGCCTGGGCAAACCGGGAACTGTTGAAAGAAGAAAAATACGCAGATGCCGTAAGAACCATTATTGAAGAAGTAGATAAAGGCAGGCTAAGAACTGCTGAGCCTACAGAAACAGGCTGGCAGGTAAATGAGTGGGTAAAGCAGGCCATTCTGATGTATTTCGGCATTCAGCAAATGCAGACATTCAATTTGCCGCCTTTTGAGTTTTATGATAAAATGAAATTGAAAAGCGGATACGCGGCGCTGGGCGTAAGGGCCGTACCACATGCCGTAGCAAGATATGGAGCCTACCTGGCCAAAAACGTAGTGCTGATGCCAAGTTATGTAAACATCGGCGCCTATGTAGATGAAGGCACGATGGTAGATACCTGGGCCACCGTTGGCAGTTGTGCGCAGATAGGCAAAGGCGTACACCTGAGTGGGGGCGTGGGTATTGGCGGAGTGTTGGAACCATTGCAGGCCAGCCCGGTAATTATTGAAGACGGTTGTTTTATCGGCAGTCGTTGTATTGTAGTTGAAGGTGTAAGGGTAGAAAAAGAAGCCGTGTTGGGCGCTAACGTAGTGCTGACACAATCCACCAAAATAATTGATGTAAGCGGCAGTGAACCAAAAGAAATGAAAGGTGTTGTGCCTGCCAGGAGTGTGGTAATACCGGGCACGTACAATAAACAATTCCCGGCAGGTGAGTACGGTGTAGGCTGTGCGCTCATCATCGGACAGCGTAAACCATCCACCGATTTAAAAACAAGTTTAAATGATGCATTAAGAGATTTTAATGTTTCAGTTTAGACTACTATATTTGCAACCCAATTCAACGTTGCCCAGATGGCGAAATTGGTAGACGCACTGCCTTCAGGTGGCAGCGTTCGCAAGGATGTGCAGGTTCGAATCCTGTTCTGGGCACTTATAAAGCCTTATAAATAATCTATTTATAAGGCTTTATCATTTCTGGGTGTCTTTTGTTTGTCTCTTTCCCCCGCATAGAAATGTTTTTTTGCACGAATAGGAAGCCCGCCTAACACGACAAAAACATGAATATTATTTATGCAAAGCGCCATTAGAAATCTGAAAAAGCTGTTGGAGATTTACCAGGAATTATTAGTGACTGATCAATCCACTATTAAATTGCCCCAGGTAACTGATCGTTTAAAAGTGTGGCAAACCAATCCGGGTTTGCAAAAATTATCATTAAAATTGGCAGGCGCCATCAACTAAAAAGGGCGGGCGTTTATAACTGTTTTCATTTCCCAAAATTCCAAAACCAAAAGGCATCGCTTTTTAATACCAGGTTACATCGTCCCTTTCTGATGTCAACTTTTTAATCACTTCAATATTTCATTGTAGGATTGCAATTACGAGGGAAAGCCTTTCGGATTCATAACTGGCTGTTGTTAAAAAATAAACCACAAAAATATTGCAAGCGACAAAAGCTGTTAAGACATTACCTGGTTAAAAGATAAGTCGCTCGCCCACCTGGATAACCTGACCAACCCGGATGTACTGGAGTTGGATATTGTGGAGAATCTGGAAGCGGGTGGAAAGCTTTAGAGCGATCATTGCAAGTTTGAATGTGAAGGAATAATTAAAGCAATTGGAAATTTTGCAAAGTTCTTGAATAAGAGTTAGATCATCTGAATCACATTACAGTTCTGTTTTAGCAAAAAACCCTATTTTCTTGTTGATTTGTGACCTTTCAATAATCTAAACAATAAATAATTACATTTGATTGTTCTATATGCTAAAAGCCAGCAGTATTTTCAAAAGTAGGCTGCCCTGATAATAAAATAAGTCCCTTAACAATTCTGGACGCAAGCTTCTATATGACCTATCTGCAAGCCCTTAAAAACTTTCTACTTGTAATTACCCTGCTGTTGGGTGAACAGGTATCTGCCCAAATAACCTGCACACCGGTCTTTCAAAAATTTTATGGTGGCGAACCCAGCGCAAATGAAGAAGCAACGGCCGTGACGTATTGCAATGGGGGCGGTATGATAGTTTGTGGACAAACTACCTCCTACAGTGCGGGTCAATACGATGCTTTTTTACTTAAGCTTTCTGATAATGGAACGCCAGAATGGACAAGGGTTATTGGCAGTTCAGGCAACGATAAATTGGTTAAAGTGAGGCAGACACAGGATGGTGGATTTATCGCCCTGGGAGAAACCACTTCTTACGCCAATACGAAAGGAGAAAGCTGGGTGGTAAAAACAGATGCTTCAGGTACTGTTCAATGGAACAAACGGTATAACTGCAATAGTCAGGGGGTAGAAAAACCCAAAGACCTTATACAATTGGCTGACGGCACCTATTGTGTTGCTATGAATGTGAATGACGGCTCTGTCAAAAGTGACGCTGCGGTCATTAAACTTAGTAGTGCCGGGATTGTTTTGTGGGCGAAAGTGCTCGACCATGGTGGTGCCGACGGTGTAAACAATATTGCCGAATACAATGATACTTTGCTGGTAGCAGGGTATGCAACAGAAGATGCAAGAGACGCCATTGTAACCAGGTTAAATAAGGCAGACGGTGCAACGATAAGTGCAAAGAAATTTTCAAACCTGGCAGGATATAACGATGAAGCGCTAAGCATAGAAGTTACGAGTGAAGGAATTGCATTCAGCGTTTCTATGTATCCAACCAGTTACTCCAATTCGTATTATCCTTATTGGATTAATCATTTTCGAATGAACAACCAGGGCGATATTACTTATCATCGAAGGGCCGAGGCTACAATAGGTTTTGGCGCACAAACCGAGACCATACAGACCAGGGCAACAGATGACAAAGGGTTTATTGACCTTTTAAATGATACAGCCGCGGCAGGTCATTCAAAATGCAATAAGGTTGGTCCTTATGGTCAATTTGAATGGGGACGGCCTTTCTATGATTTTGGTTATGCAGGCAGAACATCCGGTATGGATATCACTTCCAATTACGGATATGTGTTTGCTGGTTTTAAAAATGACCTGTTTGCTACAGCACAAAAAAACAAGATCCAGGTATTTAAAACTGACCGGATAGGAAAAACAGGTGACTGCTTTCTGGATTTGGCCTTAACTTTTATTGACACGGCTCATTATTCAATTGCTTCCTTTAACTGGCAAAGTAACCAGCCATTACTGGTTCAGGAGCAAAATAATTCGATGCAGACAGGTGTGAATAATTTTACTGTAATTAACAGTTGTGAAAAAATTGTTTGTGATACCGTGCAAGTATTGCCGGATAGCTGCAGTACAAATCTTATGGCAGAGTATAGCAGTGAACTAATGATAAATGCTGAAGATATTGGCCGCCTTTCTGATGGATCTTATGTATTTGCCGGCAGTTATAATTATTATTGGTTAAATGAGCCATTTATCACAAAGACAAATTCTAATGGAAGTATTGCCTGGTCCAAAACATATAACTCTTTTATTCATGATGCTCATTTTTTGAAAATATTGCCGGTAAACAATGCAATGTTTGTAATTGGGCAAGACTATTACAATATTAATAACGGTTCACGCGACAGCGCTATTATTATGAAGATAGACTTTAGTGGTAAAGTAATCTGGGCAAAGAAGTATGCACGTAATTACACCTTCTTCAGTGACATAAAACCCACCGATGATGGCGGGTATATCATTTTTGCAAACGATAATACAGGAGGAGGACTCATGGATCACCCTATGATCATAAAGATAGATGCTGACGGAAATATGTTGTGGAAAAAGGAGCTGACTTCACTCTACCTTGTGTTGAAAAATATCCTGGTAGATAAAAACTTTATTTACGTTTATGGTTCGGCCAACTACTCTTTTGGTGCATCCGTCATCCTGCTAAAAATTGCCGCTGATAACGGTGTTGTTGTCTGGCAAAAAAATTTGCGTAGCACTCTTACAGAGTCTTTGTCTGCGTTGGCGCTGGAGAAAACCGGTGATTCATTAATCGCTGCAGTAAATATTATCAAAACATTATCAAATGGCCACAATGAAAGTAGCGTAGGCTTTATAAAAGTGAATCCTTCGGATGGTAGCACTTATGGAGCTTATAAAATAACCAATATCAATTATCAGGATCCTCAATTGTTAATTCTGAATGGACAGTCCAATCCAGCGTGGGCGGCGATAGCCGGTAGTGACGTGGTCTTTGCAAATTCTGCTGCTCTTAATAACGACACTTGTTTGTATATTTCCCGTGTAAGTTCATATGGAAAGTTGATATGGTCTAAAAAGTATTATAACCTTAAGAAAAATAATGTTGCGTCAATAAAATATTTGGGCGACGGAATAGTATTAACCGGTGATCGACCTACAGGTGTTAAAAAAGATGGCTATGTGTACGAGCATTTTCCTTACATTTTAAAAACAGATGAAAAAGGAAACATTGCAAATGCACCTGTTAGCCCAACCTGCATTAATGCCGATTATGGGGCAGTTATAGATACATTTTCAGTAATGGATGATTACCCATTTATTAGTGCTGTTATTACTTTGCCAGAAAATAATTCTGTCGGGTATCTTACAGCCAAAAGTTACCAACCCTATGTCCGTGATATAAAAAAGAAGTGGAAAGTTTTTTGCAACACAATCAGCAATTGTAATAATATTCAAATCAATGGGCCAGACAGTATTTGTAACCTGCAGGATACATTGGTTTTTACTCTGCAAAAAAACGCAGGCTGTACCGCAACTGCCGTATGGCAGACTGATACAACACTTTCAAAGATTTTGGCTTTCACTGATTCAACAATTCGTCTGAAACTGATAAAGCCTGGAACGATTCTTCTTAACGCATCCATTATTTCAGGATGTACTGGTTTGTCGGCACAAAAAATCATCCACATTACCAGGCCTGCAACCAGTTTAAACCTGGGCCCTGACACAACCTTGTGTGCAAATAATACATACACTTTAAAAGCGGGAACAGGGTTTAAAACCTATTTATGGTCGCAGGCTTTGGGTAACGACAGTATATTGATAGTATCAAATCCTGGTTTATACATTTTGACTGTGACAGACTATTGCGGTAACCAGTTTAAGGATTCTGTAATGATAAAATCTGCGAACTTTTTATTCTCGGCAGGAAACGACACAAGCAAATGCAACAAAGATTCTGTGATGCTTTCAGTAACACCGGGCTTCATCAACTATGCGTGGCAGCCTGCCTACAATCTTCTAAACCTTGGTCCGGAAAAAGTAAAAGTGTTTCCAGATGTGGATACCTTTTATGTTGTGAAAGCAGAAAAATGGCCAGGTTGTTTTGTAAGCGATACTGTTTTTATTGCAGTAAAAATATCTCCTCCAATTTTGTTGGGGGCTGATACCAGTATTTGTAAAGGACAAACAGTTGTATTAAATGCAGGCAACAACTTCGGGACTTACCAGTGGAGTACAGGTGATATCAACCAGGAAATTATTACAGGTACAGCCGGCACCTATTCAGTAAATGCGATCACTGTTGATGGATGTCATTCATCCGCAGCCATTCATATTGCGGCTTACCCTGTTCCAATGGTTACACTGGATCATACTACAACGCTTTGTTATGGAACCACAAGAACCCTGGATGCAGGTAACTACATTTCCTTTACATGGCAAGATGGATCAACCAATAGAACTTTTAAAGCTGTGGCACCCGGCACCTATCATGTAACAGTCACAGACAATAACGGATGTAATGGCAGTGACACTGTTCATATCACTCAATTGCTTCCTTTGCCCGCAAATTTTTTACCATCGGATACAGCCATTTGTAATTATGGAGAAGTTATTTTGCGACCGAACAATTCATATACTGCTTACCTGTGGAGCACCGGTGATTTATCTTCTTCAATAAAAGTTACTCATGCTGGTATTTATACTTTAGAGGCGACGAATCAAGATCATTGCAAGGGCATTGACACCATTAAAGTTCTACCAAAAGACTGTATGGAAGGGGTATACATACCAACTGCTTTTTCACCGAATCATGATGGTAAAAATGATGTTTTCAGACCGATGATATTTGGTAATGTGGTTCAGTTTGAATGGACAATTTACAATCGGTTTGGACAGCCTGTTTTTAGTTCTAAAAAGCCTTCCGAAGGCTGGGATGGAAACGTGAACGGCATCAAACAAAATTCCGGTGGTTTTACCTGGCATTGCTGGTACCAGTTTGTAGGAAAGGCGGCTCAAGTGATGTCTGGATCGGTGCTGTTGGTTCGATAACATTAATGTTATTGACTGAGGGCAGGTAAGGAAGCGTAAATCTGGTTTTGATTGCTGATTGTGTATTCCGTAATGTACAACTGGAACCCCAAAAAATTAAGCACTATGGAAGGCACGGCTGAAGAAAAGTGGCAATATGAATTGTCATTGTTCAATAAAATATTTTATAGTTTATTGGCCGGTGCCATAGTACTGTTTGGTTTATACTTGTCAACCATCACATCACCGGCGGGCCAATTATTTTCAGGTATCGTACTATCAGTTTTAATGGTACTTGCCAGTTTGATAATCCTTAACGTGATTAGAAGAAAACTAGTCATCAACAAAGACAGCATTGTTTACACCGGCCTGTTTTCAACCAGGGTACTTCCAATACCATCCATCCGTGGCCGTAGAGTTTCTTCCAAAGCAATTATTATAGAATCCTCATTGCCTGAATATAGCCGAATCTATATCGGAAAGTATACTGATTTGGCTAACAGCACTGATATAAGAAATTGGGTAACTGCTAATTTTAAAGATTTGAATGCAGAAGATCTTGCTGCAGGTCGCCAGCAAATGTTGGAAGACCCCGCCCTGGGAAATTCACCGGAAGAACGTGAACAACAATTTAAGCGGGCAAAAGCCTTTGCCACCGGGTACAATTTAGTGGCGGTTTTAACAAGCTTTATTTTGCTGTTCTGTTCTTCTACTTTTAGTAATCTATCAATGCTGTTAATTCCGTGCATAGGTGTGTTGTTAATGTACAGTCACAAAGGCCTGATTAAGTTATTTGGTGCAAGCGAAAGAAGCATCAATCCGCTTGTTATGGTGGGAATTGTTTTGTCATCCTTTTGCATGTTAATAAAGTCAATAAAATTGTATAACCTGCTGAATATAGCGCCCCTCTTAATTCCGGCAATGTTGGCTGCTGCTGTTTTTATTGTGCCCTTGTATTTTAAGGGAAGGAACGCCACCGCCGGAAGCCCAAAAGGTCAGGTGATTTTTATTGTGGTAGCTGGTTTAATATATGGTTTTGCCAGTATGCAGTTGATAAATTGTGCTTTTGATGATAAGCCGCCAACGTTATACCAGGCTTTAGTTTTCAGGCACTGGCGTACAACAGGAAGGGGCAGGGGATATTTTATCGGTCTTAGTCCCTGGGGACCACAAACCCAACCCTCCAGTTTGGAAATTGGCAGGCAACTATACCAAAACATTCTAGTCGGAGATTCTGTAATTGTTCGATTAAAACCAGGCTTGTTTCAAATACCCTGGTACCGGGTAGAAAAGCGGGAAGATAATATCATTATGGAGCGTAATAGAAATGGCCCCAATTAAGGTTTTTCGCAAGGTCGATAGGCAGTTTTAAAATACAGGATTTTAATTAGGCGAAGGGGATAATTTTTTTTAAAGCACCTATGTCAACGCCTCGCTGATGGATAGCAAATGGGTGTGACTAACAATTACAAAAAATAATAAAATTAGAAAGATGAAAAGAATACTATTTGGTTTACTTCTATTTGGGAATGCTGCAATCGGGCAAAGTAGTACAGGTGCCTATAATGATTCTCTACAGGCGTTTCAAAAAAATTACATCAATACCCATGAAGTGGTAAAGGGCGAAGACCGTAAATATTTACATTTCTTTGCTCCGGATGAAACCTATAAAGTACTGGCAACCTTTGAAAAAATAAATGATGTACAGGGCTTCAGCATGCCGACATCGACCACAAAGATGCAGCAATATTACAGGTAGGGAAAAGTAAGTTTTAAAATCAACAGCAGGCTTTGCCAGCTATTTATTTATCAGTCAAAAGATCTAATGCTGACAAAAGAATATGCCAATTATTTATTTATTCCTTTTACCGACGCAACCAATGGTGGTGAAACTTATGAAGGAGGGAGGTATATAGACCTTACCACCGCAGACATTGTAAACAATACAATACTGATTGATTTCAACAAAGCGTATAATCCTTACTGCTGTTATGTCTCCGGGTACAGCTGTCCGGTTCCGCCAAAAGAAAATGCGTTGGAGGTTTCGATACAGGCAGGAGAAAAGAAGTATACGAAGCCGGTTCATTAGCGACATTAAAGTATATTACTGTTAAATTCCCAATTGGAGGATTAACACTAAGTTTTACGGTTTCGTTTATGGCGTTTGAAAAAATCAATCTTTTTTAGCAATCACCGTATACCCCCTGAAATCTTTCCGTTTACCCGCTGTATAATACGGAATACATCGCACTCTCCGGGGTTTAAATTTTCAATGTGCATATACAAAAATGTTTCTTTTTCATCGCAGGCTCTTTCGTATTCGAGGGTTTGATGAAGCAATGGTTTTACTGCTTCCGGTGGCACGCCCTAGAAGGAAATGGTTTGTTTGGAAATGCTGGCAGGCGTCATTAAGCCCATCACAGTTTTTTGGCCGGCCGAACGCTAATGGATATTTTTATCGTTTCATTCATGACGGGAATGCTTAAGACAGTGTCATAGATCCTGGCAATTTCACTCTTCGCTAACATAATATTTTATTTAAAGTGTACAATTAAATTTACCAGTCAAAATTAATTCCCTCACCTGAATTGATCCCCTTCCAAATTTGATCAGGATGTGCATTTGAATAATGCCAGCTGTAATTTTACAACCGTCAACTGATTAGTGTAAAAGAAATAGTGCCGCATGAAAACAATCAGACAAGGCTTACCTGCCAGCAGGTAAAAGCCATGGATATGGTAGACTTTCTCAAAGCCTCCGGCTATGAACCTCAAAAAATTAAAGGCCTGGACTACTGGTATTTGTCTCCGCTAAGGCAGGAAAAAACGGCATCGTTTAAAGTCAATCTTAAACTAAACAGGTGGTACGATCATGGGATTGGCAAAGGAGCGAACCTGGTTGATTTTGCAGTGCGGTATGATGATTGTTCGGTTAAAGAATTACTCCAACGCCTGGAAGATAATTTTCCTTTTCATCAGCCAGGTGGTTGCCGTTCCTCTGATGAAAAGCTTTGCATCCAACCAGCCATACAAATTCTTGACACCAAACCAATTCATTCGCCCGCTCTGTTACAATACATCAAAAGCAGAAATATTCCTATCGTCAGGTCTTGGCCTGGATGTCAAAGCGATTTAAATAGCCTTTCTTGTTGTTGATATAGCCCCTATAATCCTGTGGCAAAAAATTAAACCCATTTTTTGAATACAACATTTGTCAAAGAACTTTATTATCCTAATTTTATTATCATTATTCCTTACGTAAACGACAATGAATCACAATTTTTCAACTTCAACATTACATCCGCTGGTTGGTGGTAATTAATAAAAAATGAAGAAAATTCCCGTAAGACATATCGCAACCACGCAACATCACCCTGTTTCTGCCGGAGCGTTTAAAATACGTGACGTAAAGGATTTGCTTGGTGGGAAGGATTTAATTCACGAATTACACAGGCATGATTTCTTCTTTATTCTTGCTTTGCAAAAAGGGGAGGGTATTCATGAAATAGATTTTACCCAATACAAAGTTCATGACCATACTATTTTTATTTTGCGGCCGGGCCAGGTACATAAACTGGAATTACAAAAGGATTGTACAGGTTTCTTAATGGAGTTTGCTCCAACCTTCTATCATCCAACTGCTAATATTTCAAACCAACGATTGACCAAAGCAAGTAATAAAAATTTTTGTGAGCTGGAAGTTGCCAGGTTTAATAAATTAGTTGCTGTATTAAGGTATATTTTCAATGAATTTGCTGAAAAGCAAGAAGGGTATGTTGAAGTTATAAAAGCTAACCTGGAAATATTTTTTATTGAATTCATACGGCAAAGCCGGAACCAGCAGGGTAGTTCAAAAGAAATAATAACTTATGCCCAGAACCGCCTCGAGGAGTTATTGGAACTATTAGGAATACATATAACGAGCCTTAAACAAGTCTCTCAATACGCAGACTTATTGAATATTTCAACATATCAGCTGAATGCAATTACTAAAGCCACCATTGGTAAATCCGCTTCATCACTGATCAACGAACGGGTAATTTTAGAAGCTAAAAGATATTTACTTGCCACAACTAACCAGGTTAAAGATATCGCCGATCATTTAGGCTATGAAGATATTTCTTACTTTATTAGATTCTTTAAAAAGCATACAGGGTACTCTCCGGAAGCTTTTAGAAAAAACTTCCACTAAGTCCTGTTCAACTCCATCTTCGTCCTATCACTCAGCCTGCTGCGGAAATTACTTTTGCACAATAAAAATCATTGTCAAAATATAATTTCTACAGCATGAAATCTAAATTCAAAATAATTGCAGCTTTAAAGACATGGCTTGTAATTTATCCATCTATCACTTTGTTTCTTTTCTTGTTTGGAAAGCAACTATCTCCTTTGCCTCTGTATCAAAGAACATTAGTTCTCACTATTACACTTGTTCCCTGGATGATGTTTGTGGGTATGCCTGTTGTAAATTTTATCATTGGTTTGTTCTCTTCGGAAAATGTAAAAAAATAATCTCATGGCTGATAATAAAAATTTTGATGTAATAATCGTTGGTGGTAGTTTTTCAGGACTTTCTGCCGGTATGGCTTTGGGTAGAGCATTGAGAGCCGTTTTAATTATGGATAGCGGCAAACCCTGTAACAGGCAAACACCGTATTCACATAATTTCATTACACAGGATGGTAAACCACCAAAAGAAATAGCTGAAATAGCAAGGCAACAGGTTCAAAAATACGATACTGTACAATTTTTTGATGGCCTGGCTATAAGTGGAAAGAAAACTAAAAATGGTTTTGAAATACATGCCGATACCGGCGAAGTATTCAATTCAAAAAAAATAATTTTTGCTACAGGCATAAAAGATATTATGCCTGATATCCCCGGGTTTTCTGAATGTTGGGGCATTTCTGTTATTCACTGTCCTTATTGTCACGGTTACGAAGTAAGGAACCAAAAAACAGGTATTCTCGGCAATGGAGAATATGGCTTTGAGTTCTCTGCACTTATTTCCAATTGGACAAATGACCTTACACTTTACACGAATGGGAACTCTACTTTAACAACCAAACAAACAGCCAAACTTAATATGCATAACATAAATATTGTAGAAGATGAAATCGAAAAGTTAGAGCATAAGAATGGATACCTGAAACAAATCGTTTTCAAAAAAAATAAATCAGTCCTTATTGAAGCGCTTTATACCCGTATTCCTTTTATTCAACATTGTACCATTCCAGAATTGTTGGGCTGTGAATTAAATACCGACGGCTACATTAAAGTTGATCCGGCTCATAAAGCCAATATTCACGGGGTGTTTGCATGTGGTGATAATACCACTCGCATACGTACGGTAGCAAATGCAGTGGCAATGGGTACAACAGCAGGCATGATGGTAAACAAAGAATTAATTGAAGAAGATTTTTAATCGAAGTGGATTTTACCATATCAAGAAAACAATAACGCGATGATAAATCATAATAAAACCGCTTTGCAGCAATAAGACCCGATTTCGCAGACAATATCCCCGATTTGGCAGATTTATCTTCGTAAACGGCCAGAGCAAATGATTTTTGGGACTAATAAAATACTACTTTCAAAGTCATGAAGAAGTCAATTGTAATTTTGCTGCATGTAGGCTTTTGGGCATGTTACTTAATATTGATTGCAATCATTTTGGCGGTTTACTCCAAAAGTGGTGCGAATTTAAGTAATCAAAGCGCACGTGTTATGAATGCATTTTATAGCATTACCCTTTTTGCATTGGTCCCTTCGTTCATTACATTTTATTTATTTTATTTTCTGCTTTTTCCAAAATACCTGCAACGAAACAAGTATTTTCTATCTGTCATTTACGGCTTATTGATTGCTATAGCTGCTGCCATAATTGGCTATATCCTAATTCGATACTTTATAGAAACCGGCCACATAAGTGATATGGATAAGGGCGGCAAGAACGGCAGATCAACTGCGGTAAGAACCATCATGGTCATGACTTTTATTGGTTCTATTTGCGGCATGGTGGCGTTGGTTTTAAAAGGATTTATCACCTGGTTTAACGAGATTAAACTCAAGGAGCTTCTCAAAGAAAAAAACTATGAAATGGAAATGGCATTGATAAAATCAAAGCTAGATCCGCACCTGTTGTTTAATACCATCAATAATATCGATGCCTTAATTTTAAAAGATGCGGTGGCGGCATCAGACTACCTGAATAAGTTATCAGATATCATGCGGTTTATGTTGTATGAAACCAAGGCAGAAAAAATTTTACTTTCCAAAGAAATTGAATACATCGACAAATACATAGCCTTGCAAAAGATAAGAACAGCAAACGAGCATTATGTACACTTTGTAGTAACGGGCAGTATCGGCAGTAAATTAATTGCCCCAATGGTTTTTATTCCGTTTATTGAAAATGCATTTAAACATACCAATAATAAGAAAGTTGAAAATGCGATTACGATCAACATTTTTATAAAAGATGAAACCATACAACTGGTATGCGAAAATAAATTTGATTCAAAAGGGAAGGTACAGCAATTTGACAGCGGTTTGGGTAATGAGTTGATTCAAAAAAGGCTAAACCTTATTTATCCGGAAAAGCATACTTTAGAAGTGCATAAAACCAATGAACAGTATAGCGTAAACCTGACAATTCCCAATGGATAAATATACCTGCATCATCATTGAAGACGAGCCACTGGCGCTGGAGAAAACAAAAGACTTTGTAAACAAAGTTCCTTTTTTGCATTTGAGCGCAACCTTCGATAATGCGCTTACCGGGCTTGCTTATCTAAACAATAATAAAGTGGATGTACTTTTTTTGGATATCAATATGGATGAATTAACGGGTATTGAGTTGCTGCAAAGTTCAAAAATAACCAGCCAGGTCATCATCACCACCGCTTACCAGGAATATGCTTTAAAAGGATATGAACTGCAAATAACAGACTATCTTTTAAAGCCTTTTGCATTCAATCGTTTTTTACAGGCTGTAAATAAAGCGCAGGATAACCTGGTCCGGCGTAATTCGGATGTTCAGCCGGACTTCATTTTTGTAAAAACGGAAAACAGGCTGGAAAAAATCATGTTGAATGAAATCATCTACATTGAAGGAATGAGAGATTACCGAAGAATTCATACTGCAAACAAAAAGATAATGACTTTGCAGAATTTTAGCGAGTTTGAAAAATTAATTCCTTCCAATATAGTCTGCAGGGTACACAAGTCGTTCATGGTGGCACTCAATAAAATTGAATCCATCGAACGGAACAGGATAAAAATTGCAGAGCAGTTGATCCCTATTTCGGAAACCTACAAAGATGCTTTCTTCCTTCTCATCAATAACAACGGATAGATCTGCATTTGGTTTGCAGACTAAAATCGGCAGGATGCAGACATCTTCCCCTTCCTTGCATATCACAATTGTACACCTTCGCTTATCGATGTTCTTTTGTAAAAAAAACGAACATCATGAAAAAATATTTACAAGCAGGACTCATACTAGGTATGACTTTCCTCTACGCAAACACATTTGGTCAAACAAATGAATCAAGTTTAGATAAGGTTGAGAATGATAACACAGCAAGCCACCATCATTTTGGTTTCCTGATTAATGTGGCGAGTACCAGTCTCAATTACGGAGGTTCAAATAATAACTTAGCTGACTACAAAAAATCAATAAACGGTTTACAAATTGGGGCATCTTTTCAAAATGATTTTACAACGAAATTTTCAATGGTATCCGAGTTGTACTTTATGATGAAAGGGGGTAAATTAAAAGCGGGTAATCCTTTAACCATACAACAATCAACCCTTCGATTTTATACAATTGAATCCCCGTTGCTTGCCCGTTTTAATTTGGGTAAAGTTTATCTAAATGCAGGCCCATCGATAGCGTATAATCTTTTTGCAACCAGGAAGATTGGAGACGAATCATCCAAGTCGATTTCCTTTAAGCATTCAGTTGAAAATTTCAAGCGCTGGGATGCTGGTATTCAAATGGGCGGTGGCTATCAATTTAAAACAAAACAAAAGAGTGTTGTATTAGACATCAGATACACTTATGGGTTATCCAATATTTCTTATGGTCAGGAAATATATAACCGCACTGTAAATATCGGTTTACACGTCTCCAGGCTTCGGTAAGCCAATCACTTAAAAAACTAATGGGGCAAATTCACATGCTGTTAAATAATGTAAGCCGCTACGTAAAAAATAAACAATCGCACAAAACACACTCACAATTTTAGGGCAATGAAGCATTCAAATAAAAAAATCACAATCGTTACTGGAGTATCAAATGGACCTGTCCTCATGAACTCACAGCGTAAAACTTCCTTAGTTGCCGGGATACTGTACGTACTTACTTTTGTCTCTATTCCAACCCTCGCATTGTATGGCCCGATACACGAACCGAACTATATGCTCGGTACTGGTCCGGATACAGCCGTCATCATCGGCAACATCCTCGAGATAATCGTAGCACTCACAGGTATCGGCACTGCCGTTGTATTATACCCGGTGCTCAAAATGCAGAACGAAGGGATGGCTTTGGGACTGGTCAGCTCCCGGATCCTGGAAGCGGCTACCATCTTTATGGGAGTGATGTTCCTACTAACGGCTGTTGCCTTAAAGCAAAGTGCAGCCGGCTCCCAGGCATTGGTCATCAGCAATACACTGGTCACCATGTATGACAGGATGTTCCTCATCGGACAAAGTTTTATGCCCGCTATCAACGATCTATTGCTGGGCTTCTTATTGTATCAATCACGACTTGTGCCCAGGGGCCTTTCTCTAATTGGACTCATCGGTGGGCCGGTGCTCATAGCGGGCGATATTTTGGTACTATTTGGTGTAATTGGCCAGCATGATCCTTCGACAGGGCTGTTTGCAGTTCCGGTTGCGCTATTCGAGTTTGTACTGGGGATTTACTTAATCGCTAAAGGATTCAATTCAACGGAAACAGAAAATGAATCGCCCGATCAAATCATCCAATTCGGGAGAGATTAGGAAAGGTATCAGTGGGTGAGCCCTCTACAGATAACTATTGACTAAGGGCTCTTTCATTTTATAAGTGTGTTTATAGATCAGGTTGAGCATTTCCTGGAAGAATTTATACTTTAAATAAGTCCTACTCAATTGTGTCTTAGTCCTACCACTCAACCTGTTTAGGAAATTACTTTTGTACTAGATAAAATGCTGTAAATATGAAAAATATTGAGTTGCATTTTGTGATTTTTAAAGGCAAATTCTACAAACAATATTTCAATGAAAGCAGGTTGTCCATTTTTGACATCCTGTTGTCCTTAATTGCCTTGAAAGCCTGTTTAGTTTTGTAAAATCAAATACAAAATAGTTACTGGTAAAATGAAAAGATAGAATTCGCATTGCACGTATCCCAACTGAAAAAATGGTTTAATGAGAGAGAATAGTATTTGCACATCATCTTCCTCACTCAAAGAAATACTGAAGCAATCAAACAATATTAGAACAAAACCGAAAATATGAAAGAGGTGAAAAACATTTCTTCATGTGCTCAAAACAACAGAAAATTATTATGAGACATTTTTTTCTATTCATCTTCCTCGCAATAGGCACAGCATCGTTTGCCCAGGATAAACAAATATTTACTATCAGTGGTACAATTAAAGATGCTGCCACAGGAGAGACCTTAATTGGTGCAAGCGTAGTATTCACGGATGCCAAACCAAAAAGCACTTTCACTAATGCATATGGATTCTATTCTATCAATGCAGCAGAAGGTACTTACAAAATGAGCGTAAGTTTTATCGGTTATGTAACCGACACTGCTACGATGACAATTGATAAAAGCCAGCGCCTGGTAATTGGCTTGCGTTCCAAACAAGCACAATTGCAAACTGTGATCGTTTCAAGCAAAAAGAAAAATGAAAATATCTCGAGGCCAATCATGGGGTTGGATAAATTAAATATGGCCGAGATGAATAAGATTCCGGTGATATTTGGCGAGAAAGATATTCTGAAAGCAATACAGTTGATGCCAGGATATAAATCTGCAGGCGAAGGTAATAGTGGCCTAAATGTGAGGGGAGGAGGTACAGATCAAAATTTAATTTTGTTGGATGAAGCCCCGGTTTACAATGCATCGCATTTGCTTGGCTTCTTCTCTACTTTTAACAGCGACGCCATTAAAGATGTAAGTATTTACAAAGGTGGTATGCCTGCACAATATGGTGGCCGATTATCTTCTGTAATAGATGTCAAGATGAAAGATGGCAATCAAAAAAAGCTCTCCATTGAAGGTGGGCTTGGTACAATTGCATCCAGATTAAATGTAAGTGCGCCCATTGTTAAGGATAAGGGCTCTTTCATTATAAGTGCAAGAAGAACCTATGCAGATGCCTATTTATCTCTGTTAAAAGATACCGGACAAGGAAAGAAAACCTTATATTTTTATGACTTAAACTTAAAAGCAAATTATAAAGTATCAAAGAAAGACAGGGTATTTTTATCGGGATATTTTGGAAGAGATGACTTAGGATTAGGTGATCAATTTTCTACCGACTGGGGTAATAAAACCGCCACACTAAGATGGAACCATGTTTTTGGCAACAGCTTATTTTCCAACACATCAATGATCTACAGCAATTTTGATTACAAAATAGGAGCAAGAGTTGGTATTGCTAAGTTCAGCGTAGTTTCTAAAATAGAAGACTTCAATATAAAACAGGATTTTGATTGGAACATCACCAATAAAAGCAAACTAAGATTTGGTGGAAACTTTATCAACCATACAATAGCGCCGGGTGCCGTTACAGAAGCTAATGCCGGAGGAACTGCAAAGCCAGTTCAAGCCAGGTATTCACAGGAGTCTGCACTGTATGCATCGCACGAATGGAAGGCAAGCGATAAAATTGAAATCGTTTATGGAGTAAGGGCCTCCAACCTTGCAGTAAAAGGCGCAGGTACTTTTAATACCTACGATAAAACAGGTAATATCATTGCTACAACCGGGTATGCCAAAGGCAAAAAAGTTATTTCCTATCTTAACCTGGAGCCCCGTTTTTCTGCAAGCTATAAACTAAATGAGCTTACTTCTATAAAAGCATCTTATAACAGAAATGTACAGAACCTGCATTTAATTACAAATGCCACCACCAGCTCTCCTACAGATGTGTGGCTACCCAGCAGCAATAACATTCGTCCGGAAATAGCAGACCAGTATGCAGTAGGCTTTTATAAAAACTCCAAGGAAGGCATGTTTGAATTTTCATCGGAAGTTTATTACAAGGCATTGCAAAACCAAATAGATTATAGAAATGCGGCTGTGATATTTGGTAATGACAATGTAGAAAGTGAATTACTCTATGGTACCGGAAGGGCTTATGGTTTAGAGTTGATGATGCGTAAAAAAACAGGCCGACTTACAGGTTGGGTAGGTTACACCTTATCTAAAGTTGAGAAAAAAATTGATGGCATTAATAACGGAAACTATTTTAATGCAAGGCAGGATAGAACACATGATATTTCTATTGTAGGAATGTATGATGTAAACAAAAGATGGAGTGTATCTGCCACATGGGTGTACACAACCGGCAGTGCGGTTACATTTCCAACTGGGAAATATGAAGTAAACGGGCAAACCGTTTTCTTATACTCTGATAGAAATGGTTCCCGCTTTCCTGCTTATCACCGGTTAGATTTAGCTGCAACACTAGAAGCACGAAAAAATAGAAACCGCAGGTATCAAAGTAGCTGGACGTTTGGATTGTACAATGCATATGGCAGACAAAATGCTTACACCATCAACTTCAGGGAAAACAAAGAAGACCCTTCAAAAACAGAAGCGGTTCGTACCGCACTATTCAGCATTATACCCAGTGCAACCTGGAATTTTAAATTTTAAAAATCGAAAATTAATAAAATGAAATACTCAATAATCATAGTTTTAATGTTATCCATCTTTACTTTTTCTTCCTGCGAAAAAGTAATCAACATAGATTTAAAAAATGCAGCACCTCATTTGGTAATAGAGGGTGGGGTAGATGATAGTGGCAATCCGGCAACAGTTACCATTAGTAAATCGGCCGTATTTAGTACCAATAGTAACTATCCAAAAGTGAGCGGTGCAGTGGTTAAAATGACCGACAATCTTGGAACAATATTCCTGCTAACAGAAAATACACCTGGCATTTACACCAACGCAGCACTTACAGGAGTAATTGGAAGAACCTATCATCTATCTGTGCAGCTGGAAGGTAAAACTTATACAGCCTCTTCGACCATAACCCGAAAGGCAGTACTGGATAGCCTGGTAGTAGACAACAATCCTTTTGGCGGCGGTATTGGCGGCGGTGATGCAGAGAAATGGATAGGCGTATCCTATACTGATCCTGCAGGGTATGGCGATAATATCCAGGTGGTACAAACCATTAACGGCAAAGAAGACAGGATAACCCATGTAGCAGATGACTTTTATTCCGATGGCGGCAGAGCACCTTTCTTTTTGACTACCGCTAAAATAAAATTACAAGTTGGGGATACCGTAGCAATCGCCTTTAGGTTTATAGATAAAAATGTTTACCACTATTTATTGGGTATTCAAAATTTAGCGGATGGCAATACCATACCGGAAAATCCTGAGTCAAATATTAGCGGAAATGTGCTGGGCTATTTTAGTGCACATACCAGCCAATTAAAGATGATTGTTGTGAGGTGATTGAATAGTGTTGGCGCATATTGAACACTTGCGCCCGCTACTTTAATCTTATCACCGTTACATCCAAATTACCTGCTGTTACACCCCGGAATTTTCATTGATTCATCTACACTTTAAACTATAAAAATGAATACAATACAAATTATTTCCCGCCAACTTTTTTTCTTATTTGCTTTGGGGGCTTCTGTTTTTTGCAGCGCACAAAGTCATCAAAAGGATTCCATCGATATTAAAATATTAGTAGATTCTTTAACTAAAGTTCTAAATGATCATTATGTTTTTCCCGATACGGCAAAAAGTATATCCGTTTATTTGCAATCTCAACTAAAAGATAAAGTGTACACAACTGATGTACAAAATCCTCAACAACTTGCGGAGCAAATACAAAGGGATATAACCAAAATACATCGTGACCCTCACATGGGCATTAAATACGATCCTGGTTTTCATGTGCAGCAATTTAGCAAACCTTCAGAAGAGGAAGCCAACATAACCAGGAAATATTGGAAAGAGAATAATTATGCATTTACGAAGGTGGAGATCCTGCCCGGTAACATTGGTTACTTTCCGTTTAATGTATTTGTGGATGATATAGAAAGTGCTAAGCCAACTATCTCATCGGCACTGCGCTTTTTATCGAATACCTCCGCTATCATAATTGATTTAAGAGAAAATTATGGCGGAAGCCCCGTCATGGTAAGCCAGATAGAAAGCTTCTTTTTTAAAGAAAAAACACACATGAATGATTTGATCAATCGCTCAGCCAAAGACACTACCTTCTTTTATGCCGACCCGGCAAAAGCGGATAGTTTAAATCTCTCAATGCCGGTATATATTTTAACCAGTCATAACACTTTTTCAGGAGGCGAAGATTTTAGTTATGGAATGCAAAAGGCCAATAGAGCAATAATTGTAGGCGAAACAACAGGCGGCGGCGCACATCCTCAAATGCCTTTTTCTGTAGGGCAGGGTTTTGTTATTTCCATTCCGTATGCCCGATCATTAAACCCTGTTACTAAAACGGATTGGGAAGGTACAGGTGTAGTACCGGATGTAAGCGAAAAAGCTCCGCTTGCTTTAGTAACAGCTCAGGAGCTAATTTTTAAAAATCAGATGTTGACTGCAAACGATGAAAAGGAAAAACACAAAAGTGAATTTTACCTCAATACACTGTTATATAATAGCAACTCTAAAAACCCTCCTTTAAAAGGTTTGTCACAGTTCATAGGAACTTATCCAGATGTTACCATCTACCTGGAAAAGGACAAGCTGCTATGTAGAAATAACGACGATCATACTATTGCTGAATTAAAGCAAATCACTAATAATCGATTTAAAATTGATAACAATGCACACATAGAATTTTTTAAAAATAATAGTGGTCAAATTTCCTCTATCAAGATTTATTTAAGTGATGGAAATGTTTTTGAAGAAGTAAAAAGATGATCATTCAATCTGGAAGGATTTATTAAGATAAACAGCGTTTACTGCAAAAAGAAAATATGAATAGAGTAAAATAAGATTTCTTCTTATTCTCAAAACAATAAAATTTATTATTATGAAAATAAAATTGCTTTCTTCTGTCATCTTTCTTCTTTCCGGTGGTTTCGTTTTTGGGCAAAGTGGACAATCAAACAGAGCCCAAGGTTCCTGGTCGGGAAAGATGGATATTCCCAATGGACCAACCGTCACTTTATTAATGCATTTTAAAATTGCCAATAATATAATTCATGGCACATTCGATATTCCGGAGCAATCAGTTAAAACATGGGCTATGGATGCTGTTTGGATTGTTAAAGACAGCTTATTCGCAGCATTTTCAACAAGGTTGGGTAAGGAGACTATTTATAAAGGATTATTTCTTTCAGGTGATACTGCTGTAGATGGTAAATGGTTCTTCGGAAATGGTGCTACAAGTACATTAAATTTAGTGCCTACCACTGCTGAATTTGTTCAAAAGAGTAATTTAAATCCAACGTTTGATGGATACAAAGTGCTAAAACTTATTGAAAGTACACCCACCAAAGACCAGCAAAATACGGGCACTTGCTGGAGTTATGCTACCACTTCTTTTATTGAGACGGAAGCCATAAGACTGGGTAAGAAGCCAGTGGTACTTTCTCCTATGTTTTTTGTTGGTCCTACCTATCTTGAGAAGTGCGAAAGGTACATCCGGATGCAAGGGAATATTAACTTTAATGAGGGCGACCTGACATTTAATGTTTTAAAGGCATACAAATATTCGGGGGCAATTCCTGAAGAGATATATTCAGGAAAAATTGACAACTCTTCTATCCATGATCACTTTTTAATGGAGGTTGAAGCTACTGAAAAAGTAAAACAGTATGTAGCTGCCGGACGCAATAATATGACCACTGATGAATATAGAAAGTCATTAGATGCTATTATTTCCAAAACAATAGCTAAAGCCCCAACAAGCTTTAATTATCAAGGTAAAAATTATACACCAAAATCATTTGCTCAGGAAAAAGTAGGAATAAATCCAGCTGATTACGTTGAAATTACTTCTTACACTCACCATCCTTTTTATTCAAAATTTGTGTTGGAAATGCCTTCGAACTGGAATAACAATTTGTATTTGAATGTCCCTATCAATGACTTTATTGCAATTGTCGATGCTGCCTTGTTACATAATTATTCTGTTTGCTGGGATGGCGATATTCATGAGGGCTTTGGCGACGGTTTTTGTAAATTAGGTAAAGGGGAGATCATAACACAGCAGGTAAGGCAAACAGCTTTTGATAATTACACAACACAGGACGATCATAACATGCATATCATAGGTATTGCAGCAGATAAGGAAGGCAAAAGATTTTACATCGTTAAAAATTCATCGCCAATGTCTGACTGTGGCGGTTATGTATATATGTCGAAGGAATATTTACTTTTAAAAACAATTTCTGTAATGGTTCATAAAAATGCCATTCCAAAAGAAATATTGAAAAAGATAAAGGTTAGTCTGTAGCCGTATTTAAGCTGATGCTTAAATTTTTTTATAGTTACTTCTTAACCCAGGTTAATCAAATTAATAGCAGCGATATAGAACTTTGTATTTTAAAATAAATAAATGAAGAAGCTGATTTCACAAAAGCAAGCGATCAACCTATTGATAGCTTTATTAACGGCGGTGCTGCTATTTCATACACTGGTAGTGACAGGAGTAATTCCATACACAATTGTTTGGGCGGGCAAAATCAATACTCTTGCAGAAATGAGGAAACTTGAATTGTTTTCTATGTCTATCAATGCCGTTGCGATATTGATATTCGTACTTAAGGCCGACTATCTAAAACATAAAATACCGGTTAAATTACTCAATGCAATCATCTGGTTGTTGGTAGTTCTTTTTAGCCTAAATACCATCGGAAACCTTTTTGCTACATCCAACTTTGAATTGTATTTTTTTACGCCGTTCACATTCATTTTGGCAGTATTGTGTTTGCGCATTGTGATAGAGAAATAAAAGTAGTGAATCCATAAAAAGTAAGAAAAAATCAAAAACATTATTATGAAAAATAAAAGTATAAAACAAACACTACTCCTTAATCCCGTGGTGAGAATAATTCTTGGACTGTTAGTCTGCTTTGCTGCATTCATTCTTGTGCAGAATGTTGCAGCAAAACTGCTTGGCTTAACCGGCCTTGATAAAGATTTTAGAAATCTTATTAAGGGAATAGTTGCTTCGGTTGCTGTAATAATCGCCTATACGCTCTTGTACAGAAAGATAGAAAACCGGGAGGTTTCCGAAATATCTTCAAAAGGAATTGTAAAGAACCTGATGCTTGGAACGTTCATTGGAGTTATTCTGCAATCCCTCACTGTGCTGGTGATTTATTTAAATAATGGCTTTCATATAGTCGCTGTTAATCCTGTTTCATTTACAATTATTCCTTTAACAGTTGCATTTACCGTGGCAATTTTTGAAGAAATTTTAATACGTGGAATTATTTTCAGGATTGCAGAAGAGAAGTTAGGCAGTTATATTTCACTGATACTTTCAGCAATAATATTTGGAGCATTACACCTGCTAAATCCGGAAAGTTCATTGACCTCTGCTACTTGCATTGCAGTGGAAGGTGGACTTCTATTGGGTGCAGCCTACATCTTTTCAAGAAATTTGTGGCTGCCGATCGCTATCCACTTTGCGTGGAACTTTATGCAGTCTGGCATATTTGGCGCTATTACTTCCGGCAACGAAAAAACCAATAGTTTATTGACTACACAGCTCACAGGCTCAAAGCTTATTACCGGCGGGGCATTTGGACCAGAGGGAACTATTCAGGCAACCCTATTTTGTTTAATAGCCACGATAATTTTTATGTACCTGAATGTGAAGAGAAACAAATTAAAAAAGCTTTTTTGGAAAAGATAACAGCTATCTTATAATTACTTAAGAAAAAATAACCTTTTTAAATTAATGAAAAAATAAAACCAAATAATTATGGAACAGCGATTAATCAAAATGCACAAAGATCTGGTATTTCTTAAATGGTATTCAGGCATTTTAACTTTGCTTTTAGTAGTCGCCAGTTTCATAGCCCTTACCAATACTAGTAAAACCCATTTTAAAGAAATTTCAGCAGAGCGAATTAATATCCTGGAGAATAATGGGCAACTGCGAATGGCTATTTCTAACAAAAGCCTTTCTCCAGAAGTTCTGGCCTATGGCAAACCCTTAATTCCCGCTATTCCCGGCGGCAACAGGCCGGGGCTGATCTTCTTTAATGACGAAGGGACAGAAAACGGTGGGTTGGTATTCATGGGGAGTAAAGATAGTAGCGGAAAATACTTTGCTACGGGACATTTATCTTTTGATCAGTATAATCAGAACCAGGTACTTTATTTAACCTATTCAGATAACAATGGCGATCAAAACACCGGTTTGCATATTGATGACAGGCAGGCGCCTCAACCATACTGGGAATGGCGGGCTGAGTATAAAAAAGCGCAACTTCTGCCTGATGGACCAATGAAAGAAGCATTGCTAAAAAAAATGATGGAACCTACTATTGGTCAGAAGGCAATTGCTCAGCGGGTTTTTGTTGGTAAAGATGAAAACAAAACAGCCATGGTAACCCTTGCCGACCGTATGGGAAGTCCACGCCTTCAATTACTTGTCGATTCTAACGGAATAGCAAAAATTAATTTTCTTGATAGTGCAGGAAAAGT
>JBBQWL010000046.1:0-56045 GCA_038210625.1 Chitinophagales bacterium | reverse complement strand
GCTACAGGATGTACTCGAGCGAATCGCTCAACATCCCATCAATAAAATACAGGAGCTGCTGCCTCAAAACTGGAAACAAACTTCATAACTCATTAACCTTTTTATTTTGAATTAACAACAGGGCATCGGCCGGAGGATTACCTTACGCCAATGCAAGTGTTTAATGGTTTGAAGAGTTGGCCGAGTAGGCAAGGGCATTTCAGCCCAAGCCTCTCACAGAACCGGACATGAAGCTCTCACTTCATCCGGCTCGTATCATATCATCAAACGTGTTTAAAAATTGTCCAGTAATAAAACATCGTTGGATAGCTTTGCTTTAGCACTTTTATCCATTGATATGCTTTCGTGTAACTGTTCTTAAACCTCTTGTACTTGCTCAATACCCATTTTGCTAACCGAAACTCAAAGTGCCACATCAAACGTTTTAATTCCCACAACTTAAATTTGCCGTAGTACCTGAGAATACCACGCATTTGCACATTCACTTTATTGGCTATTTCCTGTATCGTAATTGTTGTTCTGCGATGCCAGCCTTCTTTTGCCCATTCCTGTACTATTCTCGTTTGTGCGGACTGACTGATGGAACATCCATAACCTAAAAACATACTGTCGTCCTCCCTTTTGGAGGCTACAGAACATGGTTTGAACGTGAAGCCAAGAAAATCAAATTTCTTTCCGAAACTTTTCTTCTTTACTCTCCGGTAATCCTGGCAATAAACCATTTTAGTCTTCTCTTCATTCAAGCTTAATTTACATTCCTCCAGCCTTGACCTTATTGCCAACAATATTGCCTTTGCTTCTTCTTCTGTGTGACAATGGATAATTACATCGTCTGCATAGCGCACAAATGCGGTTTGCGGATAATGTTTGTTGATCCACTTATCCAACACATAATGCAAATACAAATTGGCTAACAAAGGGCTGATAACTCCGCCCTGCGGCGTGCCTTTACCATTCTTTGGGATCAGTGTTCCATCTCCCTGCTGTACCGGTGTTTCCAGCCAGCGTTTGATGTACATCTTTACCCATTTCTCCTCTACATGCCGGTCTAAGGCTTTCAGCAGCAACTCATGGTCTACTTCATCAAAGAAACTTTTAATGTCCATATCAACTACCCATGCATATTGACGTACATTTTCCTGTACTGCCGTTATTGCCTGATGAGCACTCTTTAAAGGACGATAACCATAAGAATTGTTGTGGAACTCCGCTTCCAGTCTTGGCTCTAAGTAACTTTTAATCACCTGTTGCGCTATCCGGTCGCTTACTGTTGGAATGCCTAATGTTCGCTTCTTTCCGTTGCTCTTGGGTATCGACACGCATCGCAATGGCTTGGGAAAATAACTTCCGGAACTTAAACGATTCCACAGCACATACAGGTTGTTTAATAAATCTGCCTGAAAATCTTCCAGACTTTCTTTATCAATTCCTGCTGCGCCGGCATTCGCTTTTACTTTACGGTAAGCCGCCTTTACCATTTCTTTCGTAATCGGTACAGTACTTGTTCTTGTCTCAAACATTTAATCATCCTCTTTTTAAAAGTTGTCAAAACATTTTCGAGCGATATGATTGATGCTCTTGGCTCCACCTTCATTACAAAGGTTTCATCACTACTACAGCATCATCCGCCATCCTTAACAGCTTCGGTATTCAGCCTCATGGATATCTTCCACTTGTGCTTTTCTCTTCGCATCTGATAAGGACTTCCTGTGTTCCATATAAAAGCCTGAATAAGAGTCATGCCACCTCTATGACGATTGCCTTACAGCCAGTATGCAAGTGTCCGCTGTAATCCTTCACTACCCCGCAAGAAAGGTAGCTTTTGACAATATGTTCCACTATCACATCACTTCATCGGTGGTTCACTTGTATTCATCTCTCTTATTCGCACCTGATCCCTTTAAGAGACCTTTTCCTCTTTCCGTTCAACACCTGTTTATTACTAAACAAGCACCGAGAGGTGGTTTGTTGCCTCAACATGCAATGCGACAACGATAGACCTACTATCATCTTTTATACAGCATTCTTGTACTCCATATATTCGGGTACTCAATTCACAGCACAACTTGCGCCAGTTGGGGATGCAAACAGCCCCAGTTGGGGATGCAAACAGCCCCAGTTTCAACGCCCCAACTTGCTTAAAGCTGTTAGCGACTGTATTCAATCTTTCGTAAACGATTTATTGGTCGATTATCCTTCCAGTTTATATGATGAATAGTTTCGTCCATATAACTTTCGATATCATTAAAGTAATCTGATATAACACTATCCTTATAGAATATTCCTAACTGTTCAATTGCCGCTTTGGTTATTTTATAGCCTGACGAGCCGGATTTAGCATCAGGACTTCTGAAATTAAGTTTAGATGTATCATTTCCTTGAATTAACAAATATTCTACCGGCATGCCATCGCAACAACCTGTCCATTGATGTGGTTGTTTGATTTTCATCTTCTGAATAACTAAAGAATCAAAATTGTCAAACTGCTCTTTTGTGATTGAAATTCTCTTTGAATAAAAAGTGTCAGTTAGTTTATCAGGAAGCTCTCGGGCGAGAAGTAAAAAATTTATTACCTGCTGTGTGTCAACTTTAGTTAAAATAATTTCAGCTGCTTCGTCGAAGCTCGGATGAAAAAATATTTTAAACGTCTGGGCATTATTTAGGGTATTTGATACCTGCCTCTGTCCACATGCAGAGAGAATAAGCAAAATTATTAAAGTCAGAAAAAATCTTTGCATTGACGAGTGCTTAATTATAAACGTTAACGAGCCGGTATTGCCGATTGCGGGGAATTTTATATTTGTTCGCCTGGACTGCTGACTGGCTTTTTTTATAGGCAGCCTTCTGTGTCAAGCTAAAAGTGACCATTTTTTTCGTCAAGTTTCCACCATTCAACAAGTCCAAAGTCTGTTAATAACTGGCATACATTTCCCTTTTTGTCAAAGCCAATGTATGTCGCATAACAACCGTCGCCATAGCCTGTTGAAAAAGTTGCAAGATTGAATCCCTCAAAATCGTGTATGTAGCCCTTATATCCATTTTTCTCTGCTTTTGTAACAAATACATTTTCCCATACAGACTGGTCTTTTTTATTAAAAACGTTATTAGAGATTGAATCAATAAATATTCCTGTCCCTGCGTCAACACCATAACAATAAAAACTTGTGTCTTTTAATGGAATTGGCTTTTGCCCTTTTTGTAATGCAAATTCCCATTTGAAAATATTCTTGTCGGAAAAGACTAATCTGGCAAATGCAACTCTTTCGTCATTGTAAGTTTTTGCCATTGCAAGATGAACAGAAAATTCCCCTGTCGGAAAGATTTGAGTAAATGGTGAAGCGTCGTGCATTACGATTGGGTCACAAGCTATTACTTTTCCACTTTCAATTTTTATTTTACCAATATCAAGTTTATAGAAATTGTATACAATGTCGCCTTGGGTAATTTTTGTGTCGTTATAAAATGCAGCTTCAAAAACATCCGGATATGCTGTTCCTTTCAAAGAACTAGTAACCACGGGCTTTACAGTATCTGACATATTATTGTCAGTAAGTAAAACGCTGTTACCTGGTTGCATGTAGTTATTACAAGAAAGTAAAATTGTCACTGCGGAAATTAATGATATTGCTATGGTCATAAGGTTACCTAACACGTGTATTGATGTTATCACACGCAATTAAAACAAAAATTTTTGATATCGAAAATCAATCCTCTGATATTATCCAAATCCAAGTGTCGTTAGGACAGGCTATATCCCGACCTGACCTCTCCTGTCGCAAACAGTCTGTATCAGCAAATACTTTTATTTAAACTCTTCGAATTTTTGTCAGGCAATTTAACTGGAGGGTTCGGCAAGACACAAGTACGCCAATACAATTGCCCGTTCTGCATACTTGCTCTAACCCGCGGGGTAATGGTTTGAAGAGTTGCTTGCACTAAAATAGGGGAATTCCCCTGCGTTACTCGCTTAAGCTGTAGTTAAGGTCAGTTCCACCATAAGTAAGTTTTGTATTTCATTTGCCATTCACCATTGGTCTTTGTCATAACAGCTAAAGCCCCATGCCCATTCAAACCATTCCGTCTAACCCAATAATAAACTATTGAAGTTGTGTTGTCTACTGTGTAATACTTAATTTTTGAAAATGAAAATATGCCGCCAGAGCCAGGATATTTTTCGTAAAAATCTTCCCAGTCTTGTTGAATAGATTTTCGTCTGATAGGAAACTTTTTTATAAGGACTGTTTTGTACGCCTGATTGAAATCATTTGTCAAGGTAAATTTGTCTGCTTTGCTTTTGCAATAATCTATAAGAAGTTGAGCACAATTGCTGTCAATTATTGATGGCCTTTGTTTCTTATTATTCTCTGTCCAGTTGTATGTCTGATATTTATAGGTTAAATTAATTGAGGTTAGATTGTCTGCCGTGCTGTATGTATTCTCAGCCGTTTTTTGGCTGTCAATTCCGTTTTTTATAATTGTTACCGACTTGGTACTGTCGGGAATTTCTGTTTTTATAATAGCAGCATAAACTTGATAATCTTCTTTAGAAATCTGCCCAAACAAAAAAGTCTTTGTCAGTAAAAGAATCGACGCTAAGAAAAGTTGTTTGAACATGAGGGTGTTGTGTTTTAATTGCAGCTTACACGTATATTGATGTTACTGTACGCAAGTAAAACAAAAAACGTGATATCGAAAATCAATTCTTTGATATTATACAAATCCAATTGTCGTTAGCACAACCTACGATCCCGATCTAGGCTCACTTGCGGGAACAGACTGCATCAGCAAATGCCCTTATTTAAACTCCCGGATTTTTTTGTTAGGCAATTTAACTTGAAGATTCAGCAAGGCAAAAGTACGCCAACACGCTTGCCCGTTCAGTATCCTTGCGCCAATGCACGGATTTAATGGTTTGAAGAGTTGTTTGAACCAGTAGGGAACTTTATAACTACTGTCTGAATGTCTGTCACCTCAATTTTCTGGATTTTGTCAAGTGTTAGCTCTCCGTCTTCTTCAAGCCATTTAGTAGCAATACTGTCTTTCATACTGGTGTAATTGGGGTGTTCTTTCATGGACTTTATTGATATTCGATCAAGAGCCTTGCTGCCCAATGAATGATCAAAATGGATGTAGTAGGTGCTTTGGCCCTGAAGCATTGCATTAATATACATCAACAACTGCTCATCACTTACATTGGATGTTTCCCACCCGTATTCTGTAATTAGCTGGCGTACATTTATTAACTTTTCCGGTTTAATTAACTTACCCAGTGCAATTGCAGACACTTTGCGAATAGCAGGCACAGCCTGTAATAGGACGGCAACTTCTTGTTCGCTTTTCTTCCCTTTTGGAATTAGCCATAATTCTCTGCGTCCTGAACTGTCCCCTCTGCAATAATGATAGCCCCGACCGATCTTATTGCAAATAACGAGCATTGCTTCGGTTGAAGACTCGGTCATTTCCAACAGAATTAAGTAACCAGGTAGTGTCATATTATTTTATTATTCTGTTCACTTTTATTTGAACTTCTGAAATACATTTTGAAATCTATTTTAATCCCTCTCTGCGAATCTCATGTTTTTTACAAAATACTACAGGGAATTCAATTTTAACTGAGGGAAAGAAACAATGGCCCCTAACCACACAAATGATGCTACTACACAAGTAATGCAAAAAAACTTGAACTATTCAACCTCCGCAACCGCGTAACGAAAACTTTTTCTATCAATCACCAGTTTATCTATTGCGGAAATTTTATCTTTTTGGAACCGCAGTTTTATAATCGCTGTTCTTCTTGGGGTTGGTTTGGTAGCGGAGAAATGCGTGTGAAAAACATAGGTGAGCTGGTGTTGTGCATCCATCACAAAATCGCCATGGCCGGTGCCGTTTACGCCCAGTATGTTTTTGCTGATGATGGGGTTGCCGGCATATTTTTTCCAGGGGCCTAAAGGCGATGTACTGGTGGCGTAGCCTACCGCATAATCGGGGTTGCGAAAATCATTGGCGGTATAGAAAAGATAATACAGGCCGTTGTGTTTTAATACCGACGGGCCTTCTGTAACCGGCCAGTTGGTGTGGGCGGTATTTTCCCAGGCATCGGTCGCGGTAATGCACTCTTTTAAGGTAGCAGGTTTGATGGCTGAAAGATCATCCTCCATTTCGGCGACAAATATTTTGTTGCCGCTGGTTAAACGCACATGGTACAAATATTTTTTACCATCCGTATCCATAAAAACAAAGGGATCAATTTGCCTGACAGGAGCTTCGAGTTGTTGTATTACTTTTTGCATAAACGGCCCGGCCGGACTGGCACTGGTTGCAATGGCAATATTTTCATCTGCCACATAGGCCAAGTAAAAACTATCCTGCTGTTGAAAAACCTGTGGCGCCCAAAAGCCTTTTGTTCCATAGGCCTCTCCTTTTTTAAGCACATAACCATCCGGTGAAGTGGTTGACTTTTCCCAACGCTGCATGTCTTTTGAAGTATAGGCTATAAAGCCGTTCCCTGAATTTTCTTCCACCGTTCCGTACAAATAATAGGTGCCCTTGTTATAGAAGATGGTCGGGTCGGCGAGATGAATAGTGTCTATATTTTTATAGGTTGATTGTGCATCCGCATGCAAGTCAAACATTGCTACGAAGCAGCCGGAAAAAACCAAACAAGACATCCACTTTTTTATGTTCATGTTGCAACAATTATTATAAAATGCAATTGAATTTATTGAGTTAGGCATTTACTTCGCAAAGCCTTTACCGTATTATTTAAGACCCTACTTTCTTTTTTTTCTTGATAAAAAAAAGAAACAAAAAAAATCAAGGCTGCGAATAAAAAGGCTGAAATTTTCAACATAATCCTAAAATCAAGGAACTCGCCAGCAGAGTTCAATACTTTATGGCTGCTGCCGGCTCAAACAGCCTTGATTTCTTAACGGCTTATGTTGAAAATTTCTAGCACTTTTTATTCGAGGCCGCACCCAGCATGTGTCTGCTAAGTAAACGACTAATTCTATGAATTTATTTACACTTCGTCTGACAAAGCAATGTTGTTTGCTTAGCTCTTAGTTAGTCTCTGGCCAACCGCCGTCGGGGTTAGTTAGGTTGTTCAACCCCGTCAGCGGTTGTGACCCTGACGGCGGTTTTAGTTAACGGAACAACATTGAATTACAAATCTTTTACTATCCATTTTGGCCTGATTAAATGAATGACCGATGTTTAAAACAAGGCCGTCAATACTACCTTTTTGTTCTTAATTTATTAACCATGAAAACACCAATTTTATCGCCTTCATCTAACCCGTTGGTGATGGAAGGCATGTAGTGAATGCCGCCATAAAAACGACTGATGGCCGCTTCCTCCGCGGCTGCTTTGAATGATTTAAAATGCCGCACGGGAATGCCAAATTCCACTTCCGTAGAATCGCTGTAGGCAAAATGATCGCCGAATAATTTGGTGAGTATTACGGAGCAGGCGCCGGACACAACGCTGTGCCCGCTGGTATATTCGGGAAAGGGGGGCGTTTGCAGCAAGGGCATCCAACTCTGGCTGATGTATTGGTTGATATAGGTTTCGGGCCGGATGGATTTGCTGCGGTATTTTTCGTCCCAGCAACTAATAAAGCCATCGGCGAGCGTAACGGAAATACAGGCATAGGCTTCCGCGGATTGTACAAAACCGGCATTATTTTGTTTGCAGGCCAGGCGGGTAATATTGATCCAGTGACCACCGGGAGATATTTTTTTGGTGGCATACATCACGTGCCCGTTGATGTTCATTTTAAAAGGATTGCAATCCCAAAAATTGGCGATCTCATTTTGTTCGGGTGTTAGGTTGATGCGGGCATTCTGTACATCTTTTGCTTCCTTATAAAACTGGCTGGTTGAATCGGTGGAAAATTTGGTTGGTGGCAATGGCCTGAACTGTTGCGCTGAATCAACCAGGAATGTTCTTAGTTCACCCCAGTGTGGTTCTATCGCTTTCATGTAACTGGGTGGCGTTGGTTTCCAGGAAGCCGCATCGGTGCCAACAGAATATTTTGAGAGTGACCTTGTCTCTTTATACCTGTCTTTTGCGGCCCAGGCCATGATGTGTTCCGCAATTTTTTTTCCGTAGGCAAGCGAGTTATCATACACATCGGCAGGCATGCCGGATGTTTTATATTCCTGCAAAATGCCTGATTGAAAAGCACCGATTTTCTCTTCAGAAATGATCATTGATTTGGCTACCAGCAACAAGGCATTCACCGAAGCCAGCGGATAACTGTATTGCTTGTCTGCCTCAGGCTGGGGCACATTGGTTAGTCCGTGCAACTGCCCGTCAAAAGAAATGTATGCCGCATCGCTGTGGTGAGCTGCTTCGTAAGCGGCCACCGTAACATAGGCATACATGCGGGCCGCAACTGGTGGTGAATAAATGTCATGCACCATCACATCGGTTACTTCTTTAATAGAACGATGCAGGTATTCAGGGTTCTCCGCCAGCTTTCTCCAGTCGGGTTTTACCTGTGCGCACACAGGTAAAACAACAAAAAAAAGCAATACAAGCGGTAATAGATTTTTCATGTGTTTTATTAATTGTTACTCACTTTTTTTGATTGCACCGAAGTAAGCTGTATGGTTCACATAAAATAATCAGTAAATACAGCCAGCCGGAGCCTTCATTAAAAAGCTTAAAAAGGAGCGCCAATTTATTTCAAACCAGGCAAAATGTATTCGCAGCAAATATCATTCTTTATTCAAAAACGATCATTTTAAGGCAGTAAAAATGTCGGTGCGCATTTAAAATTGCTACGGTACCAAACGGCAAATTTTTATTGCGGTTTAGGCGTCAAGGCGTCTTTTCTATTTGTCAACTTAACGTCTCAACGACTAAACGGCCATTTTACCAATCCATGCCGCTGAAATAAACAACTACAATTTAAGTGCACCCCAATGTTGTTATCGAAAAACATATTGCGGCAGTTAGTTTACCGCTTTTATGGTAAGTTGTTTTATCAAAAAAATTTCATCTGCCGGTAAGGGGCAAATCAGGCGGTACAAACCACGCTGTCACACTTTAGAATCATGAAAAACGGGTAGGTTGGTTTTGATAACAGAGCCGTCAGGCCGGTTCAGCCATGCTGTGCAAATAACAGGGTTGTTGTATTTTTTTGATAATAACAATCCCTGTAAAAAAGTGATACTTTTTTTTCATATAAATAATAGCACAATAAAGGTGAGACAATAGGTTACACTACCTGTGGATTTAATTTGGATGCCGCAGGGTTGCCGGGTGCAATGCTATCCAGCCAGCGCTTGCGGTCATTTTCCTGGTGTTCGTTTTTAGGTTCGTTCACCATGGCGCCATCCGCATAATAAATGATGGTCATTACTTCCCTGGTAACGCCCGATAAATTGCCGGGTGCATTGTGCAATGTCCATCCATAATGCCAGGTTGCATCACCGGCATCCATGGTTTTTGGGCGGGTTACGGCATAGTTTTTTTCTTTTACAAGCCGGTCAATTTCCGCTTCTGAATCATCTGAAATGGCGAGGTTGCCGACAAACCCTTCGCTATGTGAACCAGATGCAAAAGTGAGCATGCCCATCTCTTCGGTAATATCCATGAGCGGCATCCACATGGTAACGGTTTTGTCGGTACTCAACGGCCAGTAGTATTGATCCTGGTGCCAGGGAGTTAAACCTCCGCCGGGTTCTTTATACAATGCCTGGTCGTGGTAAATGCGTACGTGCTCTACTCCCAGTAAATCGGCCGCAATTTTTGCAAACCTTTTGGCAAGAGTAAACTGCCGTACGTCTTCATCTACTTCCCACAAATTCATAATTTGTAAAAACGCTTTTCCGTAGGTATCCCTTTCATCAAGATTCCTGGTTTCTGTATTGAAAGCGTAAGCAGCTTTATTGATGGCATCCCTGAAGGCAGGCACTTCGGCTGGTTGCAGCAGGCCTTTTACAAGTGTATGCCCGTTTTTTCTAAATTCATTTATTTGTTCGGGATCAAGCTGGCGGAAATCGCTCAATGATGGCAAGGTTGTCGTGTGCATAATAGTATTAATTTTATAAATCAAAATAAGACAAAATCAGCATGCCGCCAGTTGCGAAATATGGCCACTTTATGGATTATTTTATCCCTATGCTATCCAATTGATGTATTTTAGTTAAAATTATCAATAGTGAAACCAGCTTTTGAAAATATCAGTGCGCTCAACAACAGCTCTTTTTTGGCAAGAAAATTTGAAGAAAAAAAGTTTAAAGCTCCGTTTCATTTTCACCCGGAATATGAGCTGACCATGATACTGAACGGTTGCGGCAAACGCTATGTGGGCACACACCTGGGTGATTATTTTCCAGACGACCTGGTGTTGCTGGGAAGCAACGTACCGCATTGCTGGAAAACGGAGCATACAGAACTGCAGCCAATATCCAGTTCGGTAGTAATCCATTTTAGCCCCTCGTTTTTAGGGGTTGATTTTTTTAGCCGGCCCGAAATGAAAAGCATACAGCAACTGCTCAACGACAGCAATTACGGTATACAATTTACAGGTGATATCAACCTGGTTAAAAAGAAAATGCTGGCTATTTTTGAAGAGAAAACTGCTTTTAAAAAACTACTGCTATTGCTTGAAATACTGGATGAGCTGTCCAGCCGGAGGAAAAGCAAACTCTTAAATAAACAAAACCTGTTTACCGCGTTGCCCGTGGCTGAAAAAGAAAGAATGAATGCCGTAACGGCTTACATCGTTGACAACTTCAGAGAAAAAATATCGCTTAACAAAGCGGCCAATGCAGTTCATATGACGCCGCAGGCATTTTGTAAATATTTTAAAAAGATAAGCCGGAAAACTTTTATAGAAGTAGTCAACGATTACAGGATAGATTTTGCCATGCAGGAACTGGTGCATACCAACAAGCCAGTAAATCAGGTTGGGTTTGAAAGTGGCTTCAACGATATATCTAACTTTTATAAAACGTTTAAAGATCGCAGGCAGGTTAGCCCGTTGAGTTATAGAAACCTGTTTGTAAAGCAACTTTGATACCCTGGCAAATCCATGCAAATATTACATTCACCTGGCTTTATAGCCCAGCAGCGGTAACAAAATGAATAAATAATGATACGCAACGGACAACTTGTAAAAATTACACGGGCATAAAAATATTAATTTGCGCTATTCAAAAAATGTTGCGCTATATGATTGCACGAATCTTCCCCCAGCTGCTTCTTTTTATTGCTTTTGTAACCTTACAAAACCGCGGTGAAGCTCAAAATAAACCAGCTTTGTTCTCGCTGCGATCTGCTACTGAAACCGGCATTGATTTTAAAAATACCATTACCGAAAGCGACACCACCAATATTTTAAACCAGGCCAATATTTACAATGGCGGTGGCGTAGGCATTGCCGATTTTAATAAAGACGGTTTAATGGATATTTATTTTGCCGGCAATATGGTGCAAAATAAAATGTACCTCAACAAAGGCAACTTAAAATTTGAAGACGTAACCAATGCGGCCGGTGTTGGCGGCGAAGGCAGGTGGTGTACCGGTGTTTCAATAGTAGATATTAATGCAGATGGCTTACCGGATGTGTACGTGTGTGCCTCATTCAGGAATGATGCTTTGCGCAGAACCAACCTGTTTTACATCAACCAGGGCAATGATAAAAATGGCATCCCGGTTTTTAAAGAACAGGCCGCAGCCTACGGTGTAGCGGATACCGGCCTTAGCACACAGGCCTACTTTTTTGATTATGATAAAGATGGTGATCTTGACTTGTACCTCGTCACCAATCAATTGAATGACCCTAAAACGCCGATCATTTTCCGACCTAAAATAACGGATGGTTCGGCTTTAAATAATGACCGGCTGTACCGCAATAACGGTAACGGAACTTTTACCAATGTAACCAAAGCTGCCGGTATTTTATTTGAAGGCTGGGGCCACGCCGCCTGCATATCCGACTTTAATAATGATGGCTGGCCGGATGTATATGTAGCCAACGATTTTGTAAGCAACGACCTGTTGTACATCAACAATAAAGACGGCACTTTCACCAACCGGCTGGGCGAGTATTTTAAACATACCGGCTGGAACGCCATGGGCACCGATTTTGCCGACATCAACAACGATGGTTTGCCGGATTTGATCTCTTTAGAAATGTTACCGGAAAGTAACATGCGCAAAAAAAGAATGCTGGGCGGCAATGAATATTACAACTATACCAATGCGGATAAATTTGATTATACCCACCAGTATGTACGCAACGTATTGCAGGTAAACAGCGGCGTTACGCCGGAAGGTCACCCTGTTTTTAGTGATGTTGGTTTTATGGCCGGCATGTACCAGACAGACTGGAGCTGGTGCCCGCTGTTAGCCGATTTTGATAATGATGGCCTGCGTGATTTGATCATCACCAACGGTTTGCCGAGGGATGTAACAGACCTCGATTATATTTCTTATGACAACGGCCAGGTAGGTGCCGGTAACTTTTCCCTGGCACTTGCAGATTCACTACCCGTGGTTAAAATACCCAACTACGCTTTTAAAAATATGGGCAATGCCTTGTTTGAAAATACATCTAAAGCATGGGGTTTTACACAATCCTCTTTTGCCAATGGCAGTGTATATGCAGATTTGGATAATGATGGCGACCTGGATATTGTTGTCAACAACATTAATGAAGTTGCCTCTGTTTATGAGAACACCACACAGGATAAAAATTTACACCAGTTAACCGTATCCATCAATGGCAGTGGTTTAAACACACAGGGCATTGGTGCCACTATTCACCTTTATTATGGTAAGCACGAGCAGCAATATTATGAGCACCACCCTACCCGCGGTTACCTGAGTACAGATGATGCAAGGGCGCATTTCGGGCTGGGCAGCAATGCCAACATTGATTCATTAAAAATTGAATGGCCGGATAACAGCTGGCAGTTGCTCACCAACCTGAAGGCGGATGAAGCCATTACACTCAACCAAAAAGATGCAGGCAATGGGAAGCCTTTTGTACCGGTTGTAAAACCTGCGCTGTTTACAGAAGTATCGAAAAAATATGGCATCAATTACAAACCGGTGGAAGATGATTTTGTGGATTATAATATCCAGTTAACGTTGCCTCATAAGTTAAGCCAGTATGGCCCTGGCATTGCAGTGGGTGATATTGATGGCAACGGCTTTGATGATTTTTACGTGGGCGGATCGAGCAGCAATTTGGGTATCTTTTTTATGCAGGATGCCAAAGGAAATTTTACACAGGATGGCGACCGTTTTTTGCAAAAAGAAAATCCGTTGGTAGAAGATATGGGTGTATTATTTTTTGATGCCGATGGTGATAAAGATCTTGATATGTATGTAGTAAGCGGCAGTTATGAACTACCGCCCGGCAATGAAATTTGCCAGGACCGCTTGTACCTCAACAATGGCAAAGGAAAATTTGCAAGGGCAACAAATGCATTGCCAACAGAAACCTCCAATGGCTCCTGCGTTCGTGCAGCCGATATAGATGGCGATGGTGATTTGGATTTGTTTGTTGGCGGTCGCGTAGTATCAGGCGCTTACCCAACCGCACCGCAGAGTTTTATTTTAAGAAATGATGGCGGAAAATTTACGGATGTAACGGCGAAGTATTGCCCGGCTTTAAAAAACATCGGCATGGTAACGGATGCCTTGTGGAGCGATTTTGATAAAGATGGAAAAATTGATTTGGTACTGGTTGGTGAATGGATGCCGGTAACCTTTCTGAAAAATATGGGCAAGGGCTTTTTACAGATTAGTAAAACAGCCGGCATCAGCAATCATGTTGGCTGGTGGAACGGTTTGGTCGCCGGTGATTTTGATAACGATGGTGACATTGATTATATCGCTGGCAACCTTGGCCTCAATTCCAATTACAAAGCCACACCGAAAGAGCCGATGACGATTTGGGCAAAAGACCTGGATCAGAACGGATCGTTGGATGCCATGATTTTTTGCTACATGCAGGCGGCTGACAGCAGTATGCAACCTTTCCCTATGCATACCAAGGATGACCTGGCTGCACAGCTACTATCCATCCGTAAAAAATACCCCACTTATAAATCATTCGGCACCGCCGGTATGGATGAATTATGGCCAGCTAAAGACCGCCAGGATGCCATCACTTACCAGGCTAACGATATGCAGACCAGCTACATTGAAAACAAAGGCAACGGCCAATTTACCATTACCCCATTACCCGTTGAAACGCAGACAGCGCCCATCTATGGCATGATGGCTACTGATGCAGATGGCGATGGTAACCTGGATGTTTTACTAACCGGCAACGATTATGGAATGGAGCCCTACAGTGGTCGTCATGATGCGTTTAACGGCCTTTGTTTAAAGGGAGATGGCAAGGGCAATTTCGCCGCCACCACCCTGCAGCAAAGTGGCTTTTTTGTAAAGGGTGATGCCAAAGGTTTGGCAACGATACACACTGCTAAAAACGAAGATTTAATTTTATCAACACAAAACCAGGATAGCCTGAAAGTGTTTGCACAAACTATCACCGATCACGACAATACCAGCCGTTGGGTTAGCCTGCAACCGGAAGATGCCTGTGCAGACATCATTTATAAAAATGGCAAAAAGAGAAGAATGGAATTTTATTATGGCAGCACTTACCTCTCACAATCAACCCGAAAAATTAAATGGGATGCTGGTATTGCAAAGATGGTGATTACCAATTTTCGTGGTATCCAAAGAACCTGGTAATGATTACCGGCGGTGTTTACTCCTTGTCTGCCATGCTTCTTAATATGCCCAGTTCCACACCCCTGATTTCGGCCAGTCCACGCAATCGTCCAATGGCAGAATAGCCGGGGTTTGTTTTTTTGTGTAAGTCATCCAGCATCTGGTGACCATGATCTGGTCGTACAGGAATGGCCACATTTCTTTCTTTCATCACCTGCACAATTTCTTTTATTACAGCATACATATCCACATCACCTTCCAGGTGATTGTCTTCATAAAAATCGCCCGCTCCATTGCTTTTGGTGCTGCGCAGATGAATGAAATTGATCCGGTCGCCAAATTGTTTTACCATAGCTGGTAAATTATTATCTGCCCTTACCCCAAATGAGCCGGTACAAAAACAAAGCCCGTTGTTAAGCGAAGGAACTGCTTTCACCAATGCTTCAATATCGGCGGCGGTACTAACCACTCTTGGCAAACCAAGGATGGCATAAGGCGGATCGTCGGGATGTATTACCATTTTCACTTCACATTCGTCCGCTACCGGTACTACCTGCTGCAAAAAATAAATTAAATTATTTCTCAACACTGTAGCATCAATGCCGGCATACTTATCCAGCGCCTGTTGAAATTGCGCCAGTGTAAAACTTGCTTCACTCCCGGGCAGACCGGCAATAATATTTCTTTGCAATAATAATTTTTCTTCGTCGCTCATGGCTGCCAATCTCTTTTCAGCCCTTTCCAATTCTGTTGCTGAATAATCTTTTTGTGCACCCTTTCTTTTTAAAATAAAAACATCAAATGCAACAAAAGCAGCCTTTTCAAAACGCAGGGCTTTGCTTCCATCCGCTACCGTATAAGCCAGGTCAGTTCTTGTCCAGTCCATCACCGGCATAAAATTGTAGGTCACAATCTTTATGTTACACAAAGCCAGGTTGCGAATGGACTGTTTATAATTTTCAATGTATTGCTCAAAGCCAGCCGATTGTGTTTTAATCGCTTCGTGTACGGGCACACTTTCTACCACCGGCCAGGTTAAACCGGCGGCTTCAATTTCATTTTTGCGCAGGTTAATTTCTTCTACCGCCCATACTTCCCCATTGGGTATGTGATGCAGCGCTGTGACAATGCCTATGCAACCAGCCTGTTTAATATCGGCTAAACTAACGGGATCTTTAGGGCCATACCAGCGCATGGTTTGTTCCATTCTTTTACCCGTGTTTTGATAAGATGGGAAGCCTCCCCCAACCCCTCCAGGGGAGGGGCTTTCGACGATACTGCTGTTTGTAGCGCTGTTCATAATTTGATAGTTTTAAACCCGGGGATTGATCATCCCTTCCCTGTAAAAATTGCTGCAATTTCTGCATTTATTCTGTTAAAAAGAAATGGGGTATTTTATATTTTACGTAAATTACAAGCAACAAATGAGACCACAATTATATAAATTACCATTGGCCCCCGATAGCTCTTTTCTTTATATAGATGAAGAGTGTAAATACTTTGATAAACCCTGGCATTTTCACAAAGAGTATGAACTTGTTTACATCGATAAAACAAAAGGTACCCGTTTTATTGGCGACCAGGTAAGTTTTTTTGATGACGGTGACCTTGTGTTATTAGGGCCCAACATTCCCCATTTATACCGAAACAGCGAAGACTATTACAAAAGCAATAAGCTCACGGCCAAATCAATTTTCATCCATTTTACAGATGATTTTTTGGGTAGGTCTTTCTTTGATTTGCCTGAAATGAAACAGGTTAAAAAGCTGCTGGAAAGATCTGAGCTTGGCTTTGAAGTTATCGGCAATACCAATACTTTAATCAAAGAGAAGCTGACAGCAATGAAAAAAATGAAACCTGTCAACCGGCTGATGAAGCTTTTGGAAATACTCATCAGTTTATCCAACAGCAAAGAGCTGACGCCTATTCTTTCCAAATCATTTACTGCATCCAGCACAAAAGATACTGACCGCATTGACCAGGTAATTCAGTTTATCCTGGCAAATTATAAGAATGATATTTATATTGAAGCCATTGCAGGGCAGCTTAATATGAGCATCGCCTCCTTCTCCCGGTATTTTAAACACCATACGCACAAAACATTTTCCAACTACGTCACCGAAATCCGCATCAGCCATGCCTGCAGGTTAATGATGGACAGTCATTATAATATTTCGGAGATTTGTTACCTGAGTGGATTTGAAAATCAATCCAATTTTTACCGGCATTTTAAGAAATTTACGGGTGTAATTCCTAAAGAATATAAGGCGAGGTTTTTAACCAATACGGCTGATATGGAGGAATAAGGGTTTTAAAATCTGGCATTGGTTTCTCTCCGACTTTAACCTTTTGTTTTGTTCAGTTTTTTTTCAATCTGCTTTTGTTACAGCTTACTTTTCTTTTTTGTCTTGATACCAAAAAGAAACAAAAAAAATCAAGGCTGCGAATAAAAAGGCTGAAATTTTTATTCGAGGCCGTTTGAAGCGTATGCATTGTTGAAAGTGCACAACCGTTATTTCCGGGCATAAAAAATCACAAACAAATAAAGCACCTCGATCCTTCCTTCGAGTTGAACACAGTCACTGCATAAGATGCCTCTTTTGGTTCGGTCCCGACAAAGTCGGCATTCAAAAAAATGCGCAGCAATATTTTTTTGAAAGAGTCAAAAGCAGCATCGTTGCAGTGACGCAGCCCCGCCGGCGGTAGAGGCGAATCTACATTATGAGATCTGTTTGAATTACTGCAAGCGCTACACCAGACCTTTGTTGATACAGCTTACTTTCTTTTTTTTCTTGATACAAAAAAGAGAAACAAAAAAAATCAAGGCTGCGAATAAAAAGGCTGAAATTTTCAACACAAGCCTACAATCAAGGAACTCGCTTGAAGTGTATACTAATTTGTAGAGCATGCGTGCTCAAACAGCCTTGATTGCTTAACGGCTTGTGCTGGAAATTTCTAGCACTTTTTATTCGAGGCCGTTTGAAGAGTATTAGATGCGGAGAACGAGCGTATGGAGTTTGCTGGCTTAAGAGTATTACGGTCAAGAAAAGCACATCGATCCTTCCTTCGAGTTGAACACAGTCACTGCATAAGATGCCTCTTTTGATTCGGTCCCGACAAAGTCGGGATTCAAAAAAATGCGCAGCAATATTTTTTTGAAAGAAGCAAAAGCAGCATCGTTGCAGTGACGCAGCCCCGCCGGCGGTAGAGGCGAATCTACAAGGCTAAATCTCTTTGTATTACTTTAGCTATTTAAGGAAACCTTTTTTGATAGGTATGCGTGATTGTAAAAACCGTTACGCCATCCGATTGGTGGTACTACCCAATCCCTCTATTTCAACAGTCACTATATCACCAGGCTTCAACCAGTTTTTTTCAGCCATCCCCATAATCACCCCTTCCGGTGTGCCGGTTAAAATTAAATCCCCCGGCTCTAGCGTCATGTGTTTAGACAAATCTTCGATGATTTCAGCTACTGAAAAAATCATATCTGCTGTTGTTGAATTTTGCCTCAATTCTCCATTTAAGCTACACCGCAACCGCAATTGCTGTACATCCGGAATTTCATCTTTGGTGACTATGTATTTGCCAAGTGGTAAAAAATAATCCAGGCTTTTGCCCATCAGCCACTGGCTGGTTCTGAACTGCAAATCACGACATGACATATCATTCGCAACGCAATATCCCAACACATAATCCAGCGCATCCGCTTTGGATACCTCTTTGCATTTCTGGCCAATGACTACGCCCAGCTCTACTTCATAATCAAACTGCTCCCCTACCTTTCCTAACGGCACATCCTTGCCGTAATCAACCAGCGTATTGTTGTATTTTGTAAATACAACCGGCACTGTGGGAACCGCCATACCGCTTTCAGCAGCATGCCTCCGGTAGTTTAAACCAATACAAATTATTTTGGAAGGCGCAGGCGTACAGGGTGCGATGGTTAGGGCAGCTTCGTCGAGTATAAATTCCGGGTACCGGATACCATCCGCGAACATTTTTTTTAAATCGTCAACCGCCTTATTGGTAAGGTTGGTACCTGAAAAAAAATTCTGCCCTTTATATTGCTGGTACGCATCTGCATCAAGAACTCCTTGTTCGGTTACAATCCCCAGTCTGCACTCCTCTCCATTTTTAAAATACAATAATTTCATTTATACAATTCTTTAGATAGATTCTGTTACAGTGTGTATCAATAGCGGGCTCTGCCACCAGATAGGTCAAAAGTAAAGCCCGTTGTAAAACTGTTTTGTGGCGATACAATATAAGCCGCCATGTTAGCCGCTTCTTCCAGCGTGCCACATCGTTTCATGGGAATTTTATCCGTCATATATTTCACCTGTGCTTCCGGCATGGCGTCTACCAGCGGTGTTTGTATAACAGCGGGTGCCAACGCATTGATGGTAATGCCCATCTCCGCGTATTCGCTGCCCTGTACTTTGGCCATGCAAATTACCGCCGCTTTGGAAGTGGAGTACGCCAGCATACCCGCATTGCCTTCCTTGCCCGCGATAGAAGCAATGTGCAATATTCTTCCGTATTTAACCGCAGCCATATGAGGTAAAACAGCCCTAGAAGTATAAAAGCAACTCATAAAATTTACTTCAAAAACTTTATGCAAATCTTCGCTGGATACCTCATGGCTTTTAATATTGGTGATACCGGTGATGCCAACGCAATTCACCAGGACGTCAATTTTTTTATCGGCTGCAATCACAGCGGCCACTGCTTCCTCTACCAGCTGCTGATTGGTGACGTTGATACTAACCACGTTTGCCTGGTTGCTGTAGCGGTCAAATTCGCTGTGGAGCGTTTTTTCATTCAAATCAAAGACAATAACTTTTGCGCCCATCGACAATAGCTTATGTGCAATTACCAGCCCGATGCCAGAAGCGGCGCCGGTTACGATGGCTACCTGGTTGCTAAAATCCTGCATGTAATATATTTTATTGGTTCAAATCTGCCTGCATTTTGCAGACTGAAAAAATTATTATTGGGTAAGCTCGTTAGCTTGTAAATCCATTTTCCCGGTCCAAATAACGTTAGGCCATTATGTATTTTAAGCTGTAACGAAGCTAACAGTAGAATTACTACAGTTGAAACTACTATGTACAAAAGTTCAGCAAAGCTACAAGTCGGCAACGGGAGGTATTCGTTGCCGACTTGACTTTTTTTTGTTATCTTTTTTTGCGTCAAGACAAAAAAAGTAAAGAAAGAGCCACTATTAACGAAAGCAATTGCCAACCAACTGCGCATTCCTGAATAACAACTTAACTCACTAAATTATATATTTCGCTGTTTACCAGTTCAACAACCCGCTGGTTCAATTCTTTAATATAGTTAATGCTCGACTGGTCTGGTTTGTAGGCCGCCTTCCTTGAAATGCTGTTTGTTAAAATACCTCTTGCCATCAGCAATTCCTTTTCAGCGTAATGAAACAATTCCATATTTTGTAAAGAGAAAAATATCTGCGGCATCACCCTTTCGAATATGCTGAATGCTTTAGCATGTTCTCCATTTCTACGAAGGTCAAATACTTTTTGTAAAATATCTGATACACCCAAACCTGGCATCACACCGGCGATTCCCAGCGGAATCAGTTCGAGCATATACAAACCGCCCCACCCTTCAAACAACCCGATGTTTCCATTGGTTCTTTTAATGATCTCTTCAAATTTCGGTGCACACAAAGGCTCTTCCAGTTTCAGGTATTTAAAATTAGGATGTTCATTCATCAGCGTCTCAATAAAATTGACACTGATGGAAGCTCCGCCCGGGTTAAAGTCCTGAATTAAAACGGGCGTATCCGGTATGGATTGAAGGAATGCTCCAAGGTATTCTTTCAACGAATCTTCGGGCAAACTAAAAATTCTTGGTACGGCGAGTGACACCACATCGGCCCCTGCTTTTACATTGGCCTGCGCCAGTTTAACAGCTCCCCTTAATGATGGATTATTTGACTGCGCCACAATTTTTATTCTGCCGGCGGCATGCCCTACCGCTACTTTTACCACGTATAATTTTTCTTCGTCGCTTAGTTTATAAAACTCGCTGGCGTAAGCAGGTAAACATACTGCTTCGATGCCGCTTTCTACAGCGAAATCAACCAGGTTGCAAATTCCCAGTCCGTCTATTTCTTCGTCTTCTGTAAACGGTGTGGGTATAATGGGCACTACTCCCGTCAGACCTTTCGGTGCTTCTTTCATAATGTAATGATTAATTATTTATGTGATTGGGTTTTATTAAGCTTCTTTTATAATTCCGGTTGTCAACGATGGTTAAAATAAGGGTTGAAATAAGTACCAGCACACCACCAATAATCGCCGGCATTTTTAATGTTTCGCCCAAAAAAATAGTTGAGATGGGCAGTGCCAAAAAGGTGATCATATAATTGGATAATGCAACCTGTGTGGCATCCAGGTATTTCAATACTTTAAAGAACAACAGCATGGAAAGAAAATTATGGAACAAAGTAAGTGAAGCCATGCCCAGCCAGGTTTTTGTAGTAAAGTCAGGCACCCTTGCAAACATGTACGGCTCATAATGCAGTACCAGCGGCGTAAGCATAATCACCAGCACCAGGTAGGTGTAAAATACCATCTCCATTTCAGTATATTGTTCTGCTATTTTTTTGCAACCCACATTGTAATAACCGTTACCAATAATGGCAAGAAAAATAAGCAGGTTACCTAACGCGTACTTCGAACTGAGATCCATGTTTTTGATGTCATCGGTAGAACAAAGCAACACGCCAATAATGGCAATGGCAAAACTGATCCACCGTAACTTGTTCATTTTTTCGCCCAAAATAAAAAAAGCGAATACGGCTGTTACTACTGGTAGTGCAAGTACCAGGATAGCAGAATTACTGGCCAGGGAATATTGCGTACCATAAGTCATTAATACCTGTGATGGAAATGCACCCAATGCACCCAGCTGTACAAAAATCAAAACGTCTTTAATTTTTTTCTTACCCTTCCTAAAATCCTTTACCGCAAAGGGTAGTAAAAAAAGAGTTGCCAACACCATGGGCGCCCACACCGTAAAATAAGGACCTACCTGGTCTTGCACCAGTTTGATGCTGGTAAAATGAAACGACCATATCAGGTTGCAAAACAACAAGACCGACCAGGCTATAAATCCTTTTTTCATAAATCTTTTTTAAGCGGATAATCAATTATGAAAACAGGAAAGTGCACAATATTTTTTTCAAATTTTCCTGCCTATTTATTTTTTAATTCAATACCATTTTTGTTGATGCTGCAGCAACCGTCAACTGGCTCCCGGTTTTATATTTTTCCATTGCCGTATAATCCAATGACACACCCAACCCATCGCCTTGCGGAACAAGGGCTGCGCCGTTTTCAAAAGCAATGCCGTCAACCAGCAAATCATCCACCCTTACCAGCTCGCCGAAAATATCAGATGGTATCGTGCAGTTGATACTGGCAGCGGCAATGTGCAGTCCCATTGTTTCTGAAATACCAAGGTCAACTTCTGAACCACGCCAGCAGGATTTCCCTTCAAGGTGAGCAATCTCTGCGAGTAAAATTGAGTTGTATGCGGTACCGTTAAAATTATAATCATTCACGGCGTCGGCACGAACAAAAGTGATCATGTCGCGGATATCCTGCGTGTAAGGCAGTGAGATGTGCCGGATCAATGGCACTCCCAAATGTTCTTTTAAATATTTAAATCCTTCCACATCCGCATGTAGAATTGGATCTTCCAATCCGAGCATTACATCGCTATCTACGCCTTCCATTAAACGCATCGTGGTAGCAACATCCGTCCAGCGTTGATTGGGATCCAAGATGATTTTAATACCATCACCACATTTCTTTTTAATGGCTTCAGTCCATAATCTCACGGGGTCTTCGTCGGAGCATTTGAATTTAAAAACCTTGTGTCCCTTCTGCATGGCTTCGTATGCTTTTTGGGCTGCATCTTCCGGCGTTCTTCTTCCTGTCCACCCCATACAATCTACAGTTGTGCGGTAAGCGCCACCCAGCACCTGGTGAACCGGCACCTGCAATATTTTTCCAACCAAATCCAACACGGCTGTTTCAAAAGCTTCGTAAATGCGTTGATCTGTCAATGGCAAATGTTTCCAGTTCAGCTTCAACACATCCTGCCCGGCAAAGGCATTCATGGCAGCTTCTATCAATGTTTTATTGGCACTGCGGTAGGTTTCTCCAATACCGGTCAAGCCGTTGTTCAATGTTATTTCAATGATCCATTTTGGTTGATTGGCAAACTCCGTCCAGCTTTCACCCGTCATGAATTTTTTGGCGAACTCGGTGTCTTTATCCAACACCATTTCCGAATTAAGACTGCCTGGTTTTGCAGGCACCACCACTTCTGTCGCCTTTATGGATTGTATGATTGTATCGCTATTGCTACTCATGATTTTGGGGTATATTTTTCCGCCAGTTTACGGATGTCATAACTAAATTCAATGAATTGCGCTTCCCATTTTTCAGCTGATTCTTTTGTGTAGGGATAGAAGCCCTGTGCATTGCTTACCCCTTTGGCACCCGCTGCTACCAATGCTTCCATCGAGGCCGGAGGAATGATGGTGTTGCTTAACTCAGGAAATAAATCCTGCATCACCGTTAAATAAGCAGGGATACCGGTAAGATCCATAAAGCGAAACGGCCCGGCAAAAGTGATCCAGTAGCCAAGGTCGTTTCTTAAAGAACGATCCACATCTTCCACCGTGGCATAGCCATTTTCCACCAGGTTAAATGCTTCCCGCAACATCGCATACATGATCCTGTTGGTGATAAAACCGCGGATATCTTTTTTCAATAAAGAAGGTTCTTTTCCCCATCCTTCTGCAATGGCAATTATTGTATAAGCATTGTTGATGTCAGAGTCCTTACCACAAATCACTTCCATAAAACGGGTGATGTGCGCCGGCTCGGCCCAGTGAATGCCCAGCAGTCTTTCGGGATGCTGCAACCCTTCCTGCAAAATAGTTACCGGTATGGCGGAGGTATTGCTGCCAATAATTGCAGTGGCAGACAACACTGTTTCCAGCTGCTGATAAAGTTGTTTTTTTTCGGCAACATTTTCAATGATCGTTTCTATTACTACCTCATGGCCTTTTAATTGTGCCACATCATTTGTAATGGTATGCCTGTTAATGATGGTCTGCGGATCTTCTTTTAATATACCCTCTGATTTTAGCTGCTCTAAAAATTCCAGTATCCGCTCTCTTGCTTCGGGAGCTTTATCAATATCTCTTATAAGGGAGGTTACCGGGTGGCCCGAGGCCAATATACAGGTGGCGATACTGCAACCCATTAACCCCAATCCAACCGTGCCTATGTTTATTTTTTGCTCCATGATTTTAATTGTAATGATTAGTCTTAGCCACTATTAGTCAATGATAGCAATCGCATCTATCTCTATTTTTATACCATCGGCCAGTACTGATTGCACAGTAGTTCTTGCCGGTCTGATACCGGTAAAGAAACTGGCATACGCATCATTGAACCGGTCAAAATCTTCAATTCGTTCCAGGTGCACCGTACACTTCATAATGTCATCCATCGTTCCCCCGGCAGCTTCAATTACTTTTTTAATGTGCGATAAGGTCAGCGACGTTTCTTCTTCAATGGTACCATGCATCACTTCCCCGGTACTTAAATCCAATGGACCTTGCCCGCTGATAAACAGCATGCCATTTTTTAATACCCCGGCGGAATAAGCGCCTGTTGAAACGGCTTTATCCGGATGTTTAATTTCAATTTTACCCATGACTATGGTTTTAATTTTTTGATGGCTGGCCAGTTTTTAAACGACACTATAAAATCCAGTAGAGCTTTTGTTGCATGCTCAAATAAATGTTGCCCCTTTTCTTTGGTAGCAAGCTGTGGCTCGCCACTGCTGCCATTGCCGGAAACAAATTCAGTTTGCTTCACCACTACTACGCCCTTGTAAGGTTCGTCATCTTCCCAGGCAATGTAGCCATTGCTTTCAGGTCTTGCGGACCGCTGCACATTTTCCATCAACACGTTACCCGGAAACAGGTGTAGCATTAAACTCGTTTCGTACTCACAGGCATGGCTCAGTGCAGGGCTTTGCATAGGCGGTTCACCGGCAAATATTTTCCCGGCCAGCTCCCAGTAAGTTGCCAACGCAATGGCTGGATTGATGGTAGCATCATACCGGTTGCTTAACACAGACAAAGCCTGTTTTACCGGCGTGATATTGCCACCATGACCGTTTAATAAAATGATTTTTGTGAAGCCACATTTTATAACCGACTCCACTATTTCAATTACCAGTTGGGTATAGAGTTGCGGCGAAACACTGAGTGTGCCACCAAATGCCAGGTGATGATGACTTGAGCCAAAAGTAAGCGTAGGACATAAAAGTATATCGGCCGGCAATTTGCTTTCCGCATACGCAGCTACCGCCGTTACAATATCCGTATCGGTAGAAACAGGCAAATGCAAACCATGCTGCTCCATCGCTCCCAGCGGAAGCAATACAATCTTGCTGCTGGTTTCTTTATTCAACGAGGGATAAGTGGAACCTGAAAAAAACATGCATTGAACAATTGAGTATTAAAAAATGGGCAATTCAAACGTTGGCTGTTCATGTGGTTCCTCAAAATCAGCTGTGGTATTCAAAGCCAAAACAAAATAGGGTCGTTTGAAATGCACGATAAAAATAGAAATAAAAAAAACGGTACAACTATATTTATGCTGCTGATTTCTATACTTTTTTAACGATGGCATTATTGCGCCACTGCATAAATTTTTATGCCTTCCAAATTAACGTTCACAACTGTGTACTGCTTTGCTGCTCTGCGAATGTCTGCCGCTCTTTTCGCATCTCCAGGTTTAGGGCTCATTGATTTAACTTCTACCAGCTTCCCAAAACTTAATTTTCCACTGTTTCTGAAGGCGTATTTTGTTTGGCTGAAAAATGAACGCTTCCGTCCCAGCGACGTCTACCCTCAACCCCGATGTGTCAGCCAGGACCGAAGCGTGTTATTGAGCTTTAACTTAGTTTATGAAAGAGGAGTATATGAGCGTTTCCAAACGGCATTAAATATCTTTTACCAAAAGTAATTGGCCCAGACATCGCTCGCACAAATGTTTTGGATGCGTTGTATAAATCGATTACTTTGAATGGTAATTGGATTGAGGCATCTCAAAAATATAAAAATGAATTTGATCACTTTTACTAATCAATCTTTTGCACAAGATGGGCCTGTTGGCCAATTGCATAAATACAAAGGTTAGCGGGCATGCAAATGGTATCCAAAATATTAGTAACCGCTAACCCACTTTAAGTAGCATGAATCTCCCTTCAAACTTTTCAGACAATAGCAAAAATATTTTGACTGGATTATCATTTACTTTGACCGATTCAATTGATAATGGTATGGGAAAATATTATGAGTGGTCAAACGAAACCATGCAATTTTTGCTTTTGTATGATAGAGGATATTATGAGTGCCAAGTATTGTCTTATCAGAAACCTATTAATCCGATGGATGTTCTCAGGCTTTTAAGATTTTTAAAAAATGATGAGACCCTTTATAAACAGGAATTGATAGCTGCAGATTTAAGGTTCACTTTGACTACAAACGATTATGTAGCATTATTTGCTAAGAACTATAATTTAATTGGAGGGTTTTTAAAAGATTTCAGCCAAGACAAATACGATAACTATAATAAGTTTGAATATCGCTACGAGGGTTTGTAACTCAATCCTTCCAAGCAACATCTCCTCCCAATCCAGTGTGTTGGCCAGTGACAATGGCGTGTTACGAAGTTATAACTCAGTTTATAAGGTGAGGTAAAAAGTTCCTTTGCACGATAAAAAAACATTGCTATTGCGCCACCGCGTATACCTTTACACCATCTAAACGTATTGTCAATACAGCAACACCAGTGCGCTTTCTAGTCACCTCCGCCGGCCGCTGCACTTCATTTAATTCAGGGCTCATAACCGACAAATTGCTCAAATTAATCTTGTTGGTATTGATTTCGTACTCCAGCTCATTGCCGGTTATATTTGAATCCAGTGCTTTCAGCACCGGTATGCCGCTGATGTCTTTCCTTCCCAGCGACGTCTCCTCCCGAGCCTTGTGTGTTGGTCAGGGACGTGGCTTATTAAGGAGCTATAACACAATCCGTCAGCCAAGTGCATGTTAGCGTTTCCAAAAGGCATTAAATATCTTTGCCAGAAATAATTTACCACCAACATCGTTCGCACAAATGTTTTGGAATGCGCTGTATAAATCGATTACTTTGAATTGGGAATTAATTGGCGCACTCAACAGAAAAAAAACTGATCTCTATTACAAAGCCATCATTTGCTTACGACGGCCAATGCTTTTAATTACGTACATACAAACACAGCTCATTGCTAATTAAACACTCCAAGCAAAATGAATTTTTCTTTAGACAAATCGATTGAAATACTGGAAAGAACACCTGCCGTGATTGCAGCATTGACAACAGGCTTGTCGCCGGAATGGACAGACAGCAACGAAGGCGCAGACACCTGGAATGTATTTGATGTAGTGGGGCACCTGGTCCATGGCGACAGAACAGACTGGATAGTTCGGGCAGAGCTTATCTTGTCTGACAGTGACAATAAAGCTTTTAGCCAATTTGATAGATTTGCCCAGTTTGAAAATTCAAAAGGAAAAACATTGCTGCAACTGTTGGATGAATTTAAAACTGTGCGGACTGCCAGTATAGACCGGCTTCGCAAATTACAAATAACCGGAGACGACCTGGCAAAAACCGGTCTCCATCCCACATTTGGACGGGTATCTCTTTCCCAATTACTTTCAACCTGGGTGGTGCATGACCTTGACCATATTGCACAAATATCAAGAATCATGGCCAAACAATATAAAGAACAAACCGGGCCATGGATTGAATTTCTAAAAATACTGAGGCAATAATTTTGCATGTAATGAACCGCTTGTATAGTACGTTGCAATTAGCAAAATTGATAGTTTACCTAATAACAAGTGTTTAGGATTTCAGAACAAAGAAATCTATTTTTGATTCAAAAAAATGACGGTTATGAACGAAGACAATGTTCGCATGTCGCCTATCGAAATTAATAAAGAAGATTTCAAAACAATTGGGTATCATTTAATAGATACCCTTGCCGATTTTTACGATACCATCAGCGAAAGACCTGTTACTACTGGAGAATCGCCGACCCAAATACAAACCATTTTGGGCAATGTTTCCTTGCCTGAAAATGGCCGTTCCGTTGCGGAATTGTTTACGAAGGCTTCTGACTTATTGTTACATCATTCCTTGCTGAACGGACATCCTAAATTCTTTGGTTACATCACTTCTTCTCCCACTCAAATTGGTGCACTGGCCGATTTGTTAGCTGCTGCCGTTAATCCAAATGTGGGCGCCAATATTTTAAGCCCGATGGCCACCGCTATTGAAAAGCAGACGGTAAAATGGCTGGCAGAATTTATAGGTGTTTCCCCGGAGTATGGAGGCGTATTGGTGAGTGGGGGAAACATGGCCAACCTCACCGCCTTCCTGGCTGCAAGAACAGCTAAAGCTCCAAAAAATATAAAAGAAGATGGATTAGCAAAAGCTACTGGGGAAATGGTTTTCTACTGTTCAAAAGCAACACATACCTGGATTGACAAGGCTGCGGCCTTATTCGGGCATGGCTCAAAAGCCATTCGATGGATACCAACCGGCACCGATAACAAAATGGATACTGCTATTTTAGTACAAACAATCCAGGACGATCTGGCGAATGGAAACAACCCTTTCCTGGTAATTGCAAATGCAGGAGATGTGAGCACGGGTGTGGTAGACAACCTTCACGCCATTGCGGCGGTTTGCAGCACCTATAATTTGTGGTTTCATATTGACGGTGCTTATGGAATACCAGCCGCGGTAGTACCCCAATACCAACATTTATTCGATGGCATTGAGCACGCTGATTCCATTGCACTCGATCCACACAAATGGCTGTATGCACCACTTGAAGCCGGATGTACGTTGGTGAAAAATCCCCGGCACCTGGTTGATACCTACAGTGCCCACCCGGTTTATTACAACTTTGATAACAGCGCAGATGAGCCCACGCTAAATTACTACGAATACAGCTTGCAAAATTCTAGGGGTTTTCGGGCACTAAAAGTTTGGATGGCTTTGCAGCAGGTTGGAAAGAATGGTTACATAAAAATGATCAATGATGACATTGAATTAGCACAATTATTGTTTAAAGAAGCACAACAACATCAGGAGCTGGAAGCAGTAACTCAAAACCTAAGCATCACCACCTTGCGTTATGTTCCTTCTCCCGATGGGCATGATGAAAAGATAGAGGCGACTTATTTAAACACCTTAAATGAAAAATTACTAAATGAGTTGCAACAGGGAGGAGAAGTTTTTTTATCAAACGCTGTTGTTGCAGACAACTATTGTTTAAGAGCCTGCATCGTAAATTTCAGGACTTCAAAAAAAGACATTTACGAAGTGATTGAAATAATAGTGCGGGAAGGACGAAAGCTCCATGCCAGTCTTCAGACTACATGACCATTTTCCCGCGACTTCTATGTGCAATGCTTTCTACAAGCTGTACATAAAAACTGACCACTGATTAAAACGAATACAATGAGAAAAATTATCGCAGCAATTAATATGACAATTGACGGGTTTTGCGACCACACGGCAGGGATTGCAGATGATGAAATACATCAACACTACAATGAGCTGTTAAAAAGCGCAGACACGGTTTTATACGGAAGGATCACCTATCAATTGATGGAGTATTGGCCAACTGTAGTAAAAAATCCGACCGGCAATAAAGCAATGGATGAATTTGCGATAACGATGGACAACATTTCCAAAATTGTTTTTTCCCACACGCTGAAAAATGTAACATGGAATACTGCAACGCTGGCTAAGCGGGGCCTTAAAGAAGAGGTTGAAGACCTCAGGCATCAAGCGGGTAGAGATATTTTAGTTGGCAGCCCCAGTTTAATTGTAAGCTTAACACAGCTTGGCTTAATTGATGAATACCAACTCTGCATTCATCCCGTCATCGCAGGTAAAGGGTTGCCATTATTTAAAAACATAACAGACCAAATTAAGCTTACACTGTTGAAGACAAAAACATTTGGTTGTGGTGCCATAGCGCTTTATTATGAGCCGATAAAAAAAGACGCCTAAAATAAACGGTACCATTTAGAACAAAGAATAGCACATACAATAATGCGTTGCTAAAATGATGGATCGGCTTACAATTTTCGGCATTTTTTTCTTCCTTGCAACGCCTGCTCCCCCGGAGCATTATTATCATTAGCACAAATGTTTTCTTTCCATCAATGTGTCCTCCTGAGCCCATGTGTTTACCAGAGACGTGGCGTTTTAGAGAGCTATGACTTGCTCCAAAAGCGTGGTGCATGTTAGCATTTCTTCCCAGCGACGTCTCCTCCCTTGCCAGTGTGTTGGTCAGGGACGTCGCGTTTAACGGAGCTATAACTCAGTTAAGGTGAGGTAAAAAGTTCCCTTGCACGATTAACAAACATTGCTATTGTGCCACCGCGTATACCTTCACACCATCTAAATTTATTGTCAATACAGCAACGCCAGTGCGCTTTTTAGTCACCTCCGCCGGCCGCTGCACTTCATTTAATTCAGGACTCATAACCGACAAATTACTCAAATTGATCTTGCTGGTGTTGATTTCGTACTCCAGTTCATTATCGGTTATATTTGAATCCAATGCTTTCAGCACCGGTATGCCGCTGATGTCGTTAATGGTAGGATGAGGAATTGGTTTCAATGCCGTGTTCATAAAATGCAGCACCGGTTTTTCGTTGTACAGCCTGAGGCGCAGGGCCCACCGGTGATCTCCCTTTGTTTGTTTAATCAAGGGTTGAAATTGTTCGGATGCAATTAATTTTTGCAATGGTGCAGCTGCAACCGCAGACTCAATTATCAATAAATTTTTATGACTGCCTTTCATTAGTTCAGTCGATAAAGGCGTTGCACGTACAAACCCTTTTTCATCATGCGTACCGAAGGGTAACGCCAGCCAGGCCACACCGCCTTTAGAGAGATAGATTTTTATAGCCGCAAATTGTTTATCCGAAACGCAACCAACCGAATCCAGAATCAAGGGCGTGTGCTCCTTTGCCAATAGCGTTGCATCACCCAGTTCTTCATACCGTACAAAACGATACCCGACATTATTTTTCACCAGTTGTTGACTCCATTCCGCGGCACTGTCCCAATGCTCATGGCCATCTTTAGTACGCCAGCCATTCTCTTTGCAATACCTGTTGTATGCCAACCTCACTTCCGCTACATCACTGCCATCCCGGTAATTTAAATTGCTGTATTGCTTTTCCCAGTTGTTGGATTTGCTGATCACGTCTTCCATCTCCATTGCATTTGCCGGATCTTCTATCAGCCGGCCGTTGAGCGTACTGCTCCAGTTGGCAACACCCCAAAAACGACTAAGCGCCCAGCCGAAATAAGCGCCGGGTTCATAGATGGTATAACTCAACGCCATGGCCGGTGCTTTGCCCCGTTTTTCGGCAATGTCTTTTTGATGCAAGGCTTCCGCATCCATCTCTATCCAATCAGCATTGTTTACATTGATGCCCACATTTTCCAGCATAAAAAAATCAAGATGTGGCGCCAGTTTCTCCAGGTCCAGCGAAAGCATATTTAGTATGATGGGCCCTGTGTTGGAGCAACAGGTCATCAACGGTTTTTCGCCGATGGTTTGCTTAATCATTTTTAAATGATCTGTAACTGAATCAATTTTCATCCGCAGCCAATCCCTGAAAACCGGGTTTTCATAGTTACCCCATTCCAATGTTTCTTTGGTGGTATCACCCCAAAAAGATGGCTCTCCAAAAGGCGGAATATCATGACCATAATCTCTTTTAAACCGCTCCCGGCAATATTGGCAACCGCAGGTAGTTGGCCCCGGGTAATTGCACATGTCATCTACCTCAATACCGTCAATGGGCACTTCCTTTAACAGGCGTTGCAGGTATTTCCGGTGCATATCCAAAAAGCCGGGATTGTTATGGCAAAAGGTTTCAAACTGGTACTGTGGCGCATAACCACGGCTGCCATCCCGAAGATCTACCTCACAGATATCATTAAAAAAATGTCCTTCATATTGCGCATATTTCGCTGCGATCCGATCATGGTAAAGTAACACTGTATGCCGCTGAAACTGGTGCATTTTTCTAAACTCCGCCTCGTTGCGTGGCCGTTCAATTTCGTTGCAGGAATAATGATCCATCAGTTTGATACCATGCTGGTGCAACTCCTCCGCCACATTGGCAAAGTAACCGTGCACCTGCCCAAAGTAATTGGAAAAATCAAAGCGCAAACCAAAGCCAAAAATGATAGCCGTATCAATACCTGCTTTGGCGAAGCCTTCCGCCCGGCGTTTTATTTTATCTGTGATGTGCTTTTGCGGCCACTGCAAATCTTCCATAATACACCACCAGCTGGCAGCACGCCTGGGTATAAAAGCAGGCTCAGCAAATGGCCTGGCCGGCTGAAGATTATTTGCATACAACAATGGCCATCCGTTTGCAAGGCCAATGCCTGCGGCAGAAAGGCCCGCTATCTTTATAAATGTTCTGCGATTGTGATGTTGCTCCATTGGTTATACTGCCTGGTGATCTCTTGTTCAAATCTAAATATTTGTAGAAATTATCTTTTCCTATAATCGGTTTAAAAGGTGTACTTTTTTAACGAAGGGAAGTTTTATCTTAACATAGCAATCTAAATGTAATCTTCAATAAATTTTGAAAGCCGATCGATTTTGTGGGGAAACATATTTGTTTCATGATAACCATATACCAATGGATCCGGATTACCATCAGCCTCAAAGAACCAAAAAATATATCCCTGATGCATCATAAAAACAAAATCATCTTCCTTTAAAAAATTGTCCGCTCCATCCCCTTTTATCAGCTCAAAAGCATACTTATTTAATTCCGGATAATTATTAAGGAGGTCGGTACCGATTAATTTTTTAGGGATAGAAACAAAACAGCGTTTGTAGAAGTCTTTATAAATTTCTGGCAATATTATTCTTCTTTGCTCCTCTAATTTTATTAAGTCATTCATAATTGAGTCTATCTCAAAATATGCAAAAATCAAACAATTTAAAGAATTGTTTTTTTGTTATTACGAAAACTATTTGAACAATTTTTGAGACAGTCTGGCGAGTACTCGTTTATTTGCAATTTGGAAGCTATTTTCTGGGGAGGCCAATTTTAGCGATTGTTTTTTTTGCCTTTGCAACTTTTTCAGGAAACAAAACAATTTTATCAAGACTATCAAGCCTTTTATCTATAATAACCAGCGGAACTTTACTTGCGTTTAACTCTGCGATTGTTTTCATAATTCAAATTTAAGAAATTTTTCTTTTTGCAAGAAATGATGTATAATTTTTTCCAATTTCAAAAAGTTCCCATTCCTGATTTATTTCACCATATAAATCAAAATCCAAACGTATTTCTTCAAGATATTTAGTAATACCAATTCTGTAAAGGCGGGTCCGGGAGTTGGTACTCCCAGTTGCAAATATCCAAATATTAGGGTTTTTATCACAAAATGCATAAACAGCGGCAATTACAGTCGCAAGCACTTTTTCACTATCTCCGTTATTACTGATTACAAGATCATTAATTTCGCCGTTAACAGGATCTTTGTCACCGAAACCAAGATTATATACCTTTTCTTCATTGATAAGTGTAAACTGAATTCTTTTAATAATGATACCTTTAGGCCCTTCACTAACGAATTCATAACTTGAAAGTCCCTGCCCTGATTTTAGCTGATATTTCGGCAATTTCATGAGAGTAAAATACAATTTTTCGCAATCATAGGTTGAAAAAATAATTCATAAATAAACCTCTTAATTCAATCTTTCCTGTAGATTTAAATGAAATTAATTTCCTGAAAAAATCACTCCTATTGCACAACTGCATACACCTTCACCCCTTCCAAATTAACCCGCAATGTAGCAACGCTGCTACTTGTCGCAACAATTGAAACCGGCCTTTTTATCCCGTTCAATTCCGGGCTTATCAGCCATAAACCGTTTAAAGAAAATGCAGCCGAATTAATTTCATATTCCAACTCATTGTCTGTAATGGCAGAATCCAACCCAATCAAAATAGGAATGTCAGTAAGATCTTTTAAGGTTGGATGTGGTATAGCAGTTAAGGCGGTATTTATACAATGTAAAACGGGTTTGCCATTGTACATTCTTATTCTTACCACCCACCTTTTATCGCCTTTTGTTTGTTTGATGACCGGTTTAAATTTGCCTGTCGCCATCAATTGTTGCAAAGGTGTGGCTGAAACCGCGGATGCTATCAGCGTTAAATTTTTGTACGTATGCTTGCTAAGCTCATCAGATAAAGCAATTGTGCGGACAAGTCCTTTTTCATCATGCGTACCAAAAGGCAGGGCCAGCCACGCAATGCCGCCCTTGGAAAGATAGGTTTTGATAGCAGCGAATTGTTTATCAGAAACACAGGCCACACTATCTACAATCAACGATGTTTTTTTGTTGCTTAATTCAACCGCATCTTCCAATGCTGCAGAACGAACAAACTGGTAGCCCACATTATTTTTTATCAACTGCTCACTCCACGCAGCAACACTGTCCCAATGCTCATGCCCATTCGTGCTGCGCCAGCCATTTACTTTGCAATCACGACTGTACACCAGTCTTACTTCCGCCAAATCTTTCCCACTATTATAATTCAGATCACTGTATTGTTTCTCCCAGTTGTTGGTTTTACTGATCACATCTTCCTGTTCCATTGCATCGGGCGGATCTTCCACCAACCTGGCATTGAGCGTACTGCACCAGTTGGCAACGCCCCAAAAACGACTGAGCGCCCAGCCGAAATAAGCGCCGGTTTCGTAGATGGTATAACTCAGTGCCATGGCCGGGCGATTGCCTTTTTCCGCAGCGATGTCTTTCTGTAATAAAGCCTCTGCATCCATCTTTATCCAGCTCACATTCTGCACATTGGTGCCCACATTTTCCAGCGCAAAAAAATCAAGGTGGGGCGCTAATTTTTCCAAATCAAGTGACAATGCATTTAGTATTAACGGACCGGTATTGGAGCAACAGGTCATCAATGATTTTTCACCCATGGTTGTCTTAATCATTTTTAAATGATCGGTAACCGCATCCACTTTCATCCTTAACCAATCCCTGAAAACAGGATTTTCATAGTTACCCCATTCCAATGTTTCTTTGGTGGTATCACCCCAAAAACGGGTGTCCCCAAACGCAGGAATGTCATGCCCGTATTCTTTTTTAAATCTGTCCCTGCAGTACTTACAACCGCAAACAGTTGGCCCCGCATAATTGCACATATCATCTACCATAATGCCATCCAGCGGAACCTCTTTTAGCAAGCGCTGCAAATATTTTTGATGCATATCCAGGTAGTTCGGGTTGCTATGGCAGAAAGTATTTAACTGGTATTGCGGCGCATAACCCAGGCTGCCGTCTCTCAAATCTACCTGGCAAACATCATTGAACAAGTGACCTTCATACTGTGCATATTTTGCGGCTATTGCATCGTGGTATAGCAATACATGGTGCCGCTGAAAAGTGTTCATTTTTTTTAGCTCCGCTTCATCCTTTGGCCTTGAGATATGATTGCAGGAATAGTGCTCCATGAAATAAATTCCATGCTGGTGCAAGGCCGCACATACGTCGGCGTAGTAGCCATGTAACTGACCAAAATAATCCGCAAAATCAAAACGGATATGAAACCCAAAATTCACAGCCGTATCAATACCGGCCTTTGCAAAACCCTCCGCCCTTCTTTTTATTTTATCGGTGATTTGCTTTTGCGGCCATTGGAGGTCTTCGATGGTTGTCCACCAGCTTGCAACGCGGTTGGGCGTGAAAGTGGTTGCAGGGAAATGGTTGATTGACAATTGGCCTGGAAGCGGAAGAGCATTTACATTCAACAATGGAAAACTATTTGCAACCGCAATGCCTGCACCCGACATTGCTGCCAGTTGTAGAAATTTTCTCCGGTTATATGGATGCCTCATTCTTTTAAATTGTTGTATGGTTAGTTACTCAAATCTACTCATTCACATCAATGCTACCTTCCTATAATCAATTTAAAAACTGTACTTTTTTAACCTTGCTTTACCCAATATGCAACAAATGGTTGGCCAACAAAAATTGAAGTTTATTTTTCTTCAGCAGGCTTATATTTTTACTAATTTTGTACCATATCCTGTTCCTTCTATTTCTCCGGAATCATTATCCTGCCAGGTAAGTATATTATTTAAAAGCAGATGCCCGCCGGAAGTAACTTTGGTCTTCTTAAAAGTAGGGCAGTATAGGGTTTGGTTGATAGCGAAGGAAAAAGTATGGCACCTGCACGTTAAAAAATTAGCGCAGGTTTTATAGAAGTTTTTATCAAGAATAAACCGATCTGTAGAAAAATTATTGCTGGTAAACAAAATTACCAGTTTACATTTTGTTCCATAAATTCTTTGATGGATTTATGAACTGCTGCAATATTACCCTGGGTTTCTTTTTGGGCCGCTTTCCATTGCTTCTGCACAGTCTTCTTTATATTTGCGTCATTATCAAAATCATCTTCAGTAATAAGCCCTAAAACGGCGTCTCTAAAATCAGACATTTCTATTTTGTATTTGCCATTTTTAAAAGACAGCTTTAGCATAAAACTAACGTTGCGGGTTTCTACACCAGCCAACATGCTTCCGGGCGCATCGTAATTAAAACTCCCTTTAGCCAAAATAAGTCCGGCTTCCTTATCCGATATCTGTATTACCTTGTTTGCATTGTTGAAATGTTTTCCAATCCATTCTACTCCATTCAAAAAAAGTATGTCTTTGGTTATAGAGCTATCGACAGTCTCTACGGCAACAAAATTTATTGGTTTACTTGTTTGCTGGGCGGAGGTTGTTAGAAAAAAAGAAATAGTGCAGATGAGTAGAAATGGCTTTTTCATAACAGCATATTGGTTGGTTTGTAAATATTGGAACGCCGCACTGGAAACAAAAATCCTGCCAGAAGCTCGGTTCGGTCTATGCTTCGGGGATTTACAGCAGCAACGGTGAAAGTAATAATTTATTGCACCGGAAGTTCTATAGAGAACTGCCGGGATAGTGGAAGAACTATTTTTTTGCCGTTAAAGTTGCATTCACTGATCCACTACCAACAAATACTTTTTTTGGTAAGATAATTGTAAACTAAGAAAGCAGATATCATTCACCCAAATTTATAAAAATGAAAAGTAAAGTAAGTTTGCTACTGCTGACTGTAGTGGCTTTTGCGGCGTGTAAAAAAAATTCGGACGTTACCGCTCCAATGGTCACTAAAATTGATACGCTTTCTAACAGCATTACAACTGACATGACGCTGGATGCGAATACCAGTTACGTGGTTAACGGCCAGTTGTATGTTTCAAATAACGCCACCCTTACCATACCCGCCGGCGTTACTGTATCCTTTGTAAAGATGGATGAAAAAGAAAAAAAGGGCGTGCTGGTTATAACGCAGGGTGCTAAACTGATTGCCAATGGTACTGCAGATAAACCAATTGTTTTTACCTCTGCGGCACAAACAAAAGCCCCCGGCGATTGGGGCGCTATTATTTTATTGGGGAAAGCGCCCACTAACACCGGCACAGGAAATGTAGAAGGACTGCCCGTATCAGACAATACCCGCTATGGCGGTACATCTGCGGATGACAATTCAGGTTCGCTTAAATTTGTACGCCTTGAATATTGTGGCGGCATTAACCCGGATGAAGAAGGTGAATGGCAGGTAGATAAAGCCAGCGGCCTTTGTATGGCGAGTGTGGGAAGTGCCACCATGGTAGATAATGTGATGACCGAACATTCCAATGATGATGCTTTTCAATTTGTTGGTGGAACGGTGAATGCCACCCATTTAATTGGTTTTAATAATGGAGACGACGATTTTGATTTTGACCTTGGCTACCAGGGCAAATTACAGTTCCTGATTTCCTATCGCAGCGGACTTGCCTCTACCCATTCGCAAAGAGCGAATGGATTTGAAAGTTACAATGATGAAGTACCCACCACCAATGCGCCCTTAACCCGGCCGGTGGTAACCAATATGACGATCATTGGGCCGCAAGGTACCGAGACGACGAAAACTTCACTTAACCAGGGTGTGTACATCCGTAAAGGCACCCGGTTTGTTGTAGAAAATTCTATCATAGCAGAATATCCCCAGGGAGGCTTAATGGTTTGCAACAGAACCAGGCCCGTGCTGTTAACCGGTGTAGAATCCTTTTTTAGGTATAATCTCGTGAACAGCGACAGCGCCAGCCGCACTTTTAGCTGGGATAAAGATTTTGCTGTGGTCGGTGACCCGGAGCTGCGGGATTTTGCTCTAAACAGTGTTAACAACAATGTATTGATCACCAATTCCGGCGACCTGAAATTAAAAACCATGTATGGAGTCACTCCTGATTTAACTCCGGACGCTGGTTCACCGGCATTGACAGGAGCCAATTTTAGTGATGCAGATTTCGCAAGTTTTTTTACCAAAGTAGCCTACCGTGGCGCTATTGGAACTGATAATTGGGCGGCGGCAAATAATTGGGCTGTATGGAAATAGCAAGAGAATAAATCAATAATAAATAATTTAGCAAAGCGGGGCTGTAAATTATGTTGGGCGGATGTGAATGCATTGCCAGGCGTTTTTTGCAGCCCTCCTACTTTTTCCAGACTATACTCTCCGTTGTATTCTTATACCAATTCCAACCCTTTACTATCTCCATTTGATAGTACCGTCTTTACTTTCTTTAACACGAAAAAGAACAATTTTGCGAACGAGAGACAGTGGCAATGGCTCCTCTAACGGAAACTGAATGGAACCCTTCGCTGTTTTATATTGGGTAAGACTGGAAGCAAAAGCCTTTATGGCAGACGGCATGGGATAAAAGCCAATGTGCTTTTTAAACGCCGCAAATGTAACCAGTATTGTTTGGTAACTGTATGCGGGCATACCCCATTTTAAACCTTCCGCTGCGCCGGGTGCAGCTTTGCGGATGCACTCATGCATGGCCCATAGTTTTTCCTGCACGGCCGGCGGTGCGGCATTAATGTACGACGCTATATCAACAGGTTTTAATTTTGAAATCATGGCATCCTTTATAACAGGTAAAATTAATACTGCATGCTTCTGTTAAAATATTTATTGCAAAATGGGTGATGGTTATGATAGCATAAATTTATCAACATGCTCTGCTTCGCTATTTCAGCTTATCTCTTTTTTCTTTTAGTTCCCGCCAAGTAGTTAAAATAATGCCTTCATCCTGTAACGCCTTTTTAAAAACAGGATCCATCATCGCCAGCATATCTCCTCTCCTCACTGGTCCGCTGGTTGAAATATGCGGAAACACTTCGGTAGTTGCCGTGCAGTGCATGATCATCATGGTTACACCAGGTTGTAACGATTTAATGGCTTCGATATATTTAGCCGTTTTAAAGGCTTGTATTTTTTTATCATCGGTTGAAATGGCTTCCGGAATTTTCCAGTCGTAGCTAACATTGTGCAGGTCATCCAATACAGGCAGGCCAGCCTTCCATATCATTTTACCCAATGCCTGCAATTGTGCTATTTGTTCAGCAGGCGCATTCATTTCCTGCTTTATCAAAACATCTGCACCACCAGGCAACATTACCGGAATATGATTTTGTATGCCCAGCCTGATATATCGTTTTAAATATTCCGGCGATGCAAACAAAGTACCCATGTGCGAATCCAGGTGAGTTGGTTCAAACCCCATCGTTCTTGCTCTTTCAAGTTGGGCGGCGATTTCCTTTTCCACTTCGTCGGCTGAAGCATGTGCTACCACATTTTCCACACTGCTCCACATCGCACCTTCCTTATCAACTAAGCCCGGCACATTTGCTTTACCGGCAAGTGGCCCCCAGCGATAGTCGCCCCACTCTGATGTAAGGGTTAAATGAAGGCCGGCATCCATACCCGGATGTTCTTTCAAATAATGTACAAAACCCGGCACCCACGGGCAGGGCATCATTACGCTTACGGAATTGGCAACCCCTTTTGTAATGGCGTTGATGGCGCCTTCATTGGAGTCGTAACTCATACCGGCATCATCCACATGCAGGATCAATACACGCGAGCCTTTGGGATAGCCCAGCTTTTCGGCATAAGTACTGTCGGCTGTTTGAGCAATTGCAAACTGCCAAATACAGGCAGATAAAAACAAGGCAATGGTTTTATAAAAAGTCATGGAATAAATGTAAGATTAATATTTGAATACGGTTTTAGTAAGGTGATGATGCGCACAAGCCCCCGGCGTTCGGCAGTTTACAGTACTCAACTGATGCCAGATAAATCAAGGCTTTTAATGGGGATATTGCCGTTACTTCAAACAGCGGCCACAAGTTACGGCCTATTCAATTTCCTATAAACCCTCTCCTGCACATGTTGACCTTGCCAACTGTTTATTATTTTAACGGTAAAATTTTACTATACACTTTGTTTACTTTTAATGTAAACAATACACCTGCATGCAACTCCCTTTTAAAATAATGAGCATCAATATCGCATTACGATTAAAAATTTTACATGGTAAATCATTCGTTTCATAACCACTTATAACAATAAGGGGTAACTGAAATTACGCCACTTTTTAAAACCATCATTCAATCAAATAACATGCGCTTCAGTCTAATCAAATCAGCAATATTACTGGTGACAGCATTTTTTACAACAGCAACAATCTGCGCCCAGTCCATACCAGACTCCGTTACAAAAAAAATTGACAGCCTGTTTGCAAAATGGAACACAGCCAATAGCCCTGGATGCACCATTGGTATTGTGCGCAACGATTCGCTCATTTATGCAAAAGGATACGGCCAGGCAAACCTGGAATATGGAATTGCCAATACCCCGGAAACCATTTTTCACATGGCGTCTATCTCCAAACAATTTACTGCCTGGGCCATTCTTTTATTGGCGAAACAGGGCAAACTTTCGCTGGATGATGATATTCGAAAATACCTCCACTGGTTTCCGGATATGAAGAAAAAGATAACCATCCGCAACCTGCTAAACCACACGAGCGGTATACGGGATCAGTGGCAGCTGCTCGCCATTTCGGGTACCCGGCTGGATGATGTGATTACGCAGGAACACATTGTAAAAATTCTGGGCAAACAAAAAGATCTCAATTTTAATCCCGGTGAAAAACACAGTTACTCAAACAGTGGCTTTACTATGCTGGCTGAAATTGTGCGGTCGGTGAGCGGTCAATCGCTCCGTAAGTTTACAGATTCTGCCATCTTTAAACCTTTGCAGATGAACAGTACGCATTTTCATGACGACTACACTGAGATTGAAAAGAACCGCTCTTATTCTTATGAGCGTAAAGATAGTACTCATTTTACAAACAGTATTTTAAGTTACTCCAATGCCGGCGCTACCAGCCTGTTTACTAATATTACGGATATGAGTAAATGGATGATGCATTTTGATGATGCCTCACCGGCCAACCAGGACCTGGTTAAAATGCTTACTCAAAAAGGAAAACTCAATAGTGGCAAGGAAATAACATATGCCTCAGGAATTGTGGCGGATACTTACAAAGGCTGGCGTCAATATTCACACGGTGGCGCTGATGCGGGTTACAGAACTTATATAACTGTTTTGCCCGACCTTAAAATGGGCTTTGTTGTATTTAGTAATCTAGGCGATTTTGATGCCGGAGGAAAAGCCTATTCTATCGCCGATCTTTTTGTAAAAGATACAGCGCAGCAGAAAGTTGCTGAAAAAAAACAATTGCGGGACAGTACTGCAGCCATTTTAAAAGATGAATTGCGCTGGAAAAAATATACAGGTGATTATATTGGGGAAGATGGTCTGCCTTTTAGTTTTGACATCAAAAATAAACAGCTGTTTTACCATATCTACGGTGAAAATAATTTCCTGATAAATGATCTGAAAGATACTTTTTCTATTCCCTCCGCTCCTAACATTACGTTTGTGTTTTCCACAAAGGCAAAAGATACTTTTTGCGATATCACTACCTCTGACCAGGTGTATCATATAAAAAAGTATATAAAAGATACTGTGCAAACAGATGCGGTTTTACAGTCTTACACGGGCACCTATTATTGTGCTGAACTGGATTGCAAATATGGCATCGTTTTAAAAGATCATCACCTGGTGTTGACGAATGCCAAATACGATGATGCAAAATTGACATTGGTGAATAAGAACCATCTTACAAATGATAACTGGTGGATCAACCACCTGATGATGGTAAGGAACAACAAGCATATCATTACAGGCTTTGAAGTAAACTCCGGCAGGATTATGCACCTGAAGTTTGCCAAAATGCCATAGCAGAAAATTTCGTTATCATCAGGTAATGGTTTGTGTAATTTTTTACACAAATTTTAAAAAAGTACAATCAAATCATCACAAAAAATCCTTCATTTGCGCATTATTTTATAATGGCATGATTTATTCTTACGATTAATAAATTTAACCAAATGAACAATTTCTTCAGAACGCTTATAGCCGGTTACGGCGCAAAAAAATTAGGTGGCGGATGCTTCAGTACTATATTGATTTTTATAGTGATTTACTGGGCGCTGGGTACCTGTAACCGCAGGGCTACTCCGGCACGTGCTTCAACTGGCAGCCATGCGCCTGCAGCACCAGAGAAGCATATTGCATATGCACGATATTAATCTTTTTCACTGCAAGCAATTACTTCCAAAAAGTAGCAGCGTATCGACAGTAGATTAATTTTTCTTTACTATTTAATGGTGCTAAAAAATTGTCGACTATTGTTTGAAATTACACTTCACTTTCGTAGTGTAAAACTTGCCCGTGATGTAAACCCCACAAAATAAAAAAACAGGCTCATTACTTAGCCTGTTTTTTATAGGTCAATTTATTTCTTGATCTGCTTACGCACCCAATGCTGTCTTTGCAAACTGTAAACAATTTTTTGTTTCCTTTACCGCATCAGAGCCGGCTGGAATGTCATATTCCAGTTCAATCGTTGCGGGGATGTCGTACTTTTTTGCCTTCAGCAAATTCAATATTTCTTTCAGCGGCGTATCGCCCTGGCCCCATGGCATATTGTTACCGCCATTGGCTTTTGTTCTTCTGTCCTTGATATGCATGGTAGTAATCCTGTCGTGCTTTGCTTCAATCAATGCCAGTAAAGTTTCCTTTGTATTATTCCCCCCGGCAGCAATATAGTGACCACAATCCAGGTTCATAGAATTATAGGGAGACTGACTTAACGCTGTATCCCATGCCGTATCGGTGGCTTGTGTATGCGCATGATAGCCGATGTACACTTTGTGTTTTTCACCAAGATCGCCGAGGCGTTTTGATTGAGCAGGGTCTGTTGGTAATTCAACTGTTACAGATTTAGCACCCAATGCTTTGGCGGCTTTCAGTGCATATTCAATTTCGGCGTCGGTATTATTGGCACCCAGGGCATTGGGTTTAAAAGCATAAATGTCTACGCCAGCCTTATTATACAGTTGCTTTATTTCAGCAAATTTTTTCATATCAACGGTGGCACGCCACTCTGCCACTTGTTTTCCATAAGCAGCCAGCTGAGCCTTTTGTTCATCTGTGAATTTTGTTGGTTGCCCCGGTACATACGGAGGCATTTTAACCGGGTTCGCAGGTTTGCCTGCATAGTCTTCTACTGCATCCCCCATCAATTCGATGGCACTGATACCACTATCGGTAATGTATTGTAAAATTTGCTCTGTAGTGCCTGGCATACTCCGGAAAGAATAAGTGATGACACCGATCTGCACCCCAAAAAATTTAGATCCCGGTCCACGGGAAAATAGGGATGACCTGGAGAAAACACCCGGTCCGGCCAGCAGCAGCCCTGCGGAGGCGATAGATCCTTTTAACAGGAATTGGCGCCGCGATTGATTGCGGGCCTGGTTATTGTTTAACAACATATGGCAGTATTTAAAGATGAAGGTAGTAATGTTAAATGTACGCTTTCAAATCTACAATGAGCAAAATCGCATTGCTAAATTTTGCCACCTGGTGCCCATTGCAATTGGCTGATAAAATCAGGCCTGTATGGATTTTATTTACTAAATTTAAAAACCGATTTGTATTTGAAATACTGTTTTTCACTTTAAAAAATTATGCTATGATACAGTTACAAAAATTTATGTACAACCCCGGGGGCACGGACGAAAGCGGTGCCGCAGTACCCGATAGTAATGACAGTCAAAAAGAAGCTGATGCTTTACATGCTGAAAAGAAAGAGGATGGCAAGGATCACAAAACTGTAATAGAAAAAATTAAAGATGCCTTGCAGGATTGGTCAGATAAAGATGAGCAGGACCAGGAGTTTGACGATACGAGAGTATAAAACGAAGGCATTGACAATTGACGGGAGGCTAATTATCACTTGCGCAGACCGGCTTCAAGAGCTTTTCAGAAAAGTGTCATCCAGTTTAAAATAACCCAAAAGTAAAAACCCCGTACTTAATTTGTACGGGGTTTATTTTTAATTTTCTTTTTTAATCAAAGGCTGTGCATGTTCGGTTTTAAGCTTGGTAGTTTTTTTATTGCCATTGGCATACTTCCTTTTTACTTTCACGCCGTGCGCCCTTTTATGTTTTGGATGCAATACGTTGTGTACTTTATCACCGGGAGTAGTAACCGGCTCTACTTTAGTTGTTGTTTGGGCATAAGAGGCAGTAACGCTCAATGCAAGCATCACGGCAAGAGATAAAATTATTTTTTTCATTTTGATGTTTTTTATAAACCCTGTAGAGATAAATTAATGCCAATTTCAAAAGTACTCAGCTACAAGGTTGGCCTAAGCTTTTCTCAGCACTCAAATGGAAGTGTTTTTGCTATTGTAATAAGGATAAAGAGGGTCAAGGAATAATTGTATAATACAATCAATTTTCCCGTTGCGAGGAAATAATGGTACAATATCACATTGATATTTATTTTATTGTCAGGTGAATTTCATTTAACGGATTGTCTTACCAAACAAATCTGTTTTGCAATTAGCAAAGTTGTTGACGCAATACATCAAAAGCACAGCAAGTTCTTTTCGCGTAATAGGCCTTTGTGCATTGTAATTGGTAAGATGGAGTTTTGCTTTCCAAATAGACTCATTCATTTTTGTAAGTCCGGGCGAATTAAAAACAGAGCCGGGATAACCTGAATAATGATCAATCAACTTTTTTGCCTGCTGGATGGTGAGCCAATCATTGTTAAAACCATGGCTCTCCTGCATCCTGTTACCTGAATAATTTCGCAGGTTATTTTCCATAGCGGCAGTAGTAATGGTACTGTCCGGGTAAAAGAAAGTTTTATTTTCCCAATCTACACTTTTGCCAGTACCCTGCATAATACCCAACGCACCGGCTTGCTGTATTTGTTTCCATGCTGCATCTGCAGGATCAACATCACAAAAGGGCAGCAGGTAACATTTCATTTTCAGCAGCTCCTGCTGCACGGCTCTCACTCCAACTTTTCGCGGCTGTATTTTCTTTGCAATGCATTGCGCCGCCAGTACGCCCGCTGCCTGGCCTGTTAATAAAACTACCGGCTGTAACCGCGTAGTGCCGTTGGCTATATTACTTACAGAAATTCCTTTTTCACACACAATCAGTCCTTCTATTTTTGCGGGTATTAAAGCTCCCAATGGAATACTAAAAGAAGGCACCTGCGGAAATTGAATAGCAGGTACTTTACCGGGATATTGCCCGTGGTGATGGTCAACCGGGTAATCTCCAACTGCGATGCCCGTTTTGTACAAGTCATACTGGTAGGGTGTTTTAATATGATCAATGTTCAATCGCACTACACCCCTTACCCTTCTGCCCTCCCTGTTATACGGCATCCATGCCAGCCCGTTATTTACTTCATCATCCGCCAGGCCAATATTTTTGAAACCCAATTGGGTTTGTAAAAAATAAATAAATCCGAGTGTTTGATTTTTAGCTGCTGAATAAGCAGCTTCCCTTTTTATTGGTTTAATATCTACCACATTTAAATAACTATCATTGCCATGGATGGGCCAGTTAAGCATGTATTTAGGATATAGTGTATCTGTTACTGTTAGTTTACCGTAATCCAGTACTTTACGCGTATCCAGTTTATAGGATTTATCATTGCAAGGTGCATCGTTGGTGCTGCAATAATACTTTGATGCGTCATAACCCGTTGGCTTTTTGATGGTTTTATTGGCTTCCTTGCCATAATCCTTTAAAATAGCCGACCATGTTAGATCCTGGATGATATTATTTTTTTCCACCGCTTCCTTTTCGCCGCTATAGCCAGGGGCTTCCATTCCCAAATCGTATGCCTCGCCGGCCGGGGCAAACACATCGCCCAGGTCTGTACCATCCACCACAATATCGGCATGCACTATTAACCGCTCTCCTTTTTGATTGACAAAGGCGGCGCCTGTTACTTTGTTTTGCCTGGTAAGCACTGTATCAAAATACCAATTATATACAACACTCAGCTTGCTCTCCGCCGCTGCCCAGGCTTTAAAAATACTGTCACCCACATGTGGTTCAAAACAAGTGTTGCTTACCCAGCCGGCGGCCAAATTTTTTGTTCCATAATGTTTATAAAGCGCCTCCCTGAATTGTTGCCACATACCACTTTTAAGCCCGTCATTTCCGTCTGTGCAACTGACTGCCGCGGCTGTTAACATGCCACCGAATAGGGTTGTTTGCTCCACGATAACCGTGGCAGCGCCGCTGCGTGCAGCTTGTATACCTGCAGCTGTTCCGCCCGTGCTGCCGCCAACAACCAGTACTTGTGTGTTCATAACGGTTACCTGTGCACGCAGTGGAAATGCCAACATTAAAAATGGGATGCAGAAAATAAAACTCTGTTTCATCATGCAAATATAGAACGGTGAAGCAGTTGGCGATGAAAATAAAATCATTTTCAAAATGTCAAAAGGGCTAAAAATCAAGCCAGGAAAAAAAAGGTGGAAGCCTTTATTGCAAAGGTGGATAGCGTGTTCGCTGGTAGTCAAAACCTATGGCCGAATCGCCGGAATTGTTGATCTTTTTATCAAACCGTAAATAGATATCAAAACCATGCCTTACCTTGTTAAAATAGATCCTGTTGTCGTACAGCTTGTGTAGCAAATAATCGTTACAGGTATCTTTTTTATTGCCCGGCTTTTCAAAAACAATTGTAAAGCTGTTTTGATGAATAAATCCCAGCGGCTCTTCCAGCGCTTTGTTTATTAAGATCACGTTTTCCACGATTTCTTTTCGTTGTATTGCAATCTCCCTTACAAATACTTTTGGAGGATATACGCCATTTATAAACGGCCTGATATCCCAGGTAATGAACTTTCTTTTGTCGCCGGAAACAAAGGAAATACTTTCGCCGTCATCATCAATTTTACCAAAATGAAACGTACTGAAATCGTATGCATTTAAAAGGGTATCAGCAAAACGGTTAAGTGCGTAATAGCGCTGGTATTTGTCAGGGATGGTAGATATGTACACCACGTTTTTATGCTTCCATGAAATCAACAGGTACTCTACTTCTATTCTTATTTTATTAGTTGTATCAGATTTTTCTACATTGGCTTTTAACACATTTTCATTTTGATCGTTCTTATCCTTGTACACTTCCCGCAGGTAAAAATGATAGGTTGAATCAAGCTCCTGCACCTGCATATCGGCGGTATTTCCTTTACTGAATACACTGGTACTAAAATATTTTCCCCGGTTACAGGCACAACAAATTACCAGTAGTAAAACAGATATGCATAGTTGCTTTTTCATCGCAATCCAATATTGGTATAGTTATGATAATAGTTTCCTGACACCGAAAAATAAGCCGGGTAAGGCACCAGGTGATAAGAATTAAAAATTGAAAAATGAATCAGGTGCTGAATATCCCAGTCCGTATAATTGTACCTGTTGATGCTGACGCCAAATCCTTTTTCCGGGTTCGCAATGTGCAGCGACCAAAGACTTTTGTTGTAATATTTTTCTTCGGGATTGTTATAACTCACAAATGCCAGGTCCATTTTATTGGATACCTCAAAAGCATTTTTGGTATAGCCTGTAAATTTTTGAAAAGATAATTCCACCAGGTTAACATCCCTCCTGGAATCTCCCTGGTAGCTGATCACCGAACCTCCTGTATAAAACCTGTCCTTACTATCGCCCAAATAAGCTTCATCAAAAGGCGTTCCGCCATCGTTGTAATACGATACCTGTACTTTGTTTGCATGCGCATTAAGAAACCCTACCCGTTGACTCATCCGTAATTTATCTGTAGATAAAATCAGGTTGGTACCGGCTGACACTGAATAGTTGTATGGATTTTGAAGTGCAGGAACAGTGGAATTTGAAAAATAATACAGCGGGATATTTCTTTTTATTACCTGTGGTAAACTGTCTCGATTAAAATAATTATTAAGGCCCGTGGTGAGTGTAAAAGCGTTAATAAAATCAACTGTAAAAGAGGGCTTTTTATTATCCGTGCGTCGCCTGCTGCCGAAGCCGCCGTTGTACAATTGCACTTCTTCGTTAAAAGAAAAATAAAGCGATCTCGCCAGCAGGTTAGATCCAAAGCCAAAATCGGCGCATAGCCGGAACACCGTTGGCTGAATTTTGCTGAAGCTTAACTCCACCAGCCCTTTAACGGAAAAGCCGTATTGAAAACTAAGTTCGTTGTTGGAATAGAGGCGCCGGGATTGGGCAACCACTGACTGGCACCAACATGCACACAAGGCACAGAGCAAAGAAATATAGCAGCATTTCTTTTTCATCCTGACTAGTTAAGGTTTTACTGGTAGTTAAACGCGACTGATAATTTTTATCAAATTTGTTGTGATTCAAAATACAATACAACAAACACATTTCAAAATACCTGCTTTTATTTTATTAGGTTCACTTCGTTCTCATCATTTGCTGGTAGCGAGTATCACTTCCCTTAAAAATTTATTCTCATCCAGCGTATGCAAGCCCAGCCTGACCACCACCAATTGTTTTGAGGGAATAATATAAATGTCCTGGCCGCCATATCCATCTGCAAAATACATGTCTGCAGGTACATCCGGGTACCATCGCCTCGATAATACCTTGGCCTCATAGCCATTTAACCAAAACTGGTATCCGTAATGTTTTCGTGCATCGGCAGTTGAAGCTTGCACTGTTTCTTTTACCCAGTTTGCCGGTAATATTTGCTCCCCATTCCAAACGCCATTGTTGTAATAAAGCAAGCCAAAGCGGGCAAAATCCCTTGCCGTAGCATAGCTGTAAGAAGACCCGATATAAGTACCGGAAGCATCCGGCTCCAGTAACATGCTGTACATATTTATTTTATGAAATAGCGCCTCGTAGGGAAAGGCAGGATATAATTTTTCGCCCACCGTATGGCGAATAATACGGCTAAGGATATTGGTATTGCCGCTGGAATAATTAAAAGCCGTACCCGGTGAATCTTTCAGCGGCAGTGCCGCGGTGAACGCAGCCATATCGCCCTTTTTAAACAGCATGTTGGTCACTTCACTTGGGTTGGCGTAGTCTTCTTTAAACTTTAACCCCGTAGTTTGTTGCAACAATTGCCGGATGGTTATTTGTTCTTTTGCAGTGCCTTTCCATTCGGGCACGGGTGCCAGGTCTGCCACATTCAATTTCCCCTCCTTCACCAAAACCCCTGTTAAAGCACCTACCAGGCTCTTAGACATTGACCATCCCAGTTGCACTGTATTTTTATTAAAGCCCGGCGCATATTGTTCGCCCACTATGGCACCTTTATAAACCACCACAATGCCTCTTGTTTCAGACGCCTTCTTTTTATAGGTGGAGTGCATGGCATTGTCAATCGCTTTTTGCAAAAGGGCTTTATTGATGTCAGCAGAAATGGTGTCAGGCATCTTATCGCCCAACGGCCATGGCAAACTATCCTGGTTTACTGCAACAGGAGGTGGTAATAAAAATGGTTGTGCCCTAACCTGCTCTTCTGTAAAATCCTTGATGATGGTACACCCAATTCCTTTCCTGTAAATGGCCTTGCATTTTGCAAATCCCCATACCGAACCGGTGACCGATGAATCCGTTCTATCAACCGTAAAAGAACCCAGCGATAAAGGGAATTCGCCGAGATCGTCTTTAATGACTTCATCTGCATCGCGGTGTTGCAAATAAATAGCTGAGCAAAGATTTTTAGCGCCATACCCACTGATAAGAGGAAAAGCAAACCACGCATACCACGTAACCGCAGTTGCAATCAACAACAGTAAAAAAGCTACCGCCCGTTTGATAAATTTACCTGGCCGCATAAGAAGCATTTAATTTATGATGGATGCTTGATACAGGATGCAAGATACCGGATGCCGGATATTGGATGCAGGGTACTTGATAGTTGATGCTTGTTGCTTGGTACTTGATGTTTAGTACTTGATACTTGATACTTGATACTTGATGTTTGATGCTGGATGCTTGATACTCGATGCTTGATACTTGATGTTTGATGCTTGATACTTGATGCTTGATACTCGATGCTTGATACTTGATGTTTGATGCTTGATACTTGATACTTGATGCTTGATTCTGGATACCGGATGCAGGGTACTCACTACTCACAACTCACAACTCACAACTGACTATTCACTATTCACTATTCACTATTCACCACTCCCCCCATCCCCCTACTTCTTACTAATCCTAAACAACAAGCCGCCATCCGTTACCGCATACAACTTGCCATCCATTTGCGCTACGTCGCGGAAGCGTTCTTTTTTATCCAGCAGCAACATTTCTTCACCCACCACTTTATTGTTTTCAATTACCAGCCGGTCGATGTGCATACTGCTGAGGCAGGCAATGAATAGATTATTCTTCCATTCCGGAATGGCATCGCCTGTATAAAAAACAATGCCGCTTGGTGAGGCCACCGGATCCCAATAATAAACGGGCTGCTCCATACCTTCCTTCTGCTGAATACCATCCCCAATTTTGGGTCCATCGTATTCTATCCCATAGGTAATTACAGGCCACCCATAATTTTTTCCTGGTTTAATCAAATTCACTTCATCGCCTCCACGTGGACCAAACTCTACTTCCCACAAATCGCCGGTCACGGGATTGAGGTCAAGCCCTTGTGGATTGCGGTGACCGTAAGAATAAATTTCCGGTTTGGCATTGGGCTGATTTAAAAACGGATTGCCCGGAGCTGGCTTACCATCCTTGGTGATTTTATAAATTTTTCCCAGGCCAGAATTAAGCAATTGCGCCTGGCTTCTTCCTTCCAGGATGGCACGTTCGCCTGCGCTTACAAAAAGATTTCCTTCCTTATCAAACACCAGCCGGGAACCAAAATGATTTTCGCTTTTAAGCGCCGGCAATGCCTGGAAAATAACGGTGGGATTGTGAACTGTAGAATCGGCTTCACTCAATTCGCCTTTGGCTACTGCCGTTAAATTTCCGCTATCCACTTTTTCAGAAAACGACCAGTAAATGATTTTGTTCTTTGCAAAATCAGGATCCAGTGCCACATCCAGCAGGCCCCCCTGTCCCCGGTCGTCTACCGGCGGAAGACCGGTAATTTTTTTAAGCAACGCCCCGTCGGCAGACCGAATGGTGATGAAACCTGATTTTTCGGTGATCATCAATCTGCCATCCGGCAAAGGAATAATTGCCCAGGGGCGGCCTAAGTTGTCTGCTATTTTTTCGACCGTATAAGGCGTTGTGGTAGTAACGGCTTTAATTCTTGTCTGGCCGGCAAAAGCGGGCTTATAATCTGTATTGGCTTTTGTATTATCCGCACCGGTTGCCGCATGCTCGTCTGCCTTTTTTGTATTACAGCTAAAAACAACTGCTACTGCTGCAACCATTAAAATTTTCGGAAGCGATGTGAATTGCATAAAATAAAATTTAGTTATTGTAAAAATAAAAATAAACAAGTTAATGGAATGGATTTTTTAACAGGGGATTTTTTTCAATGAAAGAAGTTGCTTAAAAAAAGTAAAGGCTGGCACCTGTTTGGTTGCCCGCTTTACCCAGAGTAAGCACCAAGGTTATGGATATACCAATTAATTTTATCTTTGCTGCCCGTCAAAAAAAATAATTACTATGACTCAAATGATCAGAAGAAAATTTTTAACCTCCGTCGCTGCCGTGGCAGCTGGCACAGCCGCAGCCGCCATGCCGTTAACCACAACGACAGATAAAAAGCAACTCGTTCACCATGTATTTTTCTGGCTTAAAAATCCGGATTCCATTGAAGACCGGGATAAACTGATGGAAGGTGTAAAAACCCTTTCCAAAATTGAAACCATTCGTAAGATACATGTAGGCGTGTTGGCCAGTACTGAAAAGAGAGAGGTGGTAGACACGAGCTGGCAGGTATCTGAACTGATGTTTTTTGATGATACCGCCGGACAAAAAACTTACCAGGATCATCCCATACACCAGGCTTTTGTAAAAAATTACGGTCACCTGTGGGCGAAAGTAGTGGTGTACGATGTGGCGGAAGTGTAAGTATATTTTATTAAATTTGGTAAAAGTAGTTATGACAACTGTTGTAAAAGAAATTAATAAATATGTCAATATGCTGTTGCCCGAAGAACAGGAGCAGCTTGCTGTAGCTTTAAAAAAACAAGTGATCCTTACTGAGGCAGAGAGACTTTCCTCTTTTGTTCCGCGAAAAAAATTTTCCCCGGATGAAGTTGTGAAACAAATACGTATTTCCAGAAAAAAGAAATATGCCGCAAAGAATAGTAATTGACACCAATATCTGGATCAGTTATTTTATCAGCGCCAGGGCTGACTATCTTATCAAGTGGGTATTGAATAATGATATAACGATATTTAGCTCCGACAACCTCTACGCCGAACTTTATGAAGTTTTACAACGGCCGAAATTCAAACTTCCTTATCCAGCTGTAGATTTTGTAAACTTGTGCAGGTCGGTATGTCAGCAGGTAAAGCCAACAGCCGCTTTCAAAGAAGCTCCCGACCCGGATGATAATTTTTTATTTGATCTTTGCTTAAAATCAAAGGCAGAATACCTGGTTACGGCCGATAAAAAATTACTTAATTACAAACCACCGTTTGATCTGCAAATCATAACTTTTAATCAAATACGAAGCTTGCTTCAATAAAATTCGCAACAACCGCAACATTGTTGAGCTTCACCAACTTGAAGAATTACCTTCTTGAAATATTACTTCCATTGCAGCAATTACAACCTTGTTTATCTTTGCACTCATTATGCCTGTTACTATTTTAGCAATTGAATCTTCCTGCGATGAAACCGCCGCTTCGGTATGTGTGGATGGCCGCATATTGTCCAACTATATCGCTACACAAAAAGTACACGAAAAATATGGGGGCGTAGTGCCGGAACTGGCCAGCAGGGCGCATTTACAAAATATTGTACCCGTGGTGGATCTTGCTTTAAAAGAGAGTGGCTGTTCCATGCAGTCCCTGGACGCCATTGCATTTACACAGGCGCCAGGGTTGATTGGTTCTTTATTGGTTGGTGCCCAGTTTGCCAAGTCTATGGCGCTGGCACTTGATAAACCGCTGATCGCTGTACACCATATGCAGGCGCATGTATTAGCCAATTTAATCCCCGACAATAAACCCAATTTTCCTTTTTTGTGCCTTACGGTAAGCGGTGGCCATACACAAATCGTTTTGTGCACTTCGCCCACTGCGATGAAAGTAATTGGCGAAACCATTGACGATGCCGCCGGTGAAGCATTTGATAAAACAGCCAAATTGTTGGGCTTGCCCTACCCCGGCGGACCATTGATTGACAAGTACGCTGCCAATGGAAATCCCAATCGTTTTGCATTTCCCGAACCACAAATCGCCGGATTGAATTTCAGCTTCAGTGGATTGAAAACATCTATTTTATATTTTCTACAAAACGCCGGCAGCAGCAATGTTTTCAAAGAAGCGTTCACCGCTACCGCAGAAGAAAAGCAACGGTTTATTGATGAGAACCTGGCAGACATTTGCGCTTCGGTTCAACACCGCATCATCAGTATTTTGATAAATAAGGTAAAGAAGGCGGCAAAGGAAACGGGCATCAAAGACATTTGTATTGCCGGCGGTGTGAGTGCCAACAGTGGCTTGCGCAAAGCATTGAAAGAAACGGGTGATAAAATGGGATGGCGAACATTTATTCCGGCCTTTGAATATTGTACAGACAATGCCGCCATGATTGCCATCACGGCCTACTACAAGTTTTTGCAAAACGATTTTGTTTCATTGAACATCAGTCCTTCCCCAAGGGCAGCATTTGATATGTAACAATAGCTTCCTTTTATTTTGCTGTTACGCAACACCATCCAATTTGTATCAACCCATCTAACCTGTGGCAAATAACTTTTTTCAGTTTAAACAATTCATAGTTTACCAGCAACATTGCGCCATGAAGGTGAGTACCGACGCCTGCATTTTTGGCGCTGCCGCCGCCGCATTTTTTGCCGATACTCCCGAACCGGCAGGGTCAAATAAATCCTTTCTTGATATTGGCACAGGTACCGGTTTACTCAGCCTGATGCTGGCGCAAAAAACAACGGCCGCCATTGACGCGGTAGAAATTGACAGCGCCGCTTTTGAACAAGCTGTACAAAATTTTTCCGCTTCTCCTTTTGATAAACAGCTTACTGCTCACCATACCGATGTGTTGCAATTTGAACCGGGTAAAAAATACGATGGCATTCTTTGCAACCCGCCTTTTTTTGAGGGTGATTTGCAATCGGATAATGCTATGAAAAACGCGGCCAAACACAGTACCACTTTTACTTTGCAGCAACTGTTACATACCGCCAATAAATATTTAAAACCAGGTGGCGTATTGGCTGTCTTATTGCCTTATCACAGGCTAAATGAATTTATCCATTCAGCAAACGACCATGATTTGTATTTGCAGCAACAAATATTATTGCGCCATACTGCAACGCATACTTATTTCAGAAGTATTTTATTTTTATCAAACAAAAAAATTGAACCCAGCCTAAAAGAACTGATTATAAAAAATGAAACGAATGCTTATACGGATGAATTTGTTGCGTTATTGAAAGATTATTATTTGCATTTATAAGAAGCTTTGGGAAAATAGAATTTTTCTGCCACAGACAAAACACAAACAATTAAACCATGTTTATGAAAACAAGACAGGATGAGCAAGAATCTATATTTGCTAATACCAACGTTTTGGATTGCCGAATAGCAGGAGATTTGATAGTATGCCCGGACCGATACCTAACTGAAAATACAAAGTACAATTTAACAACAAAGGGTTACTTGAAACTGTCCTGCCCAAACCACTGATTGGTAGCAAACTGACCCGTCCTGAAAAAAGTTGACTATGTTATTAAATAAATCCTGCTATTGGTTGGTAGCAGTTTGTCAAGTGTCAGTCAGGATTTCATCCCAATTTTCGTCGTAGTAAGTAATCCAATTTATAGCATAATGCCATTCTTGTATAATTCCTGTGTCGATATCACCTGGAATATCTTCATCGTTTGAATCAGCTTCTCTTACAGCCCAATGTAGCCTATAAATTAAGTCAGATTTGTCTAAAATTTCTCTTATTGGTCTAGCTGTGGAATTTTGTACAAAATCCTTTGTTGACTCAAAAGCATTCGGCAATAAGTCAAGCAGTTCTCCAATATCACATTGTTCAATTGGCAAGCCTAGATCGTCTATTTTATTAATTGCCCATAGCATTAAATAAATTCCTTCTGAGCGCCATGAAATATTTATTTTGTCTTTTTCTGTTAGCTTCTTCTTTGAGAGTAGTTTTTTTTCATATTCAGAAACTGAGTCCCAAAGTTCTTCTGATTTGAAAAATTCTGTTATTTCGCTTCTATCTCCGTCTTCTGAATAGACGCCTAAGTAAACTAAAATAAAAATTCTCTTTGCAATGTCGGTAGCTGTTCGAATAACAGCTTCTTCTTCTTCTTCGATTGGTGGTAATCCTAAGTTGAAAGGGATGTCTAGTCCTTTTAAATAGATTTCTGTTTCTTGCTTACGTTCTTGCGCTGTCATAGACTTCCAGTAAAATTGGTACCAACGTTTGTATTTACACACCTCTGTCCCGGCGGGGTTTTCGCTTTTGGCTCTTTAAAGATATCAACTTTCTGTCCCGGCAGTTTATATGTTTGAATAAGGCTTCAAGTTTTTTAGCTTCACGGTCTAAAACTTAAGGTTATGCAAACACAAAATACAAAGAAGATTATTGACTTTGCAGGTCAAAATATCTATGTTGGTATAGATACT
>JBBQWL010000045.1:0-62433 GCA_038210625.1 Chitinophagales bacterium | reverse complement strand
GCCGGCGGGGCTGCGTCACTGCAACGATGCTGCTTTTGCTTCTTTCAAAAAAATATTGCTGCGCATTTTTTTGAATGCCGCTTAAGGCGGCACCGAAGCAAAAGAGGCATCTTATGCAGTGACTGTTTTAAACTCGAAGGAAGGATCGAAGTGCTTTATTTTTTTTGTGATTTTTGTGCTCAGAAACTTTATACGCAGTTTTTCCGCCCGGCATACGCTTCAAACGGCCTCGAATAAAAAGTGCTAGAAATTTTCAGCCTTTTTATTCGCAGCCTTGATTTATTTTGTTTTTTTTATAAAAAAAAAGAAAATAGAGTTTGCAAGAATCAATAAGCCTTTTACACAAACTGCTTAATTAAACAACATTGAATGAGGTGTAACCATTCAGCCAATAGTTTTAACGCAACATAATACAATAAAAAAAACGATGAGTATTCAACTAATGCATCAAACCATGCGCTGGTATGGACCCAATGATCCGGTGAGCCTGGCGGATATTTTACAGTCCGGGTGCGCCGGTGTTGTAACGGCCCTGCACCAGGTGCCTGTAGGAGCGGTGTGGCCATTGGAAGAAATCGAGCAGCGAAAAAAAATGATTGAAGCTGCCAGCATGAGCTGGACGGTGATTGAAAGTCTGCCGGTAAGTGATGATATTAAAAGGCAAAGCGGTGATTACCTGCAGCACATTGAAAATTATAAAACCAGTCTGCGCAATGTAGCCGCTTGTGGTCTAAAAGTAGTTACGTATAATTTTATGCCGGTGCTGGATTGGTTACGTACAGATGTTGCCTATGCCTTATCAAACGGAAGCACGGCGCTATATTTTGAACGGCTGGCATTTGTTGCATTCGATCTTTTTTTACTTAAACGGCCCGGTGCCGAAAAAGATTACGCTGCAGCAGAAATTGAAAAAGCCACCCAAAAATTTTCTGTTATGTCGGCTGTGCAAAAAGAGAAAGTGTTTCGCAATGCGATGCTGGGTCTGCCGGGAAGCGATGATGCATTTACACCAGGACAGGTTTTATCAGCTTTGAAAAGTTATGAAGGCATTGATACGGCAAAACTAAAAAATCATTTATTTTATTTTTTACAACGGGTAATGCCAACGGTAGAGGAGTGCGGTTTAAAAATGGCCATCCACCCCGATGATCCGCCTTACCCGGTGCTGGGCCTACCCAGGATAATGAGTACAGAACAGGACGCTGCCGACCTGGTTGCTGCCATACCATCCACCGCAAGTGGTATTTGTTTTTGCACAGGTTCGTTCGGCGCAAGGCAGGATAACGACCTGGTAAAAATGATACAACGCTTTGGCGACCACATTCACTTTTTACATTTACGCAATACAAAAAGCGATGGGGAAGGAAACTTTTATGAAGCGGGTCACCTGGAAGGCAATGCAGATATGTTTGCCATAGTAAAAGAAGTATTGTTGTTGATGCAACGTAGGGGTATTGCGCTACCCATGCGGCCCGATCATGGCCACCAGATGCTGGACGATCTGAAAAAGAAAACCTATCCAGGCTATTCAGCGATTGGCCGGTTAAAAGCGCTGGCAGAATTGCGTGGGGTAGAGTATGCGATAAGTAAAAGCTTATAATTTGCTTTGTATTGGAATTTAATTTTTGGAGGTAATCACCAATCACATTCTTATACGATAAAAATAGCCAGGCAAGACGCGATGAATTAATAGTTGGTCTTGACCTGAAAAAGCGCCTGGGCTACATAGATTTATGGATGATAAAGAATTGATGGAAGCAGTAAAAAACGTTCACACCACCGCCTCCTTATTGTACTTGCTTCTATATTCCAACGGCGATAGTCCTGTGATCTTTCTAAACACTTCTCTAAAAGCTTTTACATCAGCATAGCCTACTTCATACATTACTTCATTCACTGTTTTCCGGGTGCTTTCAAGGGCTTTTTTAGCCGATTCTATTTTTACTCTTTGGGAATATTCAAGTGGCGTATTACCGGTTGCTTTTATAAATCTTCTGTCGAAGTTTCTGCGGCCGATTGCAAATTTCGACGACATTTTTTCAATAGATATTTTTTCTTCAACATTGCTCTCTATAAATTTTTGAGCTTGCTGTACCATTTCATCTCCATGTTGTTTCTGCCCGGTAAAAATGCTGAAGGCGGATTGGCTGTTCCTGTCTAATTCAATCTGCAAAACTTTGGAACAATAAATAGCTGTTGGCCTGTCGTAGTATTTTTCCACCAGGTAAATCACCAGGTTCAAAAAAGAATACGCTCCACCATTGGTATAAATACCGTTTTCATCCGTAATTAATTTGTCGGTAGATAAATTCACTTTCGGAAACATTTCCCTGAAGGTATCGGTAAGTGACCAATGGGTAGAACAGCTTCTGCCATCTAAAATTCCTGTAGATGCTAAAATAAAGGCGCCCGAGCACATGCTCGCCACTTCGGCTCCTGCTTTATATTGGTTGATGATCCATTCAAGCAGCTCTGTATTTTCATTGGTATTTTTGATGGGTATAGCAGATGGAATTATAACCAGGTTGGCTTTTTCAATTTCAGTAATATGGGCATCTGTTTTAACGGCTATCAAGCCTTTTACATATTCTTCTTTAGTAGCTGTGCCGGCAATTACTAATTCATATTGTTGCCTGTTTCCTTGTTTCTTCCAGTAATCATTGGCTTTGGTAAATACTTCAACGGTACCGATAATACAGGCAACCGTGCTTAAATTACTTAGCTGTTGAGGGAATACAATTACAATCCGTTGCATTGATTTTTTCTTACAAAGCTATAACAAAGGCCTGTCCAAAACAACCCACTACAAAGTCTATTTTACACCCCTGTTTTGATTTTATTGGACAGTAGCTTTGTCCTTACAAAAACAAAATAAAAATGAACAATTACAGCGCAACCTATTTGGTAGATCAATCGCCAACAGAAATATTTACTGCCATTATAAACGTTCGGAACTGGTGGTCGGGTTTATACGGTGAAGAAATTGAAGGCAGTTCAGAAATGCCCGATGATGAATTTACTTTTCGTGCAGGCGGTGGAGCGCATTACTCCAAACAAAAATTAGTGGAGCTTATTCCTGGCAAAAAAATTGTGTGGCTTGTTACTGAAAGTAAACTTTCTTTTATTGAAAAAAAAGACGAGTGGGTGGGAACAAAATTGTGTTTTGAATTTTCTCCTCAAGGGAAGAAAACTGAAGTCCGTTTTACGCACATTGGTTTGGTTCCGGCAATTGAATGTTATGGTGATTGTTCCGGAGCATGGGGCAATTATTTGGAAAAATTTCTATTCCCCCTGGGAAAAAAGAACACTACTGAGATTGCTTAAAACAATCGAATATCTATGCTGTTAGCCAGTACATGCAAAATCAACAAAACAATCATTCAAAAATATCAATCTAAAAAACAGTAAAGACATGAATACAAACAATTTCACATCAACTATTTTGGTGAGCAAAACGCCCGCTGAAGCATTCAATGCCATTAAAAATTTCAGGGCCTGGTGGAGTGAGGATATTGAAGGAGCAACTGATAAACTGGATGAGACTTTTTTCTATCATTACAAAGAGCTGCATTTGTGTAAAATGAAGTTGATTGAAATGATTCCAAATGAAAAACTGGTGTACCAGGTAATAGCCAATGAATTCAGTTTTACCAAAGACAAAACCGAATGGATAAACACAAAACTCGTTTTTGATATTTCGAAGGAAGGGAGTCAAACACAGGTAAAATTTACGCATGAGGGTTTAGTTCCCGGGTATGAATGTTACAATGTGTGCCATGATGCCTGGACAGGTTTTATACAAAAGAGTTTAAAAAACTTAATCGATACGGGAAAGGGAGAACCCAATCCAAAAGATGGCACCAACGAAATAAATGCGGAAAATATTAAGAAGTGGAATATTGAAAATTAACCGAACAACTTAGACCATTTTTTGCTAACATCGCAGGCAAGTTTGCGATGTTAGCAATTGCTGATATCGGCCACCAACTCAATTTGAAATGACTGAAGCATACCTATAAATTCATCCAACTGGCGGGTTGAATGGCCAATCGTCCAAACGTTTTTATGTTTGTTAATTGCTTTCATTAATCATGTAAATTAATGTCAACCTAGCGGGGAATATTTTGGAGAACTAATTCACCAGTAAATAGCAGGTATGATAGTATTTAAAACCAACCCGCGAAAAGCCTTGCGTCTTTTCACCTTTGTTATCCTACACATAGATGCAATACCCAAAGTTTTAGTGACAGGTGTAAAACATTGTCATTTACCCAATGAAAATAACTACATGGTATGCATTGAAAGCGTAAGTACAAAGAAGCTTTCTTTGAGCGCTAAAACGCTGTGTGGAATTTTTTCATGCAAGGCAATCATTTGCCCTGTTTCCAACGAAACCGTATGCTCATTCGCAGTAAAATTTATCTTTCCGGTTATTAACTGAACACTGATGGTTCCGTTCGCTGTATGTGTTTTTAGTTCAGCATTTTCATGCATACCGATCACCACAATACGCATCGACTCTGATTTGAAAATTGTAATCGCATTGTGGTCGGCGTCTTTCCAGGCTGCCTCGCTCTTTATTTGTGATATAAGTTTATTTAAATCCATCTCTACCAGCGAAGCATCTAATATGCGGTCACCCTCGGGGCGTTGAGGAGTTGCTTCATTTGCTTTATTTTCCATATTGTGTTATTTTATGTAAGAGTTAATGTATAGGTTTACTTGCGATATTTTTTTAAGTTGGCAATTCGTTCAGCCAGTATTGTTTTATCAATCACGGAATCACCGGGTGATAATAGTATGTTTGAATAAGGACAAAACACATTCCTTATAGCCTGCCGTTTTCAAACCATTTATTATTTCGGCTAAAGCGCCATAACGCTCTTTAGTGTTTTGCTATTTTGAGTTAATTTACGAAGGCATGAAAAAAATAGCTTGCGTAAATATTGCTACAAAATTGTTACACCCGGTCAGATTAAACAAATGAGCTAAAAATTATGCCAGTTAATATCCATCTCCTGTAATCTCAATTTCAACATCCTGTAAATCTTCGGTAATCAATACCTGGCAAGACAAGCGGATACCTGTTTCTTCCAATCCTGTTTTATTAATGGTAGCCGCTTCGTTTCGTTCCATTGCAGCGGCAGTGCCTTTCAGTCCAACCACTTTAACCATGCAGGTAGCACAGCGGCCCTGGCCACCGCATTCTCCAAAATTTTCCAGGTAGATGCTGTTGTTAAGCAATACCATCAGGTTCCTGTATTGATGTTGATATGTTTTTATCACATACTCATCACAGGCATTCATAACGGTAATGGTGATTTCTTTTTTTTCTTCCAGCATACACTATTGCACTCCTATACCAGGTTTTTAATGCCCACATTCTTGTAGTGTGCTATTTTTATTTCGAACATTTCGGCCATTTTTGCTGCACGCCATTTAGCTTCTGTTGCTTTTTCGCCTGTAAATAATTCGTCGACAGTGGGATTAAACAATTCCATCCATTTTAAAAAATGTTCATGGCCGACAGGTAACTGGGCATGTGGAGGAAAAGGACTTCCAAAATAGGTGTGCTCACCCAGTAATACGGTTTGCCAAAAACGGTACATTTTTTCAATGTGCTCCGGCCACCTGCCCTGGATGCGTTCATTAAAAATAGGTCCCAATACTTTGTCTGTCTTTATTTTATCATAAAAGCTGTTCACCAATAGTTTTACATCTTCTATGTTAAGGATATCTTGTTTCATTGCTATCAGGGTTTTAGCGTTAAATAGGTTGCCAGGTAATACAATGCCCATCCTGCAAAGCCAATTAGAAGGATCAATACCCAGGACGGAATGCTTTTAGGAGTTTCGCTTCCCTCTATTAAAAATATTTTCTGGTCACCTTTACCATAAGCATTGATCATGATTGGTAATACCCCATCCACCACGGCATTTTCGCGTATACCTTCCACGTCAATTGCAGGGCCGTTTCTTACTTCAAAAGGGATGAGCCTTATACCTTCCTTGCCGCCGGGATCTTTGCTTACTATTTTAAGCAGGTGTTTACCGTCCACCAGTTTTCGGGTGTCCAGTTCAAAATTAACCGGCGAAGTAAAGGCGGCAACGGGCTGCTCTTCATCATCAATAAAAACCACTATTTTACTTTTGTCTTCCATGTTAGTCGATATTTAATACCAGGTGTTTGATGTGGGTAACTGATTTTTCTCCGGGTTTCACCAACCATTTGATAGACAAGAAAAGTGTGACGATAACAATAACAGCCGTAAATGAGATGATGAGAAAATCCCAATTGCTTTGCGGGCCTGTACCATGTGTAATGCCCCTCAAATACCTTGGCTGAGCTATTTCACAGGCAGGGCAGGCGAAAATGTTCAAACCCGTTAGGAGCCCTGCAATACTTAGCATTATTTTTTTCATTGCGATTCGATTGGAATGAGTACTTATTTTTTGGATTTACTTCGGCGCCTGTAGTTTTACAAAATCCATGATCTTCTTTATTTCTTCTTCGGTTACTTTTTTTGCATTGTTGCCCCAGTTGCTTCGCTCGTGATTTACGATGGCAGTTATTTCCGCCGCACCTAAACTGGAATTTGTTCCTACCGGCGGCATAACCCCAAAACCAGGGCGCCCACTGTAACCGTTCATGATAATCCCCACATACAATTCGAGGTTGTCTCCATTAACAACCGGGCTGCCTTTTAACGGAGGAAATGCACCTGGCAATCCTTCCCCATTTGGCTGGTGACAACTCTGGCAATTTGAGGTGTACAATGTAGCGCCATTCAATTCTTTTGTAGCAGCATTTGCGCCAGCAGGCTTTTCTTCGCGTTTATACAAAAAATCGGGTAGGGGTGTACCCTCGGGCAATTTAGTTTGCCTGAGTGCCTGCAGGTACGCTACCAGGTAAAGTGCATCTGCAGTGGCTACTGCTTTTCCTTCTTCACCATTCAGGTATGCTGCCGGAACATTTACTATAACATCCCCTTTTGCCGGTTGCTTTTTTATGCTGAATAACCAGGAATATGCAGGCATGATGGATTCTTTTACAACTATTCGGGGATTAAAAAGATGTACCAGGTTCCAGTCTTTGCTGGGTTGCCGGTTACCAATATCAGTAAGGTCGGGACCTGTGCGTTCAGTACCCATTAATGTAGCGGTATTACGCCAAAAATCCGTACGATGCATGTCTGCGTAATCTGCCGCCAACCCGGGTCTTGGTGCCCATACCTTATCCATATCCACATTGCGTACCTGCTGTGTATGACAGGCTACACAACCGTTGGCGATATAGACATTTTTACCTTTTACTGCATCAGCGCTCAGTGGCGCAGAACCGGGTAATGGCCTGTTGTTGTTTTGATTGTTCAGGGCAGGAAGGATTGCTACCAATACCGTCAGGCCTGCGAAAAACAAGAACGCTGTTCTGAAAAGTTTTTTATGATTATTGAAAAATTCCATTTGTACTGAATAAAAATTAATTAATCATTTTTTGTTTCGGCCGGAATCAATTGTACTAATTTTTCCAGCGCAGCTTCTTTTACATCAACTGTTTCATGCCTGCTGATCATTTTATAAAGATTATAGGCAAAGAAAATATGGGATAGCCACATCAGGCTGCCACCGATAGCCCGCCATAACCAGTAGGGCGCCATGTGTACAACCGAGTCTATAAATGGTTTTCCTGCAATCCACATTTGGCCTCGTAAGGTACTGCCAATCATGAGTGGTACCGTGTAAAACAACAGGCCAATTAATGCCAACCAAAAATGAGCGCCCACTGTTATTTGCGGAGCTTCTTTGCCGGTAAGCCGGGGTATTACCGCGTACATGCCTGCCCACAGAAAAAAGCAAATAATACCATACATAGTAAGGTGAGAATGAGCAACAGTAAAATCTGTGAAATGCCACATGAGGTTGGTAGAACGAAATGCTTCCGCAGTGCCCTGCAGTGAACCGGTAAAATAAAATATGATACCCACCAGAAAAAAAGGCAGGGTATAACTACCGGCGATTTTATGCCAGGCCCCTTTGAAGGTCATAATAAAGTTGGTAGTGCCTGCTACTACAGGTATTACCATACCAACGCTACCAACAATGGCTACCGTTTGTAACCACCATGGGATAGAACTAAATACAAAATGGTGCGTACCAATCAGGGTATAAAATAAAATTTGCGTCCAGAATGCAAGAATACCAAGGCTATACGAATAGATTGGCCTGTTTAATTGCTGTGGAAGCATATAGTAAACGATGCCTAACGTAAAAAGCATAAACCACATACCTACGCCCTGGTGCATGTAATAGCCTTGAATGATTGTTTCGCCCAGGCCATCCTGCCAGGCGGGAACGTAAGCGACTATAGTAATGGTTAACGCAAACATGATGGCAGAAACGATGTACCAGTTGGAAATATAGATTTCCTTCGTTTTTCGTTTTGCAATGGTTTGAATAAAATTGATCAGCGTAAGTACGAGACCGATGCCGAATAATAACATTACCGGCCAGATGTATTCCCGGTATTCCCCACCGCCATTATTGATGCCTGCCATTAAAAAAATAGTTCCAAGAATAACTGCTGCATTAACCAGGTAGAGTGCATACCATCCTTTTTTGATACTTGCTAATGGCACATTGCTTACCATGGGAACAATGTAATAGCCAAGCCCCAGCATTCCCAGCGATGCCCATCCCCAAAAAACGGCGTTGGTATGTACAGGACGAAGACGGCCAAAACTCAACCAGCTTACGTGGTCAACATCGGGGGCAACAAATTTGATACCCACATATTCGCCAATGGTTGTACCAAATAACAGCCACAAGGCCGCACATCCAAAATACCATAAAATGAGTTTGGATAGTTGCGGGTCTATATTGGGACGTTTCTGTGCTTTCTTTTTGCGTGTAATGAAATTAATATAACCTTCTGTCTCTATATTACCCACCAGTCCCTTTTTATCTGTGGGTTCCTCCAGCCCTGATAATTCACGATGTGTCAGATTATAATCCAGTGCCACTTTTCTTTTTGCCATGGCTTCAGTGGCTTCTTCCCCGGTTACCGTAGCAAGGTAATCTGCAAATTGATTGGCCTCTTCAAGTGCCTGCCTGTTACGATGTTTCTGCAGTATATTGGATAATTTTACAACCATCAGTACAATGCCTGCAAGTATAGGAATCATAATCAGCGTGATGGTAATCAGGATACCTCCTTCACTGAATATTCCCGCATTTGTTCCTTTGGCCTGTGCAAATAAGGGATACCCTGGAAACAATGCTGCCAATAGCGTAATGGCAATTATCAAAACAGCTTTTAAACTGCCCCGGTCTTTGCCTAAATATTTCTGTCGGTGTTTGATCTGCAGGATTTTTTCAATCTGGTTACTATTCATATTTTCAAGATACTTTTCAAATTGATGCGTATTACTCCCGGTCTTTTTAGTCCTGATTTTAGCAACAAGTCCGCGGGCTTCAAAAAAAAGAAGAAGCACAGCAACAAGAACCGACAATAACACGGTAACTAATAAAATAATGAGGGCTGTATCATCCGGGGCAGACGAAACCCCTGCAGATTGTGCATGGACAAATACTGGCAGCAACAAATACAATGCAGCAAGCTGAAGACATTTTCCCCACCATGTTTTAGGATTAACCGGCATATAAAATAATTTAAGACCTTTTACTCTTTTACTGTATTAAAAAAAATTACCTTTTTAAATATTTTTCTCCCAATTCCAAAGAGGTGTTATAGTCACCCAGCTTGGCATTTTGCATCATCGATTTGATATGTTTTCTAACCTCAACAAATTCATCATGAACAGGGCAGGGCATTTTAGCCGAGCAGGTTTTTAACCCCAGGCCGCATCCTGTAAATAATTTATCGCCATCAACGGCATTTACAATATCTGCAAGACTATTTTTCAAACCTTTATTGTCAAGGTAGAAACCTCCGGTAGGCCCCTTGGCCGACAGTACCAATCCTTTCCTTCCCAGGTCCTGTAATATTTTGGCAATAAAGGGCTCGGGCGAACCAATTGCTTTGGCAATTTGCTTTACCCCAACTTTAGTTTTGCTCTTTGATTTTTGCGCTACAAATAGCATTGCCCTGATGGCATATTCGCAGGTTTTTGATACCATTTCACTGTTTTATTCAGCACAAAGATAAAAGTAAATTTATAATAAAAGAGTTTTTACTCTTCTACTTTTAAATATTTTTTTCTATTTACACTTGTATATTTTACATCGCTTCCGGCAATCCGTGGCCGGTTATAGCTTTGGAAACTAAACGTGTATACTTTCGTAAAATCATGGCACGGTGTAAAACCTGTTAATGCAAAAGTATTGCATTAACCATATTTTACCTAATTTTGTAATCAATAAATTGATTATAAACATTGCATAAGCAATGTTTTAAAAAGATTGACGAATGAGCAGTGACAACTGTAATTTAAGTAGCTGTTTTTTATGTTCCAACTGTATCCCGGAATGGAAGGAGGTGATTGCCGTAAAGAAACAAACCATTTATTTTAAAAAAGGGGAGTCTATTTTTAAAGAGGGTGACAAAGTAAACGGTATTTACTTTCTTTATTCAGGTGCAGTTAAAGTACATAAACAATGGGTGGATCAAAAAGAACTGATTATTCGGTTTATAGGAGCGGGTGATATAATGGGGCACCGTGGCCTGGCAGCTGGGGATATTTATCCGGTTTCTGCTACTGCATTGGCCGGGTCGCAAATCTGCTTTATTACTAATTCTTTTTTGGAAGTTACGCTAAGGGCTGATCATAATTTCACTTACCGGCTAATGCAGTTTTATTTGGATGAACTGCAAAAAGCTGAAATGCGTATGCGGAACCTGGGGCTGATGGAGGTAAAAGGCAGAATAGCAGAAACATTGCTGGAAATGCAGGCGGTATTTGGTACCAACGCTGAAGGTTATACAACGGTACCTGTAACCAGGCAGGATATTGCGGCCTACGCCGGCACTACTTATGAAACCGTATTTAAATTCTTAAAAACTTTAACCGCGGCTAAAATAATAAGTACCGACGGCAAAAGCCTCAAAATAAGGGATGAAAATAAGCTCCGTAAAATCGTTAAAAATGCAAGATGACCTGGTTGTTTAATCTTTTTAAAACCTTTAAGTATGAAAAAGTATAACGATCTTAATGAAACCGAAAAAGCACAGTTATTAAAATTTCCGGCTTATATGTCATTGCTTACCTCAACCGCAGAAGAGGGCATTGATAAAGAAGAAAAAAATACAGCCGTTAAAATTACCCATGTAAAAACATTCTCCAGTGACCCTATACTCGTAGACTTTTACAAAGAAGCGGAGATCGTTTTTGAAAAAGCAATCACTGAACTGGATACAAACCTCCCGCACAACAGGGAAGACAGAAAACTTGCTATTCATACGGAATTGGATAAGTTGGAGACTTTACTAAATAAGCTTGATCCCGGATTTGTAGCTGCCTTTCGACGCAGTATGAGATCGTATGGTTATTACATTTCCAAAGCGCATCAAAATGTGTTGGAATATTTTATTTTCCCTATGCCTATACAAGGCATATCAGATTAATTGGACAGTAATTTCTGAACTGCACATTTATAGAAAACAGCAGGACGAAGTCCCGGTTACTATTATTTATTTTTTGAAGATTGGGATCATCGTTTTTAGGAAGAGGTTTTGATAAAAGAAAGATCTGTCAGTTCATACAGCAACATCGGATTTTGAGGCTCTGCAATATCACTTGCTCCGTTAATTTCATCCTTCAATTGAAGAAGTTTACCACGGAACTCACTTTCAAATGCTTTAATGCAATCGGTTGATAGCTAAATCATGTCTCAGTTAAATCGGGTTGCGATCTCTTGACTCCAATAGCCGGTAACTGTCTGCATCCCAACGGTATTATCTATGCTTTGGATGACTACCGGGTTCATAAGTAAGCAAACTTGTATTCTTAACCCTGGGCTATGAAATTATTTAACCAGCTCAAATACCCTATCCTTATCAATCTGTATGGCAGGGAACTTTGACGGATCGTTATTTTTCAGACCGGGCTAAAATTTGTATGAAACTGATGACCGGCAGTAGTAAGAATATTAGTTTTGTAAGCGCAGTATGAGTATGGAAAAGAGTACAATTATTTTTACGCTTGTTTATATGGGAGACGAATATCCTGTACAAACTTTCATCAACGAATACCACAGCCTGATGGTTTTGATTGCAGACCATTTGGCCTTAACGGGCTTTGCGTTGTGCAGCGGTATGGGCAGTTGTGGAACCTGTATGGTTGAGATTAAAGAAAAATATTCTTCCTATATCCGGTGCACCTTATCCTGTGAAGTGCAGGTAAACGATGCACTTGCAAATACTACAATAACAGTAGCCAAAGCAAACTTTTAAATTGATAGTAAACAAGAGCTATTAATTGGCAGTAGCGTTTTACAGCGTTTGAATAAACTTTTCAAAGTTAGCCAGGGGGCTACGCCGCCGGCATTTTTTCATATTGTTTTGAAGAGGGCAACGGAAATTGTTGAAACAATTTTTATTACCTGTTTGCCGGCCCTACGATTACTCTGCCCCAACCACGCATGATGCATGCGCCAATAAAAAGGCCTTAATTTTTGGGTGTGGTTTTAACAGATTTCTTTGCCGGCGAAATTGCCTTTTTAAGAGCCGGAGCAGGTTTCTTTGCTACCGGAATTACTTTTTTAGCAGCTGGTTTTTCTTTTTTAACTGGTGATTTTTTAAATCCTGCTAGTAATAATTTGGCTGCCTTTTTAATTCTCTTCTCAAATTTCTTGTCGCCAAGCTGTTCTTTTAATCCGGGCAATGCAGTTTTTAGCTGTGTGGTAATTACTCCCAGTGCGGCGTCTTTATTTACGATTTTTTTTTCGATGCTTTCTTTTCCGGCCATTATAATAAACTTTTTTATAAATGATAACGCAAAATTAATATAACCATGTAAGTTTCAATGTTAAGTTTTACTTCAAACCCCAGAAGCGGCAAAGGCTTACCACTATGAAATGTATATTTCCTGGATTTTGTGCGAACCTTTCCGGCAACCCCTCATAACCTAAAAACACGAATTATAATATCCAGGGTGATGACCTGGAAATAAAAAGGGTCGAATGGGCTTTCAATTAAATTTCCACCGTTCAAAAAGTCTGTTTTGCAACATATAAAAAAACAACTATTATTGTAGTATGAGAGAATCCCTAAAGCATCTTTTCAGCAACCAGGTTATTTTGGAAGATAGAAGCCAATTTTATTATACCATAAAGCCTTATGAGCTAACCAATGCGTTGGGAACAATGATTGCCAACTTACAGGAATATTCATTTATGCAGAAGGAACCGGCAAATGAAACTTTTTCCTGCAAATTATATAAAACAAAAGATGGCAATTGGTATGACATTGAGGAAGCAACAATTGCAGGTGACAAAAAGATTATACGGATGCTTAAATCTGCTATTGACGCAAAAGAAAATACGTCAGTGTCATAGCCGGGGCAATTGTTCAGCAGTCTCCGGCGATTGTACATACAATCCTTTAGGTTCATTAAAGTTGTTCCCGTTTCACGGCGATTAACATACACTTACAATTTCTTTTAGCAGGTTAATTTTGTAGGGGAAAAGAAAGCGCCATTGTAATTTCTTTCCAGTAAAGCGGTGATTATAGGGCGATACAACGTGCAGGTTGACTCCACTTCTTTGCCGAAACGATGGCAGCAATGATACCTGTCCAATTCACTAAATCGATAATTCCTAAACTTTCGTCGAAATAAACTACTCGTTAATCGAAAAGCAAAAAATACAGACAATATTTGATGCACTTTTACATCAGAAAGCAAGCAACGTACAAGCTTTCACAACCGGTTCAAATTTTTAATATCCTGGCGAAAAGACTCAATCCGAACAACCGATCAACATCCATTATTTTAAAGAAAAAGCCAACCATCCTAAAAACCAGTAACTGAAATAACAATATCCCAAAAGAAGTACCAAACCCAATAGACTAAAAAACAAGTACACTGATTATCCGATACCCTGCTTAAAAACACAAACGAATATTTAATATCCTTCGTGAAAAGACCACTGAGTCCCGCCTTGAAAAACGCATTGTAAGATGTGTGAAGTAAAAACGGATCAAAAAAACCAACAAAAATATATTTAAAATGTCCTTTAAACAGGGCATTTTTTTATGCAGAGAATTGAATGCCCTGCGCTGAAAATTCAAACGCCAGCCGTGACTTGTATGCCGGATGAAAATGGCTCATTTTCATTTTAGCCCGGTTATTATTGATTTTATTTTTACGCCAAACCCATGGCGCTTCCGCAGACTTTTCTTTCCATAAACCCAACCTGTTCTTCCTTGCATTTATTTCTGCGTTGGCCAATTGTTTGTCCGTCGAATATTTTTTAAACTGCCACGCATAGCCCGCTTCCACCATCAATAAACCGGCTTCTTTTCCATTTGCCAGCCGGGTTTTCGCCAGTGTTCTGCCATACCTGTCCAGGCCTGCCGGCTCAATTGAAACCTGTTTTCCCAAGCATAATTGCCCCAAATAAATTTTCGACAATCTGTAAAATGGCATGCCCCGTTCAGGCGCATCAATGCCTTCCATCCTTATTCTTTTAGTGGTGTGACGATCCACCAAAAGATCATAGGTATCTCCGTCGATAATTTTAATGACTTTACCCTGTAATGGTGATTGGGCAATTGAAGGATTGGTTGTAAAAGCAACAACGATTGTGAGCAGAATACATAACAGGTTTTTCATTATTGAAATCGTAGTGCTGTTTTTTTTAAATTTATAGCAAGCTAATTGCTTTGCAACAAGCTTCAAATGTATTGGAATAATAGTTAGCAGTTATTTTTTAAACCCTGTCGGCGGTTGAATAGGGACTAACTAAAGCTTAAGTAAACGACTTTGAGCCGCCATTCACAAAATGATCCGTCATTTGATTGTTAGCATAACCCTGGATAAGCCGGCAAAGATTGTCAAGCGTGTAAAATGCGGCTGATGTCTAACTGGTATTTAAAATTGTATCAATAGCCGGAATAAAATATTTTTGTACAAAGTCATCATTCAAAAATCCCCGCTTTCATGCATCTATTGAAACAGCTTTTCTCTTTGGCCATACCGGCTTTGTTTTGTACAAATGGCTATTCGCAAAAAAGAAACACGGCAGAAAAAACTTCTTTCCAGGTGGCAGCACCCTGGAATGCCGCCTACGATGTACGATGCGACATTGCGATGGTGTATGGTATGGACAGCACCTTTAACGACCGGGTAAAAGGGTATCGCGACAAGGACTATAATGTGCAGTTTATGACGGGCATTGCCTGGGGCAATTACCAGGATTATTTTGAAGGCAGGTTTGATGGCAAAACCCATTTTGAAGATGGACAGGTAGAAAGAAATGGCCGCGAAATAGGTCATGGTAAAGGCATTCCTTATACAGTGCCTACTGATAGTTACATCGCTTATTTTAAAACACTGATAAAAAAAGTGATTGATGAAGGAGTGACTGCTATCTATTTGGAAGAACCTGAATTTTGGGCAAGAGGTGGTTATAGTGAGTCGTTTAAAAAAGAGTGGCAAAAAATGTATGGCTTTGCCTGGATGCCGCAACATGAATCTCCTGAAGCCACTTACCTGTCATCTAAATTAAAATACCAGCTTTATTTTCATGCATTGAAAGAAGTATTTCAATATGCCAAAACCTATAGCGAAAGCAAGGGATTAAAAGTAAAATGTTATGTACCTACACACTCGCTGCTGAATTACTCTTCCTGGCAAATTGTAAGCCCCGAAGCCAGTTTGGCGGCACTGCCCGGAATGGATGGTTATATCGCCCAGGTGTGGACAGGCACTTCAAGAGAACCGGTTTATTACAATGGCATTAAAAAAGAACGCGTATTTGAAAATGCTTTTTTAGAGTACGGATCTATGTTGTCCATGACAGCACCAACCGGCCGTAAAATTTATTTTTTGACAGACCCCATAGAAGATTACCCACGTACCTGGGATGATTATAAACAAAATTACCAGGCCACTTATACGGCAGAATTAATGTATCCTTCAGTTGATAATTTTGAAGTGATGCCCTGGCCTAACAGGATTTACCTGGGCAAATTCAAGCTGGCAAATAGTACCGAAAAGCAACCAATATCACCGGACTATGCTACACAAATGCAGGTGATGGTAAATGCGTTGAACAGTATGCCGGCCTCTGCAAATACCATCAACGGAAGTAAGGGCATTGGCGTGCTGGTGGGTAATTCCATGATGTTTCAGCGCTTTCCGGTACACAATAATTATGATGATCCGCAGCTCTCCAATTTTTATGGAATGGTAATGCCTTTATTGAAAAGAGGTATTCCCGTTGAAACAGTACACATGGAAAACCTGGGCTTTGCGGGTACCTTAAAAAATATCAAAGTGCTCGTGATGAGTTACGCCAACATGAAGCCGCAAACTGCGGCAGTAAATGAGCAACTGGCACAGTGGGTTAACAAGGGCGGCAGGTTGATTTATTATGGAACAGACACCGATCCATTTCAAACAGTAAAAGAATGGTGGAACAGCAATGGAAAAAACTACCCAACACCATCGGCGCATTTGTTTGAACAACTGCATATTTCTCCTGCAGGTAAAGAAAGTTATTTGTATGGAAAAGGTGTGGTAACTGTTGTACAACAAGATCCGAAAGAACTGGTATTAACAGCAGGCGGAGATGACAATTTTATGCGCATTGTAAAAAGTAATTATGAGTCAGCAACCATAAAAGGCAGCCTGCAAACAAAAAATTATTTTTATTTAGAACGGGGTCCTTATGACATTGCTTCTGTGATGGAAGAAGGCGTGAGTGCTGAGCCGCTGCACATTAAGGGGTTGGTGATCGATATGTTTGATCCTTCGCTTCCGGTGCTCAAAGAAAAAATTATTCCACCCGGCCAGCAATCATTATTGTATGACCTCAAACGGGTAAAACAAAAAAATATAGCCACCGTGTTATGTGCAGCATCAAGGGTGTATGATGAACAACGAAGCGGCAGGCAGTATTCATTTATTACAAAAAGTCCATCCAATACCAATAACGTAATGCGCATTCTGCTGCCGGCAAAACCTGGTTCTGTTATAACAAAAGATATGGAAGGGAAGTCGGTAGAAAACAATATGGATTGGGACGAAGCCTCGCACACCATCCTGCTAAAATTTATCAATTCAGCAGCCGGCATCCGGGTGGAAATCAAATGATTTTTATCCCGGAATATCGTATCGCAGGCAAATAAGTTGTTGGCGATACGGCAGATCGTACTCGTTGAAGACTCATCATCACCCTGCAAAATACTACCAGGGCAACGGCAATGAGCGAATCAATCTAAAGCAAGACCCCACTTTATACTGCATTTTACGCGGTTCGTTTTCCCCGATTTTATTTTGCGGAGAGCAGGTTTGACTGCTGGTGATAAAATGATTTTTTTATTAAAAGGCGATTGAGTTATTTTTAGCACGGCTTGAAAATTATAGGTTGATATATTGATGTCCCCCCTTCGATAAAACGATTTGTTTTGCTAAATACACAATTATGAATACCTCACTAACAGAAGAACAAATAAAGGCCTATCAAACGGATGGCTATTTACTGGTCGAAAATTTTTTAACCGAAGATGAATTGTCTTTCTGGCGCTCAGCAGTTTCCGAAGCGATTGAGCAAAGAGCCGGTAGAAAAATGCCTAACAGCGATACCAAAGTTGGGGAAGATGACGGCATCAATAAAGAGAGTGATTATTATGGTAAAGTGTTTGACCAGATGCTGAACTTATGGCAAACAAATGATAAGGTGAAGGAAATTATGCTGGATGAAAAAATAGGTAAGATGGTGGCCACGCTCGCCGGCTGGAACGGCACGAGAATATGGCACGACCAGGCATTGATTAAACGGCCATGGGCTAACCCAACTTCATGGCATTTGGATACGCCCTTCTGGTCGTTCAGCGACAGGAGCGCTTTATCCATTTGGGTGGCGCTGGATGATGCCACCTATGAAAATGGATGCCTGTATTTTATCCCGGGATCTTTTCATCAAACTACATTTGAAAACCCCGGCATTGGAAAAAATATGGATGCTGTATTTGATTTTTACCCGCAGTTTAAATTATCAAAATCAAAAGCGGTTCCGATGAAGGCGGGCAGTTGTTCCTTTCACAATGGGCTTACTATACATGGTGCAGGACCCAATATGACGAATGGTTTCAGAAGGGCAATGACCTGCGCTTACATGCCGGATGGGGCCACTTTCAACGGTATAAAAAATATCCTGAGTGATGAACAGGTAGCTAAATTAAAAGTGGGAGATTTGTTAAATGATGATCAGCAAAATCCATTGATTTATAATAAAAAATAGCAACCCCAAATTTAAAACGCTACGGCCTTGAAAAAATTTATTTATTTAAAGCGGATTGCCTGGAAGGCCGTGGCATTTTTACTATGTACGTTTTTGATATTCGTTTGTGCTGCTTCAGCCATTGCTCAAAATGCAAAGCTGCCTTTCATGCCGTCGCAGCAGGAATTGGATCTTCCCTTTAGTAAGTTGGATGAAGCATCGTTCCTGTCTCCGACAAAAGTTTATCACCCCGAAACCTGGTTCCATTATATTGGTGGCAATGTATCCAAAGCAGGTATTACAAAAGACCTGGAGGCCATAGCAAAAGCCGGCTTTTCAGGCATCATGCTGTTTCATGGCCAGTTTGGCGGAGTGTGGCCCGGTGTTGATCCTCAAATAACAAGCCTTAGTCCTAATTGGGACGATGCTGTCAAGCATACCGCATCAGAATGCCACCGGTTGGGCCTGGTTTTTTCTATGAACAATTGTCCCGGATGGGCAACATCTGGTGGCCCGTGGATAGAGCCGTCCAACGCCATGCGCAACATTGTTTGGAGCCGTAGCGATTTTGCCGGGGGAGAAATCGTGAACAAAATATTGCCGGTGCCACAACCGAGTGCAGAGCCCTGGCGTGATTACAAGGATGTAACTGTGCTTGCATTTCCCACACCATCAGGCGACTCAGGGAAGCCACTTATTCCGCAGTCAATAACAAGCAATGTAAAAGAGGTAGACTGGAAACCTTATTTGAGCGGGAAGGCCGAAAAAAAGATTGATTTGTCTCCGGCCGAAGCTGGTAAGCCTTATTGGATTGAAGTAAATTTTAGTAAGGCAACCCTGCTTCGCAGCGTTGAGTTTTCAAGTGTGCAGGGGTTTAATCACGCCAGGAATTATGAGCCCGGTGTAAAAGTCACCATACAGGCTGTGTCGGATAACGGAACTACAAAGGACATTCTTACAATGGATATGCCGCAGTCCAGCTGGCAGGATGATCAGCCAATCACACTGGCCTGTTCTGAGATGGCCGGTGTAAAAAAATACCGCATTTCTATTTTCAATAAATACAATATGGCGTTGGGCTCTTTGCGCCTGTTTTCCGCTGCCAGAAAAAATAGCTGGGAGTCGGAAGCTGCGTGGACATTGAGGAGCATTGAACGTAAAGGTCAAGATCCAAAACAATCGCCCAAAGCGTTTATTAATTTGGATAAGGTGTTGGATATTTCGGATAAAATGGACAGGGACGGAAAATTACATTGGGTGGCGCCAAAAGGTGAATGGACTATTCTTCGTATTGGCAATGTAAACTCCGGCAAACAAAACGGGCCTGCACCAAAAGAGGGCACGGGTTGGGAAGCCAACAAATTGGCAACCTCCGGAGCAGACGCACATTTTGCAGGTTATATTGGCCGGTTATCAGGGCTCGGCGGCCCACTTGCCGGAGGATTGCTGGATGCCATGCTGATTGATAGTTGGGAATGCCACACCCAAACGTGGACAGCCGATATGGAAAAAGAATTTAAAGACGTTGCTAATTATTCGTTGCGCAAATGGCTTCCTGCGCTTTTTGGTTATGTGATAAAAGATCAGACAACCACCGGCCGTTTTTTAACCGACTGGCGAAAAACCATCAATCATCTTTTTACCACCAACTATTACGGACGCATGGCTTCGCAGGCACGTAACAATGGGTTGCATGTTACTTATGAAACATCGGCGGGTGATGTATTGCCCGGCGACATCATGGAATATTTTAAATATGCAGATGTACCGATGGCAGAATTTTGGCAACCGATGAGTGACGATTATGTGGGCTCTATTAACTTTAAACCCATCAAGCCTACTGCTTCCGCTGCAAGATTATATGGAAAGCCACGTGTAGCCGCAGAAGCCTTTACATCTTTTGCGCTTACATGGGATGAACATTTTGAAATGTTGCGGGAAGTTGCCAACTGCAACACGGTGGAAGGTGTAACGCACTATGTTTTTCATACTTACACACACAATCCCGAAATGCCTTTTCTTCCACCGGGTACGTCGTTTGGCGCAGGGATTGGTACGCCATTTCTGCGTGGACAAACCTGGTGGCCATACATGCCCGCGTTCACCAATTATCTGTCCCGCTGTACGTACATGCTGGAAAGGGGCAAACCGGTAAGTGATGTGCTGTGGTATCTGGGAGATGAACTTAACCATAAGCCAGATCAGAAAGCGCCTTTCCCGGAAGGATTTAAATATGATTATTGTAACCCGGATGTGTTGCTGAACAGGTTAAAAGTAGACAATGGAAAACTGGTAACACCCGAAGGAATTCAATACCGTGCACTCTGGTTGCCCGATGCCCCGCACATGCTGCCTGAGACATTGGAAAAAATTTTGTCACTGTTGCAGCAAGGTGCAACAGTTGTTGGCGAAGCGCCGGTTGGACTTGCAACGCTATCCGGCGGTGAGACTGCTAAGCGAAGATTTGATGCTGCAGTAAAAGCTATCTGGGGAGTAGCTCAAAAAGGAATTAGAAAAAATGGTAAGGGTTATATCGTATCAGGTATCACGCTGAATGAGGCTTTATCTTCATTAAAAATAGCGCCAGACGTTACCGGTGGAGATGCGTTGTGGTTGCACCGCAACGCTGAAGGTGCAGACTGGTATTTTATAAGTGCACCAAGGGGCAAAGGTTTCAACGGTGAATTGAGTTTTCGTACAAATGGTGCTGCCGAACTTTGGGATCCTGTTACCGGAACGTATCAAACTATTGAGACCCATCAAAGCGGTGATCGTACGTTAATCAAACTGGACCTGGTTAAAAGCAATGCCTGTTTTATTGTATTCAGAAAAAATAGTACGGCAACCGTGGCAAAGTTTGCAGGCAAAAAAAATATTTCGTCTATACAAATTGCCGGTCCGTGGACATTGAGTTTTCCTGCAGGTTGGGGAGCACCAGACTCTTTAAAATTACCAGTTTTAAAACCATGGAAAGAGCTGGACCTTTCGCCGGAAGGAAAATCATTTTCAGGTACCGCAACGTACACTACAACTTTCAATGTGAGCGACGCAGCAACCGGCATGGAGTACATGCTTGACCTGGGCAATGTTGATATGGTTGCGGCTGTAACGATCAATGGTGAGCAGGTAGGCTCGATATTAGCGCCGCCATACCGTATCAGTTTAAAGAACCTGGTGAAGCAGGGACAGAATACACTTTCGGTACAGGTAACCAGCACCTGGTTCAATCGCCTGGTGTTTGATGCGGGGCAACTGGAAGAAAAACGAAAGACCTGGACGATCGATGGCCCCGATAAAAGTGCACCATTGCGGGCATCAGGATTAATGGGGCCCGTGATGATTGAAGTGAGCAATATGAAGTAACATAAACATCATTTAAAAGAGGAACTCGTGAACAGGAGTTATTGGATGCAGATACTCAAATTCATTTCTTTAAATCTTAACCGATAAATATTTTGAAAATAAAAATAAGTTCAATGATCATCAGGAAACGGTTGCCTTTGGTTCTTTTCTTCGCCTGTTATTTTATTGCTTCAGCAAGCAACAGTTTTGCACAATCCGTAAAAATCAGCAATGATGCAACAAAAAAAAGGGTTGTATTTGGAAATGAAAAAATGAGCGTTACACTTGATTATGATAAGAAGGTGAATGTTTCCTCCTTACTGATAAACGGGCAACAGGTGATTGAAGGGGATGCGGGTATTTACTCGGCCATTAAAACAAGTAATGCAAGCTATTCAACTTTGCATCTTCTATCACAACCTTCAGTCAGTACTACCAGTAACACCATTAAAATTTCAGGCATCACTTATGGCGACAAAGCGCTTACAATAAATGAGACCTGGACTTTTACCATCAGCAATGCCAATATAAAATTGTCAATGGAGAGAAACCTGTCAAAAGCCATCGTTGCTGAACAGGTGGCATTGCCCGTTTTTATGTTTGCCAATATGGACACATGGGAAGGCGCTTACCAGAATTACGGCGGGCTTGCATGGTTCTATCTTTTTAATAAAAAATTAGACACTTACGGTGTCCATAGTAGTTCATCGCAATTCTGGAACAGCAAGACAGGCAATGGTTTGAGCGTGTCGGTGGCTGCGCCTGGTAAACAAGTAGCAATGGATTACAGCCGCACTGCAGAAGACAAATTGTCTTATACAATAGCAGTCGCCCAAAAAGAACTGGAACCACGTTTTGACTCCGGTACGCACCGCAGAAGATTCATCCGTGACAGGGCAGATGTGTGGGCACCAATTAAAATGAGTGCCGGTAAAACCAGCCAGTCTGTTACACTTGCTTACTTCGATTTTAAAGAACAATATGGCCGTGGAAAATTAGTGGGTGTAAATGAAGACCAGGTAAATGCAGTGCTGAATACCATCGCTAGGATCGGTGTAATTGACAAGGAGCATTTTGGTGGCAACAGCTGGCACACGCCGTACGGACCAATTTGTTTGCACGAACAATACATTGCGCAAATGGGCCTTGCTATCAACGACAAAAATTATTTAAAAGGCTATCAGCAGTGCCTGGATTTTTACCGGGACAATGCCATCAAACCCGATGGAAGAGTTTGGCCGAGATGGGCCTATAGCAACGAAGATGCCATGCCGAAAGGATTTACCAATAAAGGTTTTTATGAAGCGCAATGGGGTTACCTGCTGGATTCAAACCCTGACTTCGTTACCAATGTGGCTGAACTGTTTGACCAGACGGGTGACGCGGCCTGGGTAAAAACACAGCAACAGTCCTGCGAAAAAGCATTGGACTGGATCATTAAAAGAGACAGCAACCACAACGGTTTGGTTGAAATGATAACAGATAGTCATACGCATAAAAGGGGTAGCGACTGGATAGATATTATTTGGGCTTCGTACGAAAATGCTTTTGTAAATGCCAAGCTCTATCATGCGCTGGTGTTATGGGCCGCTATAGAAAAACAGTTGGGCAATATTGAAAAAGAAAAATATTACAACGGATTTGCTCAACAATTAAAAACAAGTTTTAACAAGCCCACTACCGAAGGCGGTTTTTGGGATGCACAAAAAAAATGTTATGTGCACTGGCTGGATAAAGATGGCTCCGCACATGGAAACAATATGGTTACGCCGGTAAACTTTATGGCCATTGCGTATGGTATTTGCGATGATGCAGACAGAACAAAAACAATATTGGATGAGATAGAAACGCAGATGCAAAAAGAGAACCTTTTCTTTTGGCCGCTATGTTTATATACTTATGCTGCGGGTGAAGGAAACGACTGGCAATTCCCTTTCCCTAATTATGAAAACGGCGATATCTTTTTATCATGGGGATCAGTTGCCGTGAAAGCCTATGCCGCTTACAAACCAGAGCTGGCCTTGAAATATGTAAAGAATGTGTTGGCACAATATGCTAAAGATGGCCTTGCTTTTCAACGGTATGCTCGGGCAAAACAGGACGGGCAGGGAGATGATATTTTGTCGGGCAACAGTCTTTCAGTAGTCGGTTTATACCAGGGTATCTATGGCATCAACCCGTTGTATAACCGTTTCTATCTTGACCCACATATCACTAAAGAATTGGCGGGCACGCAGGTGAAATACAATTATAGAAACCAACAATTGATGGTTGATTTGGCGATGGATCAATATGCCGTATCCAACAATCAATTTAAGTTGTTGGATAAAAATGATTTTGGTTTTTATGGCAGTAAAAATGAGCTTTTATATTTTCATGGAAATAGCGAAACAGCGTCTTTAAAAATATCAACTGCTGCAAACCTTTTTGTTGAAATAAAGGAATGGGATGAAAATCAAATGGTGTGGACCCAATCTTCAAAAGATATTATTTCACACAAACTCATTTACCAGGCGAATGGTCTTACGGCGAATAGCACTTACAATTTCTCAATCAATAACAGCATCATCAAACGCATTAAAAGTAACAATAAAGGCGAGCTCGTTGTTTCATATAAAACCAATACCAACACAGAGGAGATTAAAATATCCAAAATTTAAAAATGATGATTGGTAACAATAAAATAAAGTTCGTTTTTTTTGCCTGGCTAATTCTTTTATGTAGTATTTCATCCAGCGCACAGGGGCCGGTTTCATTTGGCACATCATTTATTTCCCCACCCAATTACGCAAAACCAAGGGTTTACTGGTGGTGGTTATTCAACCGGGTAAACAAACAAAGTATAACACGGGATCTTGAACAGTTTAAAGCCAAAGGAATTAGTGGGGTTAATCTTATTTGCACAGGCGGGTATGGAGGTACAACAGCATTGTTGGGTGTAAAGTATCAAAGCCGCGATTGGTGGGAGCTCTTTCGCCATGCTGTCAGAGAGGCTAAACGAAACAATATCGAGCTGGGCTTCAACCTTTCCGCAGGCGGCTGGACGATGGAGGGACCCTGGGTTAGCCAGGATAATGCGATGAAAAAAGTGGTACAAACAGAATTGAAAATTTCCGGACCTAAAAAAATAGCGGATAAAATACCACAACCCATTATTGTAGATAACTATTATCACGATATCTGTGTACAGGCATTTCGGGTAAAAGTCAATACAAAACAAATTGAGCCAAATACAGTAATTGATGTAACAGATAAAATGAAAGCAGGGGGCGGGTTTGAATGGGATGCACCGGAAGGCGAATGGGTGATATTGCGGACTGGTTATACATTAACGGGCCACCCCTGGAGTAAGTGGTGGGCATATCCCACTGCGCCGCAAGCCGACACGTTTGAAGGAGGAGAAGGATACGAAATTGATTATTTAAGCAAGGCCTCATTGGAGGATCATTTTAACCACTTAGGAAAACCGCTTATGGAAGCAGCCCGTAAAGCAGGTGGTAAAATTGATTATTTCTGGTCGGATAGCTGGGAGTGTGGAAAGCTCACCTGGACACAGGATTTCCCCAATCAATTCCACAAATTTCGTGGCTACGATTTAATGCCCTGGTTGCCGGTACTGGCCGGCTATGCTGTTGTCGATTCAATAATTTCCGCCCGGTTTATGGACGATTTTGACAGGACTATACAGGATTGCATTGCAGCAAATTATTATGGGCATTTCGCTGAATTATGTCATAAATATGGGATGAAAGTCGGCAACGAGGGCGGCGGTCCCAACGACATTCCACCGCAGGATGCGTTGAAAAATCTTGGTTGCAGCGATATTCCCGCAGGCGAATTTTGGGTAAACGGGCATTACAATGCTGCGGGCGGTTATAACTCAGACAGGACGCTGCGGCTTAATCTTAAACAAACCGCCACAGCAGCACATATTTATGGCAAGCGGGAAGCGATGGCTGAATCATTTACCCAGCAGGAAGCAGATCGCACTCACTGGTCGCTTGGCCCATCAGATTTAAAACCTTATGCCAACGATGCATTTTGTGAAGGCATCAATCGAATTATGTTGCACCAGGCTACAAGTCAGCCGCCATTAGATGGTAAGCCCGGATATGAATTTTGTGCCGGTCAGCATTTTACTCCAAATATCACCTGGTGGGAGCAATCGCCGGCATTCTTTTCTTACCTGTCACGTTGCCAGTACATGCTGCAACAGGGTAAGTTTGTGGGGGATGTTTGTTTCTATCTTGGTGAACGTACGCCAACCCTTGCGCCACCGAAATACCTCGTTCCTTCACTTGGCCCTGGTTACGATTGCGACTATACCAATGCAGAAGTTTTGCTTACGCGGATGGCTGTAAAAAACGGGCGGATCGTGCTTCCCGATGGGATGAGTTACAGGCTGCTGGTACTGCAAAATTGCACTTCGCCATCAGCGGAAATAAGTAAGCAGGTAGGCGATTATCAACGGCTTGCTATTTCACCCGTGCCATCCAAAGCCATGTCTGTAGAAGTGATTCAAAAAATTCGGGAATTGGTGCTCAATGGCGCAACTGTACTTGGCCCGCCGCCTGAGATGTCTGCTGAAATGAAAGACTATTCCAATAGCGATAATATGGTACGCAAAATTGCTGCTGAAATCTGGGGCGATTTAAATGGAACAACAAGGGTGGAACGACAGTATGGTAAGGGCCGGGTGATTTGGGGTAAAACGCCACGGGAAGTTCTTTTAGCCGATGGGGTGAAACCTGATTTTACTTACACTGACCAGGAAACTCAGCCGGATAAATTTGATTACATACATCGCACAAATGCTGCAACGGAAATATATTTTGTTATAAACCGCACCAATCAGAAAGCAACATCTGATTTCACTTTCCGTGTTTCAGGTAAACAACCAGAGATATGGAATGTTGTTACCGGCGAAATGCATGATGCAAAAGCTTTTAACCAGGCTGGTGGCAGCACAACATTGCCGCTTGAATTGGATCCCTTTGATTCGTATTTTATAGTCTTCCGAAAACCTGTTTCTATTAATGCCGCCGGTCAATCCAAACTGAATTTTCCGAAACTTAAAAGGCTTAATGAACTTGGTGGTTCATGGAACGTAGCATTCGATACGCTTTGGGGAGGCCCCAAAGAAGTGGAGTTTCCAAAACTCGTCAATTGGATAGATCGGCCCGACGAAGGGATCAAGTATTACTCGGGCAAAGCTACCTATCGTAAAACGTTCGACCTGGACGAAGAAGCAAATGAAAATTTAAAAACAGGAAATAAAAACAAGAGGCTGTTACTCGATTTAGGCAATGTTAAAAATGTAGCAGTAGTTCGTTTGAATGGCAAAAAATTGGGAATCCTTTGGTGTGCTCCGTGGAGAGTTGATATTACAGATTGTGTCAGGCAAAGCGGCAACCTGCTTGAAGTTGATGTAATTAATCTTTGGGCAAACCGGGTGATCGGAGATTTAAAACTTCCTAAAGAAAATAGGTTTACCAAAACACATGAAAGGTTTCGCTTTGATATGATTCAGCAAAACACACCACTATTGGATGCAGGTTTGCTGGGGCCGGTAAATTTTTTGATAAGCTCTTTAGACTAAAAAATGTATGCAATTAAAAATACTCTGCCCACAATGGGGGCATGAACATTTACCGGTGGAAGATTTTTTTACAAAAGTAAAAACTGCCGGTTATGATGGCGTTGATGCCAGTATGCCGGAAGATAAGGAAGAAAGAAAACGCTTTATCAGTTTACTGGAAGAGTATGCGCTTTCTATAGTAAGCCATCAACACCAGGCAAAAGGCAATACGCTTGAGGAGTATTGCAGGTCGTATGAATATTATTTAAACAGGTCGATGGAATGTGAGCCAATATTAATCAACTCACATTCAGGCAGGGATTATTTTACGTTGGAGGAGCAACTCCGGGTAATAGATGTCGCAGAAAATTTTTCTGTTAAAAACAATATCCGGATAGCCCACGAAACGCACCGGGGCAGGATTGGTTTTAGCCCCGGCAACGCCAACGAGCTTTTTAAACAAAGAGCAGGCATGAAAATAACAGCCGATCTTTCGCATTGGGTTTGTGTTACAGAAAGTTATTTGGAAAATTTCCAGGAAGCATTGGCAGCAGCTATTGTAAGAGCAGAACACATTCATGCAAGGGTAGGGTTTACCCAGGGACCACAAATTCCTGATCCCCGAAAAGCATTTTGGCAGCAGGATGTGGAATTCTTTTTAAAAATATGGCAGCAAATATGGACGCACCAAAAGTCGGTTGGTACAAAGGTGTTTACCATCACGCCAGAGTTTGGTCCGCCGCCTTATATGTGGACGGATATGTCAACCAATGAACCAGTCGCCAGCCAATGGGACATCAATGTATTTATGAAAGATTTGCTGATAAAGAAATTTGGCGGGATGTTATAAAAAGCTAACTATTGATCTGAAGGATCAACAGTACAATTCCATTGACTTATGCGACTATTGACAGGCTTACTTTGTTGTTTGTTTTTTTATTGCAAGGCTGAAGCCCAGGTAAAAGAACCTTATAAACTGCTTCATGATGGAAGCTATTCAGGTGTTCCTGTGCAAGCTTCCCCCGACCCTTTGATCCGTTACCGATGGAAAAATCCGAAAGCTTCAGATTCACTACAACTTTATTTTCTTCGGCCCAAAAAAATAGCTGGTCTGCCGGTTAATTCATTCACACAAAATAAAAACTCAATTACTGTAAATGGAAAGGGGGACCTGTTGTTTGATTTTGGAACGGAAAGCGCCGGCTGGTTTGAGTTTGAATCGGATGATCTTTTAGACAGTGTTGAAATGAGTATCAGCGAATACAATGAGCCCGCCATCGTAAATGCAGGTGCGCAAAATGCTGTAAAAACAAAACGGCCTGTAAAGTATGGCAACAAGTACAGGCTGCAGTTGAATGACGAATTGTATGAAGGTGTTCGGTTTGCATGGATTCATGTCAGGCAATTTCCAAAGCCCTGGCATATTAAAAATCCGCGATTAGTTTGCCAGGTAAAACCTGTAAATTATAATGGTAGTTTTTATAGCAATGATACCATGCTAAACCGTATTTGGTATACCGGAGCCTATGTGGTAAAACTAAATTTACTGCAGGATTATTTTGGTGCGATACTAATGGAAAGAAGTGACCGTCATTCATGGACGGGGGATGCTTACCCGGCGCAGGCCGCAGCACTTGCTGCTTTTGGCAATTATGATGTGGTTAAAAAGAACATCGCTTTTACTTCAGGCCAGAACAATGGCATCGCTGCATACTCTGTTTATTGGGTATTGAGTTTAATAGATTATTACAATTATACAGGCGATGCAAATTTTTTAAAAGCTTATGCGGCCAATGCAAACAGAAGACTGGAAAGAGCCTGGCGTGAATATGATACTTTGCCCAATCTTGGGTTTATGGGCTGGGATGAAAGGCTCGGTGCAGGCTTTGAAAATACACAGATCGCAGAAGCTCAAAATACGTATCGTATGCTTTGCATCAATGGCTGGCGTCAATTTGCAAAAGCGATGTTGGCCATCAATCAAGATAGCCTTGCTAAAAAATATGAGCGATTCGCCAAAGAAAAAGCCACGCAACTGCTGGCAGATAAAAAGGTAGCAGCTCAATTTGGAATACATGCAGTTTCAGAAGCGATCAATGCCGGGCTCTTCAATGAACCTGTGATTGGTCCCTTGTCTGCCACCTTATTTTCCGACCGCTTAAACCGGCTTTCCTACTCACCCTTTAACCAATATTTTATTATCGAGGCGATGGCATTGGCAGGTGAAAATGCTGTTGCGCTGGCTACCATAAAAGATTGCTGGGGCGGGCAAATTGCGTATGGGGGTACCAGTTTTTTTGAAGTGTTCAGACCTTCGTGGAATACCATATTAAAGACAAATGATGCGCCGCCCAATAACCAATGTGGGTATACAAGTTTGGCGCATCCATGGGGTGCAGGTGTTACCAAATGGCTGTCAGAAAATGTGCTCGGTATTAAGCCTGTTAGCCCCGGCTTTAGAACGTTTACCATCATCCCATTTTTAAAAGATAGCTTGACGCAGGTGAAGGGAACGATGCCAACACCATTTGGTACGATTGCCGCAAGCTTCAATATTCAATCCGGCGAATGCGAGATAACGGTACCACCAGGAACCATGGCGGAGCAAATTGGTCTGCCAAAAGGAGGCAGGCAAATTGATAAAATTACTCTCAGTAAAAAAATGTCCGGCAAGCCGCGATCGTATCAACCAGCAATTATAAGTAAGGCCGGTGAAGACAGCAATTTTATGTATCTTAAAAATTTACAAGCCGGTTGTTACAAAATAAAAATTAGTTACAAAGGCGTAACTACAAAGCCTTTTCAGACGGCTGAACCATTCAATTATTTAATTCAATCATTCGTGCAGGACAGCATTACAACTGGCAACTGGGCAACTAAATTTGGCAAAGAGGGATATGTTTTGTTTGGTTACCCGGATACGACAGGATCAAAAAAAATACCATCGTATATTGACAGTGTAACACTTAAAAAAAATGCAATTGTAATTTGGGATTCCGTTTCTGCTGATAACAGGGTGCTAAAAAATCCTGATGCAAAAAATGAATTGGCTGCTGCCGCTGCCATCATTACAAGAGATCCCGAAGCAACCAACCAAACAATGACCATTGATATTGCGGTGAAAGGCAATCATCCCTGCCGGTTGTCTATGTATTTTTTAGATTGGGATAAAAAAGACAGAAGAACTGCCATTGAAATATTTGATGCCAACACGCTCAATATTATTGCGCCCGTTCAGTTGATCAGTCATTATGAAAATGGGAAGTACCTCACGTTTACTTTTGATAGGTCGGTTAGAATAAGGGTAAACCATGTAAGGGGAAAAAATGCCGCCGTGAGCGGGCTTTTTTTTGATAGCGCTGAGTGAAAATAATTTGTTTATGAACAATAAAATATTTCAGAAACTGCAGTAAATAATGACTGCAATCATTTTAAAAAAATACCATGACCACACTTAATAAACACAGTTTGTTCTTCCGCTATTTAAGCCTGATGATTATTGTGTTCCTATACAGTTGCAGCAAGCATTTCAGTAGTATACAAAAATCACCGGTTGCAATAAACGACCCAATAAAAGCCGGTTTTCTAAACCCACCCGAATCTGCAAGGCCGGGCGTATACTGGTATTTTATGGATGGAAACCGCACCAAAGAATCCATGACCAAAGATCTTGAATCAATGAAAAAAGCAGGCATTGGCAACCTGGTTTTTTTAGAGGTAAATGTCGGCGTGCCAAGAGGTAAGGTTGATTTTTTAAGTGAAGAATGGCAGGAACTTTTTAAGCATGCGGTTCGGGAAGCAGAAAGATTAGGCATTGAAATCACGCTGGGTGTAGGTCCGGGCTGGACGGGTAGTGGTGGACCCTGGGTGCCTGCAGCGCAATCCATGCAGCACCTTGTTTGCAGCACGGTGCTCATAGCTGACAGCAGCACACAACCAATCAAATTGCCGGTACCATTACCAAAGAAACCTTATTTCGGTGAAGGTGGCTTTACCCCGGAATTAAAAAAACAATGGGATGATTTTTATAAGGATGTTGCCGTGCTTGCTTTTCCAACACCGGCTGTAAATAAAAAAATTGTAGATGGAGAAGAGAAGGCATTGTACTACCGTGCGCCGTATTCTTCAGTACCGGGCACCAAACAATTTTTGCCTTCTTTGGCAAACTATGAAGCCGTTCCAAAAGATGCACTGATAGCATCCAATACAATCATTGATCTTACCAATAAGATGTTGCCGGATGGAACGCTTGATTGGAAAGCTCCCAAAGGGCGATGGACGATCATGCGTTTTGGAAGTCGCAATAACGGGGCGGTTACAAGGCCTGCTCCCATTCCCGGTCTGGGTTTTGAAGCCGATAAATTTGATACCGTTGCATTGGATGCACACCTTAACCAATACATCGGAAAGCTGCTTAAAAAAATCGGTCAGCTGGATACTTTATCCGGTGGTGGTTTAAAAAAAATACACATGGATAGTTGGGAGATGGGTGCCCAAAACTGGACGTCACAATTCAGGCAGCAGTTCATGAAGAGAAGAGGTTATGATCCATTGCCGTTTTACCCGGTGTATGATGGAAATATAGTAGAGAGCCTGGAAATAAGTGAGCGCTTTTTATGGGACCTGCGACAAACATCGCAGGAACTGGTGCTGGAAAATCATGCACAATATTTAAAAACCTATGCACACCGCAATGGCTGGAAATTATCCATCGAGCCCTATGATATGAACCCAGCTGCTGACCTTGAATTAGGCGCCGTTGCAGATATACCGATGTGCGAATTTTGGAGCAAAGACCTTGGTTTTAATTCTTCCTTTAGTTGCACGGAAGCTACATCTGTTGCGCATGTAAACGGCATACCGCTGGTTCCTGCGGAGGCTTTTACGGCAGATGACCGGGAAGGATGGAAGCAGTACCCGGGTTCAATGAAAGAGCAGGGCGACTGGGCTTTCGCAGCAGGTATCAACCGGTTTGTGTATCATACTTTTCAAAGTCAAACATTACCGGATAATTTAAAACCCGGTATGACGATGGGTCCGTATGGCGTTCATTGGAACAGGAGCCAGACCTGGTGGCCAATGGTCGGCGGTTATCACAACTACATTTCCCGCTGCCAGTTTGTATTACAGCAAGGCCGGGCCGTTGCGGATATTTTATACCTCACGCCGGAAGGCGCACCGCATGTGTTTCGTCCGCCAACCTCGGCACTCACGGGCGAAGAACCGATCCGTGACCGAAGGGGCTACAACTTTGATGGCTGTTCGCCCGGGCAATTATTGATGGCACATGTTGAAAACAACCAGGTGGTTTTTCCTGGAGGTGCCGCCTACAAAATATTGGTATTGCCAGACGTGCAAACAATGACTCCAGCGTTGCTTGAAAAAATAAGAGCGCTGATATATGAAGGTGCTGTAGTGGTTGGTTCGCCACCGGTAAAATCTCCCGGTTTATCAGGCTATCCTGCATGTGATGAACAGGTGAAACAAATTGCGCAAACCATCTGGGGAACAACAGTGATGCCGGATAACCAATCCATCCATGCTTATGGAAAAGGTAAAGTGATCTGGGGAAAAACATTGGCAACGCAACTGGAAGGGCTCTATCCTAATTATGATTTTACAGCGGCATTATTAAAAGACATGCAGGTGCTCAATGATTTCGAATCAAATGCTTCGTTGCGCTATACGCATCGCACTACAAGTGACCAGGATATTTATTTTGTATCCAATAAAATCAATCAAACAGTTCAAGCAACCTGTCTTTTCAGAACCCAAAAAGGCAGACCGGAATTGTGGGATCCGTTGACTGGCGAAATAAAAGTATTGCCTGAGTTTTCGAAGGCGAATGGTCAAACAAGTATACCAATGCAGTTGGATGCTTACCAAAGTTTTTTCATTGTTTTTAAAAATGATAGCGGTCAATTAACAACGCCGGAAAAAACAAATTTCCCTAAAAGCAAAAATATCTCAACCTTAAATGCACCATGGACAGTTTCTTTTGATCCTGTTTGGGGCGGTCCGAAAAAAATAATATTTGATTCGCTCATGGACTGGACCAAACATCCGCAGCAGGGAATTAAATACTACTCTGGTATTGCTGTCTACAAGCAAAGCTTTAATGTGGATGGCCTTGTTAAAACAACAGGCAACCGTTTTTACCTGGATCTTGGCGAGGTGAAAAATATAGCCAGGGTAAAGTTGAATGGCAAACACCTTGGCGTGGTTTGGACTGCGCCCTGGAAGGTTGACATTACATCTGCAGTGAAAGAAAAAAATAACCAGTTGGAAATTGAAGTCGCCAACTTATGGCCTAACCGGTTAATAGGAGATGAGGAATTACCGGATGATGGAATAAAAGATGAGCAATGGCCGGACTGGTTATTGAAAGGCCAGCCAAGAACGAGTGGCCGGTTTACGTTTACTACATTTAAACATTACGAAAAGGGAGCACCATTATTTAAATCAGGGTTGATAGGGCCCGTTACTATTGTACAAACCGATTTTTAAACAGGATATGGTTAGCATGTTCAGGTATATTTTTATTGATCCTTTTAATTATAAAAAAAGATTTTCTGATGATCCATCATTTATTTTTCACGCTTCGATTTACAAAGAAAATGTTGTTCGGTGCAGGTATTGTGATAACAGCATTGCCTGCAATTGCTCAACAAAAAACTGCCACAAACAGCAATGTGTTTGCTGGTTACGCCAACTTGGAAAAAACATTTCTTCATCCCAAAGATGCCGTGCAAACAAGCGTTTATTGGTACTGGATATCAGGGAATATTTCTAAAGAAGGCGTGGTGAAAGATCTTGAATCTATGAAGAAGGCTGGAATTAACCGGGCTTTTATAGGCAATATAGAGCAGTCAGATGTGGCACAGGGAAAAGTAAAATTTTTATCCAATGAATGGTGGGATGTGATGCATGCCGCGTTGAAGACCGCCACCAAATTAAATATTGAAATCGGCATTTTTAATAGCCCCGGCTGGAGCCAGTCTGGCGGACCATGGATAAAGCCCGAACAATCCATGCGCTATTTGGCTACATCAGAAACAAGTGTGCAAGGGGGCAGTCGCATCACTACTAAATTAAAAAAGCCAACGGGCCAATTCCAGGATGTAAGGGTAATTGCCTTCCCGGCCCCAAAAGATTATTTTACAAATATTGCCGATTACGCCCCGCAGGTAACGAGTACTAAATTAAAAAATGTACAAACTTTAATGGATAAAGATACTTCTACGGAAGTGGCTATTCCGTTGGATAGCATTGTAACTATTGACATTAAAACAGAAAAGCAATTTGATGCACGAAGCCTTGTGGTATATCCTTCTCACCGGCCCATCATCGTTCATATACAAGTGCAGGTCCCTTCGGGCGACAGTTTCACCACTGTTAAAGAATTTACCATTGATCGTAGCAACAGCGCATTAAATGTTGGTTTTGATCCCTATGGACGCATAGCCGTAGCGTTGCCTGCAACCACGGCAACAGCGTTTCGTTTGGTAATCAGCAATCTTAAAACCAATTATGAAAAGTCATGGGGGCCGGCACCCGATTCTACTGCCGGGATACAGGAGCTGCAACTATTGTCTTCACCCAAAGTTGAAAATTATATTGAAAAAACACTGTCTAAAATGAGCCAGACACCATTCCCTTTGTGGGGGCAATATCTATGGCCAGACCAGCACACTACAACTGATAAACAATTGGCGATTGATCCGGCAGCAGTGATAGATATCTCAAAATTTATGTCGGCTGAAGGCGAACTTAACTGGGATGCACCGGCCGGGCAATGGATCATCGTTCGTTCAGGAATGGCATCCACGGGTGTTACCAATTCGCCCGCCCCGCCCAATGGTACCGGGTTGGAAGTGGACAAGATGAACAAGGATTATTTAACCGGGCATTTTGATGCTTATCTTGGTGAGATAATAAAACGCATTCCGGCTGAAGACCGCAAATCATTTAAAGTAGTAGTTGAAGACAGTTATGAAACCGGCGGGCAAAACTGGACCGATCACCTGATTGAAAGATTCAAAGCAGTGTATGGTTATGATCCCACTCCCTACATCCCCGTTTTGTATGGAAGCGTGGTAGGAAGTGAAGAAATGTCGAACCGGTTTTTGTGGGATTTGCGTCGCTTTATTGCCGACAAAGTTTCTTTTGAGTACGTGGGCGGTTTAAGGGATATCAGTCATAAACATGGCTTAACCACCTGGCTTGAAAACTATGGCCACTGGGGCTTTCCGGGCGAATTTTTACAGTATGGCGGACAGTCGGATGAAATAGGCGGTGAGTTTTGGAGTGAGGGAGATTTGGGCAATATTGAAAACAGGGCGGCTTCTTCATCAGCACATATTTACGGCAAAACAAAAGTATCGGCAGAATCATTTACCTGCGGTGGTGCCGCCTATTCCAGGTATCCTGCAAAGATGAAACAACGGGGCGACCGCTTTTTTACAGAAGGGATTAACAACACCGTGTTGCATGTATATATTGAGCAGCCGTACAATGATAAACTACCCGGGGTAAATGCGGGCTTCAGCAATGAGTTTAACCGCAACAATACATGGTTTAATGATATTCCTTTATTCACCAATTATTTAAAGCGTTGCAATTTTATGTTACAGCAGGGCAGGTATGTGGCTGATGTGGCTTATTTTATTGGCGAAGATGCGCCTAAAATGACCGGTGTATGCGACCCGGCTTTGCCTAAAGGTTATTCATTTGATTACATTAACGCGGATGTACTGAAAGAACGCATCGCAGTAAAAAATGGCCTGCTGGTTTTACCCAACGGTATCACTTACCGAATGTTAATATTGCCTAAGCTGGCAACCATGCGGCCTGAATTATTAGTAAAGATACAGCAGCTGGTAAAGCAAGGTGCGGTGGTATTTGGGCCTGCGCCAACAAGTTCGCCAAGCCTGCAAAACTTTACAACAGCGGATGAACAGGTAATGAAAACAGCGAAGGACATGTGGGGCAATATTGATGGCACAACTGTTAAAACAAATCATTACGGAAAGGGGCTGGTTATTAATGGGATGGATTTACAGGAAGCATTGACGATGCTACAGGCTGTTCCGGATTGTAAAATTACCGGTGATGACTCGGTACTTTTTATCCATAGAAAAATTAATAATGATGATGTATATTTTCTTTCCAATCAAAAAAATAAGTCAATCAGTTTTGATGCTTCTTTGCAGGTAAAAGGTAAACAACCCGAATGGTGGAATCCCGTTACAGGCGAGCATCGGTTGCTGCCGGCTTATAGTATAGATAAAAACCAAACCACCATTTCGTTGAAGCTGCACGAAAATGAAAGTGGTTTTATTGTTTTTAGAACACCCGCTTTAAATACAAAGAAAGCAACTGCGGCAACTAATTTTCCTCCCCAACAAATGGTGGCTGAAATAAAAAGTCCCTGGCAGGTTAGCTTTGATGCAAGCCACTGGGGCCCTGAAAAGCCGGTGGCTTTTGATACGTTAATTGACTGGACTAAAAGCAGCAACGATCAAATAAAATATTACTCCGGCACGGCCATCTACCATAATCATTTTGCTGTTGCAAATTTGAAAGCCAATGAACGCATGCTGATTGACCTTGGCTCACTAACAGCAATGGCTACCATAAAAATAAATGGTGTGGAAGCGGGCGGAGTATGGACAGCGCCTTACCAGCTGGATATCACGAAGTACATTAAACAGGGAACTAACACATTGGAGATTGCGGTAGTCAACACCTGGGTTAACCGCCTGATTGGCGACTTACATCTTCCCGAAAAAGACCGTAAAACATGGACGAATGTAAACCCGTATACCGTGGATTCTCCGCTGGAACCATCCGGTTTGCTGGGGCCGGTACTGATAAAAATGGAGCGTAGATAACCGGGTATTTTTAAATCATTTGTGATGGTAACCAATCAAACAAACAGCTTTAAACAGAATATACGGGCGATGCCGAAATGTCAAAATTTCCACATTGGCTTTAATACGGCGGGTAAAAAAAATCCTGGTTATCAAAATTCAAAATAACTAAAGGCAATTAATTGGCTGTACCCGGAAGAGCGATTTAGTTTTATCAATTAACTGGTGAAAAAAAAGAAGAGCAAATAATGTAACTTTTTTGCTCTTAAGTTAACATTACTGGCAGTAGGAAAAGAAAAATTAAATTAACATGAAAACATTTTTTCCCGGAGTGGCCACACAAAAAAACACAAAGCTGTTGCTTTGTGTTTTTTTGTGGATTCAGAAATCAGGAATAAAAATAAAAGGTGTAAAGGGTGATGGTATTTTTGCAAACTATTTTTACCTGCTTACGGTAAATACCCTTGATAAGTTGAAGCCGAATCTCACCTCTGCTTTGCCCCAACTGTTAGTAGTATTGGTGATGAAAGCTTTTTCATTCATACCGGTAGCATTGGAAAAATGTAACTGAAATACATGGCCACCTGTTTCTATGTCAAAGCCAACTGATAGCGGATCTTTATAGATGGTTTTATCCAACCCTTTTACTATATAATGGTAGTCTGCAACAAAGGCGGTTCTTTTGGAAATTTTAATCCTCGTGCCGATTCCCAGCGCATATACATTATTTGCTTCGGAGGCGAGCGCTACCAGGTTTCTATGCACAAATGTTGGCGAAACCTGCAGACTGAAAGCATTATTGAATTTTTTTCCGATAATCAGTTCATTGTAAAATGCCATCCTGCTCGATGTGAAATTCTTGCGGGCTGTGTCGCTCCAGGGCATGGTGGAATACGTTAAACCAGTTACCAGCACAACGGAAACAGGCGAGGGCCAGCTGCCACCTTTGGATTGCCAGATGGGGCGATATTTAATAAAGCCATCCCATTCTTTGGCAGCAGTACTTCTTCCAAAGCCAACTGTAAGACTTTTACCGAGACCATAGTCAAACCCAAGGCGCATGCTTGCCTGGTCTAACCCATACAAATTATTGATGCCGGAATTTACCAGTCCAAAACGGTGCAAAATTCTTACGTCCATCACCCCCTTGCCAATGAACTCCATGGAGTGTCCATTGATAACACGGGATGACTTAAAGGCATTGGTTACATGTTCTTTTTTTTTCTTGTCATCTTTTGAATCTACCAGCGATAACAAATCGCTCTGCGCAAAAACATGCAGGGAACAGCAGGTGAAGAAAAGCAAAAATAGTATTCGCATGATAGTGTAATTAAATAAGGTTATTTTAAGATGGTGTTGCTGCAGTTAACCTGTATTTTGGCAGTTTTCGAAATTTTGTCTTTTACCAAACCCGGTATTTCAATTTTATAATCTTCCAGTAAAACATTAAAATCTGCGGTGGTTAAAACAGTTTCGCCGGCCACTTTAAATGTGCCGTTCGTTTCCACGTCTTTTTTTACGCCATGTATTTCCAGCGTGCCTTTTACAATAACAGGATAGGAGCCATCCTTTTGAAAATTTACTTTATCAATGTTGGTAATCTTCCCGGTAAAAAGCGATTTTGGGTACTTGTCACTTTCCATATAATTTTCATTAAAGTGCTCCATCATCAGGGCGCTTTTAAATTCAAATCCTTTTACCAATATGGCAAATTGAATATTGCCGGTAGCAGCGTCAAAAACACAGGTGGTTGATTTATTAGTGCCATCAATATTTTCAATGGCCGTGCCGGCGCTAAAAGAAACATTGCCGGTTTTGGTAAAGTATTTTTTTTGCGCAAAAGCGTTGGCAAATAAAAAAATAGCGGTTGTGATCAGAATTAATTTTTTCATTGTGAATTGGTTTTAGTCGTTTAGCTTATTGTTCAATGCTGCATTTGTTTAATACAACATCCATTAATTTTCCAGTACATTTTCCTTTTACAACCACTTCTGTTCCTGCCTGCAGTTTTTTTACAACTGTGGATTCTTCATTATAGAAGCTGCAGGTTACGGCTGCCAGCGGGTCGCCGGTGTCTAACGTAACGGTAGCCTGTCCGCTGGCTGCGTCCAGTTTCACCTCGGTTATTTTACCCTTTGCCGCAATTACCTTATCCAGGTACTTGTGATTGGCTGCGGTTTCATCTTTGCTAAAATCGGCTACCAGTGCAGATGCAGCCATTTCGAAGTCTGCAGGCAATTTTCTTACATCAGCAGGCTTTTTATTGTACAGGTAAAAGCCATAGGCTGCGGCGCCCATTGCAATCAGCACTACTGCCCCCAATATTTTTCTCCAGGTTTTCATTGTAATTAATTTAATTGTTAGGTGCGCCGGATGCTATCCAGCATTTAAGTATTGATGCTTCGGATATAGATAGAGGTCCACTGGTAGGCATGGTTTTATCTACAACCGCACGTTGATTAATTCTTGCCGCTGCCGCCGCAATTTGCGCATAGCTAACCAGTACCGTTCCGCCGGCGGAGCCAGCCGCGTCATGACAGCCGGAAGTGGCGCATTTGGTTTTTATAACCGGGCTAACATCTGTACTGAATTTTGCACTGATACTGCCACAACTGATAGTGCCTTTGCCACTGTACAGCAGTTCTTCCTTATCATAATAACACCCACTCAAAGAGCTCATCATTATGCAAATGAAAAGAACGGGCTTAATAATTTTTGATAAAAGCATATGTGTTTTTTAATTTGTTTTATTAGTTATTGGGTGTCCCCGCCTGGATCCATTTTTCTATTTGCGTAACCTGGCATTCCGATAACTGATTACCACCTTTGGGCATTGCCGAAAATCCCAGTGTATGTAAAATACTGCCCATCAATCTACCGCCAGCGGCGGTTTTTACAGCGGCATAAGTACTTAAATCAATGCCGCCGCCAGTTGAAGCCGGGTTGTGACAGCCCTTACAATAGGTATTGATGGTTACTGAAACGGTGCCTGAATAAGTAAAGCTGGTTGTGTCGCATCCACCCGTGCAGTTATTGTTCAGGGCACCCTGGTTAATCCAGATAATTAATTTTGATAATTGCGCCTGTGTTAGTGCTGGCATAGGTTTATGAGGCATTCGCTCACCGCCACTTACACACACAGTGTATAAAGAACTGCTTTCCGCGTTAAAAGGCGACACACGATTCACGATGTGTGTATAGTCTGTTAAAATAATTCCTTCCTTATGTGTGATGGCATCATGGCAACCACTGGTAGCGCAATTGGAGTTGATGATGGGTAAAATCTCAGAACCAAAATAAACAGTGTCTGCACTGCAACTGCTTGTTTGCGTCGGCGTGCTGCTATTGCCACCAGGGTTAGGATTAGGAAATTCATGTTTACACTGAATGATACACAAAGACAAACCACAAAAAAACGTCATTAGGGTAATGGACTTAAAACGATTCATATTTAATTGATTTAACTACTTTAAAAGTTTCACAAAAGTATTTTCATAAACTGTTAAGGGTTTATCAAAACGACTGACCGGTAGAAAAATGCCGCCGAACAGAATAGCCAATTTATTTTACTTTTTTTTAATTTTTAAATAGTAAGCATAACAAAAGAGCGGTGGCTATTTGTTATGCTTACGGTTTTCTGCATTGGATTTTAACCGGCGTTCGTCTTATTTCAAGCTATTTTAATTGTGTTATCTTATTCACAATGCTGTGCTCACTTTACTATGTACATACGGTTGCAGGTATTGTAACTTCCCGTAGTTATTTATCGTAAGTATGCCCGGCATTGATCCAGTTGGTAATGGTTGTTTTTTCTGCCGCTGTTAATGCTGGTTGGGGGTTAAGTGGCATAGTTTTAAGTTTGCCGGTAACTGTAGCCCCGTTTATCTGGTTCCAGTAATTTACTACGCTACAGTCTGCATCAAAATTATAACCAGCAGCACTTCCTCCGCTCATATGGCAACCACCACCACTACACCTGTTTGTAATCAATGCTCTCACTGCAGCAAACGTAGGGCCCGGTGCAATGGCAGCCACCGTTACTGAAAGTGTTTGCGTGCAACCATTGGCGTCTTTTACTCCCATTAAAAAAGTACCTGCATTGAGGGAAGAAAAAACATTGCCTGCCTGGTAAGCACCTCCGTTGGAATTGTATGTAAAGCCCGTGGAGCCGGATGCTGTAAGGGTGATGCTGCCATTATTGGCAGGTGTTACACAAGGTACTGTGCCTGCCACGGCTGCACTCATTGTAATGTTTACGCCGGAGCAGGGACTGGTAGCAGTAAGCACTATTTGTTTTATGCCCGTGCAGCCATTTGAATTTTTGGCGGTGATAGTGTACGAACCTGCAGCAAGCCCGGTAAATGCTCCGCTTGCCTGGTAGGCGCCGTTATTTAAGCTGAAGGTGAAACCTGAGCCACCGGTTGCACTTGCGGTAATGGAGCCATTTGATGCCCCCGTTGAAGGATTAACAGTTGATGCAGTAATTGCAACGGTAACGCCCGCACATGGATCTACTCCTGTTAGCGTAATTTGTTTAACACCCAGGCATCCATTGGAATTTTTAGCAGTGACTGTATAAGTGCCGGCCGCCAGGCTATTAAAGGTTCCGCTTGCCTGGAAAGCGCCGTTATTTAAACTGTAGGTAAATCCTGAGCCTCCGGTAGCGCTGGCTGTAATGCTACCGTTTGAAACATTTGTTGATGGATTAACCTGTGATGCAGTAATGGCTACAGTAATACCGGCGCAAGGATTATTGATGCCTAATGTAACCTGTTTAACCCCGGTACAACCGGTTGAATTTTTTGCAGTGAGCGTATAATTGCCGGTTGCAAGGCCACTAAAAGTGTTGCCGGCCTGGTATGCACCGTTATTTAAACTGTATGTAAAGCCGCTTCCGCCGGTAGCACTTGCTGTGATAGAACCATTAGATAAGCCTGTAGCCGGATCAATCTGGGTAGAAGATACCGCAACCGTAACACCAGCGCATGGATTCACACCAACGAGGCTCACTTGTTTTACACCGGTACAACCACTTGCATTTTTAGCGGTAATGGTATACGTGCCTGCTGCAAGCCCACTGAAGGTGCCGCTTGCCTGGTAAGCACCGTTGTTTAAACTGTAGGTAAAGCCTGTACCGCCGGTGGCTGCTGCCGTAATTGATTCGTTGGATTGATTGAGCGAAGGCTGCACTGCGGTATTGGTAACTACCACAGTTATTCCTGCACAAGGATTAATTGTACCAACGGTTACCTGGGAGGTACCTAAACAACCAGCATTACTTTTAGCTGCAAGGGTATAAGTACCGGCAGCTAAATTGGTGAATACATTGGCCGCCTGAAATGCACCATTGTTAATACTGAATGTAAACCCGGTACCGCCGGTGGCACTCACCGTGACAGAACCATTTGTAAGGTTCGGAGCTGCATCCACCTTTGTGGAGGTTACCTTGATGGTAACTCCCTGGCAAGGGTTGATAGATCCAACGTCTACGATTGCTGAATCTGTACATCCTGCAGAATTTCGGCCGATAACCCTGTATGTGCCAAACGCTGCAAGGCCGGCGAAATATCCACTGTCCTGGAAGGTGCCTCCGTTTAAACAGTATTGAAACCCGCTTCCACCAGTTGCTGTAACGGTAATAGATCCGTTGGCTTTATTTAAAAGTGCATCTGTTTTTATGTAACTTATTTTAAACCCCAGTTCGCTGCAGGATACAGGCAGCTCATGTTTGCAATTTATCATTAACAAAGAAATACCGGTGAGCAGCAGACCAAAAAAGATGATTTTTTTCAGACTCATAAAAAGAGGTTTTTAATAGTTATAGGAAGAGGTGAGACTGCCTAAACAAGAATGACGCCAACGGGAGTCAGCCAACGGATAAAAATACCCAACGGTAAAAAATGGAGGATGAACAGGATTTGGAGAAGCCAGGTTATCGTAAAAATACGATTGCTATTTTAATGCGCGGAGGTGAGTTTACTTCTTATTTAAACAGACGCTTGTAGATAAAAAGCATTGAATAAAGGATGACGCATTTATCTTGCTAACTTTCGCCCAAGAGCCATTTCTTGAACTGGGGTGTGCGTTCAAAACTGGTAATTGTTTCATGTTTGGCTGAAGGTGATAAAGTGAGGGCGATTCTTTGTTTGCTTGCTGGCGACATTGTACTTATTGCCTTTAAATGAACGATAAACTGGCGGTTGATCCGGTAAAACAACCCTGGATTTAATATCCTTTCAAAACCCTCCAGGGTAATATCCATGGGGTATTTCTGGCTATCGAAAGTCACGAGATAAACCGTTTTATTTTCTGAATAGAGGTAGGCGATTTCGGTATCCTGCAATAGTTGTATCCGGGGGCCGGAGTGAATGATAAAACGCTCCTGGATTTGATTTTTTATCGGCTGGTTTTGGGATGGCGAATGTATTTCAGCGTGCGTATTTTTATTTGCCTGGTAGTTTTTTTCATACCGTTCGATGGCTTCTTTTAGTTCCTGCTTTTTTACAGGCTTCAATAAATAATGAAGTCCTGCTGCCTTAAATGCATCTATAGCATAATTATCGTAGGCACTAATAAAAATAACCGGCGCCCTTTTTTTTAATTGCTTAAAGATTTCAAAGCTTAGGCCATCTGACAATTGGACGTCTGACAGGATTAAATCAGGAAGTTCATTTTCCTGCAACCATTGCACCGTTTGCTGAATGCTTTTGCATTTGCCTGTAATTTGTTTTTCCGGCGCTACTTCGTACATCATTTTCTCCAAACGCTCAGTCGCATTTTCTTCATCTTCAATAATAAGGATTTTCATAAGCTTATTTTTTTATTGGAATGATAACGTTAAATTCTTTATCAGTTGCGATAATTTTTATTTCCATGCCTGTAAGCAACTGCACCCGTTGCTGAATATTTTTAATACCGATACCTGCTGATCTTACTTTGGTATCTGGTGCGGTAATATTGTTACTCACAATCAGGAAAGATTGAGCTGATTCGATTTTTATAACAAGTAAATTTTTTTCATCGGCAATATTATGTTTTAGTGCATTTTCTGCCAGCAGCTGTAATGTAAGCGGAGGAACGTACATGCGCAGGTGATCTTCCGAAACATTCAGCACAAGTTTAAAATTATTTCCAAATCTTTTTTGCTGCAGGTAAACATAGTTTTTAAGCAAATTGATTTCTTCCTGTACGCTTACCATTTCTTTATCCTGTAGCAGTAAAATTTCCCGGTAAAAATCAGAAAGCTTTTCCGTAAAATCCATTGCCATTTGTTTGTCTTTATCAATAATATTCATCAGTGTATTAAAGCTATTAAACAAAAAATGTGGGTTGAGTTGATTTTTCAATACTTCCAGTTGTGATACTAATTTTTGTTTTTCCTTTTCCTGCCGGAACTGGATCAGCCGAATCCTGGTATTTACAAAATAGTAAGTAATATAACCGGCTAACAGCAACGCCAATATCCTGAACCAGGCTGTCTTCCAGAAAGCGGTACTAATATTAAAACTGTAGGAGAGTTGAGGCGATTGCCTGAAATCGTTGTTGATAGACGTTTTTACGTGGAAAGTATATTTTCCGGGAGGCAGATTGGGGAAGGTTACTATGTGATCTTTTGTATTAATCCAGTCTTTGCCGTATCCTTCCAGCTGATATTGGTAACTGATTGCGCCGGGGTCGGCATACCATAAGCCTGCATAATCAAATGTGAGGTGATTTTCATTATGGTTGAAATCTTTTTTTATTGCAATATCGATCGGGTTAAAAAATACAGCCACGCTGTTCATTACTAATTCTGGAAACTGGTTATATTGTTGGCCGGCAGGGTAGTATTGTATGATTTTGTCCGCGGCGCCAATCAATACCGCATTTTTTAGCGTAGTGCACCAGGCATTTATTTGTGGGTTGATATTATCAAAGCCACTTTCTGCTCCATAAAATGTAAAATATTCTTTTTTTATCTGGAAGATTTCAAGGCCATCTGGATGGGAGAGTAGCAGGTTACCATTTTTATCTGCAATTACGTTTAAAATCTCATTGTCGTGCAAACCATCTTTAATACCATATCTTTTAAAATGTTTGCCATCAAAAACAAACAAGCCGGAATTTCTTCCGGTAAACCAAATGTGCCCAAAAATATCTTCAGTGATGGTATAAACAATATTTTTTTCCAGTCCGGGAATGGAATCGTAATTGTGAAAAACACTATCTTCTAATTTGCTGATGCCGCTGCCGTCCGTTGCAAACCATTTGTTTCCTTTACTGTCGATAAAAACATGATAGATATAGTTATTGCTTAAGCCGTTTGCTTTTGAATAATTGTAAAAAATTGCGTCTCCGGAATTCAGGTCCATTTTTGAAACGCCCGCCAGTGTAGCCATCCAGATTTCATTGTTGTTGCACGCAATGGAAAACACGTTGTTGTCACAAAGACCATTCTTCCTGGTGTATTGCTTTATCTGATGTGTAATAGAATTATAATGATACAATCCATTATTATAGGTACCAATATAAATATTTGACTCTTCATCGGCATGCAGGCAGACAATGGATGCATAATTTATATCCGCCGGCAAATTCACTTTTTGTATTGGTGTATTGTTGTCTTTTTTTTCAAACAGACCTTTGGCGTTGCTAAACCAAATGCAGCCCGCTGTGTCAGTTGTTATGGCCTTTATTTCATCCTGCCATTCAGCAGGTATTTCCACCAGTTGAAAACGGTTACTGTTGGCGAGGCTCAGGGTATTGTCCGCCACCATCCAAACCTGTTCATTCTCATCCAGCATTAACTTGTGAATGGCATTGAGTTTTCTTTTCTTTGCAGGGACCATTTTGTTTAGGGAAGGCAATCCAAAATGTATCTCTATAATTCCATTGTCTTCAGTGCCGATAAATACTTCCCTTTTTAAAGGCAGTACATCATTAACTTGTCCATATTGCCAGTTGCCCAATTCGGGTGGCACTATAACTTTTCTCAGTGCTTTATCAAAATAGCAAATTCCATTGTCCTGCATAGCAATCCAAATATTACCAGCTTCATCCTTCTTCATGTTTCTTACAATATTATCAGGCAATCCATTTGCGTTATTGACAACTGTAATTGATTTTGTTTCATTTTTAAAACTACAAATGGAGATACCGTTGTCAGTACCTGCCCATATTTGGTCGCCATCCAATAGTAAATCATATATGTTGTCATCAGTTAAGCCATCATCATGATTGATATTGTATAGAATATGCTTTTCATAACAGTAGATGCCTTCTCCATAGGTACTGAACCACAACCTGTTTTGCCTATCAAATATAATGTCTGAAATTTTTAGTTTCGGCAATCCTTCAGGTGGTAAAAATTTGATTACAATATTGTTTTCAACATATTCAATTTCGCCGTTGATGTGGCCAATCCATAATACACCATCGTTGCTTTCTGTAATGGCGGTTACCTGGTTGTTATCCTTTTCAAGATATTTGAAATTGATACCATCATACCTGCAAATACCGGCGCTGGTACCTAACCAGATATACCCTTTTTTATCCTGAAATATTTTTAAAAGTTTAGCTTCCTTCTTTTCCCTGTCAAACACAATGTTTTTGAAAAAGGGTGCCTGAGCATTAGCAATAGCACTTTGCACGAGCCAAATAATTATCAATAGCAGAAACCGGTAGTTGAACATTTTGTTACTTTTTAAAGAGGATATTGAACCCGATTTTTATTTCTTCAGCAATCTTTTCGTATACAATTTTGGGTACTTTAATATCATGATCTTCCAGCCGCACATTAAACAATGCCTCAATGGCAACGTTACCATTGTTAATTGTAATGAGACCTTTGATGATTCTTTCTTTTTGAATACCATGAATGGAGAACATGCCTTTTGCCCTTACAGTATAAACGCCGTTGGTTGTAAAATCAACGGGTTCTATAAACTTTCCAGCAAATGAAGCAGTTGGATATTTATCTGTTTCGATATAATTTTCATCAAAATGCTCCCGCTGCAAATCGCTGTTAAAGCCTTTGAACGATTTAATATCTACTGCAAATGCAAAAGTATTTTTGGATTTATCAATGGCACCCTTTAATTGGTCAGAGCTGGCTTCAATCGATTCCATTGCAGCTTCTGAAGAGAATTTGACCTTACCGGTATTGCTTATGATAGTTGTCTGCTGGGCATAGGTGTTCCAGTGAAACAGCAGGGGTGCCATTACAGAAAAAAAATAGTAACAACTTTTTTTCGGCTTCATTTTTATAATATTGAGACAACTGATATTTACCAGGATGCCCGCCGGATGAATTCCGATGGGTGATCCGGCAAATTATTTATAGAGAACTGTCTAACTGTTTACTAAGCTTGAATGTTGAAATAGTTCAGGGGTACGGCAAAAAACCTGGTGCGATGATTCGTGTTATTTTATTGTTCGTAAATACCATGCCAGCCTTATTTACTCCGCCTTATTTTTCATCATCATCAATAATGAATAAGCACCTTTGGTTACAAATTCAGCCGTCGCCAAATCACTGTTTGCCGGTATGATGATCTCCGTAAATCCATTTTCACTCTCGCCAGTGGTTACCTCTGTTATTTCAAACTGGTTGTTCCCTTTTACCCTGTACACAAATTCTTTGCTTTCAAAACGCACAATGGCATCTGTCGGCAGCGCAAAAGCCTGGTTGTTTTTTACTTCAATTTCTGCATTCATGTAAGTGCCCGGAACCAGCGTTTTATCGTATTGTTCAAAATGACAATGCACTTCTGTATTGCCTTCCATAGAAAGATCTTTGCCGATCAATAAGATTTCGCAGGCGTATTTTTTTTCAGGGTCGTTATTGGTATAAGCTATCAACTTTTGACCAATGTATAATTTGTTGACGTTTTTTTCAAACACTTTTAATGCCAGGTGAATATCAGACACATTGATCAGCTCAAACAATACATCGGTTGAAGAAACATACTTGCCAATGTTTACATTCACTTTTGAAACGTACCCGTTAATGGGCGAATAGATATTAATGCTGGGCGAAATGGTTGTTTCATTTATTTTATTGATGTTGATACCTGCCAGTTGCAATTTCGCCGCCAGCGAGGTCAATAACACCCGTTGACTTTTGTAGTCTGCTTCTGCCTGCTGGTACACTTTATCGCTGCTCGACTGGCTTTGATTGAGTTCTTTTTGTCGCTTGTATTCATTTTCCAGAAAGCCGATTTTTGCCCTGGCCGTTAAATAATCCTGCTGCAATTGAATGTATTGCTGATCCTGCATCACTGCTATTACCTGGCCTTTGGTTACATGCATGCCGGGAAGCAAATGCGTAGTTTTTAGATAGCCACCCAATGGAACGCTGATGGATACCATGTTTTGGGGCGGCACATCTATTTTGCCGTTTAATTTCAATACAGAAGAAATTTCCCGTTGTTCCATTTTACCTGTGGTGATACCGGCATTTTTGAGCTGCTGCGGAGTAAGCGCCAGGTTTTTTTCTTCTGCAGGGGCTGCAGTTTTTTCTTCGTTGTTATTCTTTGCTCCGCAAGCCGAAAGCAGGATGATTGTTGCGACAAAAACTATGATGTGTTTCATTATTGAATGATTATTGGTTGATAAAATAATTGAGCTGAATAATGGATTCATTCAGATTTTTAATGGCCTCTGTATAATCGCTTTTTACAAGCACCGATTGGTTGATGAGCTGTACCCACTCCAGGTAATTGATGCTGCCATTTGCCAGTTGTTGATTTGCTGTGCTAATAATAATCGATGCATTTTTTAAAGCAGCTGTCTCAAAATACCGTACGGTTTGTTTGTATTTATCATATTGTGCAACAGCAGTGGCATACTCTGACTGAATGTTTCGCATGCCGGCAGTATAATTGTGTTCTGCTATTTGCCTGCTGAATTTAGCGCTGTTTATTTTTTCCTTTTGTGCTTTGGCAAACAGGGGAATGCCGATGCCGATTTGTATGGCATTGAATCGTTTGCCACTTCCATAAATTTTGTTATCGGCACCTGTACCTTTTATGCTGGTGTTGCTGTACCCGGCAAGTAAATCTGGCAACAGTTTGCTTTTTTCTACGGCAATGGATGCGAGGGCTATTTGTTCCTGCTGTTGTATCTGTTGCATGGTGGCGTGGTCTTTCAACTTCGTCGTATCTGCGGTAGTGGTTAATTCCATTTTCACCGGTTGCGGTTCAGGAACAAACGGCGTGGTGGAGTTCAGCAACAATTGAAACTGTATCTGCAATACGGCGATATCCTGCTGCAATTGTTGCTGCTGTATATGTATTTGCCCCAATTGTGTTTCAGCGCTCACTTTTTCAAGCAAATTACTTTCCCCTTTTTCCAAACGTAAAGCCGCCTTTTTGTAAAACGCGGTGTACAGGCTGTCTAAATATTGAAGCAGCTGTTTTTTTTGTTCTACATACACCATTGTATAAAACACCTGTGCTACTTGTTTTTTAAGCAACGCTTCTTTTACAGCAACGCTGAGCAGGCTGCTTTTCCATTCCTGCTTCAACAATTCTTTTTGGCTGGAATAAACTTTTGGAAGACTAAAATTTTGTGTGATGCCAAATTTTGTATCGGTGTAAATACTGTTGATCTGTCCGGCATCAGCTACAATTGTAGTCTTCGGTAAAACGGTTGCTGTATTGATCAGCATCTGCTGGTACTGAGCTTTCAACTGTTCATTTTTTACCAGCAGATTATTCTTTAGCGCAGTATCAACAGCAGCTTTCAGGCTAACCGGCACCTGCGCTATGGATATCCCGCAGATGGCGCAGGTGACCACAGATATTATTAGTTGTTTCATGAATGATTTGTATTAATAAAAATTAATTTTTATGATCTCTATTTTCCCATCTGCAATAATCCGCGAAATCAGCGGGAAGAAATTTATCCCGAAGATGGCGCAGATTACCGCAGATGTATTCTTTGTTTCACAAATTATTTTCATTGACAGAAATATTTATCGCTATGCACTTCATCTGCGAAAATCCGCGTAATCAGCGGGAGTAATTATTATCCCGCAGATGGAGCAGATTGTCGCGAATAGATTATTTGATTCACAGATTATTTACTTTTCTATAAATGGATTTTGAAATATCGTCTGAGTTGAAATTCACCAACAGTCCGAGTTTTAATCCCGTCAATTTCAAATAAGTGATTATTTGTTTATGATGCACTTTTGATAACTCTTCCACCGATTTTATTTCAATGATTACGTGGTCATCTACGAGAATATCAATCCTGAATCCAACATCTAGCAAGGTATCATCATAGTGCACCGGAACTGCAACCTGACTTCTCACTTTCACGCCATCTTTTTGCAGTTGGTATACGAGTGCGGCTTCATAAACGCTTTCAAATAAACCCGGCCCCAGTTCATTATAGACCTTAAAAATTGCACCTCTAATAATGTATGAGATATCATTTTCGTTCATAAAAGATGTTTTTAGGATGAGTTATATTGTCTTTTTTCTGCGTAAATCAGTGCCATCACCAAGGAGTAATATTTATCCCGCAGATGGCGCAGATTACCGCAGATGTATTCTTTGTTTTACAAATTATTTCCATTGACAGAAATATTTATCGCTATGTACTTCATCTGCGAAAATCCGCGAAATCAGCGGGAAGAAATTTATCCCGCAGATGGCGCAGATTACCGCAGATATTCTACCTCGGTTGCTTCTTCTTTTTTATTCCACCTTTTTCAAAAATCATGTATAAAACCGGCAATACGAACAGCGTTAAAAATGTCGCAATCAATAAGCCGCCAATTACCACTGTGGCAAGCGGCCGCTGTACTTCTGCTCCTGCACCATTACTCATTGCCATCGGTAAAAATCCCAGCGAGGCCACATAAGCCGTCATTAAAACCGGTCTTAATCTAACCTTTGTACCCATCAGCACGATGCGTTTTACATCGGTCAATCCTTCTTTTTTCAGGCGGTTGAATTCAGCAATTAATACAATACCATTTAATACGGCAACACCAAACAAAGCAATAAACCCAACTCCGGCACTGATACTAAAAGGCATGCCCCTGAAGGCCAAAAATAAAATACCGCCGATTGCAGATAAAGGAATGGCAGAGTAGATAAGTAACCCCTGCCTTACAGACGTAAAAGCAAAATACAACAACAGGAATATCAATAAAAGCGAAACCGGAACGGCAACCATTAAACGTTGTTTAGCGGCATTTAAGTTTTCGAATGCACCACCATAGGTGACATAATACCCGGCCGGAAATTTTAATTGCTTGTCTACCTTTTGCTGCAGTTCGGTAACAATGCTTTGTACATCCCTGCCCCTTACATTAAAGCCAACTACAATCCTTCTTTTGGCGTCTTCCCGCTGTATCTGATTCGGGCCTTCTTTGATCTGCACATCAGCCAGCTGGTACAATGGTATCTGGGTGCCCTGCGGTGTTGGTATCAGCAGGTTCTGTACGTCTTTCAAATCTTTTTTAAGATCTCCTTTTAACCGTACCACCACATCAAAACGTTTTTCACCTTCAAACAACATCCCGGTGCTTTGTCCTGCAAAAGCCGTGTTCACTACGCGGTTAATGTCGGCAATATTCAGGTTGTATTGGGCAATGGTATTTCGATTGTAATTGATGATGATTTGCGGCATGCCCGACACGGCTTCTACATATAAATTTTTAGCACCGTTTACACTGCTTACAATGGCTCCGAGTTTGGCAGCATAGGCAGCCAGCGTATCCAGGTCTTCACCAAAAATTTTGCATACCACATCCTGCCTTGCACCTGTCATAAGCTCATTAAAACGCATCTGCACCGGGAACTGAAAGCCAGCCGTAACGCCGGGTACAGCCTCCAAAGCTTTGCCCATTTTTTCGGCCAGTTCATTGAATGTTTTGGCACTGGTCCATTTGTCTTTTGGTTTTAGTATCACCATCATGTCACTCGCTTCCATCGGCATTGGGTCGGTTGGTACTTCTCCACTTCCAATTTTGGTGACTACTTTTTCTACTTCCGGAAACTGTGTTTTTAATATATGCGCCGCCTGTTGGGTGTTGGTGATGGTGGTGTTTAATGAGCTACCTGTTAACACCCTTGTATCAACTGCAAAATCACCCTCTTCCAGTGAAGGAATAAATTCGCCGCCCAGTGATAGTAAAACCATTACAGAAACGATGAATAGTGCAATTACAGAAGCCAGTACCGTTTTAGGAAAATTCACCACCTTATTTAATGTGGCCTGGTAAAGCCTTTCTACCTTCAGCATTAGTTTATCAGAAAAGTTAGGCGTGTGTTTTACTTTTTTACTCAGGAACAAGGCACTCATCATGGGTACGTAAGTGAGTGATAAAATAAAGGCACCCAGCAAAGCAAAGGCTACCGTTTGCGCCATGGGTTTGAACATTTTTCCTTCAATGCCCTGCAGGGTAAAGATGGGCAGGTAAACAACCAGGATAATGATTTGACCAAACACGGCGCTGTTCATCATTTTACTGGCAGAGAAGTTTACCTCTTCATCCATTTGCGGTTGCGACAGTTTTTGTATACCACTAAATTTTTTGCTGTGTGTCAGCTGGTGCATTACTGCTTCCACAATGATTACCGCGCCGTCGACAATCAATCCAAAATCCAAAGCGCCAAGGCTCATCAGGTTACCACTTACACCAAAGAGGTTCATCATAATAACAGCAAACAACATGGCCAGCGGTATAACCGAGGCTACCAGTAAACCGGCCCGTAAATTACCAAGAAAAAATACCAGTACAAATATTACAATCAGGGCGCCTTCGGCCAGGTTTCTTTCCACCGTACTGATGGCATTGTCTACCATTTTTGTGCGGTCAAGAAAGGGTTCTATCACAACTCCATCCGGCAATGATTTTTGTACCTGTGCGATCCTTTCCTTTACATTTTTAATTACGTCGCTACTGTTAGCGCCCTTCAGCATCATTACTACCGCACCGGCTACTTCGCCCTTGTCGTTGTAACACATGGCGCCATACCTGGTTGCATGGCCGATTTTTATATCCGCTACATCCCGTATAAATAAAGGTGCTCCACCGCTGGTTCTTTTGATGGAAATATTTTTTATGTCATCAATGCTTCCGACCAAACCTTCACTGCGTATAAACAACACCGTTGGACCTTTCTCGATGTAAGCGCCACCGGTATTTTGATTGTTGTTTTCCAACGCATGAAATACATCGGTAATGGTGATATTGTATGATAATAATTTATTTGGATCTACTTCGATGGAATATTGTTTTAGTTTACCACCGAAGCTGCTAACTTCCGCAACGCCTTTCACACCAAGTAACTGCCGGCGAACGATCCAGTCCTGTATGGTACGTAAATCTGTTTCATTGAATTTACTTTCATACCCATCCTTTGGCCGCACAACATACTGGTAGATTTCTCCGAGACCTGTACTCACCGGCCCCAATTCAGGTACACCAATGCCTGCAGGTATTTGCGACTGTACCTTCTGCAACCTTTCCGCTACCTGCTGCCGGGCCCAGTATACGTCCGTGGCATCATCAAAAACAATGGTAACAAGTGATAACCCAAAACGGGAAAAACTCCTGATTTCTTTTAAACCGGAAATATTATTATTGGCCTGTTCTATCGGAAAGGTAACCAGGCGTTCTATATCTGTTGCACCAAAGGAGGGGGCAATGGTTATTACCTGCACCTGGTTATTCGTAATGTCGGGCACCGCATCAATTGGCAACCTGGTAAACTCGTAACTGCCATATCCTATCAGGGCTATCATAAAAAGCCCTACAATGAGTTTGTTTTTAATGGCAAACCCAATTATCGCATTCAGCATAATTGACTTATTTAATAAAATGAAAATTTCAGCCGATGATATTTGTCAATAGCCGGATTGCGCAAAGAAATTTTCTTTAGCGCCAGTAAAAATTAACTAACCAATTTTGGGAGGTTGCCAGATGCTGGCGAGATAGGAAGAAGTGATGACCTGGTTTAAAACAATATAATTTTTCTTTTCCTGGATATCTACAGGTTTGCTAATCGTTATCGGAGTTATAAGCGACACAAATGCAATAGCGATGCAGGAAATACAATCACCCGAAGTTTTAAAGGGAAGTTGCTGGTCTCTTTCGTAATCTTTGTCTTTCGGACTGCTATGTAAATAATGTGTGGCTAAAAAACTTGTAAAGGAAACAGGATTGTTTGTTTGCTGGTGTTCAATGAAATGCTGAAACATTACAGGCAGCTTCATCAATTGTTTTGCTGCCGTAGTCGACAGCAGGTAAATACCAAGAAATAATATAGCGGATGCTTTCTTCAATGCGCAAATATAAAAAAAATGTTTCAATTCATCGCCAGTAATATGATACTGCATTTGTCTGCCAGCAATTCCAGCCTCCTTTTTCAATTTAAAATGATTGCCGCCCCTTTGCTGAATGGGGTTAATTTTGTACCTAAATTGAAGCCTTTCAGGAACGATATTGTCCATCTTCACTACACAACCAGTTGCAAACTTATCATATTCATATAACAGGCCTCGTTCAGGGCGTAGGTTTCCGGCCTTTTGTATGGCAACTGGCGACAGCAATGAATTTGAATGGCTGGGTAAATAACAGCACAGATGGAGTACATATTGAAATCAATGCATCAGAAGGTATAGCAAATCAATTGTACAACCAATTGATTGCCGAACCACCGCCTTTATCAATTATTCAGCAACATAGCATGCGCCTGGTTTCGTGGCGGCAATTTGATGCCTTTCGTATACAGTACAGTAAAATCGCAGGATCCCCAACTTTGATGCTTACACCTGACTATGCCATCTGCGATGATTGCAGGAATGAATTGCATAACGCCACGGATTGTCGCTATCACTATCCATTTATCACCTGTACACAATGCGGGCCAAGGTATTCCATCATCGGGGCCTTGCCTTATGATCGGATCAATACCAGTATGGATTTTTTTAAAATGTGTGCGGCGTGTGAACAGGAATACAATAATCCAACAGACAGAAGGTATTATTCACAAACCAATTCCTGCGCAGCCTGCGGTGTTGAAATAAAATTATTTGATAACGAATATAGAGAGCTTGGCAGCAATGCCACAAATATTATCCGCCAGGTAGTTGAAAGTTTGGAAGAAGGAAAGATCGCGGCTGTAAAAGGCATTGGCGGCTATTTACTATTATGTGATGCAGGTAATAAAAATGCCATCCATTTATTAAGACAAAGCAAACACCGGCGATCAAAACCATTTGCTTTAATGTATCCATCAATCACTATGGTGGCAGAAGATTTTGGTTTTGATGAGGCAAGAATACAATGGCTTCAATCTGCCGCCGCACCAATTGTGTTGCTTAAAACAACTGCAAAAGTTGCTGGTAGATTAGCCACCGGTGAGATTGCGCCGGGATTATCAAAGCTGGGTGTGATGTTGCCCTATGCACCTTTATTTGAACTTATATTAACTGGTTTTAAAAAGCCGCTTGTTGCAACGAGCGGCAACATCAGCGAAGCTGCCATCGTTTTTGATGACGGTATTGCATTGACAGAATTGGCTGCCATCGCAGATTTGATTGTGACCTATAACCGTACCATCGTTGTACCGCAGGATGATTCTGTGATTCAATTGTCAGAACAAACAAATACAAAAATTATACACCGCCGTTCAAGAGGATTAGCGCCTTCTTTTTTCGGTTATACTTCCGGTAAGGAAAAAGTTGTGTTGGCAACAGGTGCTTTGCTCAAAAGCAGTTTCTGCCTGGCGCTGCAGGGCAATGTGTACATTAGTCAATACCTTGGCAACACGGATACCTACGAGTCGCAGCAGAGTTTTGTCAAAACAGTACAGCATTATTTTTCGTTGTTCAATACAATACCTGATGTGGTAATTGCAGACAAACATCCCGGCTATTTTTCGCACCATTTTGCCAGGCAATTATGTGATGAAAAACAGTTACCTTTTGTAGCGGTGCAGCACCATAAAGCGCATTTTGCAGCCGTGCTGGCGGAAAATAATTTGCTTAATAATGAGGCGCCGGTACTTGGGGTAATATGGGATGGCACAGGTTTGGGAGACGACGGACAAATTTGGGGTGGGGAGTTTTTTAAATATTATAATAACAGCATGCATCGCAGCCATCATCTCGATTATTTCCAGGTAATTGCAGGTGATAAAATGGCAAGGGAACCAAGGCTGTCTGCATTGGCTGTATGTCAACACACAGGGGGGGCAGAAGAGTTGCTAAAAAATAAATTTACGGAACAGGAGTGGGGTGTGTATCAAAAATTATTGAGCCAGGATAAATTGCTGCAATGCTCCGGTGTTGGCCGCTTGTTTGATGCAGTGGCTTCTTTGCTTAGCCTTGCGGATAAGCAAAGCTACGAAGGCGAAGCAGCCATGTTGCTGGAGGAAAAGGCAGCAACCTATTTTCTACAACATGGCTGGAATTTTAAAGATCATTATTTTATGAAAGAAGTTCATTATAACAATATTCCAACAGCAGCCCTTATCAACGATTTAATAACGGATATAAAAAAAGGATTGGCGGTTGATTTTATTGCAGCAAAATTTCATTACTCGTTGGTGCAACTGGTACATATCATCGCCAGGCAACTCAACGTAAAAAAAATTGCCTGTAGTGGCGGTGTTTTTCAAAATGCAGTGTTGATAGATTTGTTGCAGATGCACGTGGCTAAAGATTACCAGTTGTTTTTTCATAAGAACCTTTCGCCAAATGATGAAAATATTTCTTTCGGGCAACTGGTATATTATGAAAATAAAATCGACAGCAATTAGCCGGCATTGGTAAACTGTATTTAGGAAACTATTTTTTAAAGCGATAAAATTTCAAGTATGTACCTGGCCATTCCGGGAATTTGATTAACAGTAATAGCACGCCATGAAATATCTGGAAGAATACAGGGATGCTGCGGTAGCAGAACAATACCTTGCTGAAATAAAAAAGATCGTTACAAAAAAATGGACGATCATGGAAATCTGCGGTGGTCAAACACACAGCCTGGTGAAGAATGGTTTATTAACCCTGTTGCCTGAAAATATTCAAATGGTGCATGGCCCGGGTTGCCCGGTATGCGTAACGCCATTGAACCTGATTGATAAAGCGGTTTACCTGGCAGAAGAAAAAAAAGTAATTCTTTGTTCCTTTGGAGACATGATACGGGTGCCTGGTAGTAAGCGAAGTCTATTGGAATCAAAAGCCAATGGCGCCGATGTACGCATTTTGTACTCGCCGCTGGAGGCAGTTAAAATTGCAGAACAAAATCCTGACAAGGAAGTGGTGTTTTTTGCAGTAGGATTTGAGACCACAGCTCCTGCCAATGCCTTGTCTGTACTGCATGCGCAAAGGGCTGGCGTTAATAATTATTCTATACTCACATCGCATGTGCTGGTGCCGCCCGCTATGGAAGCCATCATCGGTGATGATGAAAATGTGGTGCAGGGATTTTTAGCTGCAGGCCATGTGTGCGCCATCATGGGGCTGGAAGAATATTATCCGCTGGTTGAAAAATATACAATTCCAATGGTAGTAACCGGCTTTGAGCCGGTCGATTTATTGCAGGGTATTTTAATGTTGGTAAGGCAACTGGAAAATGGAGAAGCCAGACTGGAAAACCAGTATACAAGGGTGGTACCGGAAAATGGCAATCCTACAGCAAAGAAGATAATCGCAGATGTTTTTGAAGTCAGCAACCGGGAATGGAGGGGCATTGGAGAGATACCTTTCAGTGGCTATGAACTACGCAAAGAATTTGCCACCTATGACGCCAACAAAAAATTCAACGTGCAGATTGAAGCAGCGACAGAAAGCAAGGAGTGCATAGCCGGCGATATTTTGAGGGGGATAAAAAAGCCGAACCAATGTCCGCAGTTCGGTAAAAAGTGCAACCCGCTGCATCCGCTGGGTGCGCCCATGGTAAGCAGTGAAGGTGCCTGCGCAGCCTACTTCCATTTTTCACAAGCAGAATACGCCTGATGAAGTTATAAGTTGTGGGTTATAAGTTATAAGTTGTAAAACATGATAGCGTGGATGAATTAGTTGAACTCATTATAACAATAAAAAAATAAATGGCTCTAAGCAAGCATATGAAAAAGGAATTTCAACATCCAATTATAACAAGGAAATTTATACACTGCATTTGAAACCTATAACCTACAACTTATAACCTACAACTTATAACCTATAACTCATAACTACTAAGTCGTGTCTGATAAAAAAATAAAAATGGAATTACAATGCCCGATGCCAAAATTTGATTTTGATGTAATCACACTGGGGCATGGCAGCGGTGGCATATTAACCCACCAGTTATTAAACAGTGGTGTGTTCGCTTTACTGGCTAATCCGTTGCTGGATGAAAAGCACGATGGTGCGGTGTTTGAAGCCAATGGAAAAGTTGCTTTTTCAGCGGACAGTTACGTGGTATCGCCCATTTTTTTCCCGGGCGGTAATATTGGCGAGCTGGCCATCAATGGCACAGTAAATGATTTGGCGATGTGTGGTGCGGCCGCAAAATATTTGTCCCTCTCTTTTATTATTGAAGAAGGGTTGCCCATGACAGACTTCTGGCAAATTCTCAACAGCATTCAACAGGCGGCCAAAAATGCCAATGTACACATTGTTACCGGTGATACAAAAGTGGTGGAGAAAGGAAAGGGCGATGGCATTTTTATCAATACCAATGGCATTGGATTTTTACATCCTGCCGCCGGTATCCATATCAGCAATATTAAAACAGGCGATAAAATAATTATCAGCGGCAATATTGCGTCCCATGGCGTGGCCATTATGAGCCTGCGCCAGGGCCTTGAATTTGAAAGTGATATCATCAGCGATACTGCCAACCTCAATCATACCGTAATGGCATTGTTAGATCAGTTTGGTGAGCAGGTGCATTTTTTAAGAGACCCGACAAGAGGTGGTGTGGCAACAGTTCTAAATGAAATTGCAGCGGACAGCAATACCGGTGTAAACATCTGGCAAAATAAATTGCCGGTAGCAGAAGGCGTAAGCAGTGCCTGCGAAATTTTAGGTCTTGACCCGCTGTATGTAGCCAATGAAGGCGTTTTTATTGCAATCGTAGCGGCAGATGTTGCCGATGGTTTTTTGCTGGCGTTGAAACAATTGCCTTTTGGAACCAATGCAACAGCAATCGGAGAAATTACAGATATGCATCCCAAACAAGTGATCTTAAAAAGCACTATTGGTGGCAGCCGTGTAGTAAGTATGCTGCCGGGGGAACAGTTACCGAGGATATGTTAGGCGGTTAAAAGTTGTAGGTTATAGGTGATAAGTTGTAAGTGGTTCACTTGGAGATGGAGAACAACTTTTTAAAACAGTTATAATTTACAGTTGTTGAATCTCCTTGTATTTATCACAATGAATTGCCCCGGCATGAATTGCCCCGGCATTCATGCCGGGGAAGAATAGAAAAAATAATTCTTTATTCTTTATGCTTTAGTCCAAAGCAATACAGTTTGCTTCATCAAATATTATTTTTGTTGGAATGCCTTATCTCAAAACTTTTCAAAACAAAGTAGTCATCTCCCAAAAAATAAAATACGGAAATGTAAAATTATTCATCAACTTCATAAAATAAACCATCGCTTAATTTAACCATATAAAAAATGCAAGCCATTAATACTACCAACGGGCTGTCTGCAAAAGGCGGCTACAATCTTTTTGTTATTTCGTTAATCGCCGCCCTCGCCGGATTTATTTTTGGGTTTGATACCGTAGTTATTTCCGGTGCTAACCTGCCCATTAAAGAGCTCTGGCATACTTCACCCTGGTTTCATGGTTTCTTTATCATGTCGATGGCTTTGTGGGGAACAGTAGTAGGCTCGGTGTTTGGTGGCATCCCCACGCAATTGTATGGCAGAAAAAAAGTATTGTTGTGGATTGGTATTTTGTTTAGTGTATCCGCCATCGGTTCTGCATTGGCACAGGGTCCTTACATGTTTTCATTTTTCCGTTTTATTGGTGGCCTGGGCATTGGTATCTCATCCGTGGCGGCACCAACCTATATTTCAGAAATTTCTACGCCTAAAACCAGGGGCAGGCTAGGCGCCATGTACCAGTTCAATATTGTGTTTGGAATATTGATTGCCTTCTTATCCAATTATTTTTTTAAAGGCATGGGCGGCGCCAATGACTGGCGTTGGATGCTTGGCATCATGGCCGTTCCGGCGCTGATCTATACCGCAATGGTTTTTCGTATTCCCGAAAGTCCCCGCTGGTTGCTCTCCATAAAAAAAGATTTGACGGCCGCAAAAGACGTGATGTTGCGCCTCGGTATCAACAACGTGGATGAGGAAATTGCTACCATCCAGGCGGCTAACGAGCATGAAGCAAAGTCTGGTAGCACGGCTCAGTTCTTCAGCTCCAAATATTCAGTCGTTTTATGGCTGGCATTTATGGTGGCGTTTTTTAACCAATGGTCGGGCATCAATTTTATTTTATACTATGCCCCGGAAATTTTGGAAAGGGCAGGGCTGGCAGCAAAAGATTCCTTGTTCAATTCTATTTCAATTGGTGCAGTCAACCTGCTCTTTACATTCGTGGGACTGTATTTGATTGATCGTGTGGGAAGAAAAACCTTGTTGCTGATTGGTTCTTTTGGATACATCATCAGCCTCTCGCTGGTTGCATGGGCTTTTTATTCAGGCGCCGGCGCCGGTTTCCTGTTGTCATTTCTATTGTTGTTTATCGCCTCCCATGCCGTAGGCCAGGGCGCTGTAATCTGGGTATTTATTTCAGAAATATTTCCCAATAAAGTACGGGCAAGCGGACAGTCATTTGGGGCCAGTGTCCATTGGGTTTTTGCCGCTATCATCACGTTAATTACGCCGTTGTTTTTAGATAAAGACAATGGTATTTTCAAAGATAATCCCTGGCCCATCTTCGCCTTCTTTGCCTTTATGATGGTGCTGCAATTAATATGGGTATTAACCAAAGTGCCTGAAACAAAAGGCGTGTCGCTGGAAGAGCTGGAAAAACGGCTGGTAAAAGAATAATCTTTTGAACCCGGCGGGTGTACTGCTATTAAGCTTCACAGGCGTCGCACTCTGTACAGTTTAATTTCAATTGAGCTTCGGCTTTGCTGCTGCTGAATAACTAGCGACCTATACATTTAATAGTTGAATGTTTTTTGTCTGCTGTTTTTACGATAATAAAACGACGCTCCTAATTTTTACCCGTTCTGCCTCACGCATAAGATCGAACTGGTGGATTGTCCTAACGACAATTGGATTTGGATAATAGTAAAGAATTGATTTTCAATATCAAATTTTTTTGCTTTAATTGTGTATAATAACATCAATATATGCGTTGTAGGCTATGCCGTTGGACAACTTTCGGTTCATAACAGTGAGACAAAAATTATTATGTTTTATTGGTAAGACTTGAACCAAAGCCCACATCGGCTTGACGTTATTAATTTAGCTTTTGTTCGTTTTTTGTTATTTGGTTTTTCAATTGGGCTTTTATATCGGGTGGACTTGGATTCAACTCTAAGCAGCACGACACGACAAATATTTGAGCCTAAATGTGACAACAAAATTTTGAACAACGACCCAGCCACAACGACTTTAAAACTTAAGTAAAATATTGCAAATTCTAATTGACAATTTTTAATGACTTCAACATTTAATTTACATAGGACAATTGCTTTTGTATTTAATGCAATAATTATTGGACTTATCATTTATTTTGTAATCAAGACCGACTCTGATAAGTCGCCAATTATTTTCATGGTATTTTATCCAGCTTTGATAATTTTGAATTTAATAATCGCAATTATTTTGTGGCTTTTGAAAGTGACACAAGCAAAAATTTATAAACAAATTGTCATTGGACAACTAATGCTATTTATTCCTCTTGTTTTTATAATTTCACAATTTTGACAAAAGGGTTTACAAATATTTCAAAGTTCTTGGGTGGACAACTGACCATTTAGAAGAATACAGCGTAGATGGCACAAGCCTACAACATTTAGTCGTATAGCCGACAAGCCCCAAAATTAAAATCACTTAAAAAAAAGCAAAAGCCCGAACCAGCAGGGATCGGGCTTTTGGCTATACGCTGTTCAGCGACACCGGGCCTTAGGAGTTTTTGTAGAATTTATAGGTAGCCCATCCGTCGATTTCGGGAGGTTTTTGTGTAACAAAAAAGTGGATTATATCAGTTTGCAATGCTGGTTGTACATAAGTTCCCTTACCCAAATTAATTGGAAGTGGTGGTGTTTTTGTTT
>JBBQWL010000044.1:0-64389 GCA_038210625.1 Chitinophagales bacterium | reverse complement strand
GTGATGGATGTGCCCACTCCTTTGCTGGAAACCGTTGTGCAGGAATTGGCTGATAGAGTGGGCGACTTTGATAAAAAAATAAAAAAGGTTAGCGTTAGTGTTAAAAAATTAAATCCGCCCATTAGCAATTTCCAGGGAACCGTGGGTATTAGTTATTCCAAAGCATTCTCATGATAAAAATAGTACTGGTACTTTTTTCTGCCTTATGCTGTTGCACTGCGGCTGCACAGGACGTAGGTATATTGCTCAAAGAAGCCAACAGGCTTGAAACTGTTCCTGATGAAAATGCCGCCTTTACTAAATACAAACAAATATTAAAATTACAGCCAACTAATATTAACGCACTTAATAAATGCAGTGAATTGTGCAGCAGAATTGGGAAACGCCAAACAGAGAAAGCTGTAACGAATGATTACTATAAAGCGGCATTGATGTATGCGGACGTTGCATTAAAAATAGATCCTAACAACGCCGAATCCAACTGCGTAATGGCAATTGCGCTGGGTAGAAGTTCACTGAATAAGAGTGGTAAAGAAAAAATTTCAACTGCCAAAGAAATAAGGAAATACGTTGATGTTGCCATTAAGAATGATCCACGGAATTTTAAAGCCTGGCATGTATTGGGAAGATGGAATTTTGAATTATGCGGATTAAATATCATTGAGCGTACAGCGGCAAAACTATTGTATGGTGCTGTACCAGTGGGTACCATAGGTGGCGCTATCGCTGCTTTTGAAAAATCCAATAGTATCACCGACGGCTTTATTCTCAATTATTTTGAGCTGGCAAGGGCATATCAAAAAAATGATGAAGACAGCAAGGCGATTGCTATGCTGAACAAAATGCTTTCGCTGCCGAATCAAACAGAAGATGATCCCCTGATAAAAGAAGATGGCAGAAAGCTGTTGAAACAACTTCAATGAAGCTCTTTTTCAACTCCGTTGAGGCTTGGGGTAGGAATCGTTGATGTGATCTTATAAAAACTTTTTAAATTACTTTTAAATATTAAATTAAAAATATGATACGAAAATGTTTCTCTCTTGCACTATTGCTTACAGTGTATGTTGCAGGATTCTCGCAGGGTAAATTTGCATCTGCCTATGATCCGCACGCCTTATTTTCACCTATATTTTACACTGGTGGCGAAACTATCACCCGTGCTGCCAACGGGGAACCTAATGTTGGGTATTGGCAGAACAGGGCCGATTACCAGATAAGTGCCACATTGAATGAAGTCACCCACCAGGTTTCAGGTACTGTTACAATCGCTTACAAAAATAATAGTCCGCACGATTTGCCTTTTTTGTGGTTGCAGTTAGATCAAAACTTATTCAATAATAAAAGCCGTGGCCAGGCCCGTATGCCGGTAGATAGCCGGAGCCGCTATGGGGATGCCAAAAGTGGTTTTAATGGAGGTGATAATATTAGTAACGTACAAATAAATGACGCCGCGGCCAACTACACCATCACAGACACAAGAATGCAGATCCGCCTTTCAAAGCCGGTTAAAGCTGGGGGTGAAACAATTAAAATAAAAATGGATTTTTCATTTATCATACCAGAATACGGTGCCGACCGCTGTGGTATTTTAAAAACAAAGAATGGTGATATTTTTGCTGTTGCGCAATGGTATCCACGTATGTGTGTATTTGATGAAGTGCAGGGGTGGAATACATTGCCTTACCTGGGTCCGAGTGAATTTTATCTTGAATATGGTGATTTTGATTTTACCATCACGGTACCGGCAAGCCATATCGTTGTAGCCAGTGGTGAATTGCAGAATCCTTCAGAAGTATTAACTGCCGCACAAAATCAACGGTATGAAAGTGCAAAAAAGAGTGATAAAACGATAATTATCCGTTCGGAAAAGGAAGTGACCGATCCTGCCTCCAGGCCTAAAGGAAATACGCTCACCTGGCATTATAAAATTACCAACGCAAGAGATGTATCCTGGGCAACATCAAAAGCATTTATCTGGGATGCTGCAAAAATGAACTTACCAAGTGGTAAAACTGCCCTGGCTATGAGTGTTTACCCGGCAGAAAGTAATGGCGATAAGGCATGGGGAAGAGCAACAGAATACACTAAAAAAAGTATCGAAAATTACAGCAAAAGATGGTTTGAATTTCCTTACCCGGTAGCTTCCAATGTGGCAAGTAATGTGGGCGGTATGGAATATCCCGGTATTGTTTTCTGCGGATCAAAAGCAACGCAGGAAGGACTTTTTGGAGTCACAGATCATGAATTTGGTCATACCTGGTTTCCGATGATAGTAGGCAGCAACGAACGCAAATATGGCTGGATGGATGAAGGGTTTAATACCTTTATCAATTCACTGGCGCATGATGATTTTAACAACGGGGAATATAAAGAACAGCCGAAAAATATGCAGCAGATGGCGCAGTATCTTTTTAACCCAAACAGTGAAGCAATTTTAAATACACCCGATGCAATGAAAGAAGCCAATATCGGCACCGCATTGTATTTTAAACCGGGGTACGGATTGGAATTGTTGCGCAACGAAATTTTAGGGCCGGATAGGTTTGACTATGCCTTCAGATTGTATATTCAGCGCTGGGCTTTTAAACATCCAACTCCATGGGATTTTTTCAGAACCATGGACAATGCTGCAGGCGAGGACCTGAGCTGGTTTTGGAAGGGTTGGTTTTTAGAAAATTATAAACTGGACCAGGCCATTGAATCTGTAAAGTATGAAAAAGACATGGAAGCAAATGGAGCGATTGTTACCATAGCCAATTTGGACCAGATGGCGATGCCGGTTACTTTAGCCTACGAAACCATCAGTGGAAAAAAAGATGTTATTAAACTGCCTGTAGAGGTGTGGAACAACACCAATACCTGGAAGGTTAAATTACCAACTACAGAAAAACTGGTGAGTGTGGTTTTAGACCCAGACAAAATTCTTCCCGATATGGACGCTACAAACAATAGCTGGAAAGCAAATTAATTTTTAGAAAATAGTACAAAAAAGCCGCAAAAAATTTGCGGCTTTTTTGTTGGAGCTACTGTGATAATTTACAGAAGCTATGAACAATTTGTAAGGAATGTTTGTAAGCCTCATTAAACTAAAAACTTCCACAGCTAATATTTTTAACAGGCTGTGGAAGTTAATTCGTATCGCCGGCTTGTGCCGGTTGATTCAGGATTGTATTTAGCTGTATTACTTGGGAAAATATTCCCTGGCTAAATTGTTGCCATCGTGGCTTTTAAGGGCATAGGCAATAGGGTATCGGACTGTTGGTTTGGATCATCATTGCTTTTTACAGCATAGTTCCGGATATTGGGTTGCCTGGTCTTTTTATGAGCGTGCCTGTTAAGGCAGCATCAGATATTGGTTTTATTAGTTTTGGGTCATCGTCGCTTTTAACAGCATAAGCCCGGTTTCCTGTAATTTCAGCTTAAAATGAATTATTTGCTGCCGGATATTGGTGGATCGATCGTTCTGTTTTTTATACCATTCCTTTCTAATACAAAGTTGCGCACCTTACGGTCGCTATACAAGAGCAGCATTACTGAATTACTATAGTGCATTTATTACAATGGGTAGCTTGTATACTCAAAAAAATAATCAGGAAATACCATGAAACGATAAATAGAAAGCAGCATATGTGACAGCTATCGCAATTATAATGATCAGTCGCAGCGTCGCTACCAACATGTGATGGGGCTTATTCCAGCTTTGTTTTCCATCTGCCACTTCTTAAAAACGTAAAAGAAAGTAAAAATATAATTGACCAATAAATCAATTCATTACTCCAGGCAATAGTAAGGTTGATATAATGCATTTTCATAAAAATCCAGGTGTAAATAAGGTAGCCGGTAATGGCGATTATTTCAATCATTAAGTTTACGGTTGTTTTGCCTGTTCCGGTAACACCATTTAACCAGATGTTGGCAATGCTCATTATTAACAAACCACAACTCACCATTCTTATAACAGGTATGCCTGCCGCAACAAATTCCTTTCCCTGGCCAAACAGACTAAAAAATCCAGTCGGAAAAATATTGATCAGTAAACACATAAAAGCGCATAATGCCAAACTCCACAGCATAATTCTTTTGATAGCGCCCATTACTTTGTCTTCTTTTTGCTGCCCCATTAAATTACTCACCATTACATTACATGTACCAGCAAAAGCCCATACAAAAACCCCGGTCAAACCAAAAACATTCCGCATGGTATTGCTGATGGCCTTAGCCGTTTGATCGTGCAAAGCCTCAATAAAAATAAAAAACACCAGCCAGGTGGTAACACTAATTACGTATTGAGCAATCAACGGGGTGGAAATGCGGATGATTTCACGTGTTGTTTTTTTATCATGCCGGAAAGTTGTCAGCAGCGCATATTCCCGCTTTAAGCCGGTCTTATAAATTACGAGTAACATTACCAAAAAACCGCAGGCCTCGGCAATTATGGAAGCAACAGCTGCTCCATTAAAGCCCATCGCCGGAAATCCCCAGTGACCATAAATAAGCAAATAATCCAGCAATATGTTAGTAGCAGCCTCTGCAATAAAGCCAATCATCAGGTACCGGCTGTTAAGTGAAGCCACCAAAAATGCATTGCCCATTTGAAACAGGTATAAAAAGGGCAATCCCATGATGCGGATTTTCAAAAAATTCATTTCTTCGGGATAAGCATTTGGATCTGCAACCTGCTTTAATATAAATGGAGCAATAAACCATGTTACACAAATACCGGCAACCGCCAGCTGTAAACTGATGCGGATAGCTTGTGCCAAAATCACTTTAAACGCACTGGTATTGTCTGCACCTGCATACCTGCTGAATTCTGACTGCAGGCCATTGTTTAGGCCGTTACCCGCAACGGCGAATATTAAATAAAAAACCCCGGTGATGCCCGCATTGCCTAACGCGGCAATACTAAGATTACCCAGGAATATGCTATTGGTAAGCATATTAATTTGCGGAATAATGATGGCAAGTGTAATTGGCAGGGCTATGGAAAGTACCTGTTTGTTGTTGACGGTTACTTTTAAATCTTTAATTGGTGCTGTTACTTCCATAAGTTGGCAAATTTATCTTATTTTGCCAGCCTAAACATACATTTTGATTTCAACTTTCAATATACTTACCGATGTAACAGATACAGCTGAATGCAGCCTGTTTATTGAGATAAGTGGCCACGGCATTTCATACTGGGCCTTGACCCCGGATAACGCCTGCTTTGCTTTATCAGTCTATCATTTTAATGCGGTTACTACAAATGATCAGGCGGCTGACTATTTTAAAAAAATTGTGAATGAGCAACACCTGCTTCGCCAACCGTTTAAAAATATCTATATCATCTACGCGTTTTCTGAAGCCTTACTGGTGCCATCCAGGTTTGTTAATAAAGATGCTACAACAGAAATGTTGAATATGGTATACGGAGAAGATAGTGAAAGCATTCCCAGGAGCGACCTGGTTCATCAGCTTAACCTGCAAAATATTTACCGGGTACCTAAGCCCGTGGAAGAGGTTGTCACAAGTCAATACCCAAACGCCACGCACTGGCACTTGTACTCCATTTTATCCGGAGCAAATAAAAGTACGGGCAACCAGTTGTATTGTATTTTTAATACCAACCATTTAATGGTGCAATTAATAAAAAATGGCCAGCTTCAGATTATTCAACAATTTGAATATAAATCGCCCGAAGACGCGGCCTATTTTATATTAAGCGTGTGCCAACAATTTGAAGCAACATTAAATGATACCGAGGTAGTACTAAATGGTATGATTGATGAAGAATCCGCTTTGTACAAGGAATTGAGAAAATATTTACTTCAGATCAGGTTCTCTACGCTGCCGGAAACATTTACCTACGACGAAGGCATAAAACATTATGCTTCGCATTATTTTAGTCATTTATTTGAAATTGCCGCATGCGTATAATTAGTGGCATCCACGGTGGCAGAAAGATAAACCCGCCTGCTAATATGCCTTACACAAGGCCCACCACAGATATTGCAAAGGAAGGGTTGTTCAATATCATTCAAAACAATCTTGATATCGAAGGGCTTAAAACACTCGACCTCTTTGGAGGAACCGGGAGTATCAGCTACGAGTTGGCCAGCAGGGGAGCGGCGGATTTAACCATTGTTGAAAAAGACAATAACATGTTTGATTTTATTAAGAAGACGGCGGCGGCTTTGTCGCTCGAAAATTTCAAACTGGTTAAATCGGATGTCTTTAAATTTATTGACAATTGTACAGATCAATTTGATTTTATTTTTGCAGGTCCGCCGTATGCGCTGGGTGCCATTGACGAGCTCCCAAAAAAAATATTTGAGAAAGCATTGCTTAAACCAAAAGGTTGGTTTGTACTGGAACATACCCCCCGCAATGATTACAAAAAATTTGAGCACTACCATGCTGAGCGCAATTACGGCACCACAATCTTCTCTATCTTTATACAATAACGTAGATCCAGCTTACCGTTAACTGGTTCAGATCATTTTAAGTATTAGCCCAATTCCATAGCAACAATGCAAAAAAGTGAGATCAGGAAACTTTATAAGGCTAAGAGACTACAGCTTACTGCTTCCGAAAAAGGAAAAATGGATGATCTTATGCTGATTCAGTTTCAACGACTGCCACTTAATATTCCTTCGGTGATAATGACATATGCTCCGTTTGAAAAATTGTCAGAGTTTGATCCTCAATTAATTACGAACTATTGTTATTTTAAAAATGTAGATGCAACACTTGTATATCCTGTTATGTCTACGGACATAGCCGAATGTGAAATGCAGGCAGTGCAGGTAGACGAGGATAGTTTATTTGAAACCAATCAATATGGTATAGATGAACCGATCGGCGGTGTGCCTATTCCCGCTGACGCTATTGATTTATCTATTATTCCTTTACTTGCTTTTGATAAAATTGGTAACAGAGTAGGGTATGGCAAAGGATGCTACGACCGATTTTTAGATAAATGCAACAGACACTGCATCAAAATAGGGTTTAGTTATTTTGATGCGATTGATATGATTGACGACGTTAGTCCATTTGATATCAGGCTGGATTATTGCATTACGCCGGAACGTATATTTACCTTTTAAAATTTATGCATTGCTGAAAAGTTTCCGATATCTGTTGTTGCCCATATCATTTTTTTATGGATTGATATTATGGATAAGAAATAAATTATTTGATACAAATTATCTCAAATCTGCTGTCTTTAATTTTCCTGTTATTTGTGTTGGTAACCTGGCGGTTGGTGGTACGGGAAAAACACCCATGGTAGAGTACTTACTCCGGTTCTTAAAAGATGATTACGCCACAGCTACTATCAGCCGCGGTTACAAAAGAAAAACAAAAGGCTACGGGTTGGCGGATGAAAATACAACGGCCCTGGATATCGGTGATGAGCCAATGCAGTTTCATTTAAAATTTCCAGATGTAAGCGTGGCTGTTGGGGAAGAAAGGCTGGAAGCTATACCTCAATTGTTACATGACAGGCCTGGAACCCAGGTGATAATTTTAGATGACGCCTTTCAACACAGGCAGGTGACTGCAGGCCTAAATATATTATTGACAGACTACAATAATTTATATACCCGCGATTTTATATTGCCCGGGGGCGACCTTAGAGACGTTAAATCAAGTGCTGCCCGGGCCCAAATTATTGTTGTAACAAAATGCCGGAAAAACCTGGATGAATCTGAAAGAGATCTTATTATTAAAGAGCTGAAACCGGTGCAGCAGCAACAGGTTTTTTTTACGGAAATCACTTACGGAACACCGTACCATCTTTTTTCAAAAGAACAAATGGAAATCTCACATCAAACGGATGTACTATTGATTTGCGGCATTGCCAATCCTAAACCTTTAAAAGATTTTTTAACCAGCCAGGTGCATACCTACGATATGCTGCGGTATCCGGATCATCATATTTTTGATAGTGGTGACCTTGCTGAAATAAAAAAGCAGTTCAATAAAATAACTTCTGAAGATAAAATTATTTTAACCACCGAAAAAGATGGGGTAAGGCTGAAAAAATTTGAAAACGAATTGAAGGAATTACCGGTATATGTATTGCCAATACAACATGCCTTTATGTTTGACCAGTCCCAATTTTTTTGCAAAATGGTCACAGATTTCATTGCTTCGTTTAAACCAAAAGAACACTCAATTTAATTAAGGACAGCTTATTTAGCTACTGCGATTTTTACCTTTTTATTTTTTATTTTTTCGTCTTTAATCAGCTCCAGCACGGCCCCGGCTTTTAATTTACGAATGGCAACAAAAGAAAAAAAGTCTTTCACTTCTATTAACCCGATGTCATCTTTTTTTAAAAGCCCCTTGTTCGATAAAAACCCCACAATATCAATTTTATTCACTTTATCTTTTTTACCTGCTGCGATAAATAACGTACTCCATTTAGGCTTTTCGGGCAGTTCAATTCTTTCAGGCAATTCGATGGCTTCTGTATCGCCTGTTATATAGTTAGGTAGCTTTTCATCTTCAGATAAAATCAATACTGATTTGCCCCCCGCATCCATACGGGCAGTCCGTCCGTTGCGATGGGTGTACACATCTGCAGTAGGCGGCAAGTGAAAGTGAATAATATATTTTATGTCTGGAATATCCAGCCCCCTGGATGCCAGGTCTGTTGTAACCAGTACGTTTGAAGTGCCATTTTTAAATTTACACATGGCACTTTCTCTTTCCTGCTGCTCCATTCCACCATGGTAAAATACATTTACAATTCCTTTCTCTTTTAAAAAATGACTGGTACGTTCTACAGATTCACGATGATTACAGAATACTATCATGGACTTGTTGCCAATGGAACAAATCAGCCGGAACAAGGTTTCAACTTTATCCTTGTCTGGCGAAAGCACAGTTCTTACAACCAGTTCATCGGCTGCAGGTTTTTCAGCTTGCGATAAAAAATTCAACCTTGCAGGAGATACCATGCCGATAAAATCCGGAATGCGGACGGCCTCAGTTGCAGACGTCAATATTCTTTTATTTACAGAAGGAAGCATACCAATTATGAAAGACATTTCTTCCAGGAAGCCCAACTCGAGTGATTTATCAAATTCATCGAGCACCAATGTAGTGATGGCATCTGTTGCAAAATTATTGCGGCGGATGTGATCTGCTACACGGCCCGGAGTACCGATAATAACTGCGGGGGATTGCACCAGGTTGTTCTCTTCGGTTTCTCTTTTATGTCCGCCATAGCAACAGGTAACCTTGTATCCCGTAGCCATTTTTCTGAATACTTCATCAATTTGAATAGCCAGTTCACGGGAGGGCACGAGTATCAGCGCCTGAACTTTTTTATTTTGTTTGGTAAGCAATCGCACGATAGGAAGCAGAAATGCCAGTGTTTTTCCCGTACCTGTTGAAGACAGCAACAGTACATTGTCGTTTTCTTCATTGGCCTTCAGGGCTGCCTGCTGCATTTCATTTAGTGCCGTTATTTGCAGATTGGCCAATATCTTTTCGGTGGGTATATTATTGTGTTGCATTCCGGTAAAAGTAATCTTTGTACCACTAAGCACAAAAAATAGAACCAGAATGTCCGATTAATTCGAGAATAAGCAAGGAAGAAAAGTTGGTGATAAAATTTGTTTACTCCGTAAAATTAACTGCAAATTTACAGCCATACGTACCCGGAGTAAAAGTAAAAGTACCCGATTTAAGCGGCTGCCCGGAGCCTGTTAGTACAATGCTTTGCACACCATTGGAAGTAAATTTTCCGGTTCCTGAAAATAGTACGCCGTTTACAGCATTACTGCTTATAGAATAAGTTCCGGAAGTGGTAACCGATACCTTTACAACCACCGTATTAGTAGCATTTAGCGCCGTACCAACAATGTAACTTCCGCTTACAATTGGAGCAATACAACTGTCGGGTGCTCCATTTAATGTAAACTGGGCAACACCCGTTGACTTGGCGGTAAAAGTAATAGAAAAGGCACATCCGGCTGCGCCAGGTATAAAGTTAAAACTGCCTGCTGTAACAGGTGTTCCTGATCCCGTTAGAATAATACTTTGTATGCCCGTGGATGTAAAATTGCCAGATCCGCTAAATATCACCCCATTGATGTTGGCCGTAGCCAGTGCGTAAGAACCAATTGAGTCAACCGTTACTTTTAATGTAATTGTATTTTGATTTGTTAACGAAGTTCCCGCATTATAGATACCACTGATCAAAGCTCCGGTGCATGAACTGGTGCCACCAGCAAATTTAAATTTTGCAGTGCCGCCGCCAGTACCTGGAGTTAGTAAGTTGGTGGAAGCAAAATTTAATTCTTTTTGACAGGAAGTAAATAACAGCGTTCCAACAAGAAACAACAAAAGCAGGGATAAATTTTTGGTCATTTTAATTGGTTATTTTACAGAGTATCGTTGCCTGCATTTAAAATTTATTGCACGGGCACACTGAATATTCCATCCGTAATTACTTTTGTATCCCCACCGGCAGCACCTGTATCGCTGACTGTTCCGCTAAACGTTCCCTGTACCCTGGTACTTGTTTTACTTGTCACTTTTATTGTAAAAGGTGTATAAACAATGGAAGATACAGCGCTCCAGTTTGATAAGCTGGCATTGGTATAAGACACCAGGTAAATCTTACCGGCGGTCAAACTGTTTACGTCAAAAATGTCTCCGGTTAAAATAGGTGTTGTCACTTTAGTCAAAGACATTTCAATCTTTTCCTCTGAGTCTGCAGAAATACCCGCAGTAATGTCCAAATCAAAAGTTGCAGGAACAGGAGGCTGTGCAGGTGTGTTTATCGCCGAACCCGACACCAAATATCCAAAGGTGGTAGTAACCCCATTTATTTTGCATTTCACATAGTCTGCCGGCAACGGATCAGCCGGCGTTACAACAACTGTGAAAGAACATCCATTGTTACCCGGAGAATAATTAAAAGGTCCCGAAGTAATAGGAGCCCCGCTGGCAGTCAGGCTGATGGTTTGCAAACCTGTTGTGGTAAAAGTACCGGAACCGCTGAAACTTATCCCATTATTTGGTAAAGTTGCGAGCGACCAGGTGCCTGTTTTTGTGACATTCACCTGAATGCCTTCTACAGTATTTGCTGTTGTGGGCAACTCGCCTGCTATATATGTGCCATTAACAGTTACTGCCTTACAGGCATTAGGAGCATCCGGAAAAGTAAAAGCGGATGTAGCACTGGAACCTTCATTAAATACAACCTGAAAAGTGCAGCCATTGTAACCCGGTATATATGTAAATGAACCCGGCAAAACGGGTGTGCCAACGGCCAACAAATTTAAATTTTGAACCCCGGTTGCTGAAAAGGTGCCGGATCCTTTGAATGTAACCCCATTGATGGTGGCTGTAGAAATGGTAAACGTTCCGGCTGTTTGCACATTTACCTGCAACGTTACCGAATTACTGATAGTTACTGCAGTGCCTGCGACATAAATACCCTTTATATTAGGCGTTGCACAGTTTTGTAGTCCTGCATAAGAATAGACAGCAGTTCCTGAATTGGTGCCAGTTGTAAATTTTCCTGATTCAGTGCTATAATCTTTCTCGCAGGAAGTAAAGAAAAGAATGCACACGATGCATGAAAATAAGAAGGACAGGTTGCTTTTCATAGAAATAAAACAATTGATAAAAAAATAAGCTATCGTGCAAAGGTAGCCACAGTTTGCTGTAAAAAAGCCCATAAGTTAGGCATTTGCCTCTTATTTAGTTAATTACTAACAGTTTATCGACACATTTACAATAATGGCAAAGTCTTTGTTATACAGCAGTAGAGTTTGAATGTCTAAATAAATCCAGTTGCTATTGCCAATTTTAAAACCAACAACATTTTAAATTCTTTATCTATGACTGTAGCAAAATATTCGTTAGAATCTGACAAGAATGGAATCCTGAACTTTCTAAAAAGAGCCGTGCTATTGGTAACTTTTCTTGTATTCTTTTGTGTTTTTTTGGTTTATTATTTAAAAATGTCGAAAGACACTGGTTTATAATATTAAATAATACCAGAAAAGAATAATGTATTATTAGGGATTTTATTGTGCAAATCAGGTCTTATTTGTCCCCATTTTTCTATATTTATTTAGGCAGATTTCTATCGTTGCCTTCTGACTGTATTTAAGCCCGGCAAAGTACGCCGAATAATTCGTATAATGTATTTGCAATATGTTAAACAGGTTGGAGCCGCGATAAGGGTGGCGTTGGCTAAAGTGGCGGGAAAATTATTTTCTGTTAGCGGAACGTTGGCCTTAAAGGCAAAATATTCGCTTAGTTATTTTCAGGCGAACTCCCTTGATTTGAAAAAGTATCAATCAATGATTGAGTATCGGCATTTATATCTTTCCAGGTTGCCTCAGAAATTTCTTTAAAATCTTTTTTTGATAGGTATGCTACAATCTCGCATTGTAAAGCAATGGATTTTTAAAGCATTGCTTGTATTCTAAATACTGACACGTCGCCAATGCTTATTTTTTTTCAATAATAATTTTTCGCTAAAATCTTCTATATAATCCATTCGCCAGTGGCAAGGGAAACAATTTTCATGACGCTTTATTCCGGGCTGTTTTGAGCCTGTTTAATAGATTGTCTAATTATAGGCTTTTTTAACTTGCCTGCACGGTATTTATCATTAAAAGAAAAATTAAAAAATGCCTATAATTAATATTATGTTAAACAGGCGCAAATGCCCGCCCACAGCCCACTCTATGTAGTATGTATTTTTTCCCCTGCCACGTGCGAGTCGATTATGTTTTATGAACATTTAGGAGTATGTTAGCGGACTAAATTCTCTGCATGAAGTTCATTATATCGCTCATTCTCTTATCCCCATTTGCTTTAGTTGCTCAAAATATTTCTATTGGCGGTGGTACAACCGTATTGACGCTTATTTTAAATGATAGCATAGTCATTGCTTCCGATTCAAGGCATTTCGTTGAAAATACACTCATCCCAAATTCTGTAGATACTGTTTGTAAAATTGGTTGTAAAAAAAAGATCGCTTATGCAATAGCTGGCAATGCCGACATTAGTTATAATTACAAAAAAGTATTTAATGCTTATACCATATTGTCAAATATAATTAGTGAAACCACATCTTTAGCAAAAATGAAAGAAAGGCTGGATATTGATTTAAATAAAAATCTTAAAAGTGCTTTAAAAATAATCGATACTTCCGCACTTAGAAAGGTATTGAATTTGCCTTTTATTGAAATAGTAATTACAAAGTATGAAAATAATAAGCCTGTTGCTATTATAATAAATTATTCATTAAATGGCAGCTGTGTGAAGAATGCAAAGCTGCAAGGAAGTGTAGAACCAAATGCTCCGATTCCCTTCTTACATAAGACTGGATTTTATCAAAAAATAAATACTTTTTTAGATAATAACCCTAAATATCTTATTGATATAACAACAATAAAAGAAAAAGTGGTTCACCTGATTTGTTTAGAAACAACGGGTACTCAAAAGGTAGGGCTACCATTTGATATTTTAGTATTAAAGCCTAATGGAGTTTTTTATAAAATGCGAGTGTATAAGTGTAATTGATAAACTATAGCTTAATATTTTGGCCAATAGTCAAAGAATCAAGACTTACACCTGTATTATATTTAACTGGATAGTTTTTCTTGTTACAGCAACTTAAAATAAAAATTACTGCAAGAGCAAAGGAAATTTTCACGATATTTACATCGTGAATTTATAACCCCGACATCTTTTCTAAGAAGTTGGGGTTTCGTATTTATAGATTACTCTTATTGTGTCGCTAAGGTACACGACAAATGTCGTAACTGCAAATTTATTGAAGCGAAACAGAATTTTTGCAAAATTCAAAAAGGATGCTCCGCAGCTAAAAAATACATAATACATGCCCTGCTGCAAGCCGCCGCTACCCCGCCGCACTTTCGCCAACCCTACATGCAAAAGGTTAAGCTACGCAATTTAACCTTTTGCCCTGCACACGGCTAACCTGAGTAACATAATATTGATGTTATAGAACTTTTGTAAATATTCTTTTGTGAATAATACAGGGCGCAGATGTTGCGATTTTTTCTTTCTGTTGTTTTTATTTTTGATGGAAAAAATCGCAACATCTGCGCCAAGGAATTTACAAAACTCCTATAACAAATTTTTATGTTAAACAGGCGCCCATGGCCTTTATTCTCCCTCCCACGTTTTATTTTTTTCTTGCCCTTGCCACGAGCGAGTGGATTATGTTTTGTGAACTTAGCGAAGTAGATTGCGGAATAAAACCTTCATAATAATGAATATAGCAGATGCCAGAAAAATTATACATAAATTTTATCGCCCCTTAATGAACTAATTCTGAGACATTTGGGAGTTATGTTAAAGCTGTAGTTATTAGCTTTAATGATGAGAATCTTAGAAATTCTGATTTAGAATATATTGATGTGCCTGGAATGAGATTGCCGATATTAGAACAAGACGGCGATGCATTTTCGATATTTGCAGTTCTATCAAATAGTGAATATATAAATGTAAAAACTCTTATAAAATCTGATAATATCCCGGGGTTAGCTGCTAAAGTTTTATTGCTTTCCTAAACTCTAATTCTGCTAAGGCTCCAAATTTGAATTTGAATATAATTAAAGGTTCATGAACTAGCTCTACGTGTAGCCAGCACCCGAATTTTTCTTTAAAATGTAATATCATTTGCCTTATTGTAGATTCAATCTCTAACTGTTCAGCTTAGAATTTTTTATACATAATTGTAAACCCTTTTTTCATAGGGTATTGGATAAATAACGAGGCCGTATTTCTATACTGCCTGTCTCTTTATAATAAAATATGCGTAAATTACTTTACAAATTTCCAATATTAAAAAAGCAATACGATACTTATGCTTTTGGCTGATGGTATTACCCATTCAGGCTATCGTTAATATAATAGACAGATGGAATGGAAAAACAGAATAATACAAAAGGATTAAATAAGCGAAATTTCGTTTTTGCAAAACGATGAAACAGATGTTGCGATTTTTCTGTGTGTTGTTAAAGACCGGTTATGAATATACATAGAATCTGCATAGCAGAAAATCCAGGCTGGAACTAACCAGGCAGTTTTTCTTACACAAATATTCAATTAGCGAAAAAGTATTCCGAAACTCGTAATGTAAAAGCGATTTTACAGCTGTTACTTTACATCGGTTTTCATAGGATATTGGACAAAAAACGGGGCGGTGTTTTAACATCAGCCCCTCTTTATTGAATGCCAATGCTTAAATCTTCTGCGATTCCCTAGTTCAGCCCCATATATTTTTTTATTACCGCAATACATATTAGAATACTGCGTTAGATGCTTGTTAATGCCTGATAAATAAGTTGTGAAATGTTGTGACCTCTGTGTAAACAGAGGTTTTTTTGTAAAATATTCAAAGAATATGAATGAAGATTTAATAACACTGACCCTACTAAAATGGTTAATTAGAATAACCGCTGTTTCCCTTATTTTGCTGGTTGCGAACCTCGCTTACAATATAACTATGGCAGGTACTTAGCATGAGCATTTCGATTTCACTGCCGGATTTTTACCGTTCATCTCATTTTTATAATTGTTATACTGACATTTATTGTATTTTTAGGAAAATATTAAAGTGTCACGATAATTATATTGGTATAGCAGCTAAGTAATGTGAAGACTTTTCCCGGCATTTTTCCAATTGCCGGGTTTTTTATCCAATTTCGATTTTAGTTAGGACACCTACATCGAATTATAATAGCATCCCTCCTAACCCTTTTCAAGATATAAATGCCCAGGTTGGCCTTATCTCTGAAAAGATAAAGATTCTTCTCTATCATCACTTTTAATTAATATAAATTCTGTAATCAATTGTTTTTAAACATGATGTAAAATCCATTTAAAACGTACATTTCAAAAAATTTAGTATCATATACTCATTAGCAGTTTAAATACTCAATTTATATTTGCTATACATCTATAAATATAAATATATATTATAATTCTCCTTATAAATTGATAATAAACATGATTCAATCATTTGTTGAACTTTTTATATAAATATTTACCATGGCTGAATATATCTATTAATTTGTTTTTAAATTTATATTATAAATTATTGATTATCAGCTCATAATTAAATAAACTACAATTGGGAATATTTAATTGCAGTTAAATGGAAAGGATCCTCCTATAGGCAAGCGGATATTCAGTTGCAGCATCAACAAAAAAGGCTGTACGAAAAACGTAGCAGCCTTTTTATTTCAAGTAAAATTTGTAATTTATTCAGGATCAACCGTTGGCGATTCCTCTAAATTTTCTGAAGTTGTAGAATCTATTCCTTTTTCTTCTGGATTTTGATCAGGATGTACGACTTCTGTTTCTTCTTCCTTTTCATCCAGCTTGGTAATAGCAGCTATCTCGTCGCCTTCATCTACCCTTATCAGTTTCACTCCTTGTGTAGCTCGTCCCTGTTCACTCACACTGGCAACACTCATCCGAATTGTTACGCCACTTACGCACGTAATCATCAAATCTTCCTTTTCAGTTACGTCCAGCAATCCTACCAGGGAACCCGTTTTTTCTGTAACACTGATAGTTTTAACCCCTTTACCACCCCTGTTGGTAACCCGGTAATTGGCTTCTCCAGTTTCGGGATCGTTCAGGTATGTTCGCTTACCGTATCCTTTTTCGCTCACCACCAGGATTGTCCGGGTTTTATCATCCCTGTTTACGCAAACCATTCCCACTACCGCATCATTCTCATTGTCTACTTCTATACCATATACTCCAATTCCACCTCTTCCGGTTGAACGAACTTTTTCTTCCGGGAAACGAATGGCCCTTCCACTCTTTACTGCCATGATAATCTCACAATTTCCATCGGTTAATTTGGCTTCCAGCAACTGGTCGCCTTCCAATATATTGATGGCATTAATACCATTCTGGCGCGGACGACTAAAGTCTTCCAGGTCAGTCTTTTTAATAACCCCTTTTTTAGTACACAACAAAATATAGTGGCTGTTTACATAATCCTTATCATCAAAGTTTTTGATATCAATAATTGCCCGAACGGTATCATCCGGCGGTATTTGGATCATGTTCTGCAGCGCCCTGCCCTTGCTGGTTTTATCACCTTCGGGTATCTTGTACACCGGTAGCCAGAAACACCTTCCCTTTTCTGTAAAAAATAATAAGGTATGATGTGTAGAAGCTACAAAAAGATGCTCAATATAATCTTCCAGCCTGGTGCTGCTTCCTTTGGCACCCCGGCCACCTCTTCGCTGGGAGCGATATTCATCAGAAGAAGTTCTTTTAATATATCCTAAATGAGAAATGGTAACCACCACATCCTCATCTTCAATCAGGTCAAGCATACCAATCTCATCATCGGCATACGTAATCTCAGATTTACGTTCGTCACCAAATTTAGTTTTGATTTCAGTCAATTCATCTTTAATAATCTGGTAGCGTATACCTTCATTGGCAAGAATTTCTTCCAGGCGTGCAATCAGTTTCATAATCTCAGCGTGCTCTTCCCTGATCTTATCTATTTCCATACCGGTTAAGCGTTGCAAACGCAGCTCCAGTACAGCTTTGGCCTGTATTTCACTCATACCAAAATTGCTAACCAAACCTTCCTGGGCCAGGTTAGGTGTAGCGGATTCCCTGATGAGTTTTATCACGGCATCCAGGTTGTCCAATGCAATAATATAGCCTTCTAAAATATGCGCTCTTTCTCTTGCCTTGCGTAATTCATACTGCGTTCTGCGTACCACTACTTCATGGCGAAACTCAATAAACTCAACAATTAATTCCTTAAGATTTAAAACTCTTGGACGCCCTTTTACCAATGCCACATTGTTGATACCGTAAGAAGTTTGTAATTCTGTTAGTTTAAACAACTGGTTAATTACCACCTGCGCAACCACGTCCTTTTTAAGCTCTACTACAATTCTGGTGCCTTCCTTATTGTTACTTTCGTTATTTACATCAGATATACCTTCGATGGCTTTATCGTTGATAAGATCGCCAATTTTTTGCGTGAGCATATCCCGGTTAACCTGGTATGGTACCTGGGTGATAATGATTTTTTCCCGCCCTTTATTGTCAATTTCAATATTTGTTTTGCCACGCAACACCACCCGCCCACGACCTGTATGCAGCGCCTGTTTTACGCCTTCAAAACCATAAATGATACCGCCGGTAGGAAAATCCGGTCCTTTTACAAAATGAATAAGTTCATCAATTGTAATCTCTCTGTTATCAATGTAGGCAATACAACCATCCACCACTTCGCTCAAATTATGCGGCATCATGTTGGTAGCCATACCCACAGCAATACCGCTGGCACCATTTACCAGTAAATGCGGAATACGGGTTGGTAAAACCGTTGGCTCCTTTAAGCTATCGTCAAAGTTCAGCTGGTAATCAACTGTTTCTTTTTCGATATCTTCCAACATAGCTTCGGCAAACTTTTCAAATCTTACCTCTGTATAACGCATAGCAGCCGGCGGATCGCCATCCTGGCTACCAAAGTTTCCCTGTCCATCAATAAGGGTATATCGTAAACTCCAATCCTGGGCCATACGCACCATGGTATCATAAATAGAAGCGTCTCCGTGGGGATGGTATTTACCCATTACTTCTCCTACGATACGGGCGCTTTTTTTGTATGGCTTATTGCTGGTATTGCCCAATTCGCTCATACCGTATAAAACGCGGCGGTGAACTGGTTTTAAACCGTCCCGTACATCAGGTAATGCACGGCCTACAATCACACTCATGGAGTAATCGATGTAGTTGGTTTTCATTTGCTCCTCAATATTAACAGGAATTATTCTTCCCCTGTTGCTGGCTGCGCCGCCATCGTTTATTGGCAGGTCGTTTGCGCCTGAATTGTCGTTGTTTTCCATATTATTTTATAGGCTGCGAATGTACTGATTTTAAGCGGCTTTTACCCCTCCAAAAGGTGCCTGTTACCACAATCTTTTCAACATTTTTTGCCACTTTGTGGACAACATATTACAGCATTTTTAACTGCGCAATTTCAGGCCACTATTGAGTAAAAATTGCAATCATTTTTAAAGCAAATTGATCAACCAGCAGTGATAATTTTTTGCTGATACGTTTATTTATCTTCCCTGTTTTAATTGGTTTACCTTGCAAAAAATTATTTCATTTGAAAACAATTCTGTTGTTGGGCGCCGGTAAATCGGCCACTGTTTTAATCAGTTACCTGTTAAAAGAAGCTGCTGAAAATAAATGGAAATTTATTATCGCGGATGCCAATAAAGAGCAGATACTGGTAAAAACCAATCGTTCCCCTTTTGCCGAAGCGGTACAGCTGGATATTACCAACGACAGGCAAAGAGAAAAATTAATTCAGCGGGCACATGTGGTAATTTCCATGATGCCCCCTGCCCTCCATTTTTTAGTTGCCAAGGATTGCGTGGAATATAGAAAGCACCTGCTTACTGCTTCGTACCTGGATAATAATATCAAAAGTTTGCGGGATGAAATAGCGCAAAGGAAATTACTATTTATCTGTGAAGCTGGCCTGGACCCTGGTATTGACCACATGAGTGCGATGAAAATGATGGATGAAATAAAAGCAAAAGGCGGTTCTATAACGTCTTTCAAAAGTCATTGTGGCGGCCTGGTGGCGCCTGAAAGTGATAATAATCCATGGCATTATAAAATTAGCTGGAACCCCCGCAATGTAGTGCTGGCTGGTAAAGCCGGTGCTGAATATAAATCAGATGACATTATCCGGCATAAGCGTTATAACGAACTTTTTGAAAAATGCGCTTGCGTAAACATTGACGGTATAGGTCCACTTGCTTTTTATCCTAACAGGGACTCATTGAGCTACATCCCTTTGTATAAACTGGGCACTGCCTCCACTTTTATAAGAACAACACTCCGACATCCTTCATTTTGCACCGGGTGGGATGCGATAGTAAAAGCCGACCTGACCAATGCAGAACTTGCCATCAATGCCACTGGTTTAAGTTTCGCCAAATGGTCATCTGCAATTATCCCGCTTGTAAACGACGACAATCGAACGATGCTTCAATACCTGGGACTATTTGATGAAACAGCAGTTCCCGCTGAGGCCAGCACTTCTGCAGATGTATTGCAATATTTGCTGGAAACCAAATTAGCGATGCAACCGAACGATAAGGACATGATAGTAATGCTGCATGAAATTGAATACTTTGTTGCCGGTGAAACGGTAAAAATGCAAAGCAGTCTTGTTGTGAAAGGAGAAGATAGTTTACATACAGCGATGGCTAAAACAGTCGGCCTTCCGTTGGGCATTGCTGCTAAACTGATTTTAAACGGAACCCTGCAATTAACAGGGCTATACATTCCCATCATTAGAGAAATATACGAGCCTTTGCTAAAAGAACTTGAAGTCAACGGCATCCGTTTTACCGAAAGTATTGTTTAACACGCTTTGCAGCATTATGGGTGCAGGTATTTAATCAACTCCTTTACACCGTCAGTTGCAGGCATTTCTATCACGGTGAGATTGGTATAATCATTTATTGCCGGACTCTTTTTGTCTATAATAAATTTAGGCAAATACCGTGGAGCATATTGTAACAAAGCGGCTGCAGGATAAACTTGTAAAGAGGTTCCTACTACCACAAAATAATCTGCATTCTGAACAATCCGCACTGCTTTCTCCATCATCGGTACCTCTTCCTCAAACCATACAATGTGTGGCCTCAACTGTGTTCCATCAGTAGCCATGTCCCCGATTTTAATGTCTCCTTTAATTTCATAGATCGTGTCAACATCCGATACACTTCTCATTTTAAATATCTCGCCATGCAAATGCACTACGTTGGATGAACCTCCTCTTTCATGTAAATCATCAATGTTTTGCGTAATAATAGTTACGTCAAAATCTTTTTCAAGACGGGCAAGGCCTATATGGGCTGCATTGGGTTTTGCGGCTGCCACATCCCTCCTTCTGTCGTTGTAAAAATCCAGCACCAGTTGCGGATTTTTTCTCCAGCCACCAGGTGTGGCTACTTCGTATACATCGTATCCGTTCCACAAACCATCACTGTCTCTAAAAGTTTTTAAACCGCTTTCCGCACTAATACCTGCTCCCGATAAAACGACAATATGCTTTTTATTCATTCATTAAATTTAGTGATTTTGCGCCACGATTTTAGATGGTTTGAATTTTTTGTACCCTATAAATACACCGGCGATGATGAACCAGTAAAGGCCATATGGTAATCAAGCCGACCAGCATATCCGCAAGCGATGAAGTGCCTGATTTGAAAGCCTCAATTAGACGGGCGAAAAAACCTGGATTGATATCTGCAGGCTTATACCCGTTTATTGGCTGATAAAAATTAAGATTGATAGTGCTATAGGCAGATTGGTGCGAAAGAAATTCTATCCGCCCGGCAGCTGATTCCATTTCTTCCTGGATGCCATTAATTTCATTTTGTACCTGCAATACTTCTTCCATATTTTTCGACTGCTTTAAGAACTCAAGGTATTTTAAACGCATGCGTTTTTTGGCTTCCAGTCTTAGTCTTGTATCCACCATTTCACCGGTAACATCTTCTGTCGAAATATTTTTTTCTAAAACTTTATTCTTGGCGCCAGGCAATTCGTTCATCATATTGTCAAACTGATCAACAGGCACTTTTATAACAATAGCAACCTCCGTCTTTTCATCACTTGCATGCTGTTCTTCCTTAGCAACGTAACCGCCGAAATGTTTGATTATTGCATGGATATTGTCGTTGTATTGCTGGAAATTGTTGACTTCAATTTTGACGTGTGCAGTCTTGATTATTTTTTTATCCCAATCCGGATTGGATACTCCTTTAACCAGTGAAGGAACTGTTGCGGAATCAGTATTCCCGGTCTGTAATACCCCCGTCGGAATTTTTTCCGGCTCTTTTTGCGAACCCTGTTTACCAGAATTTTGTGGAGGAGCATTTTTTAAGTCTGAGAGCTGGGTATCTGAAACGGTGAGCGACTCTTTACGATTTGGGTCACAGGATGCCAGAAAAGCAAAAAATAGAGTGATAACAATAAGCAGTTTAGTGTCCATAATTTAGGCGTTTAAAGTTATTAGATGCTCATTGATATCAATTTCATAAACCGGTAACCGTGTTTGAATGTTAATTGATCCGCTCAATGTAAAATTTTAGCATTTCCTTTAACACTGTGTAATAAACCACGGCAACAAAATCATATCTTAACTACATGAAAAAAAACTCAATCTTATTGCTGCTTGTTTTTACACTGTTATCAGGACGCACTGTACAAGCGCAGAGCAGCCAAACAGGTGTAAAAAAAGTGATCGCTGACCATAGCGAACAGACAGACAAATTACAAGGGAAAAAAATACAGCAGGGCACACTATCCGGAAATACAATTGAAAAAGTAGATGCAGCAGTTGTTGAAAAACCAAAAGCCAATCAAAAGATAGCGACTAAAAGTAAAAAGATAGTTACTAAAAAGAAGAAGGTAAAAAAGCACTGATGCCGTGGCATAAAAAAAGGAGCCGCAAGCAGCCCCTTTTAATAATTCAATATTTTCTATTTCGGCTTTACTACAAACATACCTGTAAACTTGTTTCCATACAATTTACTATTCAATGGTTGGTATAATTTCTGTGCAGCCATTTGCCGGTTGTTGCTTTCATCAGCGGCTGCAGAAAACCTGCCGAATGATCCAGTACTAATATATCGCAATGCTGCTGCCAGCGAGGGCTCTGTAGGGTCTCCCCAATTTTTGTTTACACCATCCGGCGTAATTTTATCCGGCGCAAAACCATCATAATATTCAGCACTTCCGGCACTGTTTACCGTTTTAAATGAAATTGGATAAATGGCGTAGTTAAATATGGAAACAGGAAAGAAACCAACCGGTTTACCATAGGTAGTATCGCCCACCAGTTTAACATCCATATAAGGTCGCAAATTATTTATCAGTAATTCGCTGGCAGATGCCGTTTCTCCGCTCACGATAAAGAACACCCGGCTTAAAGCCGTTACGCCGCCTGCTTTTTCGTACGTCTGGGTATTGTCAGCCGGCAGAAACGATACGTTACTAAAGCCAGGCTTTCTTTTTAATAAAGGAAACTTACCCGCTGTAAGTGAATCGTTGAAAATATAAGTGTACATGGTTTTACCACTGGCAGACGAAGGTGCGATAAGATTGGCAAATGCATCCTGGGTAGTAGTAGAGCCACCGTGATTATAGCGTAAATCAACCACCAGCTCATTTATCCCTTTTGAGGCAAAATCAGTAAACGCGGTATTTAACTCCGTAATGGAACCTGCACCAAAAAATTGGTTAAACACAATGTAGCCTGTCTTTTTTGCCCCATCCGTAATTACATCAGTATATAAAACGGAATTAGCGGTAAAGGCAGCCTTGGCCAGGTTCATAGAAACGGTGCTTCCATCCTGCTTGGTAAAAGTGAAACTTGCTGAAGTACCGGTTCCAAAAAATATATCATTCAAAACAGTAACGCTGGCGTTATCATAACCAATGTTTGTATTGTTGATCTGGCTAATATACCATCCCCTCTGTACACCTGCGGTGCCGGAAGGAGACGCTTTATAAACATACTCTACAAACCAATGAACAGAATCATACGGTAAAACTTTGTCGAGTGCAGCGGCTTTAATAAAAAAGCCATAGTCCTCATCTGCGCCGGTTTGTATCGCATCTGAACCGGCTTGCGTGGTAACAAAACTATAGCCATGTTTTTTATCCTGAGGCTGCAAAGCCCTGATGGCAGCCATTTCATTTTGTGCCGCAATTAGGTCGGTAGTGCCCGTATATTGCCTTGGATTAAACACAGCATAAGAAGGAATTACTTCATGCCACAGGTATATTTCTTTAGTATACAAATAGAGTGAATCCATCAATAAATCCTTTGGAGAAGCTATCACCACTGGGGGTGTTATTGGAGGAGTGGTTGGTGTCGGGTTGCTTTTTTTGCAGGACATTCCCAGTATCGCCAACAAGAAAAATCCGAACAGGTACTGATAAATTTTCATAATGATGATTATTGATGTTTGTTATAAAGATAAGCCAAATTTTAAAAAACGATGTTAGCGCAAGGTTATTGGTTGGGCGCTCTCTTTTATTCAATTTAAAACGGCTGATAACAGGTGTCGGTTGCCTGGGTTTATCATATTTCGCCTGCCAGTTCCATTACCACAAACCACTCCTCATCGGTAACAGGTTGAACGGATAGGCGTCCAAGCCTAACCAGGGCCATATTTTCCAGGCGCTTATCGGCCTTTACCTGTACAAGGGTCACAGGCTTTTTTAATTTTTTAAATGGCTTCAGGTCCACTACCACCCAGGCTTCTTCTTCAGTTGTGGGATCCTGGTAAAATTCTTTAGCTACTTTAGCAATACCAACAACTTCTACTCCTTCATTGCTGTGATAAAATAAAACCTGGTCGCCTTTTTTCATCGCCTTCAAATTATTGCGGGCAGCGTAATTTCGAACACCGTCCCAGGTGGCTTTTTTGTCTACAACAAATTTGTCCCAACTATATTTAAAGGGTTCTGATTTTACCAGCCAGTATGCCATTGTATTTTATTAAAATGTTGATGAAGATTTGTCCGCAAACTTAAATGATTTTCTATTCCCATCCACTTGCCAATACATCTGCAAGATGCATTGTTTGTAGTGGCAGTTTCTTTCCTTTTATATAGCCATCCAGGTGCATCAGGCAGCTAAGATCGGTAGATATAATCAGGCTGGCGTTGGTAGACATCGCATTTGTAATTTTTTGATCAGCCATACCAATGGATATACCATCAAACTTTACAGCAAAAGTTCCGCCGAAGCCGCAACATGTTTCCACGTCGTTCATTTCAACCAGCGTAAGCCCTTTCACATGACTCAATAATCTGCGGGGGCCATCTTTGATTTTACATTCTCTCAGAGCGGCGCAACTATCGTGGTAAGTAGCGATAACATTTAATGATGCTCCTATGTTTTCAACCATAAGAACATCTGTTAAAAACTCCGAGAATTCGTAGATACGCTTACTTGTATTATCAATCAATTGCAATGTCTCCTGGTCGGTAAATAATTTTTTGTAATAATTTTTTACAAATCCCACACAGCTGGCGCTGGGGGCAACAATATAATCGGCCGTATCAAAGTCTTTTAAAAACTTGTTACAAACGGCTTTCGCCTCATCCCAAAAACCAGCATTAAATGCAGGTTGACCGCAACAAGTTTGATTGGTATTATAAGCCACCTCGCAGCCAACTTTCTCCAGCACTTTTATCATGTTAAAAGCCGTTTGAGGATATAACTGGTCAACAAAACAAGGTATAAATAGCTGAACTTTCATATTGTAGTTCGTGGAGGTAATGCTGGTTTTAGCGGGATAAAAAAACAATCTTTCTGGCAGAATTTATCTCGAAAAACTATATTTTAATGCAATCATTTTTAAAGCAGTTACAGCCGCTTCTTCACCCTTATGGCCGTGTATGCCACCTGTTCTTTCATCTACCTGCTGCTGGTTATCCGTTGTAAGTACTCCGAATATGGTAGGTATAGGTAGTAATAAATTTACCTGCAAAATCCCTTCGGTAATGGCCTTGCATACATAATCAAAATGGGGTGTGCCGCCACGGATCACGCAACCAAGTGCTATAAATGCAAAAGGCTTATCGTCTTTGTACTTATGTGCATCCCAGTAATTTTTAATACAAAAAGGTATTTCAAATGCGCCTGGTACCGTGATAATCTTATATGGGACTTTATTATCTTCCAGCACTCTTGTGCAACCGGCCTCCAGTTTGTCAATAGATGCCGCATTCCATTCGGTACGCACAATTACTACACAGGCACCCGTTGGTAGTTGGATGCCTGCTGTAGAATATAAATTTTCTGTTGAAACTGCCATGGTTAATTATTTGGTAACTCCTAGCCTTGCGAGGTACTTTTCTACAGGAAAATCAATCCTGTTTTCTCTTAAAAAATTGGGCGTGATTTCATCTTTTATCTGCTGGTAAAAATCAATTGCTTCCTTTGTTTTACCAGTGGCTTCGCAAAATAATGCCGCTCTGGACAGTGATAAAAAACGGGTAGATTCATCCTTTGCATCTGCTACATCTACTGCCTTTTTATAATAGTTCAATGCCTCATCATTTTGTTTTAATTCAGAATAGGCATCTCCCAACATCCTGTAACATGCACTCTGTGGCTGTTTGCTACTGGTAGAAAATTCTTTTAAATGTTTAACTGCATTGTTAAAATCTTTGTTGTGCAGGTAACAGGCACCAGCTAAAAAATGGGCTCTTTTGCCAGCAGCTGTACCACTGTAATTGCCTGCCACTTTTAACACCCCTGTTATACCATTGCCGCCATTTAAAACAATACCGATAGAATCTTTATTAAATCCAACCTGGGTCATTTTGTCAAACAACTGTTCTGCCGGAAAAATTTGCTCTGCAGATTTTGTTTCATTCGGAACCAGCACTAAATTTTTGTATCCAAGCCATCCGCCTGCAACCAAAATGATGGCACCGCCAACATAAATAATTGGTTTGCTGAATTTGGCCCAAAAGCCCTTTGCCTTTTCAACAATTTCATTCGTCTCCACTTCGGGAACTGTAACTTGCTTCTCTGCCATTTTTTTGTAGTTGTTTTAGCGCTGGTAAAATTGATTAAAGTTGAATGGAAATACGCCAGCGGGTTCTTTCCAATGGGTTAAAAAATTAGTCAGTTATAAAAGGATAATCCTGTTGAATGTATACGTCCTTCAGTAATTCGTCATCATTCGGCCATGGACTTTCTTCTGCAAATTGAACGCTGTCTTCTACCTGAACCTTTACCCTATCATTGATTACTTCTATATCCTCTTCAGTTAATTTATATTGTTCTTTCAATACTTTTAAAACATGGTCAATAGGATCCCTTTCTTTATATTCTTCTACTTCGTCTTTAGTACGATATTTTTGCGGATCACTCATACTGTGGCCTTTATAGCGGTATGTTTTAATTTCCAGTAAAGTAGGTCCGCCTTTTTCTCTTGCCCGATTCACCGCTCTCAGTACAGCGTTGTGTACTTCTTCCGGGCTCATGCCGTCAACACTGTCACCAGGCATATCATACGCGTCAGCCAATTTATATAAATCCAAAACATTGCTGGTACGGGCAACTGAAGTACCCATCGCATAATTGTTATTTTCTACAATAAATACTACCGGTAATTTCCAAAGCATGGCCATGTTAAATGTTTCGTGCAACATGCCCTGGCGGGCAGCACCATCCCCAAAAAAGCAAAGGGCTACGTTGTTGGTGCCGCGGTATTTTTCTGCAAAAGCCAAACCTGCTCCTGTTCCTATCTGTGCGCCTACAATTCCGTGACCACCAAAAAAGCCAACATCTACACCAAAAATGTGCATGCTTCCACCTTTACCTTTACTACAACCAGTCGCTTTTCCATATAATTCAGCCATAGTAGCTCTCGGGGTTACCCCTTTGGCAATAGCCAATGCATGACAACGGTAAGCGGTGATAAATTTATCTTCGGCGTTAGTAGCCGTCATACAACCTGCAGCTACCGCTTCCTGACCAATATACAGGTGACAGAAGCCGCGGATTTTTTGCATTCCATACAACTGGCCTGTCTTTTCCTCAAAACGGCGCAATAAAAGCATTAGTTCGTACCAGTACAGGTATGTTTCTTTAGAAAACTTTGTAGCCAATGGGTTATAATTTTAGGCTGCAAAGATAAGGGAGAAATTAATAAATTAAGCAAGGTAAAAAGAAGCCGTTTTTGGAGTGATTAAATGCTTTAATGGTCCCGTTTTAAGCAGTTTTAGATGCTAATTTAACACAGGTATTGTGTAAAATAAATTGCCATGCCTGCGTCTATGGCGTGGTGGATTAACTGCGATTAATTCCAACAACAAGTATTTCAAGGAAAGTTAGGAATTAATGGCTCTTAGCCTAAATCCATGGAAAATCGAATAAATTAGACCGATCCAACGGCGATCAACACTACTACTTTTCATTTATCTTGCAGGCGCATGTTCAGGCTTTCCAAATTAACCATCACGCAATTTAAAAATTACGATTTTACCACTTTCAACTTTAAAGAAAGGGTTATTGGCATTTGTGGATTAAATGGCCGGGGCAAAACCAATTTACTGGATGCCATTTATTACCTGTGTTTTACAAAAAGTTATTTTACTAAAACCGATGGTTTAAATATTCGTTTTACGGCGGATGGATTCAGGCTGGAAGGTTTAACGCATCCCGTCATCTCCGATCTTGAAGCAGCGGGTAATAAAAATGCTGATAAAGGTATTGCTAATAACATTGTATGTGTTTTCAGAGGCGTTGGAAAAAAGGAATTGCTGCTGAACGGTGCCCTCTATGCCAAATTCTCCGAGCACATCGGCAAATTTCCCTGCGTGATGATTGCCCCTGATGATATAGAGATGATAACTGGTGGCAGCGAGGAACGGCGGCGATTTATGGATACTGTTATCAGCCAAATGAATGCAGAATACCTGCAGCAACTGATTGTTTACAATAAAGTTTTGCAGCAACGCAACAGCCTGCTGAAAAAATTTGCAGAACAGGGTAAAACAGACTGGACACTATTAGAGGTGCTGGATGACCAGTTTGTGCAACCAGGCAAATACATTCATCAAAAGAGAACAGAATTTACCCTGCAGCTCATTCCGTTGGTTCAGCAGTTTTATCAACAGATTGCAAACAATGCCGAAGTAGTTAACCTGCAATACGACAGCCAGCTGAATGGCAATGATTTTTTTGCAGTATTACATCAATTCCGGCAGAAAGATTTTATTTTACAACGCAGTAACGGCGGCATTCATAAGGATGATTTGACTATTCAACTAAACGGGCAGGTATTTAAAAGCACCGCATCCCAGGGACAAAGAAAGAGCCTGTTGTTTGCCCTGAAACTGGCAGAATTTGAGTTGTTGAAATTAAACAAAGGTTTTGCCCCGCTGCTTTTATTGGACGATGTTTTTGAAAAATTAGATGAAAGCCGCATGCAGAATTTATTGAACTGGGTTTGTAACAAGAACAACGGACAGGTTTTTATAACTGATACTCACAAAGAGCGGCTGGAACGGGCTTTAGTAGGTTTGCAAAGTAATTACCAGATTATAGAGTTATAAGTAATAGGTTATTGAAAGAACCTACAAATTTAAAAATATCCGACAGCAGACATCCTACATCCAGTTATCTTTGTGCTATGGGTGAATTTTCAATGCAGGATGCGATTCAATTATTTTTAAAGCAAAGCCGTTTAAAAAGCGGAATACAGGCTTTAAGAATAGAGGATGTGTGGGAACAAATTATGGGGAAGACAATCGCTAAATACACTGATAAAATACAAATCGTTAATCAGACCTTATTTATTAGTAGCACAGTAGCCCAGTTAAAACATGAGTTGCTGTATCAAAAAGAAAAGATAATCGAAAGAGTAAATGAAGCCCTGGGAGAAAAAGTGATCAATGATGTGGTAATAAAATAACCGAATCAATCGTTGAGCCTCATTCTTGGATCCGCGACGGCATATAAAATATCCGCCAGTATATTAATCACAATAAATATACAGGCACTTACCAGTACAGATCCCATTACTACCGGGTAGTCTAATTTCTCCAGCGCATCTACCGTTATTTTTCCAATACCCTGCCAGCCAAAAATATATTCTACAAAAAAAGCGCCCGCCAGTAATTCGGCAAACCAGCCTGTAATAGCTGTTATAACCGGGTTTAGCGCATTGCGCAGCGCATGTTTAAAAATGATTGTTCGCCTGCTTAACCCTTTTGCGTAAGCGGTGCGGATGTAATCCTGGGATAATACATCCAGCATGCTGCTACGGGTAAGCTGGGTTATAATGGCAAGTGGCCGTATCCCTAAAGTAAATGCCGGAAGAATTAAGTTTTTAAGAGTAATATATTTTTCCCCCGTTACCTCATCCACTTCAAACCAACTGCCCGTTAAATTTAATCCGGTATAAGGATGCAGCACCACGCCAAACAAATAAGCAATGATAATTGCCATAAAAAATGAAGGCGCCGAAATACCTGCAATGCTTGCCACCAATGCGGATGTATCAAGCCAGGTACCTTTTTTTACTGCAGCAACAACTCCCAAAAACACGCCGGTTAAGGTTGCAAAAAGCATCGCAGTGATGGCCAGCAATAATGTGCCAGGCAATGCTTCCATTAATACAGTGCCAACATTTTTCTTTGTTTGATAACTCTTACGCAGGTAAGGAATCTTTATTCCTATTTTAGTGTCATTCCCTAAAAAAAAACCTCGCAGTTCTTTCTTTTTAATATCTGCGGTAGTGTGCACGCAAAGCGGACTTACATCATTGAGATACAAAAAAAATTGCTTCCATTTTGGCTGGTCCAGGTAAAGATCTTTACGGATATTGTCCATTGTTTTTTTATCGCCCGTTTGACCAACGATTAGCCTTGCCGGATCTCCAAAACCCTGGAACATACAAAACACCAATACTACAATACCCAGCAGCACCAGGGAAGAATAGACCGTTTTTGTTACAAGATGTCTCAACTTACTATAGATTGAAATTGTCAGTGGACGTTCCCGATGCCTTGTCTTTTGAAAGAACGCGGGCTACCTGGTGGCTTCTTTAATATCGGCCCAACTCCATTTATTTTGCACCACTGGTCCTTTCATTAAAAATAAAGTGGGTTTAGCCCTGGCTGCGGTTTTAATTGCGGTAGCATCACAGGTTAAAATTGGGATGCCATTCTTGTTGGTATTAAAAAATACGGTGGCTTTATCTTTATCGGCAGTTACGATATATAAGGGCCTTTTTTGCTGTTTCGATTTTTGCCATAACGTAGTAAAATCTGCCGACCATTTAGAACTGCCTTCATCAAGCTCTTTTAAAAAGAAGAGATAGTAGTCCCCGCTTTGTCCTAGCACAGTTTCTGTAACATCGGCCCCTGTTGAATCGGTCAAAGAAAAATCATTTATTTTAGGCACGTTGTTCGATCCCTTTTTAACCAGTGTTTGTTTGCGGTCTGCGTAGGTCCATGTACTGTCAGGAAGTTTATCAGGCGTAAATTCTTTTTTAACCCCATCTTTTTGATAAATAAAAATGTATTCAAACTGGTCTGGTATTGCATTGGCAGGCATCTTCCTTAGCTCCAGTAAATTATTGCCCTTTTTGTAAGGCAGGCAATCTGTTAAAGGCAAGTGCTCCAGTACATGCATTTGCAGCATTGACACGGCCATTATACTTACCAGCACAATAATCAGTGGTAAAAAATCTTTTCCTATGGGCGTAATATATTGCTGTTTGAATATTAGAAAAATGATCAGCAACAGCAGGATAATGTCTTTTGTAAAAGTCTGAATGGGCGTGAGCGGAATGCAATCACCAAAGCAGCCGCAGGTAGCAATTTTGCCACTGAACAACACGTAACTGGTTAAAAAAGTAAAGAAGATCATCAACCAAAGTAAAAGCCGGAGGGTTAGTTTTTTGTAAAAGCCGGTTAACAAGGCCACACCAAGTACAACTTCCAGCGCAATCATGATAATGGAAAACAAAAATGTATGATTGTACATCCAGTTCATTACGATAGTAGCATAGCCTTCCCTACCCCACACTTCAAAAAATTCCTGCATTTTGTAGGTTAGTCCCAATGGATCGATGGCTTTTACCAGGCCCGAAAAAATGAATAAAACACCTACAATAATTCTTGCTATGGTTACACTTAATTTCATACTTACTTTTTAATTTCTTAGCGTCAATGCGATTACTTTTCGCCCGGGTTATTTTGAATGCTTTCCTTCTTCAATCAGTATCATGGCAAAAACTGCATAGTTCATAATGTCATAATAATTGGCATCAATACCCTCGCTTATGATGGTTGCGCCTTTATTCAATAATATCTGTTTAATGCGCAACAACTTCGTTAATACCAGGTCTGCAAAACTCTCCTGGCTCATTTCCCGCCAGGCTTCCCCATAATCATGATTTTTATCTTCCATTAGCTTTTTTGCGACAGCTATTTTTTGATCGTACAATTCGGCCACTTCTTCCACAGGCAGGTCTTCTCTTTCGTCTGTTTGTTTGTCCAACTGAATTAATCCAATCACGGCATAGTTTAAAATCCCTTTGAATTCACTTAAAATATCGTCGCCAATTTTCTGCTCCCCCTTTTCCTGTATAGTGCGGATGCGTTTGGCTTTTATATAAATTTGATCTACGACAGAAATGGTTCGGTAAACCCGCCATGAAGTGCCATAGTCTTTTGTTTTCTTTAAAAATATGTCCTCGCATGTTTTAATCGCTTCGTCGTACTGCTCGTTTGTGTTCATTGTTTGCGGAATGTATCTACTTTTGATAATTGTCAAAAATACTTGTTTCTGCCTGATGTACACACTTAACTGCAAAGGAAAATTATTGGTTATCGAAAACCCACTGGTGATGGGCATTGTGAATGCTACGCCGGATTCTTTTTATGATCAGTACCCCAAAAAAGGGCTGGAAGCCATTATTGAGCTGGCAGAAAAAATGATCAGCGAGGGCGCAGATATGCTTGATATCGGCGGCCAGAGTACGAAACCGGGAAGCATGCCCGTTTCAGCAGATGATGAAGCAGCAAGGGTACTGCCGGTAATACAGTTGCTGATTGAAAAATACCCGGACATTATTTTATCCGTTGATACTTATTACAGCCAGGTAGCTACCGCTGCAATAAATGCCGGTGTTGCCATCGTGAATGATATCAGTGCGGGAAATATGGATGCCGCCATGTTAGCCACTGTGGCTAGTTTGCAGGTGCCATATGTTTGCATGCACATGAGGGGAACACCGGAAACCATGCAGCAGTATACAACTTATGACGATGTTGTAAAAGAAGTGCTTGATTTTTTTATTCAGAAAATGGATGACTGTACCAAGGCCGGAATAAAAGATATTATTATTGATCCCGGGTTTGGCTTTGCTAAAACCATACAACAGAATTTTATCTTGTTAAAACATGTAGGCATCTTCCGTATGCTGGATAAACCCATACTAGCCGGACTTTCCAGGAAGAGCACGGTGTATAAAACGCTTAATACCACTGCGTCGGAAGCCTTGAATGGAACCACCGTTTTAAATACGCTGGCCCTTGCAAATGGAGCATGTATTTTGAGAGTACATGATGTGAAGGAAGCCAAAGAAGTGTGTGCACTTTTTAAAAAATATAACCAGGTTTAAGACTTGTTCTATATAGAGACAATTAAAAAGTTTACTGGTATCCTTTTGCCTGCAGGTTAAACAGTTCAGCATAACGTCCGTTATTTTTCAGCAAACTGGCATGGTCACCGGATTCCAATAACTGCCCTTTTTCTAAAACAAGAATTCTGTCGGCCATGCGCACGGTTGAAAAGCGGTGGGAAATCAATACCGCTGTTTTTCCCCTGGTGAGTTCCGTAAATCTTTCAAACACTTCATATTCAGCCCTTGCGTCAAGTGCTGCCGTTGGTTCATCTAAAATCAGTAATTGCGCTTCTTTCATATAAGCCCTCGCCAGCGCAATCTTTTGCCACTCCCCTCCCGAAAGTTCTACACCCTGGTTAAACCTTTTGCCCAATGCCTGCTCATATTTTCCCGGAAGCTTTTGCACCAGTTTATCTGCCAGGCTTTGTTTAGCCGCATATTCAATCAAAAGATTGTTTTCTTTTTCGGCAATATTACCCACTGCGATGTTTTGGGACACGGTCATCTGGTAACGGATATAATCCTGGAAAATAATCCCTACTTCTTTTCGCAATTCCGTAAGATCATATTCTTTCAGGTCATGATTATCCAGCAATATCCTGCCTTCAGTCGGATCGTACAATCTTGCCAGCAATTTAACCAGCGTTGTTTTACCGGCGCCATTCTCGCCCACCAGCGCCAGTTTTTCACCGGCATGCAGAGTAAAACTCAGGTGCCGGTTTGCCCATCGATCAGAATGATGGTATTTAAAACCAACATTCTCAAACACAAAGCCTACCTGTATAGGCTTGGGAAAGGGTCTTGCATTAGGCGACAATTTTATTTTCGGTTCTATGTCAAAGAAATCAAAAAAATCTTTCAGGTAAATGGCTCCCTGCGATACAGCAGTAAACCGGGAAAGAATCGTTTCCAGTAAACTTCTTAACTGCCGGAACGAGCCGGCAAGAAAAGTAAGCGCACCAATGGATTGTTTACCGGTAATGGTTGTAGCAATAATAAAAATGTAAGCACCATAGTAGCCGGCGCTGCCCAATATAGCAAAGATGGTTCCCCACACAGAACGCTTTACCGAAAGGGCTTTATTATCCCTGTAAAATTGGTTGGATAATTGCCGGAAACGATCTGTAAGAAAATCGGAGAGGTTAAATATTTTTACTTCTTTGGCCGTCTCATCACTGGCCCCGATGTACCGGATATAATCCAGTTCCCTGCGCTCCGGCGTTTGCCTGCGGTTGAGCGAATAGTTTTTATCATTGAAATAGGCCTCACCTAAAAATGCAGGTATCACCGCAACAATCAGCAGCAAAATCAACCATGGATTAAAGACGATGAGGCCAGCCGAAAGAAAGAGCATGGTAATCAGATCCTGCACCTGGCTTAATACCTGCGATAATAAAACGGTACGCCCCGCTGTTTGCTGGCGGGCCCTTTCCAGTTTATCATAAAAAGCGGAATCTTCAAACTGATCCAGGTCCAGTGTAGCAGAATGTTTCATTATCCGGATACTGGTATAATTGCTAAACAGATCGCCTAATAAACTGTCAACAAGATTGGTGGCCCGTGTTAAAGCATCTGAAAAAATAGCGAGCCCAAATTCAATCGCCACCAGCCGCCATAAAAAAGTATGCGAAACAGTATTGTTGCTATGAGTGAGCATTACAACTTCGTCGATGATTAATTTACCGGTATATAAAATAGCCAGCGGTATTGCAGACCTGACAAACCGAAGAGCTATACTGGAAATGGTAAGCAACCTGCTTGTTTGCCAGACAAGTTTAAAAAATGATGGAAGATTACTGAGTGCGGAAAAACGTTCTTTTAAACTGATGACTGCCATAAGTATTATTGATGATGCAAAACTAACGCAACTTATTTGCGTGATGGCCCTGCACCTGGAATTACCAAATGCTAAAAAAAACAAAAAATCAACTCCTTTAAAATAGTTGCTGTAAACCTGAGAACTGTTTCCCCGTCTTTAAAATAAGCAACTGATAATTATTGAAAATTTACTACTACAAAAGACCAACGAAAAAGTTGTGAAATTTCAGTAAGACAAACAACATTTCAATAATATTTAAAACATTTTAAGATGAAAAAAATTTACGAAAAAATTTACGCTGATTCAAAACAAGAGTTGGGAATTAAAGCATACGGTGTATTGATTACTACTCTTTCCGCGGCGTACCTGGCAGCCTACATTATTTTAGCGCACTAAACACCCGGGTTAAAAGAGCAGGCAATAAAAATAGACAATGCGTATAAAGATGGGTTGTAATAGGCCTAAAACATTTTATAGAAGATAAATACTTCATTAAAATTTTCATTGGAACCGGGCTTCTCCAATATCCGTAAAACCATATACAACATTTACCAGTCTTACTATACAACCTTAAACCTGGTTTTAAATTCAAAGGCAGTATCTCAACCCGGTACTGCCTTTTTTTATTATGATTGAGGTGAAATAAAAATCATCAACAGGGATTTTTATTTGTGCTCATTACTACATTTTTTACAAACATGCTAACCGGCAAACGTTATAAGTACCGGTGTTAGTTAAGTAGCATTTTAAAACGCAGCAGCAATTTACCTTTCTACTTATTTGGAAAATATAATCATTGCCAGGCCAGCGATATATAAAAGCAGCATTACGTTTAATATTTTTTTTGTACCCGCAGGAGCTTTGTCGAATTCCTTCCAAACATAAATACCCCAAAGCGCAGCAATTACAGTTGCACCTTGCCCTAATCCATATGATACAGCTGGTCCGGCTTTACCAGATGCAATAATACTAAGGCTCATGCCGATACTCCATATCGCTCCGCCCGCTATTCCAACTAAATGATCTTTGCCAATCCCTTTAAAATAATCAGCAAATGATACGGGCATTCCGGTAAAAGGTTTTTTCATTTGTATTGTATTGAATAAAAAACTACTTATAACAATACCTATTGAAAAAATTACCAAAGCCGTATAGGGCGTTAATTTTCCTGCCTCCGGAACACTGAAATTAGTTACCATGGAGCCCGCCACATATTTATAAAATAGCCCCATCAGGCAGCCACTAACCACTGAAAGTACAAGGCCTTTTTCTGAAACTTTTGTCGTAGCGCCAGCTTTTAATTTTTGGTAGGCACGGGCATTTAAAATAATGGCAAGGGATATCAAAGCCACGCCGCCAAAAATCAACAAGGGGTTACCCTGCGGCACTGCGATATAATTTACAATAACCCCCAGCACCAATGCAATGCCAATGCCGACAGGAAATGCAACCGACATACCGGCAATACCAATAGCTGCCACCAGTAAAATATTGGCCAAATTAAAGATAACACCGCCGGCAAATGCAGAAAGCAAACTGGCTGATGCAGCTTGTTTTAAATCCACCGTAAAAGCTCTTCCGTCACTGCCATTACTGCCTAATGTAAATGCCAGTAGCAAGGTGGTAATTAAAATGCCAAAACCGTAATCCCAGTAAAATAATTCGAACCGCCAGCCAGTGCTGGTAAGTTTTGTTGTATTGGCCCACGAACCCCAGCAGAGCATGGTAATAACGCAGAGCAATATCGCCAATCCGTAATTTTCTACTATAAACATACTGTTGGTTTTATTTTTGATTTCGTTACAAACTAAGTTCGCTTCTGTAGGGAACAGATGCCTGTGCACCCAACCGCGTTACAGACAAGGCGGCCGCTGCTACAGCAAATTGCACCGCTTTTCGCCAATTCATATTTTCGGTAAGTGCTACTGTTATAGCCCCGCTGAAGGTATCGCCCGCCGCGGTTGTATCAATTGCTACTACTACAGGCGCAGGTGTCGTAAATGCTTCTTCCTTATTTTGAAAATAAGCGCCTTGCCGGCCAAGGGTTATGATTACATTTTGTACGCCTTTGTTTAACAATATATTTGCTGCTCTTGCCGCAGAAATGGTATCGGTTACGGCTATACCCGTTAAAAATGCCGCCTCGGTTTCATTGGGAGTAATTAAAAACAAGCCTGATAATACTTCATCCGGCAACAGCATTGCAGGAGCAGGATTCAGTATTGTTTTTTGTCCGTTTCCCCTTGCTTTTTTTACAACGGTAGTGATTGTCGCAATCGGTATTTCCAGTTGCATCAGTATAATTGCGTATGGATGCAGCGACACGGTTTCAATATCAGCAGGCTGCAAACTGGCATTGGCACCAGGCGCAACTGCAATACAATTTTCCCCTTCGTTATTCACAATAATCAATGCTACGCCGGATGGTGACTGCTCATCTGTAAACACATGACTTGTATCGATATTTTCCTTCTGCAACCCCACAATAGTTTGCCTGCCAAAAATATCGTTGCCCACTTTTGCCACTAAGCTAACTTCCCCTGCCAGCCGGGCCGCTGCCACTGCCTGGTTGGCTCCTTTGCCTCCGGCGTTCATAAAGAAAGTCCCGCCTAAAACCGTTTCGCCGGGCAATGGTAATTTGGTACATTTTACAACCATATCAGTATTGGCACTTCCTATGACAATTATTTTATTCATTGCAATTTTCTATTTAGGCAGGTTTACATCAAAGATTTTAGTGGCAGCCACAACACCTGGTAATATTGCTTCAGTTAACCGCGACAATACCAAACCACCACTATAAGTTAAAACGCTTATTTACCCGGTTTATCGTAGCGTGAAGAATACAAAACTCCGGAAGTATGCAATCGATTTTATTAATGGCGGAGACTTGCTAAAAATTGAAGATAAGGCATTCTTGTAAAATCACGATGACCTTACTTTTTTTCAAAATTATAAAACAGCGCATCATCGTATTTATATATGAAATATTGCCTTCCATGTAATCAATATTTTGAATAGCCCCATATAGCTTCTGTGTACAAGGAATAAAGTATGTTGGCAGATTGCTTTTCTTTCAATATTTTAAGAGGTATCAATAAAATAATTTTTATCAACAAAATTATTTTTACGTAATCGTCTTTCACTTCATTCCTTACAAGACAACTATAGTTTTTGCCATTACCAGTCCTCGGAATTTCCATACTACTCATTTACCTGTTTATCTGCTTTTATAACTTGTATTGATTTCGCAGGATGTTATTTGTTTTCAGCAATTAATACACTTATACTAAAGTGTACAATCAATATACTTATTAATAGCACGATCCAATGGTCGAAAAAAGGTAGTAAGATAACCGGGATTGTTGTTTTTTGCTTAATATTGCTCCTCAGATTAAAATCTAATTTCTTAACCAACTTGAAAACAAACTATGAAAAAAATTTTCTTCGCAGCAGTCTGCATGATGGCAATTACCGCAACCAACGCACAAAATTCTGATCTTAAATTCCAGGGGGGAATAAACGTAGGCATTCCTGCACACAACCTCGGCGGCACCTCGTTGGGACTTGGAGCAGATCTGTTGGCTCATTATAGCCTTTCACCGCAAGCCGCCATCACGGGTGATGTTGGATATACTGCCTTGTTTGGCAAGAATGGTGCAACAACTACCAATTTAATTCCGATCAGGGCCGGGCTTCGCTTTTATCCGTCTGACAATTTTTTTGTTGCCGGTAAGATTGGTGCTGGCTTTATTTCCAACAGCGGCTCAAGCGTTACAACAACAGCTTACTCTTTTGGGATTGGATATAAAATTGACTCCAAGCTTGAACTGGGTGCTTCTTATGACGGATACAGTAAAGATGGAACGGTAGGTTTAATCAATCTTCGTTTGGGTTATTTCTTTAACTAAGTAATAAAGAGGTTCAATAAAAAATCCCGTGAATATTTTCACGGGATTTTTTATTGCTTAAGTGGTTAAAGTATTAATTGATTGCGACACCAATCAAATTATGATGTTACAATTTAGTGGTTGCCATGATTTCCCTTTTTTCCACCCCTTTTGCCATGTCCATGTTCTCTTTTCTTAACTTGTCCGGGAGCATAGTCCCTTGCAGAACCGCCATATATTTTCTTTGCCTGTCCGGGTGGCAAGTGGGTGCGCCGGCCGTTTCTATATACCCTGTCATTGTCTCTTCGGTCATCATCCCGTCTGTCGTCACCCCTTCTGTTGTCGCCTCTTATAACATTGGGAAGGCTTGTGTTATTGGCAGCAGGCTTGGATTTTTTAGGCCCTGAGCCCGGAATTACATCGTAGACACTTTTTTGTGCTACAACATTGATTGAACCCAATAATAAAAAAGAAAAAATGGCGGCCATAGCGGCTTTTTTGTACAGTGTTGCGTGGTTATTCATATTCGAGGTTTTGTTTTCAATAGATTAGGCAATTACTTTGCCAGAAATGAAGGTGGATTATAAACATGATAGTTACTGATACAAGATCATAACGTTTGATTGTGATAAATATTTTTGCTCATTAACTGGAAAGCAGTTACACGATAGACATAGCCAAATATTCCATGGAAATACATTTGCAGTTTTAGCAGGATTATACCGTAACATCTTTATATTCCTAATGCTATTATTAGACGTAAATAGCAACTTTAATATAAACTATATACCAGATTTAAATATGTGGCTGGTACGCGGTAAAAACGCAATAACGGAAAATTTACAGCGTTAGGTTGCCTGATCAACACCCTAAACCTATGAAAAATTTACTGGCCATTGCCTTTCTGGTATTACTTTTTTCTTGCAAAAAAAATGATGCAACAGGCTCCTACAAAGTAAGATATTCCGTTACAGGAAACTCAGTTACACAATACAAGATCAGTTACAACCTAACGGACAAATATTTACTAATTCCTTTTACGGGAACCAGAGATACCACTTTTTATCAGCCCGCCGGCACCGCATTAAAATTAGATGCAAAAGCTACTTCTCATAACGACCTCGTTGGTTCTATCTATGTAAACGATGTATTGAAAGTTACACTTACTGACAATGACGCTGACAATGACAGTAAAACCCAGGTAAAAATAGACTACACGTTGCCAGGCAATTAGTGGTAGTGAATTTTCTAACTCGTTGCCAGACACTTTTTTGTTAGCATATTAATCGCTATTTAACCCGAAAGTGGTGAAATCATTGACCTGCCTAAAATGACAGTAAGCACTGTCAAACGCTGTTTTTTGTAAAGGCTTACCGTTTAAAAATTATTGGGAAAGGTGGTTGGACGGTAAAATAAATACGGGCTCATTATGATTTCGCCATTGTTGGCGCCCCTCTTTTTAATCATAATAAAGTACAATTTCCGGAAGCCGATGTTGTGTCTTTTTAACCAACATCCAAAGTGTTAACTGGCGTACGCTTGCCAACGGTTAAAAGTATTATTTGTAATTATACTTTGATTGTTTTCTTGTATGGATAAGGTTCAGCGGCTAAATACCAATGTAAAGTAGTTAATTTAAAAAACTAATAAGGCACTGAATGGAAACCGTTCCCAAAAGCTATAAAAGTACAAGAGGGCGACGCAACAATGTACCACAAACTATCTTTAGCCCGGACAATATTAAAACAACTCCGGCTGGGCATTTTCATCATTCGCTTTTTTCTCCCACTCCATTTCTACACTTTTGGAATATTCTGTAAGCTTGGCTCCTACTGCCTTCCAGCCCATTACTTCTACCATTTTGTTTACTTTAAATTTGGCGCTGCGTACCAGCTGACCACGGCCGGTTTTTACAATCAGCAATGGTTCATCGTCTGTGGTTACCATTTCCAGGCGGTTGTCTTTGCCTTCCTTGATGAAGAAAAATTTACTTTTTAATGTTGTAGTTTCTATTTTAAAACGCTTGATATTGTATTGCAGCTTTTCATTGTCGAGGTACACCGCCGTTACAATTTTATCGGCTTTAAATTTCTCTATCAGCAATATCTTTTCCGGGTCAAAACGTTGCGTCAGTTCCTGGTCGGTAATCTCGTAGTTACCATCGTTGTATATCACAAGGATCCTGTCTTCTGCATCAAACTTACCCAGGTACTCTCCTTTTTCTTCCGTATTTAAACGGCCAAATTTATTGTCGAACCACAGCTTTTTTGCATCCAGCGTTGATTTGCCGGCTTCCTTAAACTTAACCGATTTAACGGGATATTTTGTTACCTGGTTACCGATGCTGCTACGGCCTTTTATTTCGAGCTCTTCAAAATAAAATTCCAATTCTTTTTTCTTGGCCGTACAATTGGGACTTAACACAATCTTTACCACTTCCGCCTCGCCGTTTGGATTGGCGGAAAAATAATGCACCCTGCTTTTTTCTGCTCCCTTGGTAAGATCGTATTCTTTATCTCTTGTAATACCTGTTACATTAAAACGCTTGGCATAAGTAACACCCGTTTTACCATCTACGTACACCAGGTTATAGGTAGTGCGCTCATCACTTTTTTGGAACACGGCTACGTGAATAATGTCTTTACCAATAAATATTTTATCAGACACTCTTACTACTTTCATCACACCACTTTTGGTAAAGGCGATGATGTCATCCAGGTCAGAAACCTCTGCAATCAACTCATCTTTTTTAAGCCCGGTGCCTATAAAACCATCCGCATAATTTACATATAGTTTAATGTTGGCGATGGCTACGCTCTTAGCCTGTATGGTATCAAACTGTTTAATTTCTGTTTTGCGCTCCCGGCCTTTACCAAATTTTTTCAACAGGTTTTCATAGTAGGCTACGGCAAATTCTGTCAGGTGCTCCAGGTCGTATTTAACTTGTTTGATGTCCGCTTCCAATCCTTTTATCTGTTCATTGAGTTCATCAATATCCAGCTTATAGATACGGCGTACAGGCTTCTCCGTTAGTTTAACAATATCTTCCCTTGTAATTGGCCGGCGCAATAATTTTTTGAATGGCTCAAAGGCTTTATCGATTGCGACAAGTACTTTTTCCCAGGTCTCATGTTTCTTCTCTAACTCTTTATAAATCTTTTCCTCAAAGAATATTTTTTCCAGCGAGGTATAATGCCATTTTTCCTGTAGCTCGTTCAGCTTGATTTCAAGTTCTCTTTTCAGGAGTTCTTTTGTGTTATCGGCTGAAACTCTTAATAGCTCGGGCACACCTAAAAACTGTGGACGGTCTTTGACAATTACACAGGCGTTGGGCGAAATGCTGACTTCACAATCTGTAAAAGCATACAACGCATCGATCGTGATATCGGGAGAAATACCAGGCGCCAGTTCAATAATGATTTCCACCTCGGCCGCGGTATGATCATTTACTTTTTTGATTTTTATTTTGCCCTGATCAGTAGCTTTTACAATGCTCTCCATCAACTGGGTAGTGGTAACACCATACGGCACGCTTCTGATCACCAATGTTTTTTTATCCAGCTCTTCAATGATTGCTCTTACCCTTATTTTACCGCTGCGTTTACCTTCATTGTAATTGCTGGCATCCATCGTTCCGCCTGTTAAAAAATCTGGCAACAGCTCAAACTTTTTTCCTTTCAAATAGCGGATAGATGCATCAATGAGTTCACAAAAATTGTGTGGCAAAATTTTAGTTGCCAACCCCACCGCAATACCTTCGGCACCCTGTGCCAGCAGCAACGGAAATTTCATTGGCAAGGTTACCGGCTCATTTTTTCTGCCATCATAACTAAGCGCCCAGTCGGTTGTTTTATTATTGAACGCTACTTCCAGCGCAAACTTGCTGAGCCTTGCTTCAATGTACCTGGGTGCAGCGGCATCGTCACCGGTGCGCACGTCTCCCCAGTTTCCCTGGGTTTCAATTAACAGGTCTTTTTGCCCCAGGTTTACCAATGCGTCGCCAATGCTCATGTCACCATGCGGATGGTACTGCATGGATTGCCCGATGATATTGGCCACCTTGTTAAAGCGGCCATCATCCATTTCCTTCATGGCGTGCAGGATGCGGCGCTGCACCGGTTTTAAGCCATCTTCAATGGCCGGTACCGCCCTTTCCAATATTACATAACTGGCATAATTTAAAAACCATGTTTTGTATTGTCCGCCGATACCACTGTCCGTGTGTATGTAGTCTTCTTTATTTTTGCTTGTTGCCATTGTTATTTCCCATTATATCTCATACAATTCCAACGGCTGCCCGTTGGGATCGTAGAAAAAACAAAACTTTTTATTGGTTAATTCATCTACCCGTATGCCTTGTACATCTACCCCTTTGCTTACCAGCTCAGCTACTGATGCTTCGATATTTTCCACGGCAAAAGCCAGGTGTCGCAAGCCTTTCTGTTCAGGAAAAGAAGCCCGTTCTTTAAATTCCGGAAAAGAAAATAATTCAATTTGGTATTGCCCGTTGATGCTTAAATCCAGCTTATATGATTTTCTTTCTTCCCGGTATGTTTCGGCCAATATTTTAAACCCCAGCACTTCGGTATAGAATGTTTTGCTGCGTTCATAATCATCGGTCAAAATCGCAATATGATGAATGGCTTTGATGTTCATCGCTTATCCTTTTGTTTTTATTTCAAACTCTTTCATATTGCCCACCTTGCCCTGCACATCAAACATATCCTGCGCAATCAATACTTTTAAGCGCCACAGCAGGTAAGCATCGCCGGTAGTATGTTTTGATTTACTCAAATACTGGTGAATGATTTTAGAAGCTTTCTGCCAGTCAGGAGTAATTAATTTTATCAACTCGACGTCATAAAAATCATAGTCTTCCTGGCCAAGCTTTTTACCGCCTTCCAGCAAACGGATGCCTTTATTTTCGTTACATAGTTTGGTCCATTCGTCGGGATCAACTTCAAATTCACTCAGCGTAATTTCCCGGGCCAGTTTTTTGGCTTTTAAAAATTCTTTTGCCGGAATTTCATGCAACCAGTTGGGGTAAAAAATATTTCCTTTTTCGTTGATGAAAGGCAGGTTGTTTAGGTACAAAATAAAAACGCGGCCCTGGAACTCCTGCATGTATTTTAGCAACCAGTAGTAGCCACTTACATCATGTTTGTTTTGTGCCGCCCATATCCAAATGATTTCTTCTTCATTCCTCCGCATTGAGCCAACCAATTCTGCCACAGTTTTATAATCATCTACTTCACCGCTTTCAACTTTTCCATCATAATCACCACCAGCCAGCACTTCCCGCCACCATTGCTTCCTGGCTTCAATGCCTTCGCCAACATATATATTATTCAATGGGCCAACGGCATAGTCGTCTTTAATACAAATTATTTCACCTGTGAGGCTTTCATCTAAATCAAGCGCCTGTTGCAATACCTTTACATCGGCTTCGTTAAAAACTATATGGATCATGAGTTAATTAAAAATTAATAATTAATAATTTGTTGTGCCTTTGAATAATTCAAAATTGCAGTCAGGATTTTTATGATTTCTTCGCAATCTTTTATAAAAGATTCAGCAAGTTTATTTTCCAACAGGCTACTCCCTTTTAAAAGCTTCAGCCAATACCTTGTTTCCCGTGCTTCTTTGTACGCTATTTCTAATTTATGAACAAAATCTTTTCTTGACGAACCGCCAATTGCTTCCTCAATGTTAGCGCCTATTGAGGTGCCGCTTCTTAAAAATTGTGTGCATAAATCTCTCTCAACCTTTACCTTTCGTAAATGCGTGAATAACTTTACAATCCTTAATCCAAATTGAAATGATTTTTCGACAATAATATTATCAGTCTTCATACAAATTATTTTAATGGCTTGATAAGATTTGCTAATCTCCCATTCGAAAGAATTATTAATTATTAATTCTTAATTTTTAATTTCTCCTGCCTCTTCCACCAAATCAATCTCCAACTGCAAATTGTCAATAATAAATTCCTGTCTTGTCGGGGTATTCTTACCCATATAATATTCCAGCAGTTGCTGAATATGTGTGTCTGGTAACATCATTACCGGCTGTAGTTTCATATCCCGGTTGATGAAACGGGCAAACTCTTCCGGGCTAATTTCTCCCAATCCTTTAAAGCGGGTGATCTCAGGTTTACTGCCCAGTTTTTTTATTGCCGCCTGCTTTTCTGATTCATCATAGCAATAAATGGTTTCCTGCTTGTTACGCACCCGAAACAAAGGTGTTTCTAAAATATACACATGACCATTCTTCACCAAATCAGGAAAAAATTGAAGGAAAAAAGTCATCAGCAATAGCCGGATATGTAAACCATCCACATCAGCATCGGTAGCAAAAACAATGTTGTTATAGCGCAGGGTTTCATAGCCTTCTTCAATGTTCAGCGCATGCTGCAACAGGTTGAATTCTTCATTTTCATACACTACTTTTTTGGTAAGGCCATAACAGTTTAACGGCTTACCCCGCAGGCTAAAAACCGCCTGGGTATTTACGTTACGGGCCTTGGTAATACTGCCGCTTGCACTATCTCCTTCCGTAATAAAAATGGTGCTCTCTTTTTGCTTTTCTAAAATATTATCCTTGTCCTTTCCGCTGGCTTCATCGTTGTAATGAAACTTGCAGTCACGCAATTTTTTATTATGCAGGTTAGCTTTCTTTGCCCGTTCGTTTGCCAGTTTGCGAATGCCCGATAATTCCTTACGCTCCCGCTCGTTTTGCTCAATGCGTTTTTTTAAAGCTTCAGCAGTGGCGGTGTTTCTATGTAAAAAATTGTTGAGTTCCTTACCCAAAAAATCGCCTATAAAATTGCGCATGCTTGGGCCGCCTTCATACACGTTTTGAGAACCCAGTTTTGTTTTGGTCTGGCTTTCAAAAACCGGTTCCTGCACCCTTACCGAAATGGCGGCACAAATGCTGCCGCGTATATCTGCCGCATCGTAATCTTTCTTATAAAAATCACGGATGGTCTTTACATAACCTTCGCGGAATGCCGCTAAGTGCGTACCGCCCTGCGTGGTAAACTGGCCGTTTACAAAACTGTAGTATTCCTCACCGTAAGCACTTTCATGCGTCAGGGCAAGTTCAATATCTTCTCCTTTTAAATGAATGATGGGGTAACGAATTTCATCTTCGTTGGTCTTGCGCTGCAGCAAATCAAGCAAGCCGTTTTTGCTCACATAGCGTTTGCCATTCAGGTTCATTACCAGCCCTGCATTCAGGTAACAATAGTTCCAAAACTGGTTGTCTAAATATTCCTGTACAAAATGAAAGTTTTTAAAAATGGTTTCATCAGGAATGAACGTGACAAATGTGCCATTCTCTTCTTTGGTGGCCATTTCCTTGTGTTCTTTTACCAATACGCCTTTTGTAAACTCAGCCGTCTTTTCCTTTCCCTCCCGGTAAGCCGTCACTTTAAAATAATCACTTAACGCATTCACTGCTTTTGTACCCACACCATTCAAACCTACACTTTTTTGAAAGGCCTTGCTATCGTACTTGGCACCCGTATTTATTTTACTTACCACATCCACCACTTTTCCCAGCGGAATGCCGCGGCCGTAATCTCTTACCGTAATCGTTTTGCCATCAATGGCAACATCAACATGGCGGCCATAGCCCATGGTATGTTCATCAATACAGTTGTCAATCACCTCTTTCATCAATACATAAATGCCGTCGTCGGCACTGCTGCCATCGCCCAGCTTTCCAATGTACATACCAGGGCGAAGACGAATATGTTCTTTCCAGTCCAGGCTCCGTATCGAGTCTTCATTATAATCAGCCGCAATTTTTTCTCTTTCTGCCATTGTATTTTTTTTGTCCAAACAGTTGTTTTTCAATCAGCATCCTTGCGTCGCACTCTTGTACCGCATTGCTATGTGAATCAATTACCGAAGCGTTGTTGCCATCACAAGTCAATACAAGCTTCAAATCAGCTGAACGGGCCGCAAGCTACTAATTTATTTAGTATTTTTAAACAAAGGCAAATATAAGTAAAGCAACATAGAGAAATTGCCAAGGGTTTTGAACACCTGTGTATAAAATAAATAGTAACAGGTACAATTTTAACCGGCAATTTTCACATGCGGACAGACAGGTTACACTTAAGTTATATTTGGCCGCAGGTAAAAAGCTAACGAATGCTAACCGCATGGCGGACAAGTCGCAACTATTCCGGGCCCGGTCAATCAATCTGAAACAAAAAAATCAACAGACATTTATTTTCTGATAAATAATAAAATGTATTTTGTTATTGGATATGCAATGAATGCTTTCAAGCCTGTTTACATTTTAAATAACAAACGATGGAAAAGAAACTATTGCTGGCAATAACTTTTACAGGATTGCTTTTTTTATCAGCGTTTAAATATTTACCTCACCCCGTCGCCAGTCAACCTAAATTTATTTCCAGGCAAGAGGCCTTGAAAAATATGTTCATCGCCCAGTGTTCTCCAGACTGGAATCACTTAAACAGTGATAGTCTTGCGACAGGTATTCATATTCTAAACGGATGGGGCAACTATCAATGGCCCATTTCCTCCCGGAACGATAGTGCCCGCCTGTTCTTCCAACAGGGGGTTAATATGTATTATTCTTTTTACATCATTGAGGCGATGGCTTCTTTTAAAAAGGCTGCACAATTTGATAACACCAATGCAATGATTTGGTGGGCGCAGGCTTTGGCTTATGGTCCCAATATCAATGACTATGCATATTCCGCTACCCCGGAAGCTTTCGCCGCAGCTCAAAAAGCGATGGCGCTATCGGATGGTTGTACTGCTAAAGAAAAGGCCCTGATAAAAGCAATGAGCATTCGTTACACAGCCGATAGTACAACCAGCAGGGCCGCATTAAACCAGTTGTACACAGGTGAACTGCAAAAAGCATATTTGCAATTTCCCAACGATGCGGATATAGCAGCATTGTATGCCGATGCTATGATGAACCTGCATCCGTGGAATTATTGGAAACACAACGGTGACGCCCAATCATGGACACCACACATTCTGGAAGTACTTGAAAAAACGCTGCAGCAATCACCGCTTCACCCCGGTGCCAATCACTATTATATTCACGCTGTTGAAGCATCTCCTCATCCGCAGCGTGCACTAAACAGTGCCGGCCTTTTAGCCAGGTTGATGCCTTCGGTTTCACACATGGTGCACATGCCGTCTCATATTTATATCAGAAGTGGATTGTATAATGAAGGCGCCAGGGTGAATGAATTGTCGTTGAAAGGATACAATGAATACCTGGCTGCCTACCCTGATGTTGCAAACAATGCCTCGCTTTATTTGATTCATAACCTGCACATGCAAACGGCCTGCGCCATGTTGGGCAAAGGCTATACCTACAGTGCAAAAAGCGCAGCCGCATGCAGGCTTAGCTTTGACAGTTCCTTTATGTCAATGCCTGCACCATTTGGCACTTTCATTCAGTACGTCTATATGACGCCGATCATTAATGATATCCGTTTTGGTAAATGGGATGCAATTTTAAATGCTCCCGCCGTGCCAGAAAACTACCTTTATGCAAGTGTACTGGCACATTGGGCCAGGGGCATTGCATTGGCCCGAACAAACGATATTGCCGCTGCGAAAAACGAATTACACTGGTTGCAAAAAAATAGCTCACAGGGGGACATGCTGGTGGTAATGCAACCCTTCAATGCGCCCGCGGATGCTGCAAAAGTGGCTGAAAAATTACTGGCAGGTATCATTGCCGAACAGGAAAATGACTTTGGTTCCGCAGTAGATTTATTAACAGAAGCGGTAAATAACGAAGCAGCATTGATTTATAATGAACCCAGGGATTGGCTGCTACCGGCAAAAGAATACCTTGGAGCAGCGCTTTTAAAGTCTGGATCTTTTTCAAAAGCGGAAAAAATTTTTAAAGAAGATTTAAAAGAAAATCCCAATAATCATTGGGCATTAAAGGGGTTATACGAGTGTTTACAAAAGCAACAAAAGAATTCAGATGCAGCCCTGGTTAAAAAACAATTGAATGCAATTGCAACAGCTGATACAAAGGACTTGCCAGTGGTATTTTAATTGATCATCTAACCCCAAATAAATTCTTTGGCGCCAGCGCTGCGGTTTAAACAATTTTGAACTTTTATACTTGCGCTGAACAAGTTTTCATCTGGCTTATACGCAACATTATTTAACTGCAGCACATTGCGAATTGATACAACCATTTCAATAAATTCACGATATTTCACAACATCTACATAAGGAGAATTTTACCCACCGTTGTTGGTATTTGATCGGTTACACTATCTGCCAGTACATTTACAATGTGGTACAAAAATTGACAGAAGAACTTGATTTTAAATATTGATAAACAATATTGTTATACATACTGTAAAAACACATTACCATTTACGGAACCAATAAAAAATTACGATTAACTTGTTAAATAAATATAATAATATCTTTCTTTTTACCTTTCTTTGAACATTCATTTTAAACAAAAAATTACAACCATGAAATTGACAAAATTATTGATGGCCATTGCCATTGTAACAACGGTAGGCTTTGTAAGCTGTAAACCAAAAGACGCAGACATTAAAACCGCTGTAGAAGCGAAATTAAATGCCATGCCTGATATGATAAAAGGCGCAACCGTTGACGTAACAGATGGCGTTGCAACTTTAAGCGGCGAATGCAAGGATGATATGTGCAAGGCAGAATGTGAGAAAGCAGCCAAAGAAGTAAAAGGTGTAAAATCTGTTGTAGCTAACTTCACTCTTCCTGCATCACCGCCACCTGCAGTAGCGCCACCAGCTTCGTTAACTACAACTTTGGATGCTGCAGCTCAACAAAAAGTAAAAGACGGATTAAAAGACATCAAAGGAGTTACAGTAACGTTTGAAGGAGATAAAGCTGTATTAGCTGGTGAAGTAAGCAAAGCTGACAGAATGAAAGTTATGCAGATGCTTGCTGCTGCAAAAGTAAAATCTGATGTAAGCAAATTAGGAGACAAAAAATAATTACAATTAAATTAAAACGATAATAAAATGGCACTTCAGGAAAAATATGCAGAGTTGATACAATCAGCCACTACCATGGGTGTGGCTAGCTTAGCGGTAGCAGAGCAGGATGGCGTTTTGCATGTAAGCGGTACGGCCAAAAGCACTGCTGATTACGATGCACTTTGGGCATTGTACAATAAAATTGATCCCAACATGGCAAGCGGCGATTTGATGATGAATATTGATATCAAGGCAGATGCGGGTGCTCAGTTAAAAGTAACTACCGATTCAACCAATCTCAATATCAGAAGTACTCCAACTACGGATGGTGCAATTGTTGGTAAAGCTGCTCACGAAGAAATTGTTACGCTTGTTGAAAAAACTGATGACAGTTGGTGGAAAATTAAAACAGCTGATGGTGAAGAGGGATATGCTTATGCTCAATATCTTTCTCCATTGTAATACAAAAACTATAGCAATAAATTAAAAGAGGCTGCAGCGGTAAATCCCGTGCAGCCTCTTTAGTTTGGATGCACGCAAAACAACTCCTTTCGGGTGATTGTTGTTATATAATTATTTCGTCCTGCTACAATAAATTTTACCAGCGTATCAGGTTGATGCACCCTGCTGTTTGTTCTTTTAGCATTCACTTAAACTAATGGGGATGTTGATGGCCAGGCCACCGTCTGAAGTTTCCTTGTATTTACTATTCATGTCGAGAGCGGTATCCCACATGGTTTTTATTACGGCATCAAGGCTCACTTTTGCAAAATCCGGGGTGCTCTGCAAAGCAAGCTGGCTGGCGGTGATAGCTTTAATGGCTCCCATCGTGTTTCTTTCAATACAGGGTATTTGCACCAGCCCTGCAATGGGATCACAAGTAAGTCCCAGGTGATGCTCCATGGCTATTTCGGCTGCCATTAAAGTTTGCTTTTGTGTACCGCCCATACACTCGGTTAAAGCAGCGGCAGCCATCGCACTACTCACTCCGATTTCTGCCTGGCACCCTCCCATCGCCGCTGATATAGTAGCTCCTTTTTTAAAGATGCATCCCACTTCACTTGCGGTTAATAAAAACCGTATGATCTTCTCTTCCGTATTGCCATCACAAAAAATAATGTAGTATTGTAAAACTGCAGGAATTACTCCCGCTGCACCATTGGTTGGCGCCGTAACTACCCGGCCAAAAGAAGCATTTTCTTCATTCACCGCAAGGGCAAAACAACTCACCCAATCCAGTATGTATTTAAAATCGCTGCCACCCTGTTGAATGGCTTTTGTCCAGCCATCATAATCATTGTAGCTGCGCTCCTGTAGTAATTTTTTATTTAAGTTGAATCCACGCCGCTTTACAAATAAACCACCGGGCAAATTGCCTTGCGTATGACAACCGCGGTACATACATTCTTTCATCACATTCCAAATCTGCAGCACGCCTTTTTTGGTTAGAGCTTCAGGCCGCCAGGCATTTTCATTTTCCATCACCACTTCACTCACATTCATACCTGTTCGAATACACCAATGTAAAAGATCTTCTGCTGTGTTGATCGGAAAAGGCAAAACAGTGTCAGTTGTTTCATCAGCTTTAAAACCTTCTTTTATAACAAAGCCTCCGCCCACAGAATAGTAGGTTTCGGCAAAGGTGTCACCATTGTAAAGAGTAACTAAAAAACTAAGTGCATTGGGATGGAATGGTAGTGATTCCGTAACTAAAAATTCTATGTCTTCCTGAGGGTCAAAATCAATCTCATGACGCCCATGCAGCAATATCTTTTTCATATTGCGGATGTCATTCATTTTGGCTGTGATATTATTCACATCAAATGTTACCGGATCTTCACCACACAGGCCCAGTTGAACAGCAATGTCTGTACCGTGGCCTATTCCGGTTTTCGCCAGTGAACCATACAACAGCACTTCAATATTCTGAACCTGTTGTAGTAAGGCCTTTTCTGTAAGCGTTTGTAAAAATAGTAACGCAGCTTTCCACGGTCCAAGCGTATGACTACTGCTTGGTCCTACGCCAATTTTAAACATATCAAATACAGAAATGGCTTCGTGACGCAAGTGCAGTATTTTTTATTGAACTCCTAAAAGCTCTATTGTAAAAACCAGGTTTGAATTCGGTGGTATAGCTTGCCCGGCACCACTGGCACCGTACCCCAGTGATGGTGGTATATAAAGTGTAACAGAGCCACCTGGCTTAATCAATGGAATGCCGTATTTCCATCCTTCAATCAGTTGCCCTAGTTGAAAGGTGGTACCAGATGTATTTTGGTCAAATGGTGTGGTGGTGGTAAGTAATCTTCCCATATACTTAACGGTTACATACGAACATACACCTGGCGTTACCGTGCCTGCGCCCGGTGCGGTAATGTTATAAAAAATGCCACTTGGATGCGCTGTATAGGTGATGGAATTAGAATCCAGGTAGGCTTTTAAACTGGCAATTTCGGCGGCACTTGCCACAGCAGTGGGCGCAGTATAATTGCATGTATTGCTGGATGATGATTTGTTGCAAGCCGCTAATAACAACAAGGGTAAAACCAGGACAAGTAAGATCTTTTTGTGCATGTTTTTTAAATTGGTGACTGTTAGTTTAATGTTTGTGTTTTATTTTGTTTTGCTTTTATTTCGTTGTAAAGCTGTTCATTCATTTCCCATTTATATTGCATACGGAAGTAGGCATAAAAAACAATAATGATGATCATTGCAATTAGGATTGTAATAAAAGCACCCGGCGAAGTGGCAGACATTTTCATATACCACTCGGGCGCAAACAACCGAACAACAATTACGGAAAGAATGATGGGCAGACCAAACAAAAAGGCCATGGGCAATCCCCGGCTTATCTTACTGGCAAAAGTATTTTCACTTACTCTTACCTTCTCCCAATAGACGACAAACTCCTTATCTTTTTCACTGATCATGCTGCGAAGTTAACCAATAATTAAGTTGTTGTTTTGCTAATTGAGCAATATTAGTTAGGTTTGTTTTAGCCAAATATCTTTATTTTGAAAATAGAACAACTAATTGTACAATATTTATACCTCCACAAACAGGTTTCCCTTCAGGGCATTGGCACTATTAAATTAAAACCGAACGTTATACTGCCTGCCGAAGGGGATAAAGATTATGTGATGCCTCCAGACGCCTTTTCTTTTGAATATAATTTAAAGACCGGTGAAGATGAAAAACTGGTAGATTATATTGTTGAACACACCAACAAAATAAAACCGCTGGCTTCGTCCGATTTAGAAAGTTATGCCATACTGGCTAAACAGTTTTTAAATATAGGCAAGCCTTTGGTTATGGAAGGGGTCGGTAGCATTCAAAAAAGTCAGCAGGGCGTATACGAATTTTTCCCGGGACAATTTATCACGCCAAAAATTGGCGATATTCCGAAATTACCAAGAGAGAAAAAAGAAGAAGCCGTTTCATTTGAGAGTGAAACAACTGCCTCAAAAAGCAGTAAGGGATTGACAATAGGCCTGGTTATAGCCGGTATATTATTGGCTTCAATGGTAGCGTACTATTTTTTGGTGGTTCAGCAACCATCAACAGAACAAGTAACTGAAACACCAGTAGAGGTGCCTGCTAAAAAAGATACTGTTCAAACTGTGGCAGCGGCAGTTGACTCAACAAAAAAAGATTTACTGGCAACTGCTATTGCTCCACCTGTTACCAAAACAGACAGCACTACTTTTAAAATTGTATTAAAAGAATACACAACAGAACAGGCAGTTCAAAAAGCCTATAACCGCCTTACGAGCTACGGACATAAACTGGTTATTTTCAAGGCTGATTCTGCCAAGTTTAAGTTGATGCTACCATTTTACAAACCGTTGTCAGATACTACGATGGTTAAAGATTCTGTTAAAGAATTCTTTGGTGGTAACCCCTACGTGCAATTGTAACAAAATATCTTAAGAAGTAAAGCGCCTATCTTTTCGGATAGGCGCTTTACTTTTTTATTATTGATAGCTTAATTAAAAGTTACTGAAACAGAAACTTTGGGCTCCTTATTTACTTTTCCGGCTTCTATGGCTTTACCTGTAATGCCATAGTCATCTACCTTAACAATAAATGCCGCAGTAGCCGCGATGGATTTTCCGGTCACAATGATTGAACCTTTTGTACTAATAGGTTTTGTTACACCATGTATAGTTAAATCCCCGCTTACTTCAGCAGGATAAGTTCCGTCTTTACTAAAATTAACCACGGCCAGGTTTGTTATTTTCCCCTTAAATGTTGCCGTGGGAAACTTGTCTGAATCAAGCCAGTTGACGCTGTTAAAATGGCCCTGCATCATGGGGTTCACAAAAGAAAAGCTTTTAATAATTGCTTCGAAGGCTATCCCCCCCGTTTTGGGATCCATAGCTGCTACTACCGTTTTATTCTCTGCTCTGGGCAAAGGATCAAGGCTTGTTGTTGCATCAAAACTTATCGTACCGGAGGTGGTCGTTCGTTTTTGTGCAAATACACTTGCTCCGGAAATAAGCAGTGCAAAAATCAGGGTTGTTTTTTTCATCGTACTTTATTTTTCTTAGTGGTTAAATACTTATTTACTTAAAGCACATCTTTTAAAAGTGATATACTCGGTTTCCAATATTTCGCTGTAAGCTCCGCCGCTGCAGGACCCCTTTACTGATAACTTATCCCCCACCTTTACCATTTTCGCTTCAGCAAGATGCTGTTGTTGAAAAGCAAAAATAACATAAGATCCTGTACTGTCAGCCATTTTGAGGTTCGCCGTTGTGTCCGCAGGTTCTACAGCTGTTACAATGCCGGTAACTTCAATAATCTTTTCCGCATATTTTTTATTGGCAAGGCTGTCATTATTCTTGAATTCAGCTATCAGGTCCGGTGCTCCCATTGTATATTCAGCTTTTTCTTTACTGGTATCGCCGAATTTTTCTGTAAAAAGATACCATAGCACTCCCGCTCCTGCCAATGCGATAAAAAAAACTGCTAACAATATATTATTACGCCTGGTTTTAGCAATGACCATGATGATGCTTTTAAGTTCGTTTTATTCAAATATACAATGAGTGCTGTTGGAATTTTTAAAACTGCTAACATTTTATGTTAAAATTTCGTGGGTGTCTGAATGAAGACGTTTTAAAATTTTAATTTATTGTTACTCTCACTACATTCCGTCGAAAACCGAACTTTTTTAATTCCTTTTTGTTATGGCGTAATTGTTGATTTATGTTTGTTTAAGATATATGATTGCGTATAAATACTTACATTGCGCAAGTATTAACAGTTTAATCACAAAACCAGATTGTATATTTTATAATTAATTGATTCCGCCTGTAATTTTTTCCTTTTATGACTCAAAAAAACTCGTTTATATTTTCAAATACTTCTGAACCTCATCGTATCAGAACAAAGGAAATCCTTAAAAGCCATCCTGATATCAGAAACCTCATCGGTAAAAATCCATCTACCATATTTGTAATTATTGGACTGGTTGCATTGCAAATAGTTATGGCATGGCTGGTGGCTGACAAATCGTGGTGGATTGTTGCGGGCGCGGCTTATTTAATCGGTGCTTTTGCTGATCATGCTTTATTTGTAATGATACACGAGTGTGCTCATCGGTTGTTGTTTAAGAAACCTGAAGCTAACAGGCTGGCAGGAATATTGGCTAACGTTCCTCAAATTTTTCCAAGCTCGGTTTCTTTTGAGCGGTATCATATAAAGCACCATTCTTTCCAGGGAGTGCATGAACTGGATGGTGATTTGCCGAATAAATGGGAAGCCAAGCTGATCAATAACTATTTTATAGGCAAGGTAATCTGGTTGTTATTTTACCCATTTTTTCAAATTTTTCGCATCGCCAGGTTAAAAGAAATTAAACCTTTTGACGGTTGGGTAGCTTTAAACTGGGCTGTACAAATTGCATTTGTAGTGGCCATCTCTTTTTTACTTGGGCCAAAAGCAATTGCGTTTTTATTAATGAGTTTTTTCTTTTCTGTCGGGCTGCACCCGCTGGGAGCAAGATGGATACAAGAGCACTATTTGACGCATGGCGAACAGGAAACATATAGCTACTATGGTGTACTAAATACAGTGGCGTTTAATGTAGGATACCACAACGAACACCACGATTTCCCTTCTATTCCCTGGAACAAGTTGCCACAGATTAGGGAAGGTGCTCCTTCATTTTACAACAGTTTATATTATCATACCTCATGGACAAAATTATTCTTCCGTTTCCTTTTTGATAAAGAAATCTCTCTTTACTCCAGGATTGTAAGAGACAACCGCGGTAAGGTAAAACTTACGGACGAATCAAAACCAGATATAGAACTGGTAAACCATAATTGAAATAACAGGATATCAACTATTGATATTCCAGTCGGCTCTTACATTCAATCACATCAGCAGTTACATGGCAAGTACAAAAATTACCGTTAACAATAACGGGTCTCTCAAAATTGAAGGCGATTTTGAAATAGTAGATAAAACCGGGGCAACATATCACCTGGGTGGCAGAGAAATAATCTCAGTATGCCGCTGTGGGTTATCGAAAAACAAACCATTTTGCGACGGTTCGCATAAAGGACATTTTGAGCATGACGCAGTTGCTTTTGATCTTCCTCCAAAAAAGCAGGATTGATAAGATTATCAGCACTTATTCTACCAATATAATATCAAGCGCATATAAAAAAGATAATGCTTCCGGAAGGCTGAACTTTGCTTTTTTAGTTTTGTTATTTTGGAGATTAATGCTGTAATTGGTTGCGTTTACAAAATTGGCCTGCGATAAATCCGTGTTCGCAAAGATGGCATCCCTTAAATCCGTGCCTGCAAAATTTGACTGCATGAGATTGCAATTCGTAAAGTCTGTTTCATCTGCCATACAATCTACCACCTGCATTTTCTTTAAATTTTTGCCGTAAAAACTGCTGTAGCTTATTCTTGAATTTTTAAAGTTTACAGAAACCGGATTGGAAGCAGCATGCCATACAATACCGATTGCTTTTGATCCATCGATTTGCGCATTGCTGACGGCTGTATTCTTAAATTTAATTAAGGAAAGGTCACACTCTTCAAACACGCATTTTTCAAAACTGCAATGTTCAAATATGGATCCTTTTAAACTGCATTTGTAGAAAGTACAATGATCAAAATACCTGCCTGAGATGACTTTCTCTTCCCAGGTTATATTGTCAAATTTTTTATGGTGGTGGTTATTTTCTCCTTCGCTCCTGTTCATTCAACTATTTTTCAGGCCATCACTTTTTCTGCCCGCGGCTAATCGGCTTACCATATTTTTTCATCATTCGGTCTTTCTTTCTCACAATAAAATTTACCTTTTTATTTTTGGCAGATTTTTCATGAAAGCTGGGCCCTGCAGCCTCTTTAGAAGGCGTTTTTAACTGGATTATTTTCATGAAAACCTTGGGCTTTTCATCTTCAGTCAGCACATCCGATATAATGAGGTCGGCAGGTAAGTCAGCCGATGGTATTGTATATTTCATTAGTGCCTCAACTGCAGACTGGTTGGACTTTTCAGCTTCCGTAACAAAAGTTATCGCTATTCCTTTTTTATCAGCACGACCTGTACGGCCTATGCGGTGAATATAATTTTCAGGCACGTCCGGCATGTCAAAATTAATAACATGCGTTACTTCTGCAATGTCAATGCCCCTCGCAACAATGTCCGTAGCAATGATAAACCTATAGTTACCCTCCTGGAATTGTTTAACCGTATTAAAGCGATGATTCTGTTCTTTATTGGAGTGTATCACGCCTGCAGTTCCCGGGTACTTAGCTTCCAGTTGTTCATATAAATCATCTGCCAGTGTTTTGGTGGCCACAAACACGAGCACTTTGCTCATATCCGCATTTGTTGCGAGCAGCAATTCAAGCAGGTTAACCTTTGTATAAAAGTTGGGCACCTCATAGATAGTCTGTACAATATTCTCCAACGGAGTGCCCGTGGGCGCTGCCTCTACCCTTACCGGGTTATTAAAATAGGTGGTCATCAATTGGTCAACTTCCTCAGTTATCGTCGCGGAAAACATCAGGTTTTGTCTTCTTACAGGTAACAGGTCAAGTATATTTTTTAACTGTGTTCTAAAGCCGAGGTTCAGCATTTCATCTACTTCGTCAATTACTAGTTGCCGGATGGATTTTGTTTTAAAAGCGCCATTCATTGCCAGGTCATACAATCTTCCCGGCGTTGCCACTAATACATCTACCCCCTGTTCAACAGTTGCCTTTTGTGTATTGATGTTTACACCGCCATACACGCCCACTGCAACAAGGCTGGTATATTTACTCAACGCTTTTACAGCTTCCACTACCTGTGCTACCAATTCCCGGGTAGGCACAATAATCAGTACCTGCGGATTTTTATCTTTTGAAAATTTCCATTGCCGCAGGCACGGCAATAAGTAAGCAAAGGTTTTACCGGTGCCGGTCTGGGCAATCCCACACACATCGGCTCCCGACATTACTACTGAAAAAACTTTGCGTTGAATAGTGGTAGGATTGGTATAGCCAAGATCGTCAAGCGCACTTAACAACGGCGTATTTAAATTTAAATCATCAAAAGTCATATTACTAAATTGGCTGCAAAGGTAGTAGTAATCACCCGTAAAACCCTTGCTAATGCTACATTTGAACATATTTAAGCAATTGAAATAAAAAATGCTGGTGACTATATAGGTAAGCCAACTTTTTCCCGGCACCAGGCTACATCTTTGCTAATTACTAAACACTTAAATATTTTTATCCGGGATAATTAATTGAAATTGCGGCTGTACTGTTCACACTTTTTTATTTACTATGACCTCTGCAGCGCACCGCTATTTTATCATTAATAAGCCATACAATATGGTTTCGCAGTTTATTAGTCCGGATAAAGTTGGCCTGTTAAAAGATGTGCCATTTGCTTTTCCCGAAGGCATTCATGCCATTGGCAGACTCGACAATGATTCGGAAGGGTTATTGATTTTAACTACCAATAAAAAAGTAACCAAATTACTATTTGAAAGCAAAATACCCCACAAGCGAACGTACCTGGTGCAGGTAAGAAATATTGTAACTCCTGAAAAATTATTGTCATTGCAAACAGGTGTATCCATCCGTATCAAAGGCGGGGAATATTATACCACTGGTGCCTGCGATGTGCAAATGGTAGAGAAGCCGGCTGGTTTATTTAGCAGGCCGGACGAATTCAAAGAAGGCCTGCCCAATACCTGGCTACAGATTACACTTACTGAAGGCAAGTTTCACCAGGTAAGAAAAATGACGGCGGCTGTAAAACATCGCTGCAAACGTTTAATCCGTTTATCTATTGAAGATTTATCATTGGGCAACCTTCAACCCGGTGAGGTAAAAGAAATTGAAGAACAGGATTTTTTTAAACAATTAAAGATAGAGTGGCGGCCATGAAACTTACTGGCACTGTTTTTATTCTGGTTGGTTAAACCGGTTTCCATGAAAGATAATTTTTCAATCCAATCTGCTGCGTATGCAGCTTTCAGGCCCTCCTACCCGGCTGAACTTTACAATTTTCTTTTACCGCTTATTACATCTAAACAAACAGCCTGGGATTGTGGTACAGGAAATGGCCAGGTCGCAAAAGTGCTTTCAAATTATTTTACAAATGTTTATGCAACTGATATAAGTGAACAGCAAATAAATCAGGCTGTCAAAAAAAGCAATATTTATTACTCAATAAACGCAGCCGAAAGAACAAATTTCGAAAACAATTTTTTTGATTTGATAGTGGTTGCCCAGGCAATACACTGGTTTGATTTTGATGCTTTTTACCGCGAAGTAAAAAGAACTTTGAAACCAGGTGGTTTACTGGCACTAATAGGTTATGGATTATTAACGATAAATGATGAAGCAGATAAAGTAATCCACCAGTTTTATAGTGAAACCATCGGACAATACTGGGATAAAGAGCGAAAGTATGTGGATGAAAATTACACAACTATTCCCTTTCCATTGAATGAAATTAAAAGCCCTTCATTTAAAATAGCATTTGAATGGACGCTTGAAGAATTAACAGGATACCTCGGTACATGGTCTGCCGTTCAGCACTACATAAAAGCAAATAATAGTAACCCGGTAGATATTGTTTATCCGCAACTCGCCGGGTTATTTTCATCAAAACAAAAAATAAAAGGGCATTTTCCTGTTTTGTTAAGGGCTGGTTTCATTTAATTCTAATAGGCATAATTACTGTAGCAAAACCTTGATAGCCCCTTTATTTATTTTTATTTTTTTAACAATGTGTGAATAACTATACAGGGCTTTTGTCAGTTGCAATTCAGTAAATTTGAATATACAGTGAAGCATTAAAAGTACCAGGCAATTTCATTCGAAAACTTAAAACCAACAGTACATTGACAGACACTATCATCAACCTCGAGTCAGTTAACCCGATTGAATTTTTTGGTGTTAACAATGGTAAGCTCGACATCTTGAAAAAGAAATTTCCCCTTTTAAAAATTTTAAGCAGAGGCACACAAGTAAAACTGAGCGGGGCTCCCGAGCAAATTGTAGATGCCAAAGAAAAAATCAACTTAATTGTTCAATACATTGAACAGAATGGGCACATGAGTGAAAATTATTTTGAACAGATTTTGGGCGGCGATGATCAGCAGGTTGTAGACAACTTTATTGATCGTAACCCTAATGACGTACTGGTATTTGGTCCAAACGGAAAAACAGTAAGGGCACGGACTGCCAATCAAAAAAGAATGGTTTCAGCGGTTGACAAAAATGATATCGTTTTTGCAATCGGGCCAGCCGGCACTGGTAAAACTTATACGGCAGTGGCGCTGGCTGTAAGAGCTTTAAAAAACAAGACCGTTAAAAAGATTATTTTAACCCGGCCCGCGGTAGAAGCAGGTGAAAACCTTGGTTTTTTGCCAGGCGATTTGAAGGAAAAAATTGACCCGTACCTGCGACCTTTATACGATGCGCTGGACGATATGATACCCGCCGATAAACTGGGCTATTATATGACCACCCGTACGATAGAGATAGCGCCCCTTGCGTACATGCGTGGCCGCACGCTGGACAATGCTTTCATTATTTTAGATGAAGCACAGAACACCAACGATGGCCAGCTTAAAATGTTTTTAACCCGTATTGGGGCCAATGCAAAAGCCATCATCACCGGCGACCCTACCCAGGTAGATCTGCCAAAAAACATGCGTAGCGGTATTGAGAAAGCCTTGCGTATTTTGAAAAATGTAGATGGCATAGCACACATTGAGCTGGACGAAGAAGATGTGGTACGGCATAAACTGGTAAAAGCAATCATCAAGGCCTACGATAAAGACAAGGAATTTGACGCGGCCAATGAGCGCAGGTAAAATAAAAAATTTTCTAAAAGAGGTAGCCATCAACTACCTCTTTTTTTATAGCTTTTAAAATATTCTTCCCCTTTTTTTCTGTTCGACTCCATTGATAAGATTTGCTTTTTTACCTTGCATATTATAAAGATGGTTACCTTTAATTATGAAAATAAAATCATTCATTATTGTACTACTTATTGCAGTATGCAGCTCCTGCAATAACGGTGGTGCCGTTCCAAATACGGATATAGATGTTGCCAGGGCTTTTATAAAAGATGTGCTGGAAAATAATTTTGCAGAAGCAAAGTCGCTTGTGCTGGATGAAGATATAAACAACCAGTATTTTGATCTGTCACGCAAAAATTTTGAAAGCAAGAATAAAGAGGAGCTGAAGAAATACAAGGAGGCTGATATTATCATCAACGAACTCAAAAATGTTAATGATTCAGTAACCATCGTTAATTATTCAAACAGCTATAAAAAAGATATGCATAGCGAGGTGAAAGTGGTAAAGGTTAACGGCAAATGGCTGGTCGATCTGAAGCATACTTTCCAGGAAGAAACAAAAGAAAAATAATATTACAGTTTTATTATCGTTACGGCAGCAAATCCAATTCTGATATCTCCGTTATTTTTATGAAATATTAATAGTGTGTTTCTATTTTTAATTATTCTGTTAACAACCCAAAAAACATTATTTTATGTACGTATTACATCCATGGCACGGTGCCAGTTATGGAGACAAAACTCCTGAAATCGTCAACGCACTAATTGAAATTCCGCAAGGTTCCAGGGCAAAATATGAAATTGACAAAGCAACTGGTTTGCTGATATTAGACAGGGTGATCCACTCTTCTTTTCATTATCCCATCAACTATGGCTTTATCCCGCAAACACTCGGCGATGATCATGATCCGCTGGATATATTGGTGATGTGCAGTGAAAGTATACAACCTCTCTGCCTGGTTGAAGCAACAGTAATTGGTAACATGCAGATGATTGACAATGGCGAAAGAGATGACAAGATTATTGCTGTTGCTACCAACGATCCTACAGTGAATCATTTTACCAGCGTGAAAGACCTACCCACCCACTTTATTGCTGTATTAAAAAACTATTTTGAACAATACAAGGTGCTGGAAAATAAAGTGGTTGAAATTGATGAGTTCCAGGATAAAAAAGCCGCGTATGAAGTAATTACCCATGCCATTGCTTTTTATACAAGAACCTATCCCAATCATGGCAAATCATGATAAAAAATAAATCAACAATGGATACACAAACATTGATTATTCTTATTGTAATAGGAATTTTAGCTGGTATGCTGGGCGGTATGGTTGGTGTTGGCGGCGGAATAATTATTGTTCCCGCTTTGGTTTTCTTTCTCGGTTTTTCACAAAAAATGGCCCAGGGAACTTCGCTTGGCATTTTGCTTTTACCCGTAGGTTTGCTTGGGGTTATACAATATTACAAACAAGGTTATGTTGATTTAAAAATTGTCTTTATCATTTCCGCCGGATTCTTCTTTGGCAGCCTGTTGGGTAGTAAACTGGCGCTCAGTTTGTCGCAGGAAACAATGAAAAAAATATTTGCCGTTATCCTGATACTGGTGGCGGTTAAAATGCTTTTTTTTGAAAAACCCACTCCAACAAATCATGCTGAGCTGGAAATAAAAAATAAGCCGTAAGTAAAATTAATTGACAATACTATTCACCAGCCTCTTTACAGGGGCTGTTTTTTATCGGTCAAGACCTTTCCATGTTATGTTTGGTGCTCTCAGCTTTAAGAAGACTATTTTTTCTAGTAAACCATTATTTATTACAAACTACTATGCCAGATTGGCATAATTAAGTGGTAATTACTTATTTTTGCACCCTAAATTTACTAATGGATACACTGTTAACTATCAACACAAAAGAGCATAATGAGCAAAGACAAGGAGAAGCCTTCGCCCCTTTTGTGTTAGATACCAATGAATATAAAAAATTATTTTACATAGAAAGCTACGGCTGTGCCATGAATTTTGCTGATAGTGAAGTGGTAGCTTCTATTCTGCAAAAAAATGGTTTTGGTGCAACACTGCAATTTGAAAAAGCTGACCTTATATTGGTGAATACCTGCTCTATCAGGGAGAAGGCAGAAGCCACCGTTCGAAAGAGACTGACCGAATTCCGCAAATTAAAAAAAGCCAATCCCGGATTATTGGTTGGTGTGTTGGGGTGCATGGCAGAGCGGCTAAAAGAAAAGTTTATTGAACAGGAAAGACTGGTTGACCTTGTGGTAGGACCCGATGCGTATAGAACTTTACCATCGCTGATTGAAGAAGCAGAAACGGGGCAAAAAGCCGTAAATGTTTTATTAAGCAGAGACGAGACCTACGCTGACATTGCGCCGGTGCGCCTAAACAGCAACGGAGTAAACGCTTTTGTGAGTATTATGCGTGGCTGCAACAATATGTGTTCGTTTTGCGTGGTGCCGTTTACACGTGGAAGAGAAAGAAGCCGGGACGCAGGTTCTGTAATTGCAGAATGCAAAAACCTTTTTGAGGACGATTACAGGGAAGTGACTTTACTCGGCCAAAATGTTGATAGCTATCATTGGGTGGCCGATGAAAATGGTGGTGGTTATGAACAACCAGTAACCTTTGCCAGCTTGCTGGAAAAAGTGGCCCTCATTTCTCCTTTACTTCGGGTTCGTTTTTCCACTTCTCATCCCAAAGACATTACGGATGAAGTGCTTTTTACCATGGCGAAATATGACAATATCTGCAACTATATTCATTTGCCCGTACAAAGCGGTAGCAGCAGGATATTACAGTTGATGAACAGAACTTATACAAGGGAGTGGTACGTTGCCAAAGTAAATCGCATAAGGGAAATATTGCCTGATGCTGGCTTATCAACAGATATGATAACCGGCTTTTGTACAGAAACCGAAGAAGATCATCAGCAATCGCTTAGCCTGATGGACTATTGCAAATATGACCTGGCCTATATGTATTTTTACAGCCAACGGCCCGGAACCCTTGCTGCACGGAGGTTTGAAGATGACATCCCCGAGGAAGTAAAAAAAAGAAGGTTACAGGAAATGGTGGATCTGCATCGGA
>JBBQWL010000043.1:0-69130 GCA_038210625.1 Chitinophagales bacterium | reverse complement strand
AAAAACTTTCAATACCATACTGGCTTGAACAGATATATTTGCCCCTTATAGTTGATTGTTTATGTGAACCTCCAAGAAATAAGCAGACGCATTATCAATCCCTAGAAATAAATATTAAGCCTTAAGTTAACGACTATGGTGCGGACACCGGACCACGGGAGGAACGTTGGTCTACGTTGGTTTTCTGTGATGGAAGATGTACCAACCACGGAAACAAATGCGTTGTTATTGCTGGCGAATTCCCTGTATGGTGGAAGATTAGCCAACGCTGTTTCCCCAGTGTACAAACTCACTTCAATGCATATTGTTAAAGCCCTGACTTTACTATACATTTGTATTCTTCAATTTTTAAAATATACCTTAATGAAAAAAATCATCCTACTCGGGTTAATGTTCAGTGCAATTTTAGCATCATGTTCGAAAAATAGTGTTGATCAACCAACCAATCCTAACCCTCCGTCTGCTAGTCAACAGGATTCAGCCAAATATATCTTGATAGCAACAAGAGATCAAACATTAACCACTACCCTTTCATGCTATAATGCCGATAAAACTCTTCGTTGGAAAAAGGATAGCCTCGGAAATGCCGGCCATCCAGGTGTTTTATTTGGTAATGGGCATATCTATTATTTAGTGGGTTATTGGGATTTTACGTTGGGTAGCAGCTATAATAATTTCTATTCAATTGAACCCTCAACTGGAAAAATTGTCTGGTCTATTTTAAAGTCTCGTGAGCACATAGTTGGTCTGACACTAAGAAATGACACCTTGTTTTGGGCTGTACAAAGTAACAATTCAAATTACCTGGCTGCGTATAATGCCAATAACGGAAATCTTATCTGGAAAAGTGTATTACCGGCGCAGGGAGGGCCAGAAAACTTAAAGATTGATGGCAATATGATTTATTACTTTAGCGCTCCGCTAGATATAAGTACTAATTATATCAATGCATTTGATATAACCACAAAAACTGTAAAGTGGCAACATAACGTGGGTCCAAGTATTGGTAATTACCCAGGAATAATTGCTATTCTTGGAAATATACTTTGCTTTAAAAATGGAACAGGGGCTTTATATGCATTTGACAAAAACACGGGAACAGTTGTCTGGACCAAGCCAGGGCCAGATTACAACACTCCAATGGTGGGCAACGGTGTTTTCTATTCTATGGGGCCAGGTTACAAACTTTATGAAATCAATTCTACAAATGGTAACGTGATTTCAGAAATTGCAACTGGCCTTTATTTTACCGAATCACAACCTTTTCTATCTGATAGCAGCGTATATATATCTGGCAGTCAGGCAACAGCACCATACAGCTTTGTCGCCTCCAGGAACGTATCAACAAGTGCACTTAACTGGAAAACGTTTCCGGGAGCTTATCTTCAATATCCTGTTGTTTCAGGACAAACTCTTTATATGCTTAAACAAGCACCAATGAATATTCATCTTACAACATCATACATCATGATGCTTGATCGCATTACCGGAAAAGTGAAAGATTCAATATTTGTGCCTGGTACGGAGTTTAGTGGCGTACAAATCATAACAGCTTCAGGAAAATTACTTCAACAAAATTGATCGTGCAACGTTTTTCCTTCGCAGCAACGTCCTCCCGAGCCTTGTGCGCTGGCCAGGGACCTGCGAACTACGGAGCCGTATTTTATAAGATAAAAGAATTTTTTTTTGCGGAACAAAGCAATTGAGCCGAAATGCTTAAACCCCGCCCATATTCGTGTCACACTAACACTTCGCTTAAATTAAAAGCACTGAGTATCGTATGCAAATAGTACCAACGCAGCGCAAACCGAACACATCAATGGCGGAAATTTATTTTTGGACTGCAACCATTTATAAATGGATGTGCTTGCCGGAAAATGATTTCAGTAAACAGTTAGTTGTTGATTATCTAAAAAACTATCCGGCAGTAAAAATAGCAAGGCAGCAGCGTTTCTACCAGGCAAATTGAATCGTTTTGAAAAAATACCTCATTGACTACAATTTTACTGCAACAATTCTTTCATTGTAAAAGATTCCTGCCTGCCTTTATATTTTTGGCGAACAGTTTTTACATCCTCTTCAGTTATAACACCGGCTTTATTATTCCATGCTTTACGAATGTAAGAAACAATATAGGCAACGTCCTGATTGGTCAATTTATCGTTGGTATTCATTCCGGGCATGGCGCCGGCCACATCAGGAGGCTGGTAAGTTTTATCGCCCACTTTGATGGGGCCTGTTAAACCATATAAAACAACCGATAACAATGTTGCTTTATCACCCTGAACCCAATTGGATTCGTTCAGCGGAGCGCCCAATCCCTTTATCCCATTTCCATCATCTCCATGGCATACCTGGCAGTTGACCTTGAATAACTGCTTTCCCGCCAGTAAATTTTTATCCATGTTCTTATTGGCAATTGCAGCCAGCTTTTGCTTATCCGCATTTTCAATCACCATTTTTAAACGATGTATAAATGCATCTGATGTATCTTTTACAGTTTCAGTATACCGCTTTAAAAAAGGTATTTCCTTATCGTGCAGCCCGCTGATAACAGCGTCTGCCACATAATTATTGCCCTGGTATTTTGCTGCCGTCTTAATTAAAATATCATTTGCCGCCCTGGAATATTGCAGTGCCGAAGCGCCGAGGTAAGCAAGGTATGGAGCAAGGCCGGCAATATTTTCATTCATCATTCCGGGGTATTTATTTATCCAAAAATCAGCCTCCTGCTTATTCTTCATGATGGCTATTGCGGCAGTAAGTATTTGCTGTTTCAGCATAACAGCAGAATTTGGCCAGGTAGCCAACAGGTCGTTATTATGTAATGCATTCAGCCCTTCGAGTACCCATAAAGCATTTATTCTTCCTGTTTGCGATGTATCTGAACGCAGCATCTTTTTAACGGCTGGTACAAGACTGGTTAATTGTTCATCTACAATCAGGTCATGTGCGGTTTGCCTTAACCATTGGTTGGGGCTATGTAAATAAGATAAAAGGGAATCAGCATTTCGCTTAAAAACAGGCACCGGCAAATTAATTCCATCCGGAACTATTTTATAAATACGCCCGCAATTAAGCGGTTGTTCCAATCCTCTTTTCATTACCTCACCGGCAAGGTAGGGCGTTAAATAAGTTTTGTGCTGAATAATGCCGCGATACATATCTACTACATACATGGCACCATCAGGCCCTGCGTATAAATTTACCGGGCGAAAACGCTCATCGGTACTGGCCAGGAATTCCTTGTTTTTATATGCCTCCCGGCCATGAGTTGAATCAATAGCATACGATAAAATATTTCTTTTAATTAAGTTAGCTGAGGGTTCTGCTACAAAAGCATTATCATAATAATCTTTACCATAAGCATAGCTGTTAAAAAGAAGGGGGCCGCATGCTGCAGTAAAATCTACAAGCCGCAGGCTATCGTCCAAAACGCCTTTCATATAACCACGGTTTACACCCGGCGTTGCATGAGCGGGATATACCCGGTTATCAGGAACTATATTTTCATCAAAGCCCTCTACCCTTTGCTGGTGCGGATTTGCGCCACCAAGGCCGGGAGAAAAATAATCGCCAATTAAATTTTCTGAATTAGTGTTATAATACAGCCTTCCCAATTCATCCTGGGAAATACCCCATTGGCCACGAAAATGCGTGCGGTCTTTCAGCCATTTATTTTTTCCAACCCTGCGATAGCGCCAGGCTGATTTGGCATTGTATATCCAGTTATCCAACCCCCGCAATAATCCATTGGGTTGGTGTTCTACATTTCCCCCGGCGGCGTAAGTGCTATCTACCAGGTATTTTTTTCCGGCCTTATCATGATCGTTCTCTGCAAACCACAGCTTAGGCGGCTCTGCTACCAGGATGCCATCGTTAAATAAGCAAATAGCCCTCGGCATCACCAGCGAATCCATAAACACTTTTCGTGTATCCATGATACCATCGTGGTTTGTATCTTCAAGAATTACGACTTTCCCAATCGGCTCTTCTTCTCCGTTGCCCGAAGTATCGGGCATATAGGCATTCATTTCCACCACCCACAAACGGCCTTTTGTGTCGAAATTCATAGCCACGGGAGCGCTTACAGTTGGCTCCGATGCTACCAGTTGAATGTTGAAATTATTTTCCAATATAAAATGCTTCAACGCTTCCGCAGGTGGTAATACCCGGGCTTCGATGGTGTCAATTTTGCTTCCCGGATGCTGAGCATGCTGGTTGTTATTTACATTATTGCAGGATGTGGCCAATAACAGGCAAAGAGGCAAGAATAAAAAAAAGAAATAAGGATTCCGCATAAAATTATATCCGTTCATTACAGAGGTTTACCAAATGTAGGAATGATGGAATTACTATTTACCATATTTTACCAAGAGTACTTTTTTTCCTAACTATTTATGATAAATTTTTTAAAATCTATTTACAATTATTTTATATAGCCATATAAGCATATTCTATGCCGCCCCATCTTTTACTCCCTTAAAATATCCTGCCGATTCTGCAATACCTGGCAATGGATCTTTCATATTTTTTTTAAATCTTGTAGTGCAATGGCCCGGATACTTTATTTTGTTCCGCCGTGGTTTTCGCCGCCTGGTCTATCAATGATAACGAAACTACCTGCGAAACCCTGGCTTAGAAAAGAGCCCCCACCTGTACCTGCTAAATACGGCTTTTTATAACTTTAAGCTATGACGCTAAGGTAAAACATTTGTTCAGGCAGCATGTATCCGTTGTAACTCTTACTGAACAAAAAATAGAAGGATAAAAAAAGCAGATCTCGTAACCCAGCATTTTTTATTTCCCAATTTTTTCAATCTCCTCAACATAAGCCAGGCCAATTGGTAATTCTGTTTGATTGATCCAGATACTTTTTTTATCCATTTTTTTGATCTGCTTTTTTGCCACTATGTATGAGCGGTGAATTCTTATAAAGTCCGCCGGTGGTAAAATAGCCGCGGCTTCGCTCATGGTTAGGCGGGATGCAACTTTACTATTGGCCAATACAAATTGTACATAGTTGCCGCAGCTTTCCACATATAAAATATCGTTTACTTCTACCCTTATTTGCTCGTACCCGCTTTTAATAAAAAGTGGTTTTGCTTCCTTCAAATCCCCTGTGGTATTGCTTCTTAACAATAGTTGTTCCTGTGCTTTGTTGCATGCTTTTAAAAACCGGGCAAGGGAAAACGGCTTTAATAAATAATCAATGGCGTCCAGTTCAAAACTCTGCACCGCATGCTCGCTGTAGGCCGTGGTAAAAATTACCATTGGTGGATTGGAGAGTGATTTTAAAAAATCAATCCCTGAAATATCCGGCATTTTAATATCCAAAAAAATAAGGTCTGCTTTTTCTTTCTGCAAATATTCAATCGCCTTAAATGCGTTGGTAAAAGTGGCCACCAATTCGATAAAAGAAATTTTTGATGAAAGGCTTTTAACAACTTCCAGTGCAATCGGTTCGTCGTCTATGGCAATCGCTTTCAGCATGGTGGGGTTTGTTTGCTCAAAAGTAAATCCTTCTTTTTAAGCAGAATCATTTTCGTTTTTTTAATTGTTCCAGTTTGTTATGGGTATCAGTAAAATCTCCCAGGGCCAGTGCTTTTGAATAAGCCGCGATTGCCTGTTTTTTGTCGCCCATGGCATCATACAAATCTCCCATTGAATCATAGGCATTGAAGCTTTCGGGGTAATTATCCGTATTCATTTTAAAAAAGTACATAGCCCTGCCAAACTGTTTTAAACCCATTAACTGGTAACCCAATCCGTTCACCATTTGTTCAGGCGGGGAAATCTTATAACCCATTTGTTTACTCACTATAGTATAATGTGCAGTCAGGATAGTATCTGCTTTAAAAGCAGGATCAAAAAATTCCCGGTAAGGAAAATTGAAATTATAAAAAGCAAAGATGAAACGCATGGCATCGTATGCGGCAACCAATGGTACAGCGCCATGATCATACTCAGGATAATATTTCCAGTTAAAGGCCAGCCCATTTTTTTTATTGGCTGCCAGGCAATGGCCGAGTTGTAAAATAGAACGGATATGAAGGTTCATCATGTTATCATCCTTCTGAACCTGTAAAGTATCCATTCCTTTGGTCATTGTATTTGCCACAGCAAGAAATAATGAATGGCCTTCAAAATTATTTTTGCCCAGCACCGCTGTTGCTTGTTTTAATAATTTTTGATTATCCCAAAACATACTTGGGTCAATGGCCACGCAGGCATTAAATAAGCCGGTATGATTTATTAGTATGTGCATGGCGGTTAACCCGCCCAATGAGTGACCGATCAATAGACGGTATGGAGCCGTTGGGTATAAAGAATCAATATGCGGGATCAGTTCATTTTGCATGAATGAAATAAAACTTTCGCCACCACCCGAATGTGCAGCAGACACGCTATCCAGCATAGGAGCTGTGTTTACGTGCGTAGGGGTAAGGTCACGGGTGCGATCAGTATTCCGTATGCCAACAACGATCATTTGCGGAAAAGAAATGTTGCCACCACCACCCCCGGCGGCTTGTATCATACTGGCAACAACAGCAAAATTATTTTCATCTCCATCCAACAGATATACTACCGGGTAATGCTGTTTTGCAAAAATGCCGTCCGGCGAAGTTGTATCCGGCATGTGTATCCATATCTTCCGGTTTTCTTTTAAAATGGTTGAGTACACACTGTCTGCTTTTCCTGTTACAATGGTGCTTTTGTTTTGCGCATGTATGGATATACTTATTAAAATGGAGATAGATAATATGATTGATTTCATTTTCAATTTGTTTATGGTGGTTGTGAAATAATTATTAAAAGAGCTATGGCTGAATGGAAAGTTGTACAAAAAACTCTTTGTCATCATCATTAACAGCTATTTGAAATTTGCCGGGATAAATTAATTTTAGCCGTTCCAAAACATTCTTAAAGCCGATGCCGGATGTATCTTTTTCCGGGTCGTTATCCTGCCGCTGGTGTACACTGTTGCGCACTTCAAACAAAATATCTTTTTCATTGCAATGAAGACTGATCTTTATCCATGATTTTTTTGTAAGGCTGATGCCATGTTTAAAGGCATTTTCAACAAGTGGTATCAACAGCATTGGTGCAATTTTGTGATTGCAGTTTTGCCCGTTGATATCATCTTCAATAACAATTTCAGGAGAAGATTGTGTACGTAGCTTTTGTAAAGCGATGTAGTTGTTCAGGTAAGCTATTTCCTTATGCATGTCAATAAAATCAAGGTTGTTTTCATGCAGCATAAAACGCATCATGTCGCCCAGCTTCTGAATGCCTTCTGCGGTACGGTCTGCATGTTCCTGCAAAGCAGTGCCGTATAAAGTGTTGAGTACATTGAATAAAAAATGTGGGTTTATCTGCGACCGCAGAAACTGCAGGTCGGCTTTAGATTTTACCAGTGCTTTTTCTGTGCCAACCAACGCCAGTATCTTATCTTTTCTTTGCTGGTAAACAAGCCAGGTAATGGGTGTTACAACAAATAACTGCACGGCCCAGGCGATTATAAAAACGCTTACATAATCTGTAGAAAAAGCAACAGGAAAAGGAAGCGTGAACAAAAAAGTAGTTACCAGTAAACGTGTAATGACTGGCCTGCTTAAAAATCGCATATCCCTTTTTAGCGGAAACAGCCAGTAAGTATTGCTCATAAAAAGAAGAAACAAAGGAATTACAACAGCAAAGAAGGCAACGGAGAACCTGTTATCGTGCACCAGGTTAAAAGAAGTTAAAAAGAAGGGCACTAAAAAGAGCTGTATTAAAAATACGGTAACCTGGTTACAGATCAGTATCCGGTAAGCTTTTCTGCCTTCCGGTCTTTCAATTTGGTTAATGACAATTTCACGTACACAAACATACAGTGCATATAAACCCAGCGAAAAAAATACCACTGCATAACCAGCCCAGATATGGAGTTGCGAGTCAGGAATGTTTTTATTAAAGAAGATAGAAAAACCGGGATAGTGGAACAGCCATTCATGTTTAAAATAAGTAGCAACGTTATCGGCTGTGCCAAGCAAAACAACTATTAAAAGAAGGTGCAAAATCAACCACACCATTTTTTTTACAACTTTACCAGCCATACCCTTCCATGGCATTTTCATTTTGGTGACTGATATGGAAACCTGGGCAGTACCGGCCTCCAATTTTTTTGGAAACAATAAGCGGGGAATGATAAACAGGTTGATAAACAGGAAAGCCAGGTAAGTAAGCAACACCAAACCAATATCGGGCAGCAATACATTGCGGTATAAATTAAACGGCACATGATTGTTAACAAAGGGACCAGCAAACTGATCTGTTGTTGTGTTGTGTACATTCCACAAATACCCTGCAAACGCAATTGCAGTCAGCATTGTAACAAATATTAGTTCGTGTTGCCGCCATCTTACTTTCATTGTCTTTATTTTTAACAAAAGTAGACTGTCCTTAAAACGACTTATGGTATATGTGACGGAACCCGCAAAAAATGTGATGAAAAAAATTAACTGTGGTGAATAGGTGCTTAAGGGAAATGAAAGCAATGAGCATTTTTAATCAGCAAATTGATGCTACAGGTTACTTGCCAGTAAGCCCATAAATTTGTTGCGGGTGATCATACCAGCGCCAAGACTTTCCAAATGTGCGGTATATACCTGGCAATCTATCAGCATTACATTTTCTTTTTGTAACTGGCGAACGTAATTTATAAATGCAAATTTGCTGGCATTGCTTTGTTTGCTGAACATGCTTTCACCAAAAAATACATTGCCAATACGAATGCCATACAAGCCTCCGACCAGCTCGCCATTTTGCCAGGCTTCGGCACTGTGGGCATAGCCCTGTTCGTGCAACTGCGTATAGGCGTGCTCGATAGCAGGTGTTATCCAGGTGCCCTCCTGCTCTTTGCGGTGAATGGTTTTGCAATTTTGTAGTACTTTGGTAAAAGCCCGGTTAATAGTAAACCGAAAGCTGCCGTTGTTGAGCACTGATTGCATGCTTTTAGTAACCCTTAATTTTTCAGGAAACAATACAAACCTTGGGTCCGGGCTCCACCACACAATGGGTTCGCCTTCACTATACCATGGAAAGATACCGTTGCGATAAGCCAGCAACAATCTTTCCATGCTAAGATCACCACCAATGGCAATGATGCCTTCAGGTGTAGCGGTTTCAACAGGAGGAAATATGAGCTTATCATTTAAAACAACCATTGTACAAAGATAAAATTTGTGCGCCGGGTTGAGTGGCCGCTGGTAAAATAAAATCTTTTCAACCAATACGCTTCGGTAAAAGTTGCCCATTGGTATGCCGTACAAGAGGGCGATGCAACGATGTTCCTCACTGCTTCTTAGCCCGGACAAAAAAAGGTAATGATTTGTTCATGTAAGCCCCCCGATAAAAAGTAGACACTCCAAATAACTCCCCTTCAGGGGATGGGGGCTACCCTGCTATCACTTCAATTGTTGCGCCGATACCGCGTTCTGTAATGGCATCGCACATGGGTTTCAAGTAATCGTATTCGCCATCTTTAACGGCGTACTTTCCTTTACTATCAATGATTATAGCGCACTGCTCGGCCTGTTCAGGCGAGTGACCGCAAACGTCCACCAGGGTTTCTATCACCCAGTCGAAACTGTTTACTTCATCGTTCCATACCACGAGGCTGTGGTAGGATTCCAGTTCGGTGAGTACGTCTACCTCTTCTTTAAATTTGGTATGGTTATTCGTGATTATCATGCTTTGCACTGCAAAAATAAGCCGAAATTTTGAAAACCGATATGATAGCGGTGCAACATAATCCACAGTAATTTTGTCATGGATGTATAAAAGAAGGCTTACCTGGCGTTATTAGTCCTTCACCCTTATTAACCAACTATGCTGCGGTCATCAAAAAAAAACAAAGAGGCTTTGCCCAAGGCAGAAAAGCAGCAGGCAATTGTATTGCCCTTGCATTCCGCCAACCGGAGTCTTGATTTTTTGGTGGAACTGGTTGACACCATTCGCCCTGATAACGCCAAAGACATTGAACAAGCTACCCTGCGGTTTAAAGCATTGTTATACCAAATGAGCCAGGACAGGAGTTCGCTTTTTTCCATGCGCAAAGCTTTACTGACGCAGTTTTTAAAAACAAATATTGTAAATGCATTAACTGAAAGCGGTATTGTAAGCAGCCGTGGTTTTGTGCAGGAACTAAGGGGAAAAATATTGCATAAGCTACTGCCGGAACTGCTGACACCCGATAATTTCCTCTATGTTATCAACCGGATATTTTATAAAAAAAGAGATCATATTTGGGTAGATGGGGTTGACAACGATTTATGGATACAATTTTTTGAGATACTGGGCATACAGATCAACATGACAGAACCTGCGCTGATAAGCCAGTTACAGCGCTCTTTACAAATCCTCAGTCACCGCATTACAACGCTGGGGCTTGAAAAAGAAATTACGCAGCGGTATGAAAATATTGACCACGCCATTTTTCCTTTTTTAGAACAAACCCGGCTGGTGAATGAATACCTGCACCTGCAGCCTGGTATTGCCAACGAGGAAACGCAACGGATGTTACTGGCCAATATTACCGAGGCCCTGCACAATTGTAATCAAACCGTTCACTGGATAAGAGAGCAGCGGATAGCCTACGGTACCAGCCTGGCACAAACATTTATCATCACCCGTTTGCAACAACAGGTTGACAGGCTATTTATAATACTGGATGTGCTTGACATGGACAACTCGTTTAACACGCAACGCTTTGTTGCCTATTTTAAAACGGTAGTACACAACGAAAACCGCAAGCATTCCATCCGTGAATTTTTGAGTGAAAACACCGGCTACCTTGCTTACCAGATTGCCGAACACGGCGGCCGCACGGGCGAAAAATTTATCACCACTACCCGAAGAGAATTTTGGCGCATGTTTAAAAGCGCAGCCGGTGGTGGTATCATTATTTCTTTTATCGGTGTTATCAAAAACCTGCTGGCCAAAATAACCATGGCACCCTTCTGGCATGGCTTTTTATACAGCACCAACTATTCGCTGGGCTTTATTTTAATACAGGATACGGGTTCTACACTAGCCACCAAGCAACCCGCTTATACGGCCAACAATGTGGCGAGTTCTTTTGACGCACAAAAAATTGGCGAGCAGCCCGACCTTAGAAACCTGGCCATTACAATTGGTAAAGTAAGCCGCACACAGCTGGCATCTTTCACCGGCAACCTTATTGTTGTATTTCCGCTTACCTATATTTTGGCGTGGTTATTTTTTAAGGCCACCGGCGTAAAAATTGCCGAAGGAGCTGCAGCCCGGGAGCTGCTGCAGGAGCAGCAACCTTTGCATAGCCTGGCCTGGTTATATGCCTGCTTTACCGGTTTCTTTTTATTTGCCAGCGGTTTAATTGCAGGGTATGTGGAAAATTATGTGGTGTATGGCCGAATTGCAGAACGCTTGCGTAACCTGGCATCTTTTAAAAATAGCTTTGGCGAAAAGCAACGCTATAAAATTGTACACTATGTAGAAAACTACCTCGGCTCGCTGGCGGGAAATATTTCGCTGGGGTTCTTTTTGGGAATGGCTGCCTTTATTGGCAAAACGTTTGGTATTCCATTCGATATCCGCCACATTACGATTTCAGCAGCCAACTCCGCCATTGGCTTTTTTGGTCTTGATCACCAGGTTACCGCCAATGAAATATGGTACACTTTTATTGGTGTGATGGGCATTGGCTTTCTAAATTTTGCCGTAAGCTTTGGCCTTGCATTTTTGGTGGCGGTAAAAAGCCGCGGTATCCATTTAAGAGATTATCCTCAATTTTTAGGTATACTGTGGCGCTACCTAAAAAAATATCCGCAGGATTTTGTAAGGGCGCCGGGGTTTCGCACTGCAGCGCATTTGAGATAGATTACCACGATACTTCTTTTTAGATACCTATTGAGCCGCAAGTACTACGCATCTGCCCAATTTTTATTTTTAAATACAATATAGCTGATGACAAATCCTGCCAACAATCCCACCGCAAATCCACTGTAAATAATTTTGAACTGGTTGGCAACAAAGCCATCGTAGTTATAGTGTTCGTATGCTCCATACGAGATGAACGACGCCCAAAGCAAACTAACCAGGATACCGGCATATTTTTTATTGGATGGTACAAATGCACAGGCTAACAATACAAGCAAACAGCAAGCCACCGGTGGCACGATAAACAAGGTTAGTCCATATTGAAAACCACTGAGTTTACTAATATTTACGGGGCCATTCAGGTGCATAATAAAGCCGGCAAGGCCAAGCGTTAACACTGCTGCCAGCACAATGCCACCCATCCATTTTGCTGAGTAAATAACCAAACTTTTTCTATCCCTGCGTGCAGGCTCGTCAGTCCCTTTATTTACGTGGTTCATATTGATTGCCTTTTATGATTTTAAATAAAGCGTACTATTTTTTTTCAAAACTTATTTACCAGGTGATGGTATACAAGCATTGCTATTACAACGGCCAGCATTGCCGCACTAAGCCAGATTAGTCTGTTTATAGTTTTTAGCCTCCTGATTGCCTTTGAAAAATCGTTTTTTACCCCTGCCCTTTCTATTCCGGCTATGATGGTTTGCTGAAGTTGTAGCTCTGCCATTAATAACGAATCAGCAATCAATTGACTTTTAAAAGTCAGCTGCTCATTTTCAGTCAGCTCATTTTGAAGATACCTGTCTATCAGTTCAGTATTATCCATGGTCAACTGTTTTTAGAAGGTTGGAATAATTCTCTTTTGCTTTCTGAATGCAGCGGTATTTCTGGTTTTTGGCAACGGCCTCACTGCTGAACGAAAGTGATTTTGCTATTTGCTCAAAACTGTTTTTACGGTAATAAAACGCCAGCAGCAACTGCCTGCATTTTTCGCCCAATAAATTAAATGAAAGTTCGGACAGCTTATAATTTGCTTCTTCATTGTATTCAGTGCTGTCTGCCATTTCAATTGAGTCATCTACAAGTCGGAGTTTTCCTTTTCTCCTAAGCGCATCATACCACAAATTTTTTGTAACGGCCAGCAAGTAGGTCTGTAGCGAGGCCGTTAATGTAAAATCAGCATCATTCGCTTTTTTATACAATACTACCAGTGCATCCTGGAAAATATCTTCGGCATCTTCTTTTGTACAGCTGTTGGCAATGATATATTTTTTTATAGCGGGGTACGCCCCATACAAACCTTGCACCGCCTTTGTATATCGCTGGTGCTTTAAATGCTCTATAATTGCTGAATCTGTCATTACCGGGTGGCTTATATGCATTAATGTAACAACCTGCAAAAAGTCATCATCAAAGTAACATTTATTTTTTTTGTAAAGGAGAAAGAAGGTAGGGTGTATATTGTGTCCTGATCAGGAAGCCATGTAGATCATCGTTGCAGTTTGTTGAATGTGACGTATCTTTTATTACACGAGTTTGCACGAATTACACTAATTCGTGCAATTGGTTTTAAAATTAGTGTAATCACAATTATTGTTTTAAGTAAGCTGTCATCCGGGCATCAATTTTTTTATCCCATAGTTCCTGCTGATCCGCCAGCTGGCTGTTTTTTGTTTCAGCATCGTAAGCATTCTGTGCAGCTGTTAAATCCGCCTGGCATTGATTGTATATTTTATCAAGCACTTTGGTGTAATCATTCATCGTGTATTTAGCCGCTCTTAAATTGTGTACAAACTGCATGGCGTACAGGTAAGCCAAATCAAAATGGTGTTGTTCGTGATTTAAGATATAAGGCGATTTACGATTGTGTTTTACCCAGCTATCCGCTATTGCAAATGTGCAATCAACCGTTAAGTGCAGGGTGGCCACATTGTTTTCCGACTTAAACATCATCTTAAAACCAAAGCCTGCGTTGGTAATAGCCGCTGCTTCACTGGCCGCCACTGGCTTACCTTTAAAGTCATCCCAGCTCAGCTTGCGGTTTGGTGTATAAAAAATTACCGGCTTGTCGGCAGATGCATCGGCAGTAACATATTGCACATCTACCTGCAGTTTCTGTGCCGTTGCAGCCAATGAAAAAAGCAGTATCACCAGCGGAAGAACGAAATATTTTTTCATATAAGTTGATAAACGAAAATACAGTCAAATAGTATAGTGTTTAAATACTGCCAGGCAGAATTACAATTATATTAACAGCCACCGCCGGTAATTATTGCTCCACATAATTCAAATCTTTACCAAAGGTTTCTTCTGTAAAGTAGGCTGCCACGATGGCGACGGACATTACGATAACGCCTGTAACCCATCCTGCCGTAACATACGGGTGTGGCGTGGAAGCAAACACCGTTTGCAGCCAGTTAAAAATTAAAAATATCAACGGCACGGCGCCCCGCACCATATTAGGCGCTGTGGTGGCGGCGGTTGCCCGTAAATTGGTACCAAACTGCTCGGCAGCCATGGTAACAAAAATGGCCCAGAAGCCAGTACCAAAGCCCAACGCAGCACATATCACATACATGCCCGCAGCAGTACCATTTTGCTGGTTAAAGAAAAATACGATTGAAATGATGGTGAGGATATAAAAAATATACAAGGCCTTTTTCCTGCTTTTAAGTGCCTGGCTTACAAAACCAATCAGTAAGTCTGCTATGGAAATACACAGGTAAGCAAACATGGTAGATACCTTTGGCTGCACATTTTCGGTAATGCCAAACTCCTTTGCAAAATTGTTGGAAAAGGCTACCAGCACACCAATTACATACCAGGTGGGCAAGCCGATTAAAATAGCACAGATGTATTTTTTGAAACGCCTTGCATTTGTAAAAAACATGAAGAAGTTACCACGGCTAACACCGGATTTTTTTGTTTGTGTAAACATGCCGCTTTCAAAAACCGTGATGCGAAGTATGAGTAAACAAAAACCTAAACCGCCGCCAATAAAATAACACATTCGCCAGCTAAAATTTTGCGAAACAAAAAACGCTGCCACTGCTCCCATTAACCCAATACCAGCCACCAGTGAAGTACTCAGCCCTCTTTTATCTTTATGTACCAATTCTGTTACCAGGGTAATACCAGCCCCCAATTCACCAGCCAGGCCGATGCCTGCAATAAAACGGGTGAGTGCATATTGACCGGATGTATGCACAAAACCATTGGCTATATTGGCCAGCGAATACAAAACAATAGACCCAAACAGCACACTTAAGCGGCCTTTTTTATCGCCCATTACACCCCATATAATGCCGCCAATTAATAGCCCTATCATTTGTATGCTGATGATAAATTCGCCCTGCGTTTTTACCTCATTGGGTGAAAGTCCCATATCTGTCAGGCTATCAACCCTTACAATATTGAACAGCAGCAAATCGTAGATGTCAACAAAATAGCCGAGGGAGGCTACCAATACAGCAATCGTAAAAATAGAAGAAGTAGTTTTTTGCATATGTCAAATCAGTTGTAACCCGCAGCTTATTTTTTCTTCTTTTTATCTGTAAATATTTTTATAAAAACCGGCGCTGTTGTAATTAACACAATGCCTATTACAATTACTTCCAGGTGCTTGGTTAAATCAAAATTAAATACCCTTAAAAACAATTGCTGCAGGTAGTGGCCCGCAAACAACATAGAAAATACCCAGGCCACACATCCTACCACATTGTACCAGGTGAACTTTTTACTATCCATGCCTACAATACCTGCTACAATCGGCGCAAAGGTTCTTACTATCGGTATAAATCTTGCCATCACAATTGCTCCGCCGCCATGCTTATCGTAAAACTCTTTGGCCTGTAATAAATATTTTTTCTTAAAAAGAAAAGTGTCTTTACGTTCAAATAAAAATGGTCCACTTTTTTTGCCAAACCAGTACCCCACAAAATTGCCGAAGATACCAGCAAGAGAAATTACAATACCCAATATAACCAGGTTGATAAAAGAACTGCCAAAACTAATACCCAGCCCTTTTTGTACCAAATCGTTACTAAATATGCCCGTCACAAAAAGCAGCGAATCGCCGGGTAAAAAAAAGCCTGCAAACAAACCTGTTTCTGCAAAAACGGCAAACACAATAAACCAAAGGCCGCCATTTTCAATATACCATTGCGGTTGCAGCAATTGTGTCCAATGAAAATCCAGTAAAATAAAATCAAGCATAGTGTGTGTTATCAATGATGTGAATCTGATCCTTCTCTGTTAAGTGGATTTTACACCACTTGGTTTATTAATGTTAAAAGTCGGGTATTTTTTTTATCCGCACTTTATTGGGTGTTATTGTGATGAAATTACCTCTTAAGGTTTCTAAAGTTTGGGTTGATAAAAAATTTAAAACTTCGTTAATGATTGGAAATCTTTCATCATTTTGAAATCTTAAAAAAATTACCCCTGTTGCCGGCATTTTTTTCTCAAAAATTATATTGCCAAAGTCTTTGTCCTCTGTTAAGATTATCCTTTCCGGCTGAAGTGATAATTGTGAAATTGCAATATCACTAACGCCCCGGGATTCTTCAAATATTGAGAAAACGTCGTAGCCGTTATCACGCAAAGCGGTGATAAGCCCTCTGAAAATATTCTCGTCTGCCAGTATCATACAGGCAATTCAAAAACCTGTTCGTTAATCATGATAGCCCTTGCGTAATCCACACAGGCATAAATGCCATCAGCGGTTAAATGCGGGTAATCTTCTAAAAGTTGTTGAACACTTGCACCTTCACTCATTTTTTTTAAAACTAGCTCAACAGTAATTCTTGTTCCTTTTATACAAGGCTTACCCATCATTATTTCTTTGTCCCGTGTTATCCAACCCTCATGTATTATTTTCATAAAAAGAGTATTTAGAATTAAAATTAACCCTTTTCTGCGTGTTCCAGTTCGCCTTCCCATTTACTTACCACTGCTGTTGCGATGCTGTTACCTACCACGTTGGTGGCGCTGCGCCCCATGTCCAGCAAAGGATCTATCCCAAGCAGCAACGCGATACCAGCTTCCGGAATATTAAACGTGGCCAACGTACCGGCAATTACCACAAGCGATGCCCTTGGCACACCGGCAATTCCTTTACTGGTTAGCATCAGCACAAGCAACATGGTGAGCTGCGTACCCAGCGGCATATGCATACCATAGCTTTGTGCAATAAATAAGGACGCAAATGTCATATACATCATGCTGCCATCCAGGTTAAATGAATAGCCCAACGGCAATACAAAACTTACAATTTTATCTTTGCAACCAAAGCGTTCCAGCTCCAGCATTGTTTTAGGAAAAGCCGCTTCGCTACTGGAGGTACTAAATGCCAGCAGGATGGGTTCTTTCATTCTTTTAATCAAAGTAAACACCCTGCTTTTTATAAACAGGGAACCTATTAATATCAAGAGGATCCATAGCATCAGCAATCCAAAATAAAACTCCCCAATAAAGATGGAATACGTTTTTAGAATACCAATTCCCTGCTTTGCAATGATGGCCGTCATAGCACCAAATACCGCAACAGGTGCAAAGCCCATCACATAACCCGTTACTTTTAAAATAATGTGCGCTATCGCATCCAAAGCATGTATAACCGTTTTGGTTATCTCGCCCAGGGCGGCAGCGGCCACACCAAAAAATAGTGCAAATACCACAATTTGCAATATCTCATTTTTAGCCATCGCATCAATTACGCTGGCCGGAAAAACATGGTAAAAAAAGTCTTTCAATGTTAATGCGGCTTTGTCAATACCGGTAGCAACATGACTGTCAGGAAGCGGCAAATGCATGGCGTTTCCTGGTTCAAATAAATTTACCAGTAACATGCCAAGCAACAAGCTCAACAGGGAAGCGCTGATAAACCAGAGCAATGTTTTACCTCCTATGCGACCCACTGCTTTGATATCGCCTAACTTGGCAACCCCTACTACAAGGGTAGTAAACACCAACGGTGCGACAATCATTTTTATCAGGCGTAAAAAGATATCCGCTAAAATGGTAAACCAGTCAAGTTTGCCATCCCTTGATTTGATGCTGTTATTTCTTTGTACACTGATTATATCCCGTTGCTTTTGCAATGTTTTGTAACTGGCCGAAGCGGTATCTGTTAGTGCGGACAATTTTAACTGAACTTGCTGAATAGAATCAGAAAGCATCTTTATGTCGGCCAGGGGTTGGGTCTCATCAGGAGTACTGAGCAAACTTTTTTCTGCATCCTTTTTTTGCGCCTGTAATTTTTTTTGTACAACCTGGAGGGTATTGGCGGCTGCAGTATCCTTAATGCTCTCAAAAGGTCGCATAGCATTATCAACATGCGCCAGTTGAACATCAGCATTGGCAATACTGGTATTTTCGGTACCTACGTAATTTTTATTTAGAATAAACCCCGCCACAATGCCGGCTAACAATGCAATACCAATATATAAAGTGAGTTTACTGCGCCTGGCCGGTTTTATTTCCATACTTAAAAAATAGAATTGCAATATAGTATTTAATGCTTGTTATGGGCTGCCAGCGAGTAAAAATGATTAATTGCCACTGCTGGTAAGCTATTTTTGATTATTTTGCCTAATCATTATTTTAAAACCAAACCAAACAGATATATGAGTTTATTTGTAAAGAAGCCAATGAGTGTATTAATGGCAGAGGCAACGGATACCGAACATGGATTAAAAAAGACACTCGGATCCCGTTCGTTGATTGCGTTGGGTATTGGAGCAATCATTGGTGCAGGATTGTTTTCTATCACTGGTGGTGCGGCGGCTAACCAGGCTGGTCCTGCTATTACAATTTCATTTATTGTGGCAGCACTGGGCTGCGCATTTGCAGGATTGTGCTATGCTGAGTTTGCTTCTATGATACCTGTTGCCGGAAGTGCCTACACTTACTCTTACGCTACCATGGGAGAATTTATTGCATGGATTATTGGTTGGGACCTTGTGCTGGAATATGCTGTGGGTGCGGCTACTGTAAGTATAAGCTGGAGCCGATACCTTGTAAAATTTTTGCAATCGTTTGGCCTGCACCTGGATCCTTCTTATACTGTAGGACCATGGGATGGTGGAATTATCAATTTACCTGCTGTATTTATCGTGGTATGTATGAGTTTATTGCTGATAAAAGGAACTTCAGAATCTGCCAAGGTAAATGCGGTTATAGTAGGCGTAAAGGTATTGGTAGTACTTATTTTTATTGGATTGGGATATGGCTATATTAATACAGCCAACTACCATCCTTATATTCCTGAAAATACGGGTAAGTTTGGTGAATTTGGTTTTAGTGGAATCATTCGGGCAGCTGCCATTGTATTCTTTGCTTACATAGGATTTGATGCGGTTAGTACAGCAGCCCAGGAAGCAAAAAATCCAAAAAAAGATATGCCAATTGGTATATTGGGTTCACTGGCTATTTGTACTGTACTGTATATTTTGTTTGCACATGTTATGACGGGTGTTACCAGCTATACCACTTTCCGCGGACAGGATGGTATAGCTCCTGTAGCGGTTGCAATTGAACACATGGGTAAAGCGGATGCAGCAGGCGTTATTCACCCTGACTATCCATGGTTAAACAAAGCCATTATTATTGCCATTCTGGGAGGCTATGCGTCTGTAATTTTGGTGATGCTGATGGGCCAAAGTCGTGTATTCTACAGCATGAGCAAAGACGGATTACTTCCAAAAGTATTCAGTGAAGTGCATCCAAAATACCGCACGCCTTCAAAAAATAATTTGTTGTTTATGTTTGTGGTAAGTCTTTTTGCTGCATTTGTTCCTGCACGGGTGGTGGGAGAAATGACCAGTATAGGGACGCTGTTTGCATTTATATTGGTTTGTATTGGTGTAGTGGTTTTAAGAAAAGCGCAACCAGATCTTCCACGTGCATTTAAAACACCATGGGTACCGGTGATTCCGATACTGGGCGTTTTCACCTGCTTGTTTATGATGGTATTTTTGCCCACTGATACATGGATACGTTTAATTGTGTGGATGTTAATTGGCTTGGACGTATACCTTTTTTATGGTGTTAAATTCAGTTTGCTTGGTCCTGGTGTATTTAACCGTAAAGGTGTTTCCATTGTGAGTAAAGTGGGTCTCTTACTAAGTGTTGGCTTAGTGGTGATAGCATACATTCACAAAACATCGCTGGAAGCAGGAAGTGATGATAATCTTTTCATGATTTCTACCGCCATTGCTGTAATTCATCTCATCATTTTCGGTGTTAAATTATCACAGGTGAAACCATCCACCGAAGTATAAAAAAATAGATAGTGATTTAAAAAGTAAAGCCCCGGAAATTTCCGGGGCTTTACTTTTTTTAAGCCATTCTACTCACAAATTTGAAATCAGTCAAATAATAATTGCCGGTACAAGAAGAAACAAAAAACGCCGCAAAATTTGCGGCGTCATAGCTATCAATTTTCTGTCAAATTTAAAATGGAAGATCGTCTGCTGCGTCTGATGCAACACTGGCTGCTGCTGATGCCACAGGATTGTTGCTGGCGGGCGAGTAGGATGAATTGCCCTGGCTGCTTTGATTATAGTTGCTGCCGCCCGACTGCTGGTTGGGAGCACCATCTCCGCCACTACCTCCTAACAACTGAATATTTTGTACCCGCATACGCAATGTTGCTGCCGCCTGGTTGTCTTTATTCATATAGGCTTCCGCCTCCGGTGCACCTTCCGCATATACTGTTTTGCCCTTGGTTAAGTATTGTGCCACGGCAGTTTTGTCCGTCCAGTAAGCACATTCTACCCAGGTAGTTCTTTCTTTTTGATTGCCTTGCCTGTCTTTGTAACGCTCTGTATGGGCTACGCTGAAGTTGATTACGTTTTGTCCGTTTACCTCTTTTACGATGCAATCTTTACCCAAATTGCCTACGATTTGTAACTTGATCATAATTGTGTGTTTTAATTGTTTAATCGATGTATCTGAATGTGAAAATTATGAAAATGTATTTTTAAAAAATCATTTATTTATGGGCTTTTTACTAACAAAAATTAAGCGCTTTTTTTTATTTTGCTTATACAATTGATTCTGCCAAAGCTTTTATTTGCACCAGGATCGGGTTCCAACCTTCACCGTTGTTATAAACGTCCTTGTACCTTTTTTCTCCGTCCTCCGCTCCTTCAAAACCATCCTGTGTTACCGTTAAATTTACTTCGCCATTTGGACCAGATAATTCATACGTCACGTTCAGGTAGTTTTCAGGAATATCCGCCATTGCTGCATTTGGATCTATCACCGTATACTTCAGCAATTTTTGTGGCACAATATCAATGACGGTTCCTTTTACAAACACGGTGTCCTTTCCTTCATACATGGCGCTCCACAATAATGGACTGCCCACTTTCCAGTCGGACACTGTCTCGCAACCAAACATGTATTTTTTTGTGTGTGCAGGGTTTACGAGTGCATTCCAAATAGTTACGACAGGAGCATTGATCAGAATACTATTTTTTACAACTAATTTTTCCATTGAACCGTTACAATTAACTTATTTCACTCAGTAATTTAAATTCAATTGATCCCCAATTTTTAGTTCAGTTTTTTCTTTAGTGTACTTACCTGGGTCTGCAAATTATTTACCATACTCGCCAGGGAATTCATATCCCACCGCTGCTGTGCACTTACTTTACTGATTACCATTTGCGCCTGCCATAGTTCAACCACGTCTTCTATATTTACCTGGTAGGGCTGGTATTGTGGATTATCACTTACCAGGGTGAATTTATTTTTGAGCTTATTATTTTTTACCACCCTTTTATATACAATCCCTTCGTGACGGCTTATAACAATATAGGCCTGGTCACTTTTTACATCTTCTTTAAAATCTACCTTTTCACCTACAATAATACTGCCACTTGGGGTGGGCAACATACTGTCACCAATAATTTCAAATGCCCGGTAATTGCCACCGGCCAGCATCGGTAAGGTAAATGTATTGAGCTCATCAATAAATTCACTATCAGCATAACCAGCCAGGTAACCAGCCGCAGCTTTTACTGGTACAAAATGAATGACGTTTCTTTCGGCGGTCAACATTTTTTGCTGCCTTCGCTTGGCGAGGTAGGTACTGGCCGTGTTGCTCAAATCTTTCAGCAATAATTCGTCCAGCGTCAATTTAAAAATATCGCATACCACCTCCAGCACTTCCAAACGGGGGTCAGCCCGTTCTTCTTCATAGGCGCCGATTAAGGAACGCTTGATACCTAATTTTACTGCAAATTCTTCCTGGGTCCAGCCACGCAATTTGCGGAGATACTTCAGATTTTGTCCTGCTTGTGACATAATGCAACTAATTTGATTAGCACAAATATACTAATATATTTAGCTTTACAAAATTTATTTTTTCAACCGTGTATAGGTATTTAATTATAATAGCCGTGTAAATAAATTCAACCCTTTCAGGGTTAGCTATTTTTTTTGTTTTTATTTTCCGTCGGTTTCGCCGACGGCTATTCGAATTAAAGCCTTTCAGGCTTTGCGCTAATCATCAGGCACAGTATACCATCTTTGTAAAACCCAAATGGTTCTGTTTTCCTTCGGTTTTATCAACTACCATTCGAATTACCGCTTTTCAGGCTTTGGCACTAATGATAAATCAGAGCACGCTGTCTTTATAAGATGCGAATCATACTAACCTGGTAATACGAATCGCACTATTATGCCAAGGTTTTCCATACTATTCAATCAACATCCTGCAACTTTATCTGATGGCCGTTGTTATCATTTCAACAATTACATTTTTATACACTCACCGTGCAAAGATTAGCCATTCTTTTATTCCTCACCCTGCTCTTTGGGCATAGTAGTGCACAGATTTTTTTGCCGGTTGATGAAGGATCATCGGTTAAATTTTCAATCAAAAACTTTGGGTTTTCAACCAGCGGCCGGTTTACCGGGGTTAAAGGAAAAATACAGTTTGATGCCAACAATACTACTGCTGCCGGCTTTTCGGTTACTATTGATGCCGGCTCTGTTAACACAGATAATAGCACCAGGGACAAACACCTAAGAAAGGAAGACTATTTTGATGCAGCAAAATATCCATTGATTTCATTTGGTTCAACTAACATAACCAGGGATGCGGCTGGTAAATTTTTAATAACAGGTAACCTTACCATCAAAGGCGTAACGAAGCAAATTTCGTTTCCTTTTACTGCTGTGGCGCAAAACAACGGGTATCTTTTTTCAGGGTCTTTTACTATCAACCGCCGGGATTTTGGCGTTGGCGGCAACAGCATGGTACTGGCGGATAATTTACAGGTTTCACTGAATGTTTTTGCAAAAAAGAATTGAGCTTTTGAACCCAAATTTTGCAGTAGAGGTAGATTATTGGGGTAACTCATTGATTATCAAATCGTAGCTTATCAATTATTCAACTGCTATGCAGTTGAATAATTGATTGTTAAATACCTGAAATACAATGTGTTGTGAAGATAATGACTTTTTAACTGCAAAATTTGGGTTGAATCTCTTCAGATACAAAAGCATGAAGCAAAAGATTATTCAAAACGAGGAAAATTAACTGGTATTGAAGGCCGGGGCTGCCAAAAGCGATTCAGTACAAGAGGGCGATGCAACAATGATCCACACAGCTTCTTAGCCCGGACCAACATTTTTATAATTTCTATTTATTGCTCTATACTGTCTAATTTTTGAAAGGCATATAACATACAGCTTACATGCAGGGCCTGCGCAAATTCGTTGCGTTGTAACATATTTCTCACTTCCTCCACCGGTACAAGATGTATGTCAATTTCTTCGTGGTCATCCAAACTTTGCGTGTTGACTTTTTTACCGCCCCTTGCTAAAAACAAATGTGTATAGCCGCTCAATACGCCTGGGTTTCCTGCTACTTTTCCCACCTCATCTATCCGGGTAAATTCGTAGCCGGTTTCTTCCAGCAGTTCTCTTGCAATGGCTGTTTTTGCATCTTCTCCTGCATCAGCAAAGCCCCCTGGTATTTCGGTAAGCACTTCGCCAACCGGGTGGCGGTATTGTTTTACAAGAATCACCTCCCCTTCTTCGGTAATGGCCATCGCACAAACAGTTAGCGGCAACTCTACCACAAAATAAGACGGCACCAATCTGCCATCGGGCATTTCGCATACATCTTTGCGTGCCGTAAAATATGGATGATTTGAAAGATATTCGGTAGAAAGTATTTTCCAGTACATATTGTTGCTTTAAAAATAAATCCGTTTAAAAGCAAGGATTGCAGCAAGCCGTGGCGTTGCCTTCTACCTGCTTTTAAACGGATACAATTACCAATTCATTCTTTGCCTTAAGGCCGTAATATGTGCTGTATGGTGCAGGCTGTGCCATGCATACATACCCAGCAAATGCCATAAGGTAATTTCTTTTTTTTGTTCAGGATGAAACACGGTTCTGTTCCATTCGTCTTCTTTTATATTTTCCAAAACGGCTACCCATCTTGCATGCAATGCAAACAATAAGGTAAGCGACACATTAATGGGAATGATTTTGCTATCATTTAACAATGCCCATTCGCCTTCTTCATACGGTTTTATTGTGGGGTTATTTTCTGTAAGGCCCAGTTTAAAACGGATGTATGCATTCATATGGCTGTCGGCCACGTGATGTACCAGTTGTTTCACCGTCCAGCCATCAGGGCGGTAAGGTGTTTCTAGCTGGTGTTCATCCATATTAATGACCGCATTTTCCAAATGATTTGGCAGGTATTTTATATCGGTGATCCATTGCTCCAATTGCTTTGCAGAAAAAGGTTGTGGCTGATATTTACCAATGGGATATTTTAACTCTTCCATATTAATTTTGTGGCTTTGTTGTATCCGGTGTGGCTGGTGCCGGTGTTGCTGCTGCGGCAACAGCTGGTTTAATACTTAATAACTCCATTTCAAAAATCAACGCGGCACCGCCGGGAATGTCAGCGCCGGCACCTCTTTCTCCATAGCCCAGCTCACTTGGAATGTATACTTTAAACTTATCACCAATGTGCATCAGTTGCAAAATTTCTGTCCAGCCCCTGATAACACCGCCTACAGGTATGGTCAATGGTTCGCCTCTTTTGTAAGAGTTATCAAATTCTTTTCCGTCAATTAATGTACCTGCATAATTTGCTACTACGGTATCCACGGCTTTAGGTGTTGCTGAAGTTGCATCTCCTTTTTTCAGTACTTCATATTGCAATCCGCTTGGTAAGGTAATTACGCCCGCACGCTTTTTATTAGCGTCTAAAAAAGCAGTTGCTTTCGCCTTTTCAGCACCGCTTTTTTTAGTTGCATTGCTCTGTAATTTTTGCTGGATACACATATTGGCTTGCTGCTCATTCAATGTGGCAGTTCTCTTTTTAAAAACATCTTCCATGGCTTTTTCCATGGCCGCATAGGTTATTTGTTCAATACCCTGTTGTTTTAAATTATTGGCCACGTTCATGCCGAGTGCGTAGCTAAAAGAATCGGTTGAATTTTTTAATGCACTTGCCGCTGGTTTAACCGCCACTGCCGGGTGTTTTGCTGCTACGGGTGTTTTTGACTTTGATTGCGCACTTACCTGCATACCTGTAATTGTAAACGCACAGGCCACTAAAAAAAATTGCTTCATTGTGTTGTTTTAATTGTTGATTGATATTTTATTTTTGATTACACGAATTATTGCTACTTACGCGAATTTGTTTTCGCCTTATTCAAGCGTTATCATTTGTTGAAATGATCATGTCATTGCAGGCTTGTAAACCTGGTATTGTACCTAAAGAACTGTTGCCTGCTTCCGCCAAAATTACTCTTCCCTTATTTCCTTTCCTGTCAGCTGAATAAATACATCTTCCAGGTTGGCGGATTTTACCTGCTTGGGTCTTTCAAAACCGGTGGCAACCAGGTCGTCAATTAATTTATCCGGCGAAGCCAGCGCAATGATTTTTCCTTCATCCAAAATGGCTATACGGTCGCACAATTGTTCGGCCTCATCCATGTAATGGGTGGTAATAATTACAGTGGTACCTTTTGAACGAATACTTTTTATCAGCTCCCATAAACTTCTTCTTGCCTGCGGATCAAGCCCCGTTGTTGGCTCATCTAAAAAAACAATTTTAGGCTGGTTGATCAATGTTGTAGCAATAGAGAAACGTTGCTTTTGTCCACCGCTTAATTCCTTGTATTTGTTCTTTGCCTTATCTTCCAAATTAACCAGGTGCAATAGTTCCATTGGCTGCACGGGCCGGTTGTACAACCCTGCGAATAAATGTATCAACTCCAGTAAAGTCAAACCAGGGTAAAAGCCTGATGTTTGCAACTGCACCCCGATTATTTTTTTGATTTCGTCCGGTGCCGTATCCAGGTTCAGGCCGTCTACAATCACTTCGCCGCTGGTTTTATCCCGCAGGGTTTCAATGATTTCCAGCGTGGTGGATTTACCTGCGCCATTGGGCCCCAGCAAACCGAAGATCTCGCCTTCAAAAACATCAAAAGAAATCCCTTTTACCGCTTCAAAAGTGCCATAACTTTTTTGCAGGCTTTTTACTGAAATGATAGTTCGTTGCATTAAAACTCCGTTTTCTAAAAAAAATTATTTGCAAATTAAGCCAATTTGGCCTGTAGTAAACCAATTATTGAATAATGCCGTTGCAAATTGGCGTTTACTTTAACTTTTAACCGCCTGAATAATGGTTTACAAAGCAAGAAGTGCGACTTTTGCAACTCAATTTATTTTAACAATTACGCAATCAACAATACCCGTAGTATATATGAAGGTTTTTAAATTTGGCGGCGCCAGCATTAACAGCATTGAAAGAATACAAAACGTTGCACGTATTATTCAATCTTTTTCAGGAGAAAAATTACTGATCATCATTTCGGCCATGGGCAAAACTACCAATGGGCTGGAGAAAGTGGCAGAGGCTTTTTTTGCCGGTAATAAAGAAACCGCCCTGCATTTGTTTCACCAGATTAAAGAAGAGCATTTGAAGTTACTGGCACAGTTAAACCCAACAGCGCCGAATATTTTAACAGATTTGTTCACGGAAGTAGAATGGCTATTACATGATAAACCGGTAAGGGAATACGATTATTATTACGACCAGATTGTTTGTTGCGGCGAATTATTGAGCACCGCTATTGTAAGCAATTATTTAAACAGCATTGCAATCAGCAACAACTGGGTGGATGTAAGGGATATTTTGAGAACGGATGACAATTTCAGGGAAGCCGTTATTGACTGGCACTTTACGGAACAAAAAGTACAGCAGGATATGGTGCCACTTTTCAACAGTACAGACATCATCATTACACAGGGATTTGTTGGCGCCACCGATGAAAATGAAAGTACCACACTGGGCAGGGAAGGAAGTGATTATACTGCCGCTATTTTCGCAAACATGCTCAATGCAGAAAGCCAAACTATTTGGAAAGATGTGGAAGGCGTGATGAATGCTGATCCCAAGTTATTTCCGGATGCACAATTTATCGCCACATTAAGTTATACAGAAGTTATCGAAATGGCTTATTACGGAGCACAGGTGATTCATCCCAAAACAATCAAGCCGCTGCAAAACAAAAATATTCCGCTGCATGTGCGTTGTTTTTTAAAACCGGCTTTACCGGGTACTATTATCAGCAATGACCCTGTGCGAAACCTGCCACCCATCATTGTTTTAAAAAGCAACCAGGTGCTGATGCAGTTTAATTCAAAAGATTTTTCGTTTGTGGAAGATACACTGGTGAGCAAACTGCACGATTTATTTGTGGAGATAAAAATAAGGCCTAACCTATCGCAGAATGGCGCCATCAGTTTATACTGCAGCCTGGATAACTGGCCGGAAAAAATAGAAAAACTGGCACTGGCGGCAAGTGAATGGTTTGATGTGCAGGTGGAAAAAGATATCGTATTGCTTACTGTACGCCATTATACTGATACCGTTGTAGCGGAGCTCACTGCCGATAAAACCGAATTGCTAAGCCAGCGAACAAGAGAAACGTTGCAGGTGCTTTTGAAAGATAAGTAGTATGGTAGAATTAAGAGTCAATAGTCAATAGATAGGCAATAGACAATAGTGAATAACGGACTATTCAATACTCACTGATTTATAAATTGATTCGACATTTTATTGTTACAAAACACTATCTGGTGATTTGAATACACTTTGCGACGCAATATCAGTCGATGATATAATGCCCGGATTTATTAACGACGATTACCGGCAGTTTTTTCTTTTCTTCAAAATAATCAAACGCTTCTTTTAAAGTAATGGCGAATTTTTGCAGGCCCTGGTTTTCTTTGGTAGCAAAAGCAAGGTATTCGAATGATTTTTTGTTACTGTATTTTACCGGAAAAACATGTACGGGGATAAAGTCCTGTCCGTTTTCTTTTGCCAGGCTGGTCATCACATACAATTCTTCAATAGGCGCATCGCTAATGGCAATGCAGCCTGTAGAAACGCAGTTGCCATGAATATAAATATTGTTGCCGGGGCGGAGTGAATCACTTAAAATCCGATCACTTGCGTTGGGATAATTTAAGCCAAGTGCCAGGTGGTAATTGCTATTGGGATTAAATTCATTGATGTAATAAAAACCTTCAGGCACCTGGTAGTCCCCTTCAAAACGCTTAGGGCCCATGGAACCACTTTGCATGCAAACCTTATAAGTTTTAAATAATTTAAAGGTTTCTTTATCGGCATTTTTTACCCAAACTTCCAGCTGCTTATCGTATTTAAAACTACGGATATACACTTCTTCCGGCGGCCATTGCAGCTTTTTTTGTTCAAACTGCTTTTTTAAACTGTCTTCTGTTTTGCTGAAACCTTCAAATAACCGGCCGGTTGATTTTTGAATGCTGATAAAACTGGTTTGAGCCGATAAGGTTCCTGCCGCTGCTATCAACAGCAAAAACATCCAATTGATTTTTAATAACCAGGTTTTCATTTATATAATAATTATCAGAGATAACAGCTGCATAAAAATAAGATTTTTATTGAAAGTTTATGTTAATCGTCCAATAAAATATTGGAGGCCCATTTTTAATATAAAACAGTCAACTGATGAAATATCTGTTGATGTTTTGTATGGCTTATTTTGCCGGTAAGGCGTTAAGTCGTTTTTGTCTTGCTCAGCTAAACACTTAAGCTTAGCGCAGCCTATGTTTTTAATACGCCTTAACGATTCACCGGCAACGGTACAATTAAATAATGCCGATACTGATAGTATAATTATTACAGCCACCATTTGTTGACACCTGGTAGTGGTGTTTACATTGCGCTTATTTTAAACTGGCCATGTCAATTACAAAACGATATTTCACATCATTTTTCAACATCCTTTCATAAGCCTCGTTGATATACTGCATCGGTATCACTTCCACATCTGCCACTATATTTTTTGCTGCACAAAAGTCAAGCATTTCCTGCGTTTCATCTGTACCGCCGATCATCGAGCCGATAATGCAACGGCGGTTTTTGATTAGTTCAAAAGTGTTTACTTTAGGTTGATCGCTGGGCAAACCTACCACCAATAATTTGCCATTTAAATCCAGCAGTTTTAAATAAATTTCGTAGTCGTGGTTGCCGCTTACTGCATCCAATACTACGTCAAAATGACCTTCTATTTTTTTCATCGCTTCCGCATCCGAACTCAATACAAAATGATGCGCCCCCAATTTACGGGCATCCTGTTCTTTGGAAGGCGAAGTACTTAACATAGTTACTTCCGCCCCCATCGCTACCGCAAATTTTACCGCCATGTGTCCAAGGCCGCCAAGACCGGCAACAGCTACTTTATCACCTGGTTGTACGTTGGCATATTTTAAAGGAGAGTACGTGGTAATACCAGCGCACAATAATGGTGCAACGCCCGCCAGGTTCAGCGAATCGGCAACATGATATACCCATCTTTCATCACACACAATTTGTGTGCTGTAACCACCTTGTGCCACGGTTGTCTTATCTCTTTCATAGCCATTGTAGGTACCCGTCATGCCTTCTGCGCAATATTGTTCCATGTGCTTTTTACAAGGCTTACATTCACGGCAACTATCTATCATTACGCCTATTCCTGCTTTTTGGCCAGTGGTAAATTTTGTTACGCCACTGCCCACCCCAATTACATTACCCACAATTTCATGCCCAGGAACCATCGGGTACATGGAGCCGCCCCATTCATCCCTTGCCTGGTGAAGGTCGCTGTGACAAACGCCTGAAAATAAAATTTCAATCAATACATCCTGCGCTCTTAAGTCTCTTCTTTCAAAATCAAAGGGCGCCAACGGCGAGGTTGCGCTTTGTGCTGCATATGCTTTTACCGGTATCATCTTTTTATTTTTTAAACTTTATTAATTGTATTCAACTACTTTTCTATCATTCGCACACCATCCTTACCTGCTATAATAACCGCTTGCACAAGGTTATGAAACAAAGATGTTTCAATAACCCCGGTAATATTTTTCATGGTGTTGTTTAATTCATGCAAATCAGGCCAGCTATCAAACCAAACATCCAGTAAATAATTACCGTTGTCTGTAATGGTGGCCCCATCTTTTTTATTTCCCATCCGCAGCCCGGTTTTTGTGCCCGCAAATAATTGCTGAATGCGTGCAGGAACATAACGCAATGCTTCCGGTAAAAATTCAATTACCAAAGGACAGTTGGTGGTAAACCGGTCTACATATTTTGAATCATCGCCTGCAATGATAAAACGGGTTGCCATGGAAGCCAGCAGCTTTTCTCTTGTATGAATGCCGCCACCACTTTTCAATGCCTGCAAATTATGATCTACCTGGTCGCAACCATCAAAATAAATATCTATTTTTTCAATATCCGCTACAGGCACTACCGCAAATCCATGCTGCAGTAACAGCTGCCGTGTGGTAAAGGAAGATGTGAGCAATTGTATTTGAAACCCTTTTTGAGCCTGTTCTGCCAATAAGCTCACCATAAAAGCAATGGTAGATCCGGCACCCAAACCGATGACCTGTCCGGGCTGTACCAATCCCACGGCTTTTACTGCAGCTTCTTTTTTAAAATCCATACTTATCTTCTATTAATTATATTGATGGCAATAAGTGGTGTTTTTTTAATGGTGGACGAATCCACTGCCAAACTAATTGCACTCAGCGCAAATATAAGCGCCCTGTTGATAGCTTCATCTATCGCTATAACTTTATTGAATTGACCGGCTAAAATGTCTTCAACGAAATAATCAAAATTTGAATACGTGTTTTAAAAATGGAGGCTTTGTGAATATTGGGAAGCTGATATAAAATAAGAAGCTGCCTGAAATCAATCAAACAGCTTCTTCCTCTTAAAAATCCCCGGATCATTTATTTTGAACAGCAGCTTTGCTACATTTTTATTATTTATGGTAAGTTCAAGAAGGACAATTCATGCTGGTATTTCCCATCTACGAAGTAAAAATGAAAAGGGTTGCCGCGGGGAAAAATATTTTTTATCCCCTGGTACCGCCGGCAAATAAGTTACCAACAACCACTTTAAAATGTAACCGGGTTAAAAAATTAGCTTACATTAGACTGACACTTATTTTTTAATTGTAAACCAACTCTGATTATGAAGCAACTTCTACTAGTTTTTGTGTCGTTCCTTTTGTTTAATAATTTAATGGCGCAAAAAAATCATTGGACTGCGCACACTTCTGCCGACAGAATTGTTACAGATAAAGCGGTCACCAGGTCTTCCTTTCCAAAACAATTCAAATTGTTTGAATTAAATGCAGCGCCGCTCACGAAAGAATTGTTGTCTGTAGCAGGGAAAAAAGCCAGCAGCCATTCAACAATTATTTCCCTTCCAAATGCAGACGGGCAAATAGAGGCATTTGAGGTATTTGAAGCCTCTAACTTTGAGGCCGATTTACAGGGCCGGTTCCCGGAAATAAGGGCTTTTTCGGGCAGGGGTATTACAGATAAATATGCCACGCTAAAACTGAGCATTTCGCCCCAGGGATTACAATCAATGGTGTTTAGAACAGAAAAGGAAAATGAGTTTATCGAACCTTATTCAGGCGACCATACAGTATATGCCGTTTTTAAATCGCAAAGGTCAACCGGCAAACTTCCCTGGACATGCAGTACCCAGGATCAAAAATTAGTGGCTGGCATCGGCGAAAAATTAGCCGCCAATGGAAGCAATTTGAGATCGACAGGCGACTTAAAAACATTGCGCCTTGCTCAATCAGTTACGGCTGAATATTCAAATTATTTTGGTGCCACCAGTTCCGCACAAGTCGACCTGGTTTTGGCTGCCATTAACGCCACGCTTACACGTTGCAATGGTGTATATGAAAAGGACCTCGCCATCCATTTAAACCTGATTGCTGCTACAACCAATGTCATTTATTATGATCCTTCAACTGACCCGTATGCGCCTGCGAGTACTGGTGCAGGAGGTACCTGGAACGGTCAATTGCAGTCTACATTAACTGCTGTTATTGGCGAAGCAAATTATGATATCGGGCATCTCTTCGGTGCCAGTGGCGGAGGTGGTAATGCAGGCTGTATAGGTTGCATCTGCGTAAACGGTTCAAAGGGCAGTGGCTTCACTTCTCCTGCCGACGCCATCCCTCAAGGTGATAATTTTGACATTGATTATGTGGTACATGAAGTAGGTCATCAATTGGGTGCCAACCATACTTTTTCCATGAGCAATGAAAACACCGGGGTAAATAAAGAAATAGGGTCCGGTATCACTATTATGGGATATGCAGGTATCACGTCGCAGGATGTTGCACCACATTCAATTGACATCTTCCATGAAGCGTCTATTGCACAGATACAGGCCAACCTGGCAACTAAAACCTGCCCGGTAACTACCGCCATCACCAATGCAACCCCCGTTGTTGCACCGGTAAGCAATTATACTATTCCGAAAAGTACACCTTTTGCACTTACAGGTTCAGCTACCGATGCCAATACCAGTGATGTACTAACTTATTGCTGGGAACAAAATGACAATGCTTCTTCAAGACAAACAGGCGCCAGCAGTGTAGCAAGCCCAACCAAAGCAACAGGTCCCAACTGGTTATCATTTAAACCCACCGTTTCTCCAACAAGATATTTTCCGCAGTTATCAACCATTCTTGCGGGTGGTTTGGTTACAGGACCTTTGCCTGGCGGCGATGCAGGTGCAAATATCGAAGCATTAAGCTCAGTGGCAAGAACATTGAATTTCAGGCTAACCGTGCGGGACCATGCTCCATACAGCCCCACCAGCCCGGTTTCTGTTGGGCAGACTAATTTTACTGATATGGTCGTGACAGTCAGTTCAACTACTGGCCCATTTGCCGTTACCGCACCAAACACTGCTGTAACCTACCCCGGTGGCTCTACCCAAAATATTACGTGGAGTGTTGCTTCAACTACTGCCACACCTGTTAGCTGCGCCAATGTAAAAATTTCGTTGAGCACCGATGGCGGACAAACTTTCCCAACCGTGTTGGCGGCCAGTACTCCCAATGATGGATCTGAGGCATTGGTGATACCTGCAACACCCACAACAACTGCCAGGATAAAAGTTGAAGCGGTAGGCAATATTTTCTTTGACATCAGCAATGCTAACTTTACTATCGGTGGAACGATAGCATGCGGTGATCCTGCAGGTTTAGCCTCTTCTGCTATTGGAGACAATACTGCTACCGTTAGCTGGGCAGCAGTTACCAATGCCATCAGCTATGCGGTAGATTACAAATTAAATACCGCTAGTGTGTGGACAAGTTTTTCAACAGCTCAAACATCTACTTCGGCTAACCTTACCGGCTTAACGCAGGGTAGTTTGTACGATTGGAGAGTAACGGCCACCTGTACTTCAGGAACCGGCAATGCGGTAGCCGCACAGTTTACAACCACTGCACCTTTTACATGCAATGCGCCTTCGGGTTTAACAGCCTCTGCTGTTTCAGCTTCCGGTGCAACCATCAGCTGGACTGCTGTTGGCGGTGCCGCCAGCTATGCAGTGGACTACAAATTAACCTCTGCCAGCACGTGGACAAGCGCAGCCACTGCAACAACTACTACATCTGTTGCCATCAGCGGTTTAACTGCCAGTTCTCAATACGATTACAGGGTAAGCACCAACTGCGGTACCAATGGTACAAGCAGCTTCACCACAGCCCAGTTTACTACACCATCAGCAGGCTGCCAGAGTATATATGATGTAACCACCAACGGCACCATTTCCGGTGCGGCCCAGATACCATTCAATACAGACGTAACTGGTTTGCTTAGCCCCAGCGGCGATATTGATAATTATAAATTTATAATTACAACCGGGGGTACTATCACACTAACCCTTACAAATTTGCCGGGTGATTATGACCTTAAATTGCTGAATAGCGCTGGTACTCAATTGGCCATGTCATCTAATCCACGTAAAAACAATGAAACCATTAATTTTACAGCCTCAGCCGGTACTTATTATGCACAGGTGCTTGGTTTTAAAAATGCAAACAATGCTACGTCTTGTTATACGTTGAAAGTGGCGTTAGGAACAGCTTCCAAAGGCGGAGAACTTATAGCCGGCTATACTGGTAAAAAAGGAGTAATGGTATTCCCCAATCCTGCACAGGATAAATTAAATATCAACATCAGTGGTTACCAGGGTGTTTCAGAAATCAGGATATTTAACGTCAACAGCCAGCGGATAATTACCCAGCGCACAGCACAAACCAACACTGCATTGGATATTTCGAAACTGGCAAAAGGTATTTACCTGGTAAAAATAGTTACCGCCAGTGGTGACATGCTAACGCAGAAAATTATAAAACAATAACTGATTCATTCATTACTTCATTATCCGGGCTGCATACAAAGCAGCCCGGTTTTTTTATTAAAGAAATTTGCGAAAAACTGGTCTCACGATCAACTAACCTTCCCTGTTAACAGATCAACCGCCTCCCTGTAAGTTTCACCCACAGGCAATTCAATATCATGCATAAAAACACTGTTCTTGCGGATGGCCGTGATACTATCGACTGCAACAATATAAGACTTGTGTATGCGAACAAATTTTGCGGCGGGCAACTCTTGTTCCAACGTCTTGATCGTATTGCGGATAAGCAACGCTTTACCTGAACTTTTACAATGAATTTTTATATAATCGCCCACGCCTTCTATCCAAATAATATTGCTGTGCATAATTTTAACCTGGCTGTAATCCATGTATAGGAAAATGTAATCGGCAGCAGGTTTTATCACAGGGGATTGTTTTAATTTTTTCATTTCATCCAGTTCCTTCGCTTTGTTGCAAGCCTTAATAAATCTTTCCAATGCAACCGGCTTTAGCAGGTAGTCAACCACATCCAGGTCGTAACTATCAAGGGCGTATTGTTTATAAGCAGTCAGTAATATTATCATTGGTTTTACAGCCAGACTTTTTATAAATGCCAGCCCGGTAAGGCCCGGCATCTGGATGTCGATAAATATTAAATCAATGCTGTTTGTCTCCAACACTTGGAGGGCTTCAAATGCATCACCACAGGTAGCTACCAACTTCAGGTAAGGCAGTTTACTGATATTATCTTCCAGTAATTCTAAGGCCATCGGTTCGTCATCTACAGCAATACAGTTCAGCATGGAAAAATTGAGTTTGTGTTGCAACAATTGTGTTCATTAAAAATAAACAATAAGCATTGATTTAAAAATAGCAGTTCAACACTTGTTGTTGTAAGCATTTGTACAGACCGCCTGTATCAAAAAGCAGGCGGTCTGCTATGCTTATAAAATACTAGTGCTATCCCTTTTTAAAGTCCTGCAGCACTTCTGTTTCATCATTTTTTACCCGTACGGTTTTAATGCCATGGTCATTTTCCAGGTGAACAATATACACTGTATTGTAACCCGACTGGTCAATTTTTTCCATTCCGGTAATGGCAAAATTGTCATAATCAGCTTTTACTACATCAACAATATCGGCCACAAAATTACCGCTGCCAAAACGTTCGATGGTGTAAGTCCAGTTTCCTTTTTTATTGTAAGCAGAAGTTATTTTATTGCCATTCGCTTCCGAACTTACAATAAAGCCATCTTCTGAAGAATAGATAACGGGGGTTGCAACATTTTTAAATTGCTGATTAAAATCTTTCATCACCTTTTCATTGGCGGTAAGTTTGTTGCTGCCCGGCTTTTTATCTGCAGCGTAAGATGTTGTTGTTGCGGAAGCCAGGATAACCAGGCCAAGAGTGAAAGATGCGATTTGCTTTTTCATTTTTTAAATTTTTAGTTGTTATTAAATTATTTTTTTAGAATTTGAAAGAATTTTATTTTTTGATTTGCTTTCATTGCAGAACAAAAGTATCCCGGTTATAGCATGCTGGTTCTGCAATTGAGATGAACGGGGAAAATGTTGTCGTGAACCGGAAAAGAAGTGTAAAAAAGCTGAAAATGCTCAATCAAATACGGGTTTTTATACTAAACCAAGGCAGCATTGGTACCATAAAAGCTTATCTCAGGAGGTCGTAAAAAGATTAATCCTGGCAATGTAAATGGAATATTATGATAAAAAATATTTTATTTATACTGACTGAAAAGTATATATTTATTGAAATAGCATCGGGTACTGACAGATTAAATATTTTAAATACGCAATGTTGGATAATATAGAAAAAGGGCGTTTGTTACGATCAAACAATAACAAGAACTGGAAAAAATGGGGGCCTTATTTGTCTGACCGGCAATGGGGCACGGTGAGAGAAGATTATAGTCCAAATGGCAATACCTGGAACTACATCAATCATGATCTTGCACGCAGTTACGCCTATCGCTGGGGCGAGGAAGGCATTGCCGGCTTTTGCGACAGCGACCAGATTTTATGCCTGGCACCGGCATTTTGGAACGGCAAAGATTCGATTTTAAAAGAACGGCTTTTTGGACTAACCAATGGAGAAGGCAATCATGGTGAAGACGTGAAAGAACTCTACTTTCATTTGGACTCCTCGGCCACCCATTCCTATTGTAAATTTCTATACAAATATCCCCAACAGGCCTTCCCATACCTTGACCTGGTAGAGAAAAACCGGAAGGACCGTTTAAGTCCGGAATATGAATTGATTGATACCGGTATTTTTAAAGACAACCGCTATTTTGATTGTTATATTGAATACGCCAAGGATGAGATAAATGATATTCTGATGAAGGTAACGGTGTACAACCGCGGGCCCGAAGCTGCTGCCATCCATGTTTTACCGCACCTTTGGTTCCGTAACTTCTGGAAACACAATCCCCGGTTTACAAGGCCTGAAATTATCTCGTTTTCACCGGATTGCCTGCAAACAAACTCCGCCCGCAATGGCAGTTTTTTTATGTATCACCAGGGCGGTGAGCAATTGTTTTGTGATAACGAAACCAACAACCAGCGGATGTACAACAGGCCGAATGACATGCCTTTTGTAAAGGATGGCATCAACAATTATGTCATCAATAAGGAGCCCACGGTCAATACAAAAAAACAAGGCACCAAGGCGGCCATTTGGTTAAAAGAAACCATTCAACCCGGCGCATCAGCTACTTTTAAAATAAGGTTAAGCAAATACCAGCTGGAAAATCCATGGGCAAAGTTTGATGACATTTTTGATAAACGACAGGCTGATACGGATCAGTATTATGATGAGCTGTCGCCTAAAAAATTATCACCCGAACACAAGGGATTGCTTCGCAGCACGGTAAGTGGCTTGTTATGGACCAAGCAATTTTATTATCTCGATGTATTTAAATGGTTGTTTGGCGAGCCCGGCGAAACGCCGCCGCAACGCGGGCATCAACGCAATTACGACTGGCAGCACCTCACTTGCCGCAACATTATTTCTATGCCGGACAAATGGGAATATCCCTGGTTTGCCGCATGGGACCTCGCTTTTCACGCAGCCACTTTTATTCATGTTGATCCTGATTTTGCCAAGCAACAATTGCTGGTTGTTTTGCGGGAATATTACATGCATCCCAACGGACAAATTCCGGCATACGAATGGAATTTTAGTGACGTAAATCCACCGGTACATGCCTGGAGTGTTTGGTATGTGTATGAAGCAGATAAGAAAAAAACGGGCAAACCGGACTGGGATTTCCTGGAAAGAGCTTTTCAGAAATTGCTCATGAATTTTACCTGGTGGGTGAATCAAAAAGATGCCAATGGAACTGATATTTTTGAAGGTGGATTTCTTGGCCTGGATAACATTGGCGTGTTTGACAGAAACCACATGCCCCCCGGCATAAAAAAATTACAGCAGGCAGATGCTACCAGTTGGATGGCCATGTACGCCATCAACATGCTTCATATGTCGCTGGAACTGGCGCAGCATAACCAGGCCTATGAAGAGTCCGCAGCAAAATTTTTCCGGCACTTCTTAAATATTGGCTGGGCCATGCACCATATGGGTAAGAAGGACATTTCGTTGTGGGATGAAGATGACGCCTTTTATTATGACGCGATTCAATTTGAAAATGGCGCCAGTCAACGGTTGAAAATTCGCTCATTGGTGGGCATTATTCCATTGCTGGCTGTTGAAATTATTCATAGCAGTGTGTTTAAACACCTGCCACAATTTAATACGCGGCTGGAAGTAATCAGGCTTACCCGGCCAGATTTGACGCGGATCATTTCAGGTATTGATAACAAGAACAAAGATGGCAATTATCTATTTGCCATTATGATTGATGACCGCCTGGAAAGCCTGCTGAAACGCCTGCTGGATGAGGCCGAGTTTTTATCCGATTACGGCATTCGTTCGCTCTCCCGCTGTCACAAGGATAAGCCCTACGAATTTGGCTACCAGGGCAACAACTACAGTATTCAATACGAGCCGGGCGAAAGCTCCAGCTCTATGTTTGGTGGTAATTCCAACTGGCGTGGCCCTATCTGGTTGCCCTTGAATTATCTTATCATTAATTCCATTCGTAAATACCATACGTATTACGGTGAGAGCTACCATTTTGAATTCCCAGCAGGCTCGGGAAATATGCTGAACCTGAAACAAATTGCCAATGCACTCACCAAAAGAATTCTGAAAATTTTTGAACGCAATGAGGGCGGGCAGTTTCAGTATCATGCCAGCGACCAAACTTTGTGGAGCACAGAAAATTTTAAAGAGCACCACTTGTTTTATGAATTTTTTCATGGCGATACCGGCCAGGGTTTAGGCGCCTCTCACCAAACCGGGTGGACGGCTTTGATTGCCAATTTATTGCTGGAGATGGATGAAGACTAACGTTTGGCATTGTCGTTGTATGTTACCAGCATTAAATTTGCGTCGGGACAAAAAAGTTGCAACCGCTTTCATCACAAATGAAAATAGTTTACCTATTTCATTTTGCGAAACGTTCTGTAATTTTAATTACCCCCGTCTTGTATAAACTGATTGCCTTTTGCAAAACATTTTCAATGGCCTCTAAAGGCAAATCTTCATTTGGGTCAAACAACATAATCTTCATCCTGGAGCGGCTTTCCTGAATTAAAAAAGGTTCATCAAACCGCTTTCCTTCTACAATGCCAATATAAGGTTGCAGGTATTTTTTATGCATCCACAAATAGCAAAACATTTTCCCCTTGTAACAAAAAATGGCATGCCGTATTTCCAGGCGCCTGTAACGTTGCCGTCTTGCCGCAAGATGATTTCCCGCAATGCCAGCAAGGTTGCTTTTACAGGTTCATCCTGTTGCAGGTAAAAATTATCTAAAGGTGTCATCACATTCAAATTGGTGAATGCCTGTTAAACTGTCCAAAGTGCCAGAGAATGCCAGATGGATCATGCACAAAGCATTCACTGCCCCAATCATTTTTTTGAATGGGGATTAATTTTACACCGGCATATTTATCCGTGAGTCCTAAGGCCAGCAGTTCCTTCCAATAACGATTAACGTCATCTACTTCTAAAAAAATCATTGAATTATCCACCCAATCCTTTACATAGGCATTTTGCAAATAGAAACTGGTTTGCCCTATTATAAATAAGCACATACCAGGCGATAATATCCTTTCTTCAAAGCCCAGGTCCCGGTAAAAGGCTCTTGACAGTTCATAATCTTTGGCGCCAATGAATGGCCGTATTGAAATGGCATTATGGTTCATTGATTTATTTTTTTGCGATGAATGTTATCTCCATCCATTCGCGGGATTATAAATACTTGTTCAAAGCTGGTAACGATAACGCCAGCTGATCTTACAGGCAAGTTAATATATTTTGCATCAGGTACTCAACCAGAAATTCAGCATCTTTCCGCTTTTTACTTTTATTGATACGCACCTGCCATAAAAAAATTACGCTGGCAAGTTGTTCTGTTCAGTAAATTTGGTAAACGATAAAATTCAACACATGTCAAAACAAAACCAATCCTCCCGCAGGAGATTTTTACAGCAGATCGGCGCCACCGGAATGTTGGCAGTTGCTGCACCTTTAAGCAGCCTGGCTGCCCGGGAAAAGGCAGAAGAAAGAACATTGTTTTACGAAAAGAAAATATCAACCGGCGATACCATCCGGCTTGGCGTAATCGGTTATGGCGTGCAGGGGCATTTTGATTTGGATACTGCATTAAAAGTGCCCGGTGTGGAGCTGGCCGGCATTTGTGATTTGTATACAGGCCGGCTGGTAAATGCAAAAGAAAAATTTGGCAACAATTTATTTACAACAAGAAATTACAAAGAGCTGTTGGATAAACCGGATATTGACGCCGTGATCATCGCTACAACAGATTGCTGGCATGCACGCATCACAAAAGATGCTTTGGCCAAGGGCAAAGCCGTGTATTGTGAGAAACCAATGGTATTCAAAATCAGCGAAGGGCCTGCGGTAATAGCAGCCCAAAAAAAAGCCGGCAAAGTATTGCAGGTAGGCAGCCAGCGGGTAAGCAGCATTGGTTTGGCCAAGGCAAAAGAATTATTAGCCGCCGGCGAAATAGGAAAACTAAATATGGTGAACGCCGTGTACGACCGGCAAAGTTCCATCGGCGCCTGGGAGTATACCATTCCGAAAGATGCCAACGCTGAAACAACTGACTGGGACAAGTTTATAGAAGTAACGGATAAGATGGCTTACGATGCTAAAAAGTTTTTCTGGTGGCGTGCATTTAAAGAAGTTGGCACCGGCGTAGCGGGCGACCTGTTCATTCATTTGCTGAGCGGTACACACTTTATAACCAACTCAAAAGGCCCGCAATCTATTTATGGTACAGGCCAGTTCAGCTATTGGAAAGATGGACGCAATATGCCCGATGTAATGGCTGGTGTTATGCAGTATGGCGATACCCCGGAGCATCCTGCCTTTCAGTTAACACTGCAGGTTAATTTTATCAGCGGTACCGGCGGACAGGAAGTAATACGTTTTGTAGGCTCGGAAGGTGTAATGGAAGTAAAGGGCAATGACCTTATGATAAAACATAGCCTGATGCCTGAAGCACCTGGGTTTGGCGGTTACGATTCCCTGTTCACTTTTTCTAAAAGCATGCAGGAAGAAATGCAGAAAGATTATGATGCAAAGTGGACGGCAGCACAAAGGAAAAGACCCACAAAAGAGGATGTAACGTTTAGAGCGCCGCAGGGATACAGCGATCATTTGGATCATTTCACCAATTTCTTTGATTCCATAAGAACAGGCAAACCTGTTGTGGAAGATGCCACATTTGGGTTCAGGGCAGCTGCACCTGCATTATCCTGCAACGAAAGTTTTTTTCAAAAGAAGATCATACAGTGGGATCCGGTTAATATGAAGTTGGTATAAAATTCAGCCATCACCTTCTAACAGCACAGTGTTTGCTTAGATAACATTGTGCTGTTTTTTATTTGGCGCAACCAGTGGCTTCAAACAATACAACCGATTTTTTGCAATGCATTGAAAGACACTTACACTGTTTTATTTACAACTTGTTTAACCGTTGCTTTGTTGTACACAAATAAAAGAACGACATAAACAAACCAGCAAATGGAAAAGGCCACCAGGCCTTTAAGATTAGATTGAACATCCTCAGGATCAAAACGACCGTGTATTCTTACGTGGAATAATTTATTGGAATATTCCTGGGCATACTCTACAGCCAACCCAAATAAAAACAATATGATAAATATCAACATATGCCATGCGATTTTTTTGCCTGCAAATAATACATTTAAAAAGGCGGCAGTTAAAAAATAAAACGCAGCATGTAATTCCTTATCAATATGCCGAAAACCAGACGGCAGCTTTACCATAAAGCCAATAATGGCTGCTCCAAAAAAAACAGCAACCAGCAATATTTTAGTCCAGTTATTCAATGGTAATTTCATTGGCAGATGACATAGTGTTAGCTGTCAAAAATAACGTTTTGAGCCGACTAACTATTATACTTACAATGCTTGCTTATTGTTAAAAAATAAACAATAAAAATCACCAGTATCAAATCATAATTACTGGTACTTTTTTTATTGGGGGATTAGTTCAGCAAAAAGCGATAGGCTACAAATGCAACGTGGTCATTTACGGTAAGGATAATTTCTGTCTTCCGGAATATTGTTCACAATAATTGCCACCAGTAATAGAATTAAAACACCCGTTAATACAGGGGAAATAATATAATAAAAGCCCAGGCTTTTTACCTTCTGCGACCCGATATTGGCAATCAGGGCCGTTGCTCCGCCCGGGGGGTGCATTGTTTTTGTTATTTGCATGGCAACAATAGAAACCGATACAGCCAGGGCAGAACATAACCATAATTGATGTGGCAGTATACATTGAACCGTTACACCAATCAGCGCACAAACCAAATGACCTCCCACCAGGTTGCGGGGTTGCGCCAGCGGGCTGTTGGTTGCGCCAAAAACCAGCACGGCCGATGCACCAAATGATCCGATCAGGAAAACATTATCTATATCACTCAGTTTGGTTGTTTGCAGTAACCCTATTAAACCAATGCCGGCAAATGCTCCAATGAATGTCCACAGGTGATCGATGGCTTCTATAATTGTTTGCCGGTAAACAACATACTTCGCCATGCGGTAGCTCCGCTTTATTTTTTTCTTCACTAATAATTCGAGTTTTGAGGGAACAGTCTGCGTGACCTTGTAAAAAGCGGGCGGTTTATCCTTACGCGTCTATCTTATTAACCTTTGCCGACGACCTTTCTTTACTGATGTTCATCAATCTTTGGCCATGAACCAATATTTTAAGGCCCTGCTTTTTTAACGATATAGCAGGCCGTTTGCGTTCGTGCTGCTGAACCTCCTGGCTGTAAGCGCCAATGATATCTGCATAGCCAACTACGCCAACAATTTTATTTTCTTTTGATACGATGGGAAGTACATCTACATTTTCAGTTGCCATTTTTTCAACCGCCGCTTTCAGGCTGCTATCAACATACACACAACTATTTTTTCGTTTAATGAGTAAGCCAACCGGGCTTTCAACATTATGCTGAATGTTAAATAAACTGGATGAACTAATAATTCCTTTAAAGCTTTTTTGACTATCTGTTACAATAAAATAATTCGCTTTGTTTTCGCCTTCGTTTTCAATCCAGCTTCTAACTTCTTCCACCGTATTGTCATCTCTTAGCAGCACTGCGTCGGCTTTCATTACATCTGCAACCACTTTTTTATTCAACATATCCGGCTCAAAATGATCAGGTGTTAGCACGCCCCTTCTCACAATTTTCTCTGTCATGATAGTTGTTTCCATTAACAGAAAAGAAACAAAATAGGCCGCTGAGCAGGCTGCAATCAGTGGGAGCAAGGCATTGAATTGACCCGTAGTTTCCAATGCAAAAATGATGGAAGTAATAAAAGCCCGGGAAGCACCTGCAAACATGGCCGACATACCAATTAAAGCTGCCATTGGTATGGAAACACCCGAGGAAGGAAACAGGCTCAGCCAGGCTGCACCCAGCAATGCGCCGCAAGCACCACCAATAGTTAATAAGGGCGCCAACGTACCGCCCGAAGTGCCGCTGCCCAGTGCTATCGACCAGGATAAAAACTTAAAAACACAAAGTGATAAAATAATCCCAATGGATAAATTGCCTGAAAGTATATCGGTGATATTTTCATACCCTACCCCAAGTGTACGTGGATTAATGTATCCGACCGCTCCTACCACAAGTCCGCCAATGGCAGGCCACCACATCCAGTGTACCGGTATCTTTTCAAAAATATCTTCTATAAGGTAAACCACTTTTGTAGTGATCACCGCCAGTAAGCCAATCACAATTCCTAATATGCTGTAACTAAACAATGCGGTATTGGATGAGGGCAACATTGTTTTTACCACGGCAAAAACCGGTGCCTGGTCAAATAAAAAATGGTGGCCCGCCGCTCCTGTTATGCAACCCAGCGCCACCGGGATAATGGAACGGGGCGAAAATTCAAACAACAATAATTCTATGGCTAAAAAAATTGCAGCAAGGGGGCTGCCAAATATGGCAGACATCCCCGCTGTGGCGCCGGCAGCCAATAATATTTTTCTTTCGTGATGGGTAATATGCAGCAACTGGCCAAGGGTAGACCCCATTGCTCCGCCGGTTGCTATGATGGGGCCTTCTGCGCCAAAAGGGCCACCGGTTCCGATGGCAATGGCTGCGGAGATAGGCTTTAAGTAAGTAATGGCGGGTTTAATTTTGCTATTATTTATCAGCACCTGTTCCATCGCTTCCGGAATGCCATGCCCGCGGATGGCTTTAGAACCATACACAGCCATCAACCCTACTATTATGCCCCCGATAGCGGGCACCAGTATAACCCATACACCCAGGGCATTACCCAACGGGCTGGCATGGCCAGCGGAAAAAATTCCATGAAAAGAAATATTGGTGACAAGATTGATAAGCCCTACCAATCCTTTGGCAATAAAACTGATGCAAACCGCAATGCCCACCGCCAACAGCGAAATCAGCACCACCCGCTTTCGGTTCCGTGTTTCACGGGGATGAATATTTTCTGACTCCAGCGTGGAGATTAAAGAAGTTGATAAAGGAATTGTTTTATTACCGAATGTATGTATACCCATTACTACCTTATAAATTTTGTGCAAAGGTCTGCCTCCTTAGCCAGCAATGAATTGCCATTTGGCAAGTAATGAGCTATCGTTTTGAAATTTCTTTGCGGATCCTGCTTAACGAAGTACTGGTAACACCCAGGTAAGATGCGATGTATTTAAGAGGCGCATTTTGAAAAATATCCGGACTGGAATGGATCAACAAATTATACCTTTCTTCCGCCGTATCCTGCACCATAGAAAGCATGCGTTGTTTTAAATCGGCATAAGCAGTTACCAGCATCGACCGGCCAAACTCCCTGAACTCAGGCATAGAATGAAACGCAATTTGTAAATCCGCAAAACTGATAAACCAGGTACTGCAGTCAGTGAGCGCCTGGAAATTTTCTTTGGTAGGCTGCTGCTTAAAAAAAGAAAACATTTCGCAAACCACCTGTTTATTTGAATAAAAATTAGTGGTAACATCATCGCCGTTTACATCATGGGTATACGACCATACAAATCCTGCATCTAACAAATGAAACTCCTTGCATACCTTTCCTTCCTGCAAAAGGAATTCATTTTTTGCAATGGTCTTCTCCTGGAACCTGTCTGCAATTTCAACAGCCTTCTGCTGCGATACAGGAACAGTATCATGAATAAACTGAAGCAAACTTGTTTTGTCGCGGCCCATCATCATTTTAAACTGGTTATAATAAACATCTTCAAATATAATCACCAGCAGTGGTTTTTATGGGAAGGTTTTTTATTATTTATGTTGATTTGGTTCATTTGGTATGAAGTAATTGCCGGCGGCATTTTTTAATAAAAAAATACCCGCTATCATTACAGTTAACTTATCAATTTTATCTATAAGTGTATAAGATATATAAATATCAATTATCGAAAGAACACTATACATTTGACCTTTAAAATATATAAACCTAGCAATATGGAAAATGTAACTCCACAGGGAACCAAGGCCCTTAATGTAAACGATGATGGACCAAAATGTCCGTTTCATAGCGGTGCGCTTAAACAAAGCGCAGGCAGCGGTACAAGAAACCGCGACTGGTGGCCCAACCAGTTAAAACTGAACATCCTTCGCCAGTACTCTTCACTCTCCAACCCGATGGGTGAAACATTTAACTATGTTGAGGAGTTTAAAAGCCTTGATTTGGCTGCGGTTAAAAAAGATATTTTTGAGTTAATGACCACCTCCCAGGAATGGTGGCCGGCAGACTACGGTCACTACGGTCCGTTCTTTATCCGTATGGCCTGGCACAGTGCAGGTACTTACCGCATCTCCGATGGCCGTGGTGGTGGGGGTTTCGGCACGCAGCGTTTTGCACCGCTTAACAGCTGGCCGGATAATGCGAACCTTGATAAAGCACGCTTGCTACTTTGGCCAATCAAAAAAAAATATGGCAAAAAAATTTCCTGGGCAGATCTGATGATTCTTGCCGGTAACTGTGCGCTTGAATCGATGGGATTAAAAACCTTTGGTTTCGGTGGCGGACGTGCGGATGTTTGGGAACCTGCGGAAGATGTGTATTGGGGTGCTGAAAAAGAGTGGTTGGGTGGCGACAAACGCTATACCGGCAACCGTGAATTGGAGAATCCACTAGCCGCTGTGCAAATGGGATTGATCTATGTAAATCCCGAAGGTCCTGATGGAAAACCTGATCCAGTGGCTTCTGCCCGTGACATACGTGAAACCTTTGGCCGCATGGCGATGAATGATGAAGAAACAGTAGCACTGATTGCCGGCGGGCATACCTTTGGTAAAACCCATGGTGCTGCCGACCCAGGCAAATATGTTTCGCATGAACCAGCTGGTGCAGGTATCGAAGAACAAAGTCTTGGCTGGAAAAATACTTACGGTAAAGGCAATGCAGGTGATACCATCACCAGCGGCCTGGAAGGTGCGTGGACTACTACGCCCACACAATGGAGCAACAATTATTTCGAAAATCTTTTTGGCTTTGAATGGGAGCTTACCAAAAGCCCCGCCGGTGCACAACAGTGGAAACCCAAGGATAACGGAGGTGCTGGTACCGTGCCAGACGCTCATGATCCATCCAAACGTCATGCGCCCTTTATGCTGACTACTGATATCGCATTAAGAGCGGATCCTGTTTACGAAAAAATCTCCAGGCATTTCTTCGAAAATCCTGATCAGTTTGCAGATGCTTTCGCACGTGCCTGGTACAAATTAACGCACCGCGATATGGGACCAATTACCCGCTATCATGGACCGGAAGTACCCGCTGAAGTATTGATCTGGCAAGATCCTATTCCTGCCATTACACATGAACTCATCAAAGAAGAAGACATTGCCTCGCTTAAGCGCCAGGTATTAGCGTCAGGCCTTTCAGTAGGGCAGCTGGTATCGACAGCCTGGGCTTCTGCATCTACCTTCCGCGGCTCTGATAAACGTGGCGGTGCCAACGGTGCACGCATTCGCCTGGCACCGCAAAAAGACTGGGAAGTAAACAACCCGGCGCAACTGGCAAAAGTATTGGATGCCCTTGGTAGCATTCAGCAAACCTTTAACAGCGCACAGGCTGGTGGTAAAATGGTTTCAATGGCGGATCTGATCGTACTGGCCGGATGTGCAGGCGTTGAGCAGGCTGCAAAAAATGCCGGCCGTGATATTAAAGTACCATTTACCCCGGGAAGAGCCGATGCATCGCAGGAGCAAACCGATGTTGAATCTTTTGAAGTATTGGAACCAAATGCAGATGGGTTCCGCAACTATATAAAAAAAATACACACGGTATCACCGGAAGAGATGCTGGTAGACAAAGCGCAACTGTTAACACTTACCACACCGGAAATGGTGGTGCTGGTCGGCGGATTACGTATGCTCAATGCCAATTACGACCAGTCGCAACGTGGTGTGTTTACGGATCGCAAAGATGCACTTACCAACGATTTCTTTTTAAACCTGCTTGATCTTGGAACGAAGTGGGGTGCTACTTCAGATGCACAGGATGTGTTTGAAGGTGTTAACCGCACAACTGGTGAACGCAGATGGACCGGCACACGGGTGGATCTGATCATCGGGTCCAACTCCGAATTGCGGGCCGTTGCTGAAGTATATGGTTGTGAAGATGGACAGGACAAGTTTGTACAGGACTTTGTTGCAGCATGGACCAAGGTGATGAACCTTGACCGTTTCGACCTGGCTTAATTGATAAGCAATATTATTTAAAAGGTGGCCCGTTGCACGGCCACCTTTTTTCATTTTTATTACCAGCTGAAAGTAGACCGGTGGTGAAATGAACACGGTTGAGATTATGTTAATTTGCATAACCTGCGGCAACCACACCCGTTGCATCGGGCGTTTACTGTAAACCACATGATAAGCGGCCGCCTCATTCAGTAATGTGGCGGCCGCTTATCATGTATCATATTAAAGAGACAACGGTATGTCTACCTTAAAACTGATGTTTCTGCCCATATTGTGTATACCCAAATTTGGGTCAGGTGCATTGGCGGCAGTAAAATATTTTAACCGGCTTAAATGATCATAATAGGCCACATCAAAAAGATTATTGGCGGTTAAGTATACATTCAAAACGGTTTTGCCTGCTTTATTGGTAAAGCCACTTCCTACGCCCGCATTCACCAATGTGTAACCCGGTGTGGCAGTCTCTGTGTTGTCGGTAAGGTACACACGGTTTTGAGCAGCTGCATACACCACCTGTACTTTTACGAACCCGTTAGCGATATGATGTTGCTTGCAATTGATATCATACCGCAGCTCCGACATGCCATGAAAGGGTGGAATAAAAGGCAGGTACCTGGAACTGTCGTTCAATGGTTTCCCTTCAGCGGTGCTTTTATTTAAAGCATAAACCGCGGAAAAACTATTTTCAACATGCAGGTTTTTTACAGGGTGAAAATCAATGTTCATTTCTCCACCATGCAGGTTGGCTTTACCCTGCTGAAATTTAAACGTTTGATTGGGCGCTATGATGATAGAATCCTGGCCGGTAGCCGTTACCAGCTTTTGATTGTAAATATAATGTTGGATGTTATTATTAAACAGGCTAAGGTTGAACACAGCGAATTTAGAAGCATACACCACTCCAATGTCTTCCTGTACACTAAATTCCGGTTTAAACGAACTGCCCCCAATCTGGTAAGTATTGGTACCGGGATGCACACCATCTGAAGAAATTTCAGCAATATTGGGCGCCCGGTAGCCGCGGGCAATATTGGCCTTAAAAGACAATTTATCCGTAGCATTATAAGTAAAACCTAAACTGCCGGATACACCGTTGTAGTTATGTTTACTGTCTGTAAATTTTACATCGGCACCAGCTATGTCACTAACAGGAATATCAAAACCCGTAACAGCATCTTGCCTGGTATAAAGTGCATTCCCGGTAAATGAACGATTGTCGTACCGTACACCTCCTGAAATATCCAACTTATCAAAAGTCTTCTTTGCAAAAATAAAAGGCCCCAAATCAAACTGGTGGTAAGAAGGAATGATAAAATCAGTGCCTTTGGTGACATCATTTTTCTGGTACATACCATTCACGCCTGCTGTGATATTCCAGCCGCTGAGTTCCGGCAAGTAGTATTTTAAATCATAGCTGTAAGTGTTTAAATTTAAATCAAGCCCTGGCGTTGTTAACTGTTCCGGATGTGCAAACTCTTGCCGGTGGCTGTTTTGGTAAGACAGGTTGAGGCCGATTCTGCCGGCTTTGCCGAGGGCAAAACTGCTGTTGCTATATAACCTGTTGTGGCGCACGTGCTGGTATGTTCCGGTGATGGCATATGATTTTAATGCTTCGTCCGAAACAACCGGGCGAAAAATATCATCTTCGGTAATTTGTTTGGTAAATTTTCCGGTGGCGCTGTCCCTGCTGCCGTCGGGTATTTTTTGTTTGTCGTCAAACACAGAAAAACTCAGGTGAGAAAAGCCCCAGCTACCATGCATACCTGCATACAGGTTGGCATCTCTTTCTTTAAATGCTGTGCCGTACACCCTGCCATCAATTTTATTTTGGTAGTTAGTAGCTTCTTTATCCGATAGTCTTCCCATCCATTCAAAGCCATTTTTAGTACCACTCAGCATGGCAGATCCGCCAAAAAGCCCGTTGTTGGATTGGTACTCTGTGGTAATATCCCCGATCATCTTCCCCTCGGGTGCAGGCTGCGTAGGAATTAAATTTACCACACCAGCCAAAGCATCCGATCCATAGCTAAGGCTTGCTGGGCCTTTCACTACTTCAACCCTTTCAATGCTGTATTGATCTACTTCAATACCATGCTCATCACCCCATTGCTGCCCTTCCTGCCGTACGCCATCGTATAGGGTAAGGATGCGGTTAAAACCCAATCCCCTGATATATGGCTTTGATATATTTGGACCGGTTGTAACAGCGGTAATGCCCGGCACTTTTGTAATGGCGTCAATAATATTGGTGTTACTGTTAGAAACCAGCGTGGCATGGCTAACAGACACAATCGGTATGGGGCTGCGTTTTATCTGTGTTGCTTTTGATAAACCGGTAACAACCACTTCGCTTTCTTCTATGATATTCTCAGGCAGCTGAAAGTCCTGCACGGTGGAACCGGTAAAATTTACACTGTGTGTGGTTGCCTTGTACCCTGCTGACCGGGCTTCTACCAAAAAATTACCTGCCGGTAGATTTTTAAAACTATAGTTACCAAACGAGTCGGAGATTACGGTGAGTTTAAGATCGTTAATGCTTACGCTTGCAGCCATTAAAGGCAGCCCGGTTTTAGCAGAAGTTATTTTGCCGGATAATATTTTTTGAGCCTGTAAATGGAAACCAGGTAAAAACGTGAACAGAAGGAGAACACAATATTTAAATTTAAACATGGTAAAAATTTTAAGTAACAGCAACTACAGAAGCATACTGTTTTAAGATGATGCCAAATAATTAATCCGGGGGTACTGGCATACAGTTGCCATTACGGAAGTGAAGAAGTAAAAAATCAGGAGCGTTATCAGCCGGCTACCGGGGGGCCACGCAGCGCTGCATAAAAATGATGACGGGAATAAAATGTGCTTGCAAAGAAGCTGTTATAAACGCTTAAAGGTTTCGAAATCGCCGCTATGTTGGTGCCAGGTGCAGCAAGAAACTGTGCTTCAGCAACAAAGTCGATGGTTTTACAACTAACTCCGGCTTTCGCATATTGATCTCCCTGCTGGTTTTTATCAGCATAGCTGATATCTGTATGGTTGGCAGAAAGGGTATGTAATATAGCAACTGGTGTAATGCCTATGGCAAACACCACAATCAATAGTGCACTTATAATTCTTTGTATAGTAATGGAGAGATTCAAATAAAATGTAACAATGTTGCGAATTTAGGAATTAATGCAGTGAAATAAACCATTTTAGCAAATAATTAATTTGACGCCGACTGCTTATTTAGGATGAGCAAACAAGGTGGCCAGATTAGGTGGCCCGTTGATTGGCCATTTTTCGTATGCTATTCACTTACAAGTTTTACGAACAACGTTATCTATTTTTTTGTAGCCAGCATTATTTATCATTAAACATTTTTGCGACTTGTCCGCCGCGGAGGATCACGCACTTGTACCGCATACCATTAAGCAACTTCATTGAAGTGGAATTGTTTCGTTCGGCCTGAGTATTTTAATCTTACCTGTTATAGGGATATTCGTTTATCCAATGAAACCCCCGACTTACCAACGGATACTTTTCCAGCAACTTTCTTTCGTCTGCCTGCCCTTCTTTCGCTATACTATCCAACGCCTGCTTTACTTCTATAATACTGAATAATGGAATGCCAATTACAATCACAAACTTCAATACTAATCTTGTAACCTGCATCCACTTTGCTTTATATTGTATTTTTTCAAATGAAAGTGCTGTTGCCTTATTCAAAATAAAAAAGTCAACAAGTTTTTTTACATGCGGCGAAACAATAAAAAATGCAAATAATAATAGGTGGCTCGAAAAAAGTTTTACTGGAACATCGTAAGAAAAATTTAGCATCACTATGTTGATCATGATGGCAATTGTAACAAGGCAACCCAACACAGTGGTTCTTCTAAACAGCAATAAGAAGCCTCCCACAATTTCAACTGTTCCTGAAAAAACCGTATAGGGTTTCGAATATCCCATAAACGTCCATAACAAATTCATTGGGGATGAATTTCCATAAGTTTTCTCCAGCTGTACAACATCGGGAAACATAAACTGACCGCCATATACCTTGACAAAACCATATGATAACATCGTAAATCCTAAAAAATAACGGGCGTATATTATGGTGCCATTATGCAGTTTAGAATAAAAATTTTGGTTAGTTATAAAGAGGGCAACCGACAATGAAAACAGTACTGATAATACCAGGTTCGTGATTATTTTTACATAATCAAATGTGGTATCTCCGCTACCAGTCGCAGCAATCTTTCGAAGCGTGTTAATGTTTAATGCATTATGCCCTATCCATAGAGTGATAAATTCAGTTGCGTTTAAATAATAAACAATAACATTTTTCAGATAAGGGATAAGCTCAAACGGGAATGGGAAAATATAGAACAACATATAAAACGAAACAAAAAGAATCAGTAGTTTTTTCGGCACATTCCGTTTGGGTTGATTGCATTGATTCGTTTCCATTATTTTATCATTGTCTTTTAAGCGTTGCCGGGTACCATTTATTTTTTTAATCTCAGATATTTAGCGTATCCATCTTCCATCGATATTACAAGTGTATCCGCAATTAAATAGCATTTGCCGGTTAAGGTCATGTCGGGGTAATAAATATAAATGGAATCGGCTTTAATTTTAAACTTATGCGATTCCTGATGTTCCCGGTAAGTGATCGTATTTTTTGTTATGTCAACTGTAAGTGTCTCTTTGCCCAGGTCCTCCCATGTTCCGGTTATTTGCATGGCAGTGTTCACCGGTATTGTATCAATGCCATTTTTAACTTTCCCGGGCACATTTGGTAAATTGGAGGCAATTTTTTGAACTGGGAAACTCTCCTTCCCTGACTTATTGTAATTGCAGCTTATTAAAACAATTTGAAAAAGCAGAGCGATCGGTAAAAACGATTTTTTAGCATTCATCGGTTGGTATGATGGGGGTTGCGGCATAAGTCAACTTTAAAAATGAACCAGAAACCAATTAGGTGCATTCGATCACTACTTCGCAGCCTGCCCTTTCGCCCATTCATCCATCGACTTTTCAATAATTGCCAACGGCATACAACCATCTTTTAAAAACTCATCATGAAACGCAGCCAGGCTAAATTTATCGCCCAGCGACTGCGTGTATTTATCCCGCAGTTCCCTGATTTTTAACGCACCTGTTTTATAACTCAGCGCCTGCGCAGGGTATACCATATAACGCTCTATCTCCGCCACCGCTCCATCTTCACTAATGGCTTCATTTTGCATCATGTATTCAATGGCTTGTTCCCTGGTCATTTTACCAGTGTGCATAGCAACATCCACCACCAGTCTTATTGCCCGGTGTATCTCGTCACCCAATGCTCCTATGTGCTGGTAAGGGTCGGTGTACAAGCCCAATTCTTTTCCCAAACTTTCGCAATACAAGGCATACCCTTCGCCATAGGCACCGTACCATATAAAGCGGCGAAAAGCAGGCAGCGACTGGTTTTCAGTTTGAATGCTTGTTTGATAATGATGCCCCGGAATGGCTTCATGCAGAAATAAACTTTCCATACCGCTGGTAGTATTGAATTTTGTAGCATCAACAATAGGAACATAAAAAATGCCGGGTCTGCTGCCATCGGGTAAGCCCGGGTAATATTCCGCACTGGCACTTGCCGCCCTGAATGCTTCAGTTTGGCGTATTTCAAATTTAGTTTTAGGTGTAAGGGTAAACATCTTTTTAAGATTCGGATCAATCGTAGCCTGTATCTTTCTAAACGCATCCAATACTTCACCAGCCGTTTTGTAAGGCATGAATTTTTTATCGGTTTTCATGAAATTAAAAAATGAATCCAGGCTTTCTTTAAATCCTACTTCATTCTTAATCGCTTCCATTTCATTCCTGATGCGTTTCACTTCTGACAAACCTGTTTGATAAATGGCTTCGGGTGTTTTATTGGTGGTTGTCCAGTATTTAACGAGGTACCTGTACAATGTATCCCCACCCGGCAATGCATTAATGCCGGTGCTGTTTCTTGCCTTGGGTAAATATTCCGTTTGTAAAAAATCGCCCAGCTTTTTATAGGCCGGTACAACAATATCATTGATCATGGCAATGTAAGATGCAGTCAATCTTTTTTTATCCGTTTCAGGGAATGCAGCGGGCATCAGTTGCACAGGTGCGTAAAACAAACTTTTGGTTGCATCGGCCGTTACCATGTCCTTCATTTGAGGAATCATTTTTATCACCACGGCCCTGGGCAATACGTAGTTGATCGCCATACCCTTTTTAAAATAAACAATCGCACTGTCGGCCCAGGCCGAAAATGCCGTTGCCCTTTGCAGCCAGTCATCATAGTCTTTTACTGTTTTAAAAGGTTGGTTACCGCTGCCCGACCCCATTTGGCCGAAAGAGATGGGCACACCAGTAAACTGGTCAAAGGGCATGTACTTATTGTCAGCTATGGCCGAGCTTCCCATGAAATTCAGCGCAAGACCTTCCAACGCCATATTCATTTCATACTTAAAAATGGCACAGCTTTTTTTATCATTGTCATTCAACACAGCCGGATCAAACCTGCTGATAGAGTCGCTGTAACGGGTAAAAAAAATATGCAGCCGGGCACGATAGCTATCTGTAAAATCGGCGGGTAACAGGCTATTAAAACGGTGGTCGCCGTTTACGGTAGCTTCCACCGGAAACAATTCCATTCTGTCATTATAGTAGGCATCCAGCATTTTAGCCAATGCGGTATTGGCAGCCACCGGTGTTTGACCGGGAGTTGAATTTGAATTACAACTTCCAATAAAAATGATCATTGCCAGCAGGTAAATTACTCTTGTCATGTTACAGTTTTGAAATATGAATATAAGATTAAAAAACAAGGCTGATGAGGCCAGCCGTAATCATCTGCTATAAAAATCCATTTTACAAGGCCACTCAATAAATGTCGCCGCGTTATTATAAAGCAATTGCTCCCTTTATAACTCACCATTAAAATGTCTTTTATCTTATAGTGCGACGAATGCCCTGTATCCTGCGACGTAGACAGCATGTTGTTTTTAAACGAAGTGTTCCATAAAACATCTTATATACATTGAATCACTTTTTAAAACTTACAATCATGAAAAAGATTTTTACACTTGCATTACTTACAACCGGAACAATCAGCATTGCTGCTGCGCAATCAAATGATCACAGAAATAGTCCTTATGCCAACAATAAAAATGAAGTGAAAGCCTTCGGTAATGACTATCATCAGCAGCCCGGGTTTGATAAAAATAAAACTGTTGCTTACAATGTTCCTTCTTTTTACTTCAAAGAAAAAGAAGCACAGATTGAAAAGATCAACCGGACATTTGAATGGAAAATTAATGCCGTAAAAATGAACAGGCATTTAAGAGGCTTCGAAAAAAACAAACAAATCCGCATGTTGGACAATCAACGGAGAGAAGCCATTGCACAGGTACAGCACCGGTACGATACCAGTAGCCACCACGATGTTGGTTTTGAAAAAAACAATGACCATAAATGGTAAACAATGCTTAATCGCACAATACATTAGTAACAATTAAAAACAAACACAATGAAAAAATTAGCTATGATACTTACAGCAGTAGTCGCTTTTAGCGCAGCCTCTGCACAACAGCATAACAACAGCAATTATGGAAACGATCAGTACCAAACAAACAATACAAGAAACGATCACTACGGCAACCAGGAACATTCTACTGACTATGCTTACAATGAAAACAGCCGCCGCAATGATGATCATGACCGGGATCGTACGAACAGGCAATATGATCAAAGAAACAATGATTACAGAAACAATCGCTCAATGGATAACCGGGAAAGAAACGGGCGTATGAACCAGGGAAGACAACAAAGAAGAGGGTCGGGTTTTGGAACGGGCGTAACAATTGGTGCTGTTGCCGGTGTGCTGCTGGGCGTATTAATATCGCATTAGTTTTACAATTTTAAATACATGACAAAGGCTGGTAAAATACCGGCCTTTTTTTATGCACGCTATTGAAAGAAGAAACTGGAAGGTTGCTAAGATTTTTTTTGCTGCAATTAACACTCCACATTTTATAACTTACCTAAAACAATAAATGCCGGCTTTGGCAAAAGCGATTTGCTTAAAAGTTGACGACTTACAATTATGCTATGTTTATAAAATTTGATGCTTATTTTTGTTGTATTGCAAAGGCTGCCAATAAAAAAACCCGCCTGCTATGCCTGCGTTAATTTAAGAAAAATGTGTTGCACTGTTTTGCCGGTACAGGTATGATTTAAGAAGATAGACTGGAATTACGATCTCTCAAAAAGCCCGTGTTTTTGAACCATAACCATGTATAGGATATTTCAGGCGGCCAAAAATTTTGCATGCAGCGAATTGTAAAAAATAATGTCAAAGAAGGTGCTATAATCAACAATTATTATTTACAAATAAACAAACTCTTATGAGAAAAATTGCAGTAGTCTTTGCTGTACTCCTGTGCAGCATTTCTGCCGTGTTCGCCCAAAACACTGTCAAGGGCAGAGTGACCGATATAAAAGACGGCACCCCAATTGCCGGTGCCACCATCAAAGTAAAAGGAGAAAAAAGGTCTATTACATCAGGCGCTGATGGCACATTTGAAATTAGTGCAAAGCCCGGCAGCGCAATAGAGATTAGTGAAGTAGGCCACAGCCCGCAAACAGTACAGTATGATGGCTCGGGCGATCTTGATATAAAAATGACCCAGGATACCAAAGCCCTTTCTGAATTAGTTGTAACCGCCCTCGGTATTAAAAGAGAGAAAAGAAATTTAACCTATAGTGTGCAGGAAGTAAGAGGAGATGCCATCCTGGCTGCCAAACAGGATAACGTGGTAAATGCTTTGGCGGGTAAAGTGCCGGGAGTTCAAATCACCAATTCAACCGGTATGCCCGGAAGTGCTTCCCGTATTGTAATTCGCGGGGCAACTTCTTTAACCGGCGAAAACCAGGCGCTGTTTGTTATTGATGGTGTACCCATGGATAATTCAGAAACAGGTTCACCGGCAGCAGGGGCGCTCACAGCAGGTTCATCTGCCAACAGGGCGATAGACATTGACCCCAATATTATTGAATCAGTCACCGTTTTAAAAGGTTCTGCAGCCAGTGCCATTTATGGTTCATCCGGCGCCAGGGGGGTAGTTTTAATTACTACCAAAAACGGTGCTCTTGGAAAAAAAGCCCAGCTAAATTTTTCAAGTTCTTATAGTACGGATAAACCCATCTTACCTGGGTTCCAGGATAAATATGCACAGGGCCTGGATGGTATTTATGTGGATGGTAACAACGGGCAATTTGGTTCGGGTTCCTGGGGGCCATTGATAGATACGCTAAAAGTGAATGGTGTACCGGTAAAAAAACACAACCAGGCGGATGAGTTTTTTAGAACCGGCCATAGTTATGATAATACAATCAGCGTTAATGGTTCTTCCAATACTTCACGCTATTTCTTTTCTTATTCTTATTTAAAAGATGACGGCTTAATTCCTACAACTAACTTAAACCGGCATGCTGTTTTTGGAAAATTTTCCAACCAGGTTACAGATAAACTCAATCTGTCTTTTCAACTAAATTATGTCAGTACAGACAACCATCGTACCAACGAGGGGAATGGTTTGGGCAATCCATTGTGGACTGTTTATGGCGCACCTATTTCATGGGATCCGCTGCCCGCTACCAACCCTGATGGAAGCCAACGCCTTTACCGTGCAGCAAGAAATAATGCCAACTGGCTGGTAAACAATACAGGTTTTCAATCTAATGTAAACAGGTTTATACCGGTAGCAGCACTTACTTATACTCCATACACCTGGTTAACCCTTACGGAACGCCTCGGCGCCGATATGTACACCGACCAATCCGACTATCATGAAGCAAAAGGCATTGTAGCCGGTTTAAGTCCTGATGGCGGCGTGATTAACCGGAGTGAAAATTTCAAGCAGTTTAACAATGACTTTATTGCCGATATACACAAGCAGTTGACCAAAAAATTATATGGTTCCTTTTTATTGGGAAGCAATCTGTTTTCTAAATCTGACCGTTTTGACCAGGCTACAGGTTTAGGTTTAGGCATTGATGGCTTTTATAATATCAGCAATACCTCCAAACAATCATCCAGCAGCAATCTTTACCGGTATCGCAAAGTAGGGTTTTATGCACAGGCCAACCTGGAGTATGAGAAGTTGCTAACCCTTGCATTAACCGGCCGGTATGATGGTACTTCCACACTGGCACAGGATAAAGCATACTACCCTTATGGTTCGGCAGCGCTGGGCTTTATTTTTAGCGAATTGATTAACAATAAATCCGTGTTAAGTTTTGGTAAAATCAGGGCTTCTTATTCATTGGTGGGCAGCGATAATATAGGCCCCTATGCTTTGACTACCCCTTATTCATCTGCTGTTGTTTCCAATATCACGTTTCCTTACAATGGTCAAACAGGATTTTTATTAAACACAACACTGGGAAGCAACAAGCTCAAAAACGAATCTTTAAAAGAGATGGAACTTGGGCTTGATCTGAAATTTCTCAAAAACCGGTTGTCGTTTGAGGGATCTTATTTTAAACGTACCAGTTCAGACTTGCTGGCTCCTATCCAGATTGACCCTGCCACCGGATATACCAATGCCAATTTAAATGTGGCTACTATTGAAAACAAAGGTTTTGAGCTATTAATAAGCGGCATACCCATCAAAACCAGGGACATTACGTGGGAAGTAAACCTCAATTTCAGCCGCATCCGCAATAAAGTAATTGATCTTGGGCCTGGTTTAAATTCTTACCAGTTTGGTGGCTTTTCAGGCGGCGGAGGTATATATGCCTTTAAAGACCAGCCTTACGGCGTTATTTTTGGTTCAAGGTACAAACGCAATAGTGCTGGTAGAATTTTAGTGGATGATGACGGCGAACCCATCCTGGATGACAATAACGGACCGGTAGGCAATACCAATCCAAACTGGACAGCTGGCTTTTCCAACACCATCACTTACAAAGGATTTTCTTTCAACTTTGTTTTTGATGTGAAGAAAGGTGGTGATCTTTTCAACTTTGATGAACATTATAACTGGTTTTACGGTACGCCCAAAGCTACAGAAGACCGCAGCCCAAGACTGATCAATGGGGTAAGGGAAAGCGACGGTAAAGAAAATACGCAACAAATATCTGCGCAAACTTATTTCAGGGATTTAAGCGCCATAGATGAAGCCGTAATTGAAGACGGAACTTATGTAAAACTAAGAAATGCAGGAATTTCCTATACGATTAACCGAGCCAAAATGACCAGGTTTCCTTTTAGTGCTTTAACATTTACGGTGGCAGGCAGAAATCTCTGGATATACAAACCACATTTTTACGGATCTGATCCCGAAGCCAACCTGCAGGGTGGTGGTAACGGACAAGGCCTCGTTAATTACATGGTTCCCACAACCCGTTCAATCAGTTTTGGTTTAAAAGCTACATTTTAAAAATACGCAACATGAAAAAACTTAATTTCCTCATACTATTTGTATTTCTTATTTCCGCAAACGGTTGTAAAAAATTCCTGGATGTAAATAAAAATCCCAACAATCCTACGGAGGTTCCTGAATCAATTTCCCTGTCTGCGGTAGAGGCAGTAGTTGCTACCGAGATCGTCGGGGGCAATGTAGTTTTTGGTATATCTACTACCACCTCATACTGGACACAACAACTGGCACTGAACCAGGAACAACCGCAGATTGATGGGTACAAGATTACAACCGACGGAGTGGATTGGTATTTTTTATACCCCACTATTAAGAACCTGCAATTGTTAAGTACCAAAGCGGTAACCAATAACAACTTTGCTTACGCAGGCATCGCAGAAGTATTATCGGCTTATACAATGGGCATTATCACCGACATGTGGGGCGATGTACCCTATTCGCAGGCGTTAGCCTCCGACAATATTCGCCCCACTTATGATAAGCAGGAAGATATCTATAAAGGCTTGCAGGCGCAATTGGATAAGGCTATTGAATACTTTGGTAAACCCGCAGGTTTGGCTCCCGGTTCAGATGATTATATTTATGGCGGAAATATGGACAAATGGAAAAAATTTGCCTATACCCTCAAAGCGAGGTATTACATGCACCTCACCAAAGCACCTGGTTATACGGCTGCTGCACAGGCAGACCTTGCACTGGCAGCTTTGCAAAATGGATTTGCCAGCAATGCCGATGAAGCAACATTTGCTTACCCCGGAACTTCGGGCAATGAAAGCCCCTGGTTTGAGAATACTTTGTCTGGCGCCGGTGGTGTGGTTTTATCTTCCACTTTGATAGACTCACTTGTAGCACGCAACGATCCAAGACTGCCGGTATTGGCCGCCGAGGCTGCAACGGGTGGCGGGTATCATGGAAGGGTGATTGGTACGGGTGCCAATCCTGACCCTGATGCATATTCACGCATCAATGATTTTTATGCAGGCGCTGCTGCCAGTGCTTATATATTAACTTATGCAGAAGCGCTGTTTCTTAAAGCAGAAGCTACTTTAATTAAATCTGGCTCTGGTGATGCCGAACCTTTTTACCAGGCTGGCATTAAAGCACACATGACCAAATTGGGTCTTAGCGCCAGTTCTCCGGCGGTGGTGGCTTACCTTGTTAAAAGAGGCACACTTACAACGGGTAATGCATTACAAAGAATTATCGAAGAAAAATCGCTGGCTAACTTTTTATCCATCGAAAATTACAATGACTGGAGGCGCACAGGCTTTCCGTTGTTGACCCCGGTGCAAAACAGTTACTACCCTGCCATACCGGTCAGGCTTCCTTATCCTTTAACATCTATTACAAGCAATCCACAACCTGAGCAATCTGCTACCGTTAGCACACCTGTTTGGTGGGACAATTAATATTTTTTTCTACTATTGTAAAGAGGCGCTTTGTTATACAAATCGCCTCTTTACTTTTTAAAAAAGCCATGCTAACCGCTTTGAATCGGTTGAAATTTTACCTGGCTGTTATTGTAATTTTTTGGATAAAGTGGCATGTACTACCACAGGCATGTATAAAGTTCAGGCCGGCCGGCAGTTGGCAAATTCGCTGCCATGCGGCCGAATCAGTTGATGTTTGAAAATACGATAGAATTTTTTCCATCAGTACACAAACGCATCCATTTTTACTGGCAGCAATTGTACATGATAACGGCTTCCATTGCCTCCCTTGCTATGGCATTTTCTTTCAGTTAATTTTTATGTCGTTTAAAACTGCAAAACAAAAAATTTTGTTTGGTATCAAACGGTGTTGTGTGGTCTTCTGTAATACAACGAATTTTATCAAACCCATTTTGAAGTTCTGCTGCTAATTTTTCCTCGCTGTATTGCCTGGTTTGTAGTCCGCTGCATTTTTGGGGTCCGCTTTCTGAAAAAGTACCGATTGTTAAAAATCCGGCAACGGATTTTTTTGCTATGTTTAAATACTTTGCAATTTGCTCACCGGTTGTTAAAAAATGAAAAGTTGCCCTGTCGTGCCAAACATCAAAAGTGGTAGTGGGTTTAAATTCTGTAACATCGCTCACTACCCAGTTTATTTTTTTAGCCTTGTCGCCCAGTCTTTTTTTTGCTTTGTCAAGGGCCTGGGCAGAAATGTCAAGCACGGTAATATTTTCATAACCTTCTTCAAGCAGATAGTCGGCTAGCTTACTGTCGCCACCCCCAATATCTATAATTTTGGCTGTTTTCGGTAACCCAAAAGAGTGTATGAAGTTCAGGGAAGTTACCGGGACGGCTTGTGTCCAGCTAACCTGGCCGGAGTCTTTAGTTTTATAAACGGTATCCCAATGATTTTGTGTTGTAGTATCCATAATATAAAGTTCTATAGAAAAATATTTTTACTGTGTTACAAAAGTTGCATTAGGGTTACAGGATTCTTTTTTCACAAATCAGGAGGGCTTTTAAAATGAAAACCGGAATGATTACAGCAATGAACAGCCTGGTTAAGTTTACTTCCGCCAACACAAAGCAAGGTTACTGGTTTGCTGTTTATGGCAGCATCGTTTTTGCGTTGGCAAAATAATGGCTTACAGCTTCCTGAACGGCCTGCAGGGCGGTATACCTCGGCTGATAGTGTAGTAATTGCTTTGCCTTTTCAATACTTCCATTGGGGCTATGGGCAATGTGATCCCATGTAAGTTCGGCATCCCTTTGGCTAACTGTTTCCTTCCATTCTTCCCAGGGCTTAAAATGAAGGTTGGCCTGTTGCCCATACCATTTTGCCATCGCCAAGGCAAAGCCCCTTAATGTAACCGCCTGCTCAGAAACGATGTGAAAAGCCTCGCCGATGCAACGTTGCCTGTTGCCGATTGCATGCACGAAGGCTTGCGCTACATCATCTGCATGTACATGGTGCAAGGTTTCCATACCCAGGTTAGGTAACGTGATTGGTTCGCCTTTGGCTAATCGAATGAATATTTCCGGATCCAGGTTACCGGCAGGATTAATGGGTAGCCAGCCCGGCCCGGTGATATGCCCGGGGTGTAATATGGTAACCGGAAAACCCTGCTGCCGGTAAATGGAGAGCAGGTAGGATTCTATTTTAGCCTTGTCAATACCATACGCTCCAAAGGGCTTTCGCTCCTGGGTTTCCGGTGTTGGCACCTGTTCGCTGTGGCCATGTACCCACATGGTACCGCAGTGTATCAATTGCTGCACCTCCCCCATCAACGCTGCTGCAAGCATTGCTGCACTTTGGGGAGTAAAGCAAATCAGGTCAATTACAATTTCACCCTGTAGCGCTTTAATGTCCACACCAAAAGTACCCTTGTCTTCAGCCGCTAACCGATCAATGGTAACCTGCCTTACAAATTTCCAAAGTGGATGTAAACTATAAGGCTCGCTCTTTTTACGGCTCACACAAATAACTTCGTGGCCTTCCATTACCAACCGGGGGATTAAATAAGTGCCTATATGGCCAGTGCCGCCAATGATTACAACTTTCATTTTTACTCAAAGTTTATTTTGATTCCAACGCTGAAAAACAAGCACACAACCATCCCCTTTTCAACACCCGTTTCGGTTACATTTTTAATGTGCTGTTAAACAAATATCCATTTTAATAATTACATATTACAACACATGTTAAGCATCCTTGTTTTTTAATTTTTTGTATGACTGTTCCTGCAGATTATTATTTCTATGAACAAATGATGAGGAAATTTGCAGCAGCGCCCTGTATAAACTACTGTTCAAAAATAAGAAGAATGATTCCCATTTAGCTTATACATAATTTTCAAGCTGCAATTCAGATCGTCGCCAACAACCAATACCTCACCGGGTGTAAGCTTATACCGGATCATGATATCCTTAAAAAAATCTTTTTTTGTAAGGGTGGAGTCAACCGGGTCCACGACAATTAATTCCTCAAAACGATCTTTAATATTCAGCTGCTGAATTTTACTTGCTGAAGATTTTTAAATCCTGTTGTTATAAGAAATTTCAAACAGGTCAAGTGTTTTGTCAACACGTAATCATCAAAAGGAACGATTGCTTCATCGTAAGCTAATCCGGTTACTAACTTCAAACAAGTGGCTGTTAATTCATCACTGAAGCCAAACATTTTTGCCACCACCTGGAATGGCTTTCGCATAATCCCGGCTCTTATAAGGCCAGGTCACTTAAGGCTTAATCGTGTTGGACAGAGTAATAACCACGGTACCTGAAAAGTAACACCCGCCGGGTTTTATGTTACCACTTAATAACGCCATCCTGGATAGTTGCACAAGTGGCAATATGCGCATACCTCTTCACATAGAACAACATTTTGAAATAATTGTGTGGCTGAGCCCCATGATGCAAATCATACTTTTAAAATAGTAAAATCAGGTTTATTACAAGTACACCTTGTTAATTTCATACAAAATAAAATACGCCAAAAATGAACATCTATCCCTTTATACGTTTAGTTGCCTTAAAGCAGTTAAAGTGTCTTACAATTTGTATCAGCCTGTTAATTGTCTACCCGATTGCTTCTGCGCAAACCAAAGGAGCAACATGGGAACCTCCGAAAGCTGCGGATAATGTTAAAAATCCTGTAACAGTGGAGCCTGCCTCTTTAAAGGAAGCAAAAACGATGTATACTACCTATTGCACTCCATGCCATGGTGATAAGGGTAAAGGCGATGGTGTGGCTGCCGCCGGCTTGCCCATTAAACCTGCAGACCACTCATCTATTAAAGTTCAAGGGCAAACGGATGGTGCTTTGTTCTGGGAAATGTCCGAAGGCCATAATCCTATGCCATCCTATAAGAAGGCATTTACAGACAAACAACGCTGGCAATTAGTTAACTATATACGCACGCTTGCAAAAAAATCTAAAAACTAATAATTATGAGAAAGCTGCCAACAATTGTAATACTGTTGCTTTTCTATTTGTCTGCACAAGCACAGGATAGCGTTATAACAAAAGCATCTCCTGGTTCAAACAAATTTGTAGTATACGGAAATGCTGAAATGAGCTATATATCCAATAGTGATTCAAAAAGTTTTGGTGAGGTAAATTTTAAACCTATTTTTCTTTGGCGCATTTCTCCAAAACTTTTTGTGGAAGCCGAAATGGAAATTGAAACAGGAGGAGGCAGTGCAGATTTGGGCCTTGAATATGCCAACATGTGTTATGCTGTAAACCCATACCTCATCTTACATGCAGGGCGGTTTTTACCTAAGTTCGGTGCATACCGCGGCCGTCTTGCCGAAGGTTTTATGAATCGTTTCGCCAGCAACCCAACCGGGTTTGGCGATGGCGGCATTGGAGCTTCTGTTGAAACAGGAGCAGGGGCTTTAGGCGCACTTCCATTTGGAGATATAAAAGTTTTATACGACTTCTACATTGTTAATGGCCCTCATTTGTATACGGACACTTTAAATGCAGGTCAGTTTGATTATGAAGCATATATTTCCAATAATAACAGCCTTGCGTTAGGTGGAAGACTGGCTCTTCTTCCATTTTCAAAATCAAATCTTGAATTGGGTTTTTCCTATCAACACAAATCCAGTACAGGAGATATTGGTTCTCCTAATGAAAAGGTAAGCCTTGATATGCAGGCTGTAGACCTTAACTATTTTGAAAACATTACAGACATTAAAAGTACACTGCGTATCTCAGGCGAACTAAGACATCAGAAAGTAGGTAACAATGCCTTGTATCTTGAACCTGATGGCATAAGTAAATACAGTTTTAAAAATGCACCTACCGCATGGTATATGTCGGCGAGCCTAAGACCTTCGTTAGTGGACAATACATTTTTCAGAAACCTCGAATTCGCTTACCGTTATTCCAGTTACAAAAGACCTGCAGGCGCACCCTGGGGAGGTACCGATTTAACTTCGCATGAATTTGCAGTAGATTATTGGTTGCATTGGAACAGCCTGGTAAAAATTGCGTACCAGTCAAAAAAAGAAGAACCTAAAACTTTTTATGCTTCACTTGTATTCGGTTTTTAACTCTTAAAAAAATTATATGAAAAAGATATTTGTAATCATATCCATACTAGGCATATTCATTATAACCGGTGTTGTTCTGTCAGGTTGTTATGTATCATCTAAAGTGGCCAATAAATCAGGCGCACAATTATGGGGAGAAAATTGTAACAGGTGCCACAATGCACCAGCCCCAGGCGAATTCAACAATGATAATTGGGACTTGGTTGGTACGCACATGCAGGTAAGGGCCAACCTTACAAGAACTGATGTAGATAAAATAACCGAGTTTCTTAAAAGCGCCAATAACTAATACCTATCAGCAAGCTGTTGAATGGGCATAGTAAGGGCGCCATAATAAATATAAAGAGCATGGGAGTATCTCCCGTGCTCTTTGTTTATGAGTGATGAATCAGAAACTTATGAAGAAGCATTAACAACTTCGAAACCAGGATTTTCTGTTTGCAACGTTAAAACAATTGCAATAGGCGTACCCTGCAATTTTTTTCATAATAAAAGTCTCTTGAGCCTCTGCCATGATTATTGATAACACTATTGCCGTCATCTTACGAGCCTCTTAATAAAAAATTGAAGCAATGCCGTCAGAGCGAGGCCATGTCAATTACAAACCTGTACTTGATATCACTCTTTACCATTCTGTCAAAAGCTTCCTGTATTTTTTGAATCGGAATCACTTCTATATCGGATACAATATTGTGTTCAGCACAATAGTCCAGCATTTCCTGAGTTTCGGGCAATCCCCCTATTAATGAACCTGCCACACATTTACGGGCAAAAACAAGATTGAATGCAGGAACCGTGATGGGCTCAGAAGGAAGCCCCACGCAGATCAATGTACCATCCACTTTCAGCATACCCACATACATACCGTAATCATGACTCGCCGATAAAGTATCCAAAATAAAATCAAATGTATTTGCTACTGATTTTATCTGTTCTTCATCTTTGGTAACAACAAAATTGTGCGCTCCTAATTTTAATGCATCTTCTTTTTTATTGGGAGAAGTGCTTAGCACGGTAACGTCTGCACCAAACGAAGCGGCAAATTTAATAGCCATATGGCCCAGCCCGCCTAACCCGATGATGGCTATTTTATGGCCCTTACCCACCTTCCAGTGGCGCAGCGGAGAGTAGGTTGTAATGCCTGCACATAATAACGGTGCCGCATGTGCGGGAGACAATTTTTCCGACACTTTTAATACAAACCGTTCGTCTGTTACAATCTTATTGGAGTACCCGCCCTGGGTAATTGTTTTGCCGTCCTTTTCATAAGCGCTGTAAGTAAATACATTGCCACCCTGGCAATACTGTTCCAGCCCGTCATTGCAATAATCGCATTCCCGGCAGGAATCTACCAGGCAACCAACACCCGCCATATCGCCGGGTTTAAATTTGGTTACATGGTCGCCAACAGCGGCCACCCTGCCTATAATTTCATGACCGGGTACCATTGGATAAACGGAAAAACCCCAATCGTTGTTTATAAAATGAAGATCGCTATGGCATACTCCACAATATAAAATATCAATGAGTACATCATGCGGACCCGGATCTCTTCTTTCAAAATTGTAAGGGGTTAATGTTGCTGCAACAGTCTGTGCGGCATACGCTTTGGTGGAAATCATACATTTAATTTTAAAGGTGATTGGTTGGACGGGGGGATCAATCATTAATTGAAAGCAAGATTATTCCGGGACGATACGATCGTTACTTTTATTATGGCTATTAAATCTAATTCTTTTCATTCATAAATGCAATAGCCGTTTTTGATATAGGGAAAAGAGTAGTCAAAAGTGATTAGGGGTGCGGTTGAATATGTTGATATCATTTTAACCACAATGTTATGGGGCGTGCAAACGCTATGCAAAAGATGATGGCTTAATTAAACTATCCGGGTTTTGTTGGGCAAGGCTTAGCAGTAATAGGCAAGATGCATAGACGCCCAAAGCTTGCCCGATTTGCATCTTGTGCAAATACAATCATTCATGCCTTGAGGTGTTGCTTTCGATAATTGGAGCTATTTAACCTTCCAGGCGTCAATATTGCTAAATGTTTCATACGAAAGTTTTGTGTCTAACATTTCATCTTCAGTTTTCATTTTCTTATTGTAAGCCTCATCTGCTAAAAATAATAAGGCTTCAAAATCCATTTCTTTTGGCATTTGAGTTGGATCTGCGATGACACTGTCATAATACTCTTTTCCATTAGCTACAGCGCAACACCTAACGTAAAGAAAATAGTCATTTGAGAAAAACTCGTCGTCGCTTTTATACGAGTCCGGTCCAATGTTTGAAGCATAAACAAGCCCATCTAAGTTGTATAATTTTTCTGCAAGAATTTCGGCAAATTGTTGAATGTCGTCAACAGTCATAGCAACCAATCTTTCTAATGCAGGTCTTAAAACTGCGTCATCGTCACCTGTCTTTTTCCAATTAAAAGACGAAATGATTTCCCAAAAAATATCCTCGTTCATAGGCTTATTATTCTAAATTGATTTATCAGGAATGTTTGGTTTGTCGTTAGCCTCTTGATAATCTTTGTTGAGCTTTTTTTCAATTTACTGATAGCAATAGCCTGAGGCAAAACAAGGTTAATTGATGTTATTATACGCAAGTAAACCAAAAAAAATGATATCGAAAATCAAATCCTTAATCCAAGCCAAATCCAATTGTCGTTAGGTCAATCCCATCTTTTGGCGCAAGCAAACTTGCATTGGAACAAGGAGGAAGCCACTAAAATAAATATTGAGCAAGAAACGGGTTTTATAAAATAAGAAATAAGGGCAGTTTTGAAGTATAATATTTCACACAAATAAAAACTCAAAAAAATGAATTTGAAAAAAACATCTATGTTAGTGCTTGTTGTGTTTTTAATAAGCGCCATCGTTTTAGGACAAACTGCTTCTATCCAAAAAGCAACTGAGAAAGAAATAATAAAAAAAGAATTATCAAAAGAAGAAGCCAACAAAGCAATTGTTGTAAAATGGTTTAGTTCCTTTTGGGGAAAAACCTGCGATTTAAAAATTGTAGATGAGCTGGCTGCACCAGATATGTTACTGCAATATTCATTGCATGCTCCAAGAAAAGGGACTAAAGACATTAAAGCTTTTATGACTGATTTCAGGGCAGCGTTTCCAGATTTAAACTTTTGGGGAACCACTGACTTAATTGCAGAAGGAGATTATGTAGTGGGCCGGTGGGAAGGTGGAGGAACTCATACTGGAATAGCTTTTTCTGATTTTCTGGCGGGGTCATTGCCTGCGGCAAGTGGCAAAAAAATGCACTTTACAGGCACAACAGTTTTAAAATTAAAAGACGGTAAAATTGTAGAAGAAATAGGTTTGGATGACGGGGCAACAGCTTTGGTTCAGCTTGGTATTTTAAAGGTTACAAAATAAAAAATGGAAAGTTTAACAGAAAAAATAAACTCAATAGACTGGCAAAATATAACGGGTGAAATGAATGAAAAGGGGTTTGCAATTGTACCTGATTTGTTATCAGATGAACAATGCAATGAGTTAATTGCCAATTCTGTCCCGGCAGTTTATATGTTTGAATAAGGCTTCAAGTTTTTTAGCTTCACGGTCTAAAACTTAAGGTTATGCAAACACAAAATACAAAGAAGATTATTGACTTTGCAGGTCAAAATATCTATGTTGGTATAGATACT
>JBBQWL010000042.1:0-69275 GCA_038210625.1 Chitinophagales bacterium | reverse complement strand
CGGTTTTGCAAATACAACTGCATTACATGCCCGGCTACCAGCCGGATACACCAAGTGTAAACAACCTGCTGAGGTTTTTAAACCGCTACCTCAACAAGCCCGGCGGCATACAAGTAATGCAACAACAAATTGCCGCCAGCGGTAAACCGGTATTATCGTTGAGCGACATTGTAAAGATTGAAAGCAACAACCGCACTTTTTTTACCGCATACAAAACCATCACGGTACACATCCTCATCACCGATGGGTATTACAACCTGCCCGATATTTTTGCCACTTCTTACTGGAACACTTCCCTCTGTGTATTTGGCAAAACCATCCAGGATAATTCCGGCGGGCCGGGGCAGGTAGACCGGTCTGTTTTACTGACCACCATTTTTGAACACGAGTTTGGGCATTTGCTGGGTTTGGTAAACCAGGGCTCGCCCATGCAGGCCAGCCACCTAGATGCGGCCAACGGCGTCCATTGCGATAACAACAACTGCCTGATGTATTATGGCATAGAAAGCTATGCGAACAGCAATTTTGTTCCTGAACTGGATGCCAATTGCAGGGCCGACTTAAAAGCAAACGGCGGAAAATAGCGCGGCTTTTCTTTTGGCGTCATTCGTTTCTCCTTTTGGATTGCTTCGTAACAAGTCCGTCAATTACCGAAGCTGTCCCGAAGCAGGTACGAAGCAGGTATGAAGAAGGTCAGAAGTAGTTTTTAGTGTAAACCAGGAGTTACTCCCAATAATAAATCAAACAGAAAAGCCTTGCCGCTGTGAGCATTCTCGTTGAAGTAATTCCGGGGCGATGTCTCATGTCAGTCTTCCAATTAACATTCCAGGTCTGTAAAATGGAAAGTGCGTATATAAAACGGAACAATTAACGAACATCTTCTTATTCAAATGGCTCACTTTCAGTTGGTTAGGTAAATGGCAAGATTTATGGCAATAACAGGAAGAGAAAGAATTTTTAATTTAATACCACCCAAAAATGAAAACGTCAACCTACCACTTCTTAACCGTAACAGTAATTATTTTGCTGCTTTCGTTCACAACTTTTGGCCAGGTGCAGAACAGTGCTTTAGTAGCAACATTTGGAATCGACGGCGACTTATATTCTGATTACCGTCAAAATGGAACTTTTACTTCGGCGGGTTCCCACGACTGGTTTAAAACCACCAACGGTACCGGCAGGGGAGTAATAGATACCACAGGCGCAACAATGTTAAAAACATTGTTATCCAATGGTAGTAATATCTCTTTTACCAGGGGCTCCGCTATTCCCAGGTTTAGTATTGTGGACACTTTTTTGCATATGGATGCTATTTACGGCCGGGATTACAATAATAATGATAAAACCAGTTTTGCAGGTGGAAGTAAAAATGGCGATGATCCTTCTTTATGGAGTACTACCCCCAGCGGCGCAATGGTCCAGGATAAATCTGACCTTATTGATGCCTATGCAAGCATGAAGAGAGATGGCACTACCATCAATAATACCAATCCAAGCCATGTAATATTGTCCATGGGTTCTACCATATTGGGCACTTCGGGTTCCAGGTATATAGATTTTGAGTTGTTTGTAAACAGGTTGGCTTATGATTCTACTGTCGGCAAGTTTTCAAATGGCGGATACCTGGCAAAAGGAGGTCACGAAGATTTTCAATTTAATACGGATGGTAGTCTTAAAAAAATTGGCGACGTAGATGTTAGTTTCACTTATTCCGGCACAAACGTTACCGACATCTCTGTTTATATTTGGGTTAACCTGGCATCCTATTCAAATACCTATGGACAGCAAAAATTTAATTTTGTGCCTGGTGAGTTTTACGGAGCAGGCAACCATGCTGTATATGGATATGCTAAAATAGTCGCTAAAGCTGGCTATGCGCTCCCTCTTTGGGGTTCAGTCAATTCCGCCAATATTGCTGGTCCATTGTGGGGAACCGCATCAAAAGACCTGGGTACTGCCGCGAACAATTATTATAGTGATATTAATTCTGTAAGTCAATTCTCTGAAACTGCGGTTGATTTAACTTCGATTGGTATTGATCCGGCTTTTAATAACACTGCTGGAAATAGTTGTAACCCAACCTTCACCAGGATTATTATTAAAACAAGATCGTCTGCCAGCTTCACCGCGGCATTGTCCGATTTTGCGGGTCCTTATCCATTTCTGGATGCGCCTTCAATTTCTGCCGCTATTGTAACGCCGGATGTTTTAACCTGTTCCAAATCTCAGGCACAAATAACTCCTTCCGTAATTGACCAGGGCAGGTATTATAATTGGAGCACCAGCGACGGCAATATTGTTGGAAAAGCAGATACCAGTATTATTACAATTAACAAACCCGGAAAGTATTATCTAAGCACGGCCGCAGCCCCTGGCTGTTCACAAAATACCGACTCAGTAACCATAGCACTTGATAATTACAAACCGGTTGCATCAGCTTCTTCCCTTGAAATGATTGGTCAATCCTCTTCGATTGCTTCAATGCTATTAGGGGGCGATGCTGCTAATAGCAATTACGCAACACCTTTTGGTGGCTCCGGGGGATTATTATGGAGCTGGACAAATGCAAAAGGGTTTAATTCATCTATACAAAACCCGGTTACTGCCGACACAGGCTGGCACCAGCTGGTACTTACAGAAAAGCGAAACGGCTGTAAGGATACCGCCAAAACATATATATTGTACAGCTCGCAAAAAGTTTTAGCAATAGCTTTTGGCACATTAAAAGCAACCGCCTCAGCTTACGAGCATGTAAACATTCAATGGACCATGCAAAACCAGGAGGGAAGCGATCATTACGAACTTGAAAGAAGCAATGATGGTATAAATTTTAAGCAGGTTTATAAGGTTGGTGCAACCACGCAAAGCAATAAGGTGTTTTATTATACCGATGATGTGACCAATAACTTGTCCGCTATTTTGTATTACCGTGTTAAAATAGTACTTACAACAGGTAAAGTTCAATATTCTTATATTACCAAAATGGTAACCAAAGAGCAAAATAATAATTATGTAACAGGTATATATCAACCGTCGTCCGAAAAAGTGCAGGTAAATTTATATACTAAAAAAGCCACCGATGTAGCAATAAGGATGGAAGATATTAGTGGAAGGATGTTGGCTTTGACGGTACTAAAATCCAGCCCGGGAAATAATATCTTCAATGTTGAAAACAACAGCACCCGGTTACACAATCAAACTGTATTGGTTCAGGTGTTTATGGGTAACGACAGGGTGGTTAAAAAGATGATTTTATTTTAAAGCAATAAGGAATAATAAAGCCCCCCTCAGGAGGGCTTTTGTTTTAATTGTCCCATATATGCGCCAGCGAGGCAGAGTCCTGCGCTAGCGGGAGGCCAACGGCGCCCATTGCGATAACAGCAACTGCCTGATGTATTACGGCATAGAAAGCTATGCAAACGGTAATTTTGTTCCTGAACTGGACGCCAATTGCAGGGCCGACTTAAATGCAAACGGCGGAAAATAGTTTTAGTTCAATGCTATTGGTTGGCTGTACGGCGGGTGTAAAATCTAAAACCCGACAAAATCTGGTAAGTTATTGATATTTGTTCAATGATTGAAAGAGTAGCCAAAATATATTTAGACACTTCTGTTTTTGGTGGCTATTATGACACAGACTTTGAAGAAGATACTCAAATTTTATTTGAAAAAATAAAGTTGGGGCAATTTCAAGTTGTTTTTTCAACTACTACCGGGGACGAATTACCTGGAGCACCAGAAAGAGTTCAAAAATTGCTTCCGGGCATACCTGAAACATTAAAAACAAGAATTGAACTAACAGAAGAAGCTGTAAATTTAGGTGACAGTTACCTTGCAGAAAATGTCGTAGGGAGAACAAGTCGTGCAGAATGTTTTCATATTGCAATGGCCACAATAAATGAAGTTGATATTTTAGTGAGTTGGAGTTTTAAACATATCGTAAACGTGAAAAGAATTAGAGGTTATAATGCTGTAAATATGAAACCTGGCTATAAGATAATTGACATTCGTTCACCAAAAGAAATTATATACAATGAAGGCTAAAGAAATTGAAAAAAAAGAGTTTGACGCAGTAAAGTTTATGCGTGACACAAGAGACAAAATAAGTTTAGAAATTCAAAATATGAATTTTGAAGAGTTGAAAAAGTATTATGCTGAACGCAGACTGAAACTTGCAAAATAGAAAACCCGGCAGTATGCAAAGCAAAGCCTCATCTGGCGCAGTCCGGCCTGATGCCAGTTGCTAAACATTAGTAACGTCTGGCAACAGGACAGAATCCTTTGCCAGCGGGGTCAGCGGGTAAAATTCGATACCGTATATCATTTGCCCCTGCTTTTTTTCTTTAGCTGAGCTATTGCGGCATCCACTTCTTCAGGCGTATACCCTTTTTCTTTGCCAGCTTCCCAGGCACTGTAACGCCTGTCTAATTCTTTGGTAAAAACATGGTCTTCCCACCATTTATTTTCTTCCATAATATCGTTTTCCAGCATCGTATAAATGGCCTTACTTTTTTATCGGCTGCTATACGGATATAATCATATAGCTTTTCCCTCACTGTGGCTTGTGTTATTATTATTTCCATTTTCATCCAATTTACTTTTTATGTTGTTAATCAACAATTGCAGGGCCGACTTAAAAGCAAACGGCGGAAAATAGTGCGGCTTTTCTTAAAGGCTTCCTTCGTATCTTCTGTTGGTTTGCTTTGTACCATCGCTGTTAATTGACGCACTTAACCCGAAGGTGTCCCGAAGCAGGTACGAAGCAGGTATTAAGCAGGGAGCAATTAATTTTAGCTGGTGAGGTACACCGGTTACAGCCAACCATTTTTACAAAAACGTGCTTGCAGCACGATAGCCGCCGGCGTTTCGTCGAAAAGTGTAAAATGTTAATGAAATTCTCAAAAAATACCCCTATGTTTGTGTAGTATTATAGCTACAAAATCTCCAATTCTATTTAAAGACTATCCGCTTTCTAATTGTTTATCCTTCTGTACGTCTGTTAAACCACCTGTTTTTATTAAATCCGATTCCAAACGATTACTAAGGTTTTCCCTTAACATCCATTTTTTGCTGAAAGGCAATTGTTGACAATGTAATTTATGTTTTGATTATATACTGTGCTGTGGTGTTTTTGAAATCATACACCCCAGGCAACCCTACTCCACTATCCTCCTAAAAACAACGCTTATTTTTTATTTGTACCACTTTAATTTTTTTTATGAAGAAATTTTACACTCCTACAAACTTGTTTAAGACGGTTGCTTTATTCTTTGCGTTTTGGCTACTTGCTTTTGCCGCAACCGCTCAAAAAACTTGGTCGGGTGCCGCAGGTGCATCATGGAATGTTGCAGGTAACTGGACGCCAGTTGGGATTCCTGCGGCAGGAAATACTGTAACCATAAATGCAGGAGCCACTCCAGTTGTTACCGCTGCTGCTGTTTGTGCATCTATTCAAATAAATAATGCCACAAATAATAATACAACAAGTTTAACTGTTAATTCTGGTCAAACATTAACTGTTGGGGGAGGAACGGGCGCAGTGACAATTGGTAGCAATACTGCTATGGGTAATAGTAGCATTAGTACAACTTCATTAATAGTTAATGGTAATTTAGTTTGCGGCAATATTAATCAAACACCAGGTAACAGAACAACTGGATCAGGGGGAGATGGTAAAACAAATTTAACAATTAGTTCTACAGGAGTTGTTACGGTAACTGGTAATGTGACTGGTACTACTTTGCCTGGTACAGGAGCGGCTACAGCCACGGCGTCCGTGATATTTACTGGTACAGGTACATTAAATGTTACAGGTACATTTACAACTTCAGTTTTCACCCCTTCAACAGGAATTGTAAATTATAACGGTACATCAGCTCAAACTGTCTCCCAGCCCGCATATGGCACATTAAAAATTAACAATTCTAATGCGGCAGGTGTTACAATAGGTGTTGCAACTACAGTCGGTAATTTGACTATTGGTGATGTTACAAGTAGCATTTTAAAAGATAATGGCAATCAGATTACAAGCACAGGAACATTCAACCTCACGGCAGGTAAATTTGTTATAGGTTCAGGATCTTTAGCCACTTCATATCCAGGATTTAGCAGTAGTGTTATTGCAACAAATACTATTGTCGATTATATTTCTACTTCAAGCCAAACCATTGCAGCTGTTAATTATTATAACTTAAGTAACACTATTAGTGGCCCAAGAACTTTGCCGGCCACCGGAACAGTGGGTATTGCTAGTATTTTCTTGCCAGGAACAGGTAATTATACCCTTACCTCTGGAACGACAACTGTAAGCTTTAATGGCAGTACTGCACAAACTATCCCGACGATTAATCCAAGCCTAACATTTAATACCTTAGTTATTAATAACCCTGCAGGTATTTCGTCCATAGCAAATGATATTACGGTCACTAACTCATTGGTGCTCACCAAAGGAATAGTTACCACCGGGGCTAACAAAATAATCATTGCCAGTGGAGGTTTTGTAAGCAGGCCGCCAACAACAGGCGGATGGGTTTTTGGAAACCTTCAGAAACCAGTCGGCCTTGGTTCAACAACACCGTTTGATTTTGAAATTGGTGATGCCAGTAATTACAATCCGGTAACAATCAATTATGCCGTGGTAACAACTGCGGGTTCATTAATTGCAACGGTAACAACTTCTCCCACAACTCATCCTGCAATAGCGTCTTCTGGTTTGGATAATACAAAAACAGTTACCCGTTACTGGACACTTACCAAAGTGGGTTCTTTGGCCGGTACTTATGATGCAACTTTTACTTACAACAGTGGTTCAGTTCCTGGTGGGGCAAACACCAATAATTTTGTAGTAAGGGAATACAATAGTAGTGCATGGGTAACCCCCGTACCTGCTACTGGTACAAAAACCGCAACCAGCACACTGGCTACAGGCCTGTCAGCCTATGGCGATTTTTGTGTTGGGGAATCTACCGGTGCGCCAAATGTGGCAGTTAATCCGGCCTTGAGTAGTTCAATTTGTGAAGGAGGCAATACTTCATTTACAAGCTCTTCTTCCTCTGTTCCAACACCAACCATCCAATGGCAGAGAAGTAACGACGGTGGCGCAACATGGGATGATATTTCCGCTGCTACTGATGGCGGTGGTAAATACACAAATTTTACTACCAGCACACTAAATATTGCCAACGCCTTAAGTAGTATGAACGGTTTTTTGTACAGGGCTAAATTTACAAACATTAATGGTTCCGGGTTTTCTACTAGTGCAGGTGGAAAATTAATAGTAAGCATTCTGCCAATTATTAGTACGATGGCTTATCCATCTACAACCTTTTCAACGGCTAGCCCCGCACAGAGTGGCCCAGCCTTTATAGGTTCTAATTATACCGGCGGAAGTTTTAGTTACACAAGCACTCCTGGAGGTTTAACGTTGGCCAATTTTAATAGTAGTACAGGTGCTTTCACGCCGGTAGGGAGTAATGTTGGTTCATATACCATCACTTATACCGTTACAAACGGTAACTGTTCACCTGTTTCAAAATCAACAACTATAAACATTTCCAGTGCTGCAATTTCTTATGCGCAGTCAGCCTACTGTTCAAGTGATGCAAGTTCACGCTCACTGATATTCTCAGGGTTTACAGAAAATCTTGCTGCTACTATTACGGTATCGGGTGTACCAGGTACGGCGAACCTGAATAATACCAGAGGTACTTTTACACCAAGTAGCGCCGACCCGGGTGTTTACACAGTAACTTATACTGATGGGCCTGTTATATTGAGTACAACTGTTACAGTAACTCAACTGCCTGCAGCAACGATTGGTTATTTAAATTCCAATATTTGTATTCTGGACGGCTCTATTAACACGGTGAGTTATTCAGGTACTACCGGTGCTTATACAGGGGGCATTTTTTCTTATACGCCTGCAGTTGCGGGTCACAATTTAAACATTGTAACAAGTGGTGGTACCATTCCAAACCCTTTAGGAAGTATAATTGGTGTTGGTAGTGATGGAGATGTTTACAATGTGGTTTACACAATTCCTGCTTCCGGAGGATGCCCTGCAGTTGCAACAAGCCCAACGGTAGTAACAATTACTGCCATTCCTTCTGCTACATTAACATACGGTACGGGAGGATATCCGATTTGTAAAGCAGCATCAAGCATATCTCCTACTGTTACAGGGTTGCCTGGTGGAGGTACTTTTACGCAACCTACAGGGCAAACAGGTTTATCTGTTAATGCCTCAGGTGTAATTGATCCGGCCACTAGTACCCCTGGTAATTACAATATGATTTATACTGTAAATTCCGGAACGTCTTGTGGGGATGTAAGTATTACTTCTGCGAACATTAACATTGTTGATAACCCAAGCCTTTCTATCAGTTACGCTTCTGCCAGTTTCTGTACCGGTGACGGTACGAAGGCAGTAACATTTTCAGGAATCGGTTCTTCTGCAGGGGCTACTTTTTCTGCTTCTCCGGCAGGCTTGTCAATTGCACTGGCTACCGGCTTAATAACCCCGTCAACTAGCACTGCAGCTGCTGGAAGCCCTTACATGGTAACGGCATCAATACCGAATTGTCCTTTACCACCGATCACGGCTTTTGTTGAAATAGATCCTTCCCCAACGGCAACCATTAGTTATCCATCCGCTTCTTTTTGTGAGTTGGATGGAGGCCAGTACCCTGTGACGATTACGGGAGCAACCGGAGGTCAATTTACTTATACATCCATTCCGGCAGGCTTAACGTTAAATATTGATCAGCCTACTGGTGGGAGTATTACGCCAAGTGGTAGCAACCCTGGTAGCTATACTATCACTTATACCCTCACAGTTGGTACTTGTACTACTACTGCAACTGCTAATATTGTCATCACACCAAGGGTGGGTGCAGTAACGTTGAATTTGGGAGCAGCAAGTACAGAACCGACATGTGAAATCACCGCAGCTACTCCAACATCAACCTATACGGCTAATGCAGCTAACAGCACCAGCTATACCTGGTCAATAAGCCCAGTTGGCGCAGGGGCTATCACGGCAGGGGGTGTTGTTACCTGGACGGTTGGCTTTTCTGGTACCGCAATTATTACTGTAACTGCAAATGGATGTAGTGGGTCTACAACAACTTCAACTCGACTTGTAAATATTAATCCAAACAATACGGCCACTGCTGCTTCATCAATTCCTAACTTGTGTATCAGTACACCCTTACCCGATATCACGCACACCACCACCGGAGCGACAGGTATCGGTACAGCTACAGGTTTACCAGCAGGTGTAACTGCTATATGGTCCGCCAATACAATCACCATTTCCGGAACGCCTACTGCACCAGGTACTTTTAATTACTCTATTCCACTAACTGGCGGCTGTAGTGCGGTCAATGCTACCGGAACGATTACAGTTTCGCCAAACAATACCGTTAGTGCTGCTTCATCAACACCAATACTTTGTATCAATACCGTTTTAACCAACATTACACATACAACCACAGGGGCAACGGGCATTGGTGTTGCAACAGGTTTACCTGCAGGCGTAACAGCTGCCTGGTCGGCCAATACGATTACTATTTCGGGAACACCTACCGCGGCGGGTACATTTAGCTATTCCATTCCATTAACCGGAGGTTGTAGTTCAGTAAATGCTACGGGAACTATCACGGTTAACCCAAGCAATACTGTTGGTGCAGCTTCATCAACACCCACTCTTTGTATCAACACTTTGTTACCCAATATTACGCATACCACTACCGGTGCAACTGGTATTGGTGTTGCAGCAGGGTTACCTGCAGGAGTAACCGCAGCTTGGTCAGCAAACACAATTACCATTTCTGGAACACCTACAGTAGCAGGTTTATTTAGTTATAGCATTCCATTAACGGGCGGATGTAGTGTGGCCAACGCTGTTGGAACTATTAACGTAACGCCTGCGTCCATTGGTGGTTCAATTACTCCAACGCTGATTTCTATCTGCAGTGGCACAAATACAGGTACAATGACTCTCTCCGGATATACCGGATCAATAATTAGGTGGGAACAATCAATTAATGCGGGCAGTACCTGGACACCAATTGCTAATACAGCTGCAACTTATAACACCACCGTAACCCAACCGACGTTATTCAGAGCGGTGGTGCAAAATGGTGTGGGTATTTGCGCTAGTGCCAATTCAGCTGCTGCACAAGTTATTATAGATGCGCCTTTTACACCCATTATTACAGCCTCTGCTAATCCGGTTTGTTTAGGAAGTTCCGTCACCCTGACGGCTTCAAACTATACCAATACCGGACTGGTCGTAGCTGGAGGAGATTTCGCAAGTGCAAATCCTCCCGGCTGGAATGGTGCCAGCGCCAATAACAGCAATGGAGATCCTAATAGCGGATGGGGAGAAGCAAACGGCGGAAAAGCCTGGAATGGAGTTACCTATAATTCAGGAGGTAAATTTATGATCATTAATGGCACAGGAACTCCGGGTAATACCAGTTTAACGACGCCGGTATTTAGCCTTGTAGGTTTATCTTCCGCTTATCTTGCATTTAATCAGGCTTATAATTTGACTGCATTAGCACAGGCTCAAATTCAAATCTCCATCGACGGAGGTGGGTCTTACACAACTTTGCAAACGTATAACGGTTCAGGTTCTGCACCTGGATCAATATTTGGTAATCCTGCAAACTTTAGCGCTGACCCTAAAGTATTCATCAATTTAAATGCATACCTGGGTATGACAAATTTAGTAGTTAAGTTTTTATATACTCCGCAGGCAGGAAGTAACTGGGCTGTAGATAACATCGTAGTAACAAATACCACGACCAATCCATCCGGCACAGGGGTATACAATAGTGTTACCTATACATGGAGTCCAGCAGCTAACCTGTCTTCAACAACAGGACAATCGGTAACATTTAATTCAGTAACAAGTGGTGCCGGAAGTTTCCCTTATTCAGTTACTACAACTACCTCAGCGGCTGGTTGTGTTAGTGCTACACCGGGAACCATTACAGTAGTGGTTAACCCATTACCAACCATTGCCACTACCGGTACTCTAGCTGCAGTATGTTTTAATGCTGCAGCACAGACTACAACAATGCCTTACACAGCAACAACGGGTACTCCAACTTCTTACAGTATTGCATGGACCGGATTGGCAAACCAGGGTAGTACTGCATTTGCCTTTGCGGCAGGTGGTGGCACGTTAACCGGTATAATAATCCCAGCCGGAACTTTAGCAGGCACTTATAGCGGTACAATGACGATTATCAACGGAAACGGATGTTCCTCTACCCAGTCAGTAAGTTTAACTGTAAATGGCTTGCCAACTATTGCAACCACCGGAACATTGGCTGCCGTTTGTACAAGTGCAGGCGCACAAACAACCACTTTGGTATATACCGCAACCACGAACAGCCCAACTTCTTATAGTATCGCATGGACTGGCCTTGCAAACCAGGGTAGTACAGCATTTGCTTTTGCGGCAGGTGGTGGTACTTTAACTGGGATCACAATCCCAGCGGGTACTTTAGCGGGTACTTATAGCGGAACAATGACGATTATCAATGCAAATGGATGTGCCAATACCCAGGCTATAACTATTAAAGTAAATGCTTTACCAACGCTGTTTACTGTTACCGGTGGTGGAAATTACTGTTCCGGTGGCACTGGTTCGGTAGTGGGATTAAGCAGTTCGCAATCTGGTGTAAGCTATCAGCTTCAGCTTGGTGGTGTTAATACGGGATCGGCCCTTGGTGGAACCGGGGCAGCCATTAGTTTTGGTTTACAAACAGCGGCAGGTACGTATACCATAATTGCTACCAACACAACAACTACATGTTCGGTTGCCATGACAGGAAATGTGGTAATTGGTATCAATCCTTTACCGACATTATTCAATGTTACCGGTGGAGGAACTTATTGCGCCGGGGGTACCGGGGTAGTAGTTGGTTTAGCTGGTTCTCAATCTGGTGTAAATTATCAGTTACAAATCGGAGGTGTAAACTCTGGGTCTGTAGTTGCAGGCACTGGATCGGCCATAAGTTTTGGATTACAAACAGTGGCCGGTACATACACAGTAATAGCAACCAATGCTGCTACCTCATGTACGGTTGCCATGAGCGGAAATGTAACAATTGCAATCAATCCATTACCAACCGTAACGGTTGCCGGAACTACGGTATGTGGAGGCGCTCCCTCAACCATTACTGCCACTCCGGGAACGGGGGGTTCGTATAGCTATGCCTGGACGGTACCGGCAACTGCAACAAATCCCGGCAATTTCGCCAGCTTTACTTCAACAGTAACTGGTAACTATAGTGTAGTAATAACTAATACAAGTACAGGTTGCGTTTCGGCTGCATCTGCTCCCGCAAATGTTATCACAGCATCTAATATTTGGACAGGTGTTAGCAGTACCAGCTGGCAGGATAAATTCAATTGGACTTGTGTAGCCGTTCCTACGCCAATAACAGACGTTATTATACCAACCACAGCACCGAATATGCCAACCTTGAATGCAACTTCCTTTAGCAAATCGCTGGAATTACAGGGAAGCGCTGTGATAACCTTAAACGGTCAAACTTTGAATAATGTTGGCGGTATTACGTTAACTGGCACTGGCCTGGGTTCATTTATCGGTTCACTAACTTCCAGTATTTCGATCAATGCACCCGGCACGAGCAGTATCATTAACCTTAACCAGGGAAGCGATGGTACTTCCAATGCATTAAACAACCTTACCATTAACGGTAGCGGAGCTTCTGTGACGCTGAACACAAAAACAGCTATATATGGCGCTCTGACACCTACATTGGGTACACTCAGCATTAACAATGAGCTTGTTTTACGCTCAACTGACACAACCACTGCAATGGTCGGCCAGGTAGGCGGTGCGATTGCCTATACAGGAGCAGGACGTGTTACTGTTGAACGCTATTTCCCGGCAACAAGAAAATGGCATTTGTTTACCTCTCCCGTATCTGGCGGAGGAAGTATATTTGATAACTGGCAAAATGGAGGAGCGATGTCTGATGTAGCTCCGAATAAGGGAACCCTGGTAACAGGATCAGTTCTCCCTACCCCAGGAATTAGTGGTAATGGCCTTGATGGTCCTTCGCCCAACCTTTTAAGTACGCTAAAAATTGGTAACGATGTATTGACACCGATTAATAATACCAGGACAAGTAATATTTCCAAAGGGACAGGTGCAACTGCTGACAATATACCTTTTTTTATATTTGTAAGGGGTGACAGGAACCTGCTCAATTTTTCAACCTTGAATTCAAGCCCTACAACGCTTAGCGGTACTGGTAAATTGCAAACCGGTCCGCAAACATTCAATGTGGCGGCAGGTACATTTACTATGATTGGTAACCCGTACGCATCCCCACTGGACTTTGCAAAAATACCCACGTCTGATCTTACCAATTTCTTATATGTTTGGGATCCCTATTTAAACCTCACTGGTGCTTACGTGACGTTTTTTGAAACTAGTCTGGGATCCCGTGTGTATGTTGCAAGTCCTTCCGGTTCACCCGGCAATCCAAGTACCATCATTCAGTCTGGACAAGCATTTTATGTAAACAATTCTGGCGGAACAAGTTTACCACTTATAATAGACGAATCCGCAAAATCAACGGTTAACAACCAGGCGATTTTCAGGCCTATGAGCCCAGCTGCCCAAATAACATCACTGTCTACCAATTTGTATGCATTTACAAATAAAGACAGTGCATTCCTGGCAGATGGTAACCTGGCGCAATTTGATGACAGTTATAACCCGGGAATTGATTGGATGGATGCCAAAAAAATGACCAATACAAATGAAACATTCAGCCTGCTTTGCAATGGTGTTTCATTGGCTGCCAATAGAAGGCCGCTGCCAACAATGAATGATACGTTGTTTTACCAACTTACCAGGTCAACCGCTAAAAAATACCAGTTCCAATTAATAGCCAACAACCTGGATAAGGATAACCTGGCTGGTTTTTTACAGGACCAGTTTACGCATACAGCTACGCCTATTAATATGAATGGTACTACCAAAGTGAATTTTGCAATCACCAGCGATAAAGCTTCGGCAGCTGCCAACCGTTTTAGGGTGGTATTTAAACCCTCGGTGGTTTACACCAATGTGGCCGCCAATGTACTGGCCAGCGATATCGGGGTACAATGGAATGTAGCCAGCGAAGAAAATATCAAAGGCTACGAGATTGAGCGTTCTACGGATGGCACGCATTTTACCAAAGTAGCCGACCAGGCATCTGCCGGCAACAGCGACGCGGCAGTGGCATACAACTGGCTGGATGTAGCGCCTGCATTGGGTCAGTATTATTACCGCATCCGCAGCATCAGTTATAACGATGTAATTGGTTACAGCAATATTGTAAAAGTGAAGCTTAACAGGAGCACACCTGCCATTTATGTGTTCCCTAACCCGGTAACAGAAAATGCCATTCACCTGCAAATGAACGGTATGGAGAAAGGCGTGTATGCAGCGAGGTTAATTAACAACCTTGGCCAGGTAGTAATGAGTAACTACATTGCCCACATGGGTGGTACTGCTACCGAAACCCTGCGCCCGGCCAATAGATTGCTGGCAGGTATCTACCAGCTGGAGATTGCAGCACCTGACAAAAAAATTACAACAGTCAAAGTGATTGTGCAATACAATAAGCAATAACCTATTCTTCCACACATGAATTACCCAGCTGCCCCGATACCGGGGCAGCTTTTTTATTAGCACCGGCATCATAATTTCAATTGTCGCTTCCATTACACCGGTCACTGATTTCGCTCCTTTGGAAAAATGATGCTGCGCAGTTTTTCCAATTGCTACTTTGGTGGAACAGTACCAGTGCTATGTTAAGAATCAAATGACGGTTCGTTTTGTGAAAAGTGAATGGTCAATCGTGAATAATTGACTATTCACTATTGCCGATTCACACTTAATTTAATACTAGCATATATGTCTTAAACCAGCGGTAAGAAACAGATGCAGCCATTTTCAATAATAAGCTTTGTAATTGCCTGGCGGGTTAAGCACATAATCCTACAACACTAGTGATGTAGCCATTAAAGTGATGTCTTTAATCTATGCGGGTAATTTGTATTAGACTGTGAACTAAATTCAAAAGCAAAACCCGCCATACACTGTTTGCACACAGTTTATGGCGGGTTGCTACTGTTATTGAAGTACAATAACAGCAAGTGTTAAGTTAAGTGTGAATCGTCAATATTTATTAGTGATCATAATTCACCATTGACCACTCACCACTCACAATACGAACCGTCATTTGGTTCTTAACATAGCACCAGTTACATTTTATGCTTCATTCCTTTGCCCATTTTCATCTTTCCGTCCATATAGCACTGATCGCCTTCCTTCATCTTCATTGTTTTACCATCTTTCATTTTACAGGTGCCATCCATCATACATACAGTACCATCACTCATGGTCATGTCCTGGTCCATTGCCATCATTTTTCCGTCCTTCATCATCATCATTTTACCATCCTTCATCATCACACAATCTTTTTTCATGCCCATTTTGTGATCCATTTTGTGATGCATCTTTTTTTCCATTTTCTCCTGTGCAAAAACGTTGCTTCCTAAAGTGAACGCAATAGCAATAATCAATAATTTTTTCATATTTACAAGTTGGTGGTTTTATCAGCAAAGCTGGTATTACCGGTTTAAAAAAATATATACTTCAATCAAATACGAAAGTTGAAGCAACTCGGTTGCAATCCCTAACAAATGCTGAATTAAATGAGTGTTAAATAATAATAGATCGTCGGCCACCACCTGCATGGCTACACCATGCTTTGAAACATACCTTTTCAACCATCCTTATTTGCACGCTCACCATTATTTATAAAATTTATTTACCAAAAGCTTTTTTTAATTCACCGGCGGCAAAAGCCTGCGCCTCTTTTGCTTGAGGTAAAACAGCCGCCATGCCAAAAAACTCATGCGTAACTCCTTTGTATAATTGAAGCCGGTGGCAACTCCTGCCTTTTTAAAGTTGTCCCTCAGTAACTCAACTTCACTTCTCAAAGGGTCATATTCCGCCGCAATAATTGTAATGGCCGCCAACCCGTTTACATTGGCCACTGTCATTGAACCGGTCATATCTTTCCCCCATACTGGTTTAGCTCCGGCCAGTGTGAGTTTTTCCCTTTACTCATTTTATCTATATTGTCTTTTCCTGGTGTTGTAACAGTGCTGTCTGTTACACTATTTTTATCAGTAATAGCATTATTGCCGGATGATCTCAGCAAAGCCAGCAAGGAAATACCGTCACCAGTGTTTTTTGAAGCATTGAGTAGTGTGTGCGCAGGATGTTTTTTCTGGTTACTATGATATCCCAATATGCATGCCTGATATTTGATAACGCCGCTTTTGTAAACTTTTAAAATCTACATTCATAATTTTTATATGGGAGCCTGCGATCTTTATGAATTATCATTTATAAAAAAAAGCCAGGAAACCGGCAACGGTATTCCTGGCTAAATAATTACAACAATTCTTTTAAATCCCCTACGCAAAAAAGGGCGTAACGATGGCTACCACCTGCTCTTTGGTAAGTGGCTCATCAAACGCCTCACTGGCAGCTTCTGCTGTGATGGCATAGCCATTAATACCCACTACGTTTACACCAGCCTGGTTGGTTAGTTCTTCACCGGCATAACTTGCATTCACCGCAGGTGTGGCAATACCACTCTGGTTCAATGTAATCCAAGGCTGTAACAATACACCCGCTGGTACAAGGGCACCATAACGCCTGCGCATTTCGCGTACATGCGCTGCATGCCTGGCTTCAACAGAATGTATTTGTAAAGCCGCCCTTAATAATTCGTTGCTGGATATCAGGTTAGCCGCCTGTCCTTTATACGCTCTTACGCCAGTATCTTCAAACGTTTGCGCTACTGCCAACAGTACACCATAATCTGTAAATACCGTAGGAAAAGTTCCTTTGGCGGTATAATCAAAACTCGCTGCTGTAAAATAAACAGGGGTAGCACCCAGTGAAGTGATAACAGATGTCAACAGCGCCACGTGTTCTGCCTCATGATCCCGGATGGTGGTTAATGCGCCCACGGCTGCAGCGCTGGGTATAATGCCGGATGCAACTACCTGTTTGTAAAATTCCCATTCAATGTATTCCAGCGTAAGTGCAAAATTAAGTACGTCAGTAATGGTGCTGGTTGGGCTGCCCGCGTATGCCTTGTTAAACATACTGCCGATTGCAACAGGTAAAGCAGCGGCGGTAACCTTTCCTGAAAAGTTCAGAAAATTTTTCATTGCACTGCGTCGTCCGTTCAGTTTTTCGAAAACTTCCGGATCAACTTTTTCTATTTCTTCTATTATATTTGAAAAATTCATGAGAATAAATTTTAAGAGGTTGGTAAATCTTTTGAAATAATTTTTGTGGAAATGAAACCGCTGGCAATGGCCAGTACTTCCGCAGGTGTACGAACCAGGTCGAGCCCATTCATATCAATTGCTGTGCTGTCTGCAAAACTTCCGTAAGCAATCATATCCCTTAAGGCAGCTGCATGACGGGCTTCTACAGAAACGATTTTTCCGGCAAACAACAGGTAAGTAGGACTTTGCAGTAATTCGCCTGCACCATTGTAGGCTGATACACCTACATCTTCCAACGCCTTGGCTGTGCCCAATACACTTTCCCTGCTGTCAAAATTGATTGAACTAAAATTTACAATTACTCCGCCAATACGGTTATCGCCCAATACATTTTTGAACCATTCCCGGTGGGCTATTTCATGATCTCTCACGTCGCTTAAATATTCCATTTCCTTATCAGAAATGCCTGCATAAGGAGTTTGCAGTGCACGGATATAAAAAGCCGCTTCCAGTTGTTCAAGTGCATAAGCATAATTAAGAATGCCAATATCCCCCGAACCCAGGTTTACAACGGCTTTTCCTCCATCTTTACCACCACCCAGCGAGCGGATGTCGGATGTAAGAGAGGGATCCTGGCTGGATTCTTTTTTACAGGAAGCTGCAAATAACAATGCACCTGCAGAAAGCCCTGCATAGGTTAAAAATTTTCGCCGGGGCATAGGTGCCTCAACGGGTGTTTGAACTAAAGCGGACGCTTTTGAAAGATCATGTGGCATAATGTTGTTTTTAAATGATGGATAATATTTGTTTACGAAATTTTGAATTAGAAGGTTTTTATTTTTAATAATTTTTTTTAGATATTATTTAACAAATGGCAGGCCGTGCTACTTTGTATTGCCAAATGTCAAAAGGGTGTATATTTTATTACTCAGTTTAATTAGCTGAAATCCCGCTTTTAACAAAGAGTTTAACATATAACTAAAATTAAATCAGAAGATTAAACAGAATAAAAAAAGGCGGGATGTTAGGAACCGTAATTTATTTTAGCAAGTTAGAAGAACGGGGGAGCTGAAAGCCATCAATCAGTGGCAAACAAGCTGTAACCCCGGCGACTTTAAATTACCCCAGAAAAGGGTGCATTTTTAAAGTACATTGAGTGTAAGCAGTTTAATTGAGCAATATAAATGACCCCTAACGGCTAAATCGCAATGATTTGTCTTTGGCCTGATGGTTTGATCGTTTTGAAGGCGACCAAAGTTGGTGGTATCAGTTTTTTTTGTATCTTCACAATCGCTTATCTTTTCTACAACCACATCTTACCATCCTCTGTAAAAATTTACATTATTAAGTTATCGGTATTACTTATTCATTGCAATTTAATTTTTGCGGAATGTAGTGTCATTGATAGTTTCCCCATTCAGGGTAATACAATTGTTGTTGTTGATTATTATGTTGTATAGTTTGGTATTTAGGAAGCTTTTAACACCGTGTTTAAACCAGGTACACCGATTAATTGTATACTGTGTAATAAAATGATATTGTCCCCATCCTTATTGAAAAATTACCCGAAATCAGTCCGTTCACCCCTGTGAATTTCCTTTTCAGCAAACCGCCTGTAACAACAGGAAGATGTTTTTAATTTTTAAATAAATTGTATGAAGAGTAAACTGTATGCACTTGAAAACTGGTCAAAAGTATTGGACGCTGTAAAACAGGGATTACTGTCATTGCTGCCGCAACCCGCGCTGCAGCCGGTAATCAACCAGTCGCCCAACAGCAGGGAAGAATTGTTGCGGTCCCGGAGAAACGACCGAAACGACGATTAGGTGATTAATTCACAATTGGTGGAGCGCTAATGAAGAACCTTTATTATTCGTTCGCCTGAAAAAAAGATAATTTGTTGCCTGCTCTTTCCCGGGGCAGGCTTTTTGCTGCGTTACAGGCTAATCCCGATGGTCTCATTTGTGTTGGCAATCATCTCAAGATGCTGCTGTTTTTTTGCCGCCCTAAGTTGTTGGCTGGTTGCTGTGCAATACTGGTGTTGCTTAAAAAAATTCATTTGAATCACATTCCAGTCGTAGGTGCTGGCAACAACATTGCGTGCTTTCAATTCTTCAAACAGGGTGTCGCTGATAGGGAAGAAGTCGCTCCGGCCCAGGTAATCAAGATCAGCATCACAAATAATTTCTTCCAGTTCGGTATGGGGGGTTTGAGGAATTTTAGTCGCCATAATTAACCCGCAAATTATATCCAGCTGCTGTTTTGTAAAGCCATATGCCGGCAACTCTTTCCTGGCAAGTTCACAGCCGGCAAGTTCGTGATCGCGGTAAGTAAAAAGAAACCCTGTATCATGATACAGGCAGCCCACTTTTAATAGAAACAAGTCTTCAGGGTTAGTTATTTTTTCTTTGAACGCAATGCTTATAGCCGCCTCCTCCACATCGATAGTATGATGCACCCCATGATAGAAAAGGGTTGGTGCCAACTGGTTGCTGAGTTTCAGCAAGACGGCCGGGCGTATGGTTTCATATAGCTTTTCAGACATAAGTTAATACAAACATAATTAAAATAATCAAAATAATTAAAAGGTACCACTATAGCAAACGAAGGGACAGATGATACATTGCCCAAATACAAATCACAAGGCGGATTAATTGGCAAACCAGCGAAAAACATTGTTTATTTATTAGGTAAACCGGTCTCAAAGGCGCAGGTTATTAAATTATTTTTATAAGGAAAAAAATAATAATTATCAGATAATGAGCCAGATCGAAAATATTGTATTATATTTACCACATAAAATTCCCGTTTTATAGTACCGCTAAAGTCAATTCCTATTATTAATTGCCAATCGCCCCATTTTTTATTTTTATTTTCAATGTGCTGACAAATAAGTGTTATAGCATTAATTGACTTGTAAAAATAGTTGCCAATATCTGCCTGGAATTTCGCCAACTAACCTTTAAACTTATTGTAATGCGGCAATTTATTACGTGCAGTACTATTTCAAAATCGCTATTGACCTTCGTGCTCTTTGTATCGTCCCTAGCCATCGTGCAGGCGCAGCAAACCAGTATTTCTGACTACGTTATTTTTGGCGGTACCAGCCAGGCTTTGCAAGGTCAAACGGCTCCGGCTGTGCCTGGTTATGGCGTGCAGTTTGGGTATTCAACCTATATCTATGGCGGCGCTGTTGGTAGTTATAAACTTGTTAAGTCAATAGGAAACATGACTGCCGGCACCAATGCACTTAAAACAAATATTTATAGCGGCGGTATAATAGTATTGGCCAATGGTAATGCGGTAACTGGTAATATAGCAGCGGGTATTTACAATACTCAGCCTGCAGCAGGAACTATTTTTTCAGCAGGAACAAGTGAAAATTTTATTGGCAATATAGACATCAATGGAAATATTGTTATTGGGGGAGGAACGGTAACAGGAACAGTTACAAATCCTGCTGGCACAACATATCAGGTAGGCGCTGTAACAACAGCAGGAGCAGGCACACCCGTACTCCCAATACTTCCACAAATGCCTGCTATCAGAAGTTTTTCGGCAGGCTCAAAAAATGTTACTGGTGGTATAATTAATCCAGGTGCTTATGGCAATCTTTCCTTGGGTAATAACAGTAGCATTACCTTTAGCGGGCCTGGTACCTATTTTTTTAAATCTATCTCAGCTTCGGGCCCCAATTCCAGTATCATTTATGATTTTAAAAATACTGCAACGGGCAACATCATCGTCTACGTTGTGGGCGATGTTAATTTGAATAAAACAGCCGTTAGCATGATAAACGGGGGGGATGCTACCCGAATCTACACAGAGGTGCATGGAACAGGTTCAACAAATACTGCGGATAAAACCGCGGCCTTCATTATGTCGAATGGCTCTAATGGAAGCGGTAACGTATCAGGTTGGTTTGGTTCTGTATGGGCACCCTACGCAGCTATTAAGGTAGGCGCTCCCAATGGCCCGGCGATGTCAGTAAAAGGAGCGTTGTGGAGCGCCACCCAGGTAAATATAGGGGATGGAGTAACTATTAATTATGCCCCCTATATTTTATGTAATATTTCAGGTTCAACCACCAAAACGGATTTACTATGCAAAGGAAGTTCAACTGGCGCTATTAATCTCATTGTATCTGGAGGTATAGCCCCCATTACTTTTAAATGGACTGGTCCCGGAAGTTTTAGTTCAACAGCACAGAACATTGGTAGTCTGGCAGTGGGTACCTATAATGTAACCTTTACGGATGCAGGCGGATGCGCCGGTTCATTATCTGCAACAATTACCGAACCGGCAAATGCATTGTCGGGTTCGGTTAGCGCTCAAACCAATGTTAGTTGCTTTGGAATATCAACTGGCAGCGCAACCATTGCGGCAAGCGGCGGTACTTCTCCCTATACTTATACATTGAATGGTGTAAAAAATACTACGGGCAATTTTAGCCTGCTTGCTGCCGCTACGTATTCAGTAGTTGTTGCAGATAAAAATGCCTGTACAGTAAATGTGCCTTTAATTATCACGCAACCACCGGCATTAACCGTTGGCAGCATCGGATCAAATTCGCCGGTATGTGTAGGAACAGGTTTAACATTCAGTTCAGCTGCCGCTGGCGGAACGCCTGCCTATGCTTATAGTTGGTCAGGGCCCAATGGGTTTACCAGCACGGCTCAAAACCCCGTCCTCAACACGGTTACAGCTGCGGCCTCAGGAACATATAGCCTGCAGATAACAGATAGTAAAGGTTGCATCGCCAACACCAGCAATACGGTAGGCGTAACCGTTAGTCCACTTCCGGATGCAAAAGCGGGCGATGATAAGCCATTTAATTTTGATGGCAATACCACTTTAAATGGTTCTTCCTTAACACCGGGCGCAACGTTTAAATGGACTGCGCCTCCCGGCGGGGAGATTAAAACCGATGCGGGTAAGGCCAACATCAATGTGGGCGTACCAGGTAGTTATACACTTACGGTTACCGCGGCAGGCTGTACTGCTACAAGTGCGGCATTGGTTACAAACAAAGTAAACAATCTTATTGGTTCTGAATTGACCTCCATATATTACAACAATCCTAATGGAGACCCTTCCCCATTCTTTATCATCGCCAATGGAATGGTAAGAATAGACATCATAGTGCAGGTAAATAATTATAATACGGTATTGAGTCTGTTGCAGTCGGCCGATTACGGCCTTACCAATACTGTTACCAATGGTGTTAATGGTGTGCTGGGTAGTAAATTAATTATTACAGGCGACTACCCGATAGCCAACCTGTTAAAGCTAAATTTGCTATATTCAATCATTAATTTTTGCCGGCCGTTTTATGCACCGTTCAGCAACAGCGGTCTTGTAAATTCGGCGGGTGACACCACCATGCGTTCCAACCTGGTGAGAAGCGGATATAAGTTAACCGGGGCGGGCGTTAAAGTAGGCGTAATTTCAAACAGTTTTAATACCATTCCCAATGGCACTACCGCAACATCGCCGTTCAATCCGGTGCCGGGAGCTCCGCAAACTTTTAACACCAATACGGCGGCGGTTGATCTCTCCAACGGAGATCTTTCCAACGTAACAGTATTAGGAGACTATCCGATTAGAAGCACGGATGAAGGAAGAGCAATGCTTCAAATTGTGCATGACGTTGCGCCCGGCGCAAGCCTCTACTTCCGCACAGGCTTTTTAACTGCCGGTGATTTTGCGACCGGTATTGCAGACTTAAAAAATGCCGGCTGTAGCATTATAGTGGATGACGTAACTTATATTACTGAACCCTATCTTAAAGATGGTGTTGTTGCCAAAGCTGTGGATGCAGTGAAGGCACAGGGTGTATCTTATTTTTCAGCAGCGGGCAACTTTGCAAATAAATCCTATGAAAAAGATTTTACACCGGTGAGTGCGGCTGCTGCAGGGTTCTCCGGCAAAATGGCGCACGATTTTTCGGGCAGTGGAGATATTTTTCAGCATATAACATTGGTGCCGGGAGATTATACGATTGTATTGCAATGGGTAGATGATATCTACTCTACAGGGCAGAATCTGGGTACGCATTATGACCTGGATATGTACTGGACGTCAAATACGGATGGCACTGGTTTAAAAGGATTTAACCGGGACAACACCAATGGTGATCCGTTGGAAATATTACCGTTTAGCATCAATACTTTAACTGATGCCAACTTTGTCATTGTAAATAACACAACTGATGGTAACCCGGCTCGTATTAAATACATTATTTACCGTGGTGATGTACAGATTTTAGAGTACAATGCCGGTACATCAACTGTGGTAGGGCAGGCCAACGCAGCGGGAGCTATAGCAGTGGGTGCTGCCCGTTACGACAAGGCGCCACCTTATCTTACCACACCACTAATTGAATCTTTTTCTTCCATCGGTGGCACAAAAGTGGAAGGCGTGGTGAGAAATAAACCTGATTTAACCGGTCCTGACGGTGTAAATACAACCGTTAAACTGGGCCAGGATTATCCAAACAACGCATTGGATGGCTATTCCAATTTCTTTGGTACTTCAGCAGCGGCACCCCATGCCGCCGCGGTAGCAGCCCTGTTAATGGAAGGCAAGAAGAAATTCCTCAATCTCGCTACAACCCCGCCCGATGATATCCGCTCGCTGATGCAGACAACCGCTGTTGATATGGAGGTTGCCAATAATTTACCGGGAACTCATTTCGATTATATTTCAGGCTTCGGAATGGTAAATGCGGATTCTGCCATGCGCACTTTTGCTGCGCCCACTGCCACATTGATTGATGTGGTTGTACCAACAACAGTGGTACCATGTAGCGGTACGCCTTTCACCGTAACAATTACCGGCGAAAATTTTAACTACAATACCATTGTTATGCTGGTGAATGCACCCGGCGATACCACCCGTATTGTGCCCACTTCAATTACCCCCACGGCAGTAACGGTAACTATCAGTTCCTGTATTGGAAACCCGGAAATTCTTGCTTACACGCCTCCCAAAGCCGGCACCAACGGCACCGACGGTGGGTTCTCTAACAGCAAATATTTCTTTAATGCAGCTATTACTATTACGGCAAATAATATAACCAAAAAATATGGCGAATCCCTCACTGCCCCTTCTGCGGTTATTAAAGTAAACGGGGTGTTGTTGCAAAACACAATTCCATTATTAACGCTACAGGATATAGGACTCGATCAGCTGGTGGTGACAACTGCTGCAACATCCGGCAGTGATGTGGGTACATACATTATTATCCCATCCAGAACCTTTGACCCAGGCAACGCAACTGATGTGGCATTGCAAAAGAAATATAGTTACCAGTTTTTCAATGGCACTGTAACGATAGCCCAAATGCCTTTAAAAGTAACGCCGAACAATATGACAGTTACGTTTGGTCAAAACATTGGCAGTATTACCTATAAGTATGAATTCAATGCTGCAAATATTCCTGATGCAGTTCAGTTCTCCAATGACATTAAGACTTACCACCAGGGATTAATGCCAACAAATGCATTGGCGGTAGTAAAAGATTTTACTAAAGTACAGACAAACGGTAAAGTACTTTCCAGCGCAGACCTTGCCAACATGAATGTGATTGCGAGCTTTAATGCTGTAAAAAACTCCCGCAAGTTTACTTTATCAAATAATTCGCTGATACCTATACCGGCTGGAAGCCCCCTGTTGCAAGACAATTTAAACATTCAATACCTGGTGGATGTGGCTTCAGAATCTATCAATAATTATAGAACAGATCCCACTACATCCAAATTTATCAATGCTAATACGGGGGTTACATCCAAGGCTTTTTTAAGTGCCGCGGCAATGGAAAGTGATGACTTCAATACGGGCACTGTGAATGTAAATGGCTCTTTACTTAAAGTGGTTAGCGGATCGCTGGAGCAAATGCTAAGTACATCAAACGGACCTGTTGCTCCAATACTAAATGGGCAATTGGTGCAGGTGGTTGACGCGGTAACTGACCCTGTATCGGATGGTTTGGTGCAGTATGTCAATGACGGTTCATGGGTGCGGATTACCACTTCCGGCAGCTTGCTGAAAGTAGTCAATGGGTTATTAAAACTCGTAAATGGCACGTTGATTAAAGTAGTAAACAGTGTGTCTTATGTGCAGTTCACCAATGGATCTTTGCTTAAAGTGGTGAACGGCTCGCTGCTTAAGGTGGTGAACGGCACCAACACGGTGGTATACCAGGATGGTACACCGGTATTGGATAGTACCCTTGTAATGTTGCCGAACGGGCTGGTACAGGCTGTTAATGGCTCACTGTTAAAGGTGGTAAATGGCTCCTTATTGAAAGTGGTGAACGGCTCCCTTCTCAAAGTAGTAAATGGTTCTTTATTAAAAGTGGTGAATGGCTCCCTGCTGAAAGTAGTAAGTGGTAGCCAGTTAGGCACTGATGCGCCTAATAACAATACAGCTGTAATTCTTGATGAGAGCGATGCGGCCGGTGCTTTAGGAGCGTTCTCACCTGGATCTATGTTTGGTATCAATATGATTACCGGATTGGATGCCGGCAAACAATACCTGGTACCGGGCGTTTTAGCCGATCCTAATTTTGCTATAACGTATGGCCTGGGCGAAGTTGATATCCAAAAAACTGTAGTAACAGTTACAGCAAATAATGTAACCAGGCCCTATGGAGAAAACAATCAGCTTACGGTGACTTATAGTGGTTTTGAAGCCGGCGTTGATTTGCAAAGTAGTGGTATTACAGGATCTCCATCGCTAACTACCACGGCAACGCAAACCAGCCCTGTAGGAACATATCCGATCACAGTCGGTAATGGCACTTTGGCATCCGCTAAGTATGCATTTACTTTTGTAAATGGAGCGTTATTAACCATTGTAAATAATCCATGTTTACTACCGCCCAATACTGCAACAAACTTTGGAAGTACTCCGGCCAAAGCTCCCGCAAGCCTGTGGCTAAATTTAACAACCAAGGTGAGTGGCCAGTTGTCGGCAAATGGCGATTACCTGATGTTCAGGGCAGGCACGATTGCATTCAATAATATCAGCTACACTTTGGTTGGAAGCCAGGCTATTCCGAATGGTAAAATTATAGCGACTGACACCGTCTCTGCGCCCATTACAAATTATGATGCAACCAGCAATACCTGGATCACCAAGGTACCACTGGGTTTTGCAAGTACATCTGATATTTTTATTACAGCTGCCATCATAAATTCCAGTACTGGTTTTACAAAAAAGAACAATGCCAATACGGAAGTAACAGGAATTATGTATAGCAACAAGTACTTTAAAGACCAATGGACTTATGCGAGTGCTGCCTACCAGTTGCCTAAGCCAACTTATTATTTCAATTATTCAAAAGTGGGTAACCCGGGGGATGTGGTTACTGTCAATGGAACTTATCGTGCAGGTACACCATTGCCGGTAATTCAATACCTGGTATCTGGCGGCAGTGGCGGCGGTGGAAATAGTTATACCGGAAGTACTGCTTCGTTCGACAATTTTATAGCGTGTATCCCTACGGATCTATCCGCTGTAAACCGCGTGATGACTGGCATAACACAACCAGTAGAGATAGTCCGCAAGGATGCAACTGTGACCGGTAAAGCAGGAGCAATTAATATTTACCCCAACCCGGCATCTGCTATTTTTACCCTCGTATATGTACCGGAGCAAACAGGAGCCAGTTCAATATCGATATTGACTGTTGACGGGAAGAAAGTAATGGAATTTAATAACGGCATTTGGGAAGCTGGTAAAAAATATATTAAAAATATCGATGTAAGCAAACTGGTGCGGGGATTATACCTGGTTCAACTAAATTCAGGTAATAAAACAACAGTGGGTAAAATTGTTATTAACCGGTAATTGTAGCTAAAACTGTAAATTCGTCAGGATGATTTGAAATACCGATATTTGGATATGAATTGTAAAACACTGGGAATAATACTATTATTTTGTGTGCAGGTGATTGCTATGCCTGCACAATCCCAGGGCACTTCGGCTTCAGGCAATAATATGGATACTGCTGCAGTAAATTTATTGTTGCAACAAAGTAAAGAGCGGTTTTCAGATGATCCCGTTAAGGCAATCAGTCTTGCTACCCAGGCGTTGGATCTTTCAGAAAAAATTAACTCTGTAAAAGGCAAGGCCAATGCATTAAAAAGCATAGGTGTAGGAAACTATTTCCTGGGAAAACTTCCTGAAGCAATTGTATTTTGGAATGAATCGTTGCAGCTGTTTGAAGATTTAAAAGAAGATATCGGTATTTCGAATGTATTAAATAACATCGCCGCGGCTTACGATGATTTGGGGGACAATGAAAAAGCACTTGAATATTCCCTCCGCTCTTTAACCATAGCCGAAAAGTCGGCTGACAACTATAGAATTCTGGCTGCGCTTAATACCGTGGCCAGTATTTATTATGAAAAGAAGACTACCTGGGATAAAGCACTGAATTATCTTTTAAAGGCATTGCCATTGGCTGAACAGGTGGGCGATAAAGATGGTATCGGTGTTACATCTGGCAATATTGGAGAAATATATTTTTATAAAAACGATTTTGAAAAATCTAAAACCTACTACGAAAATTCAATAAAGGCTTATGGTGGCCTTTCCAACAGTTCCTACGCCTACAACGGTATTGGTAAAATATTTTTGGTAAAAGGAGATTATAATAAAGCCCTAAGCTACCACAACAAAGCGCTTGAAATTGCTGAAAATACAGACAGTAAGCACCACATGTACCTCTCTTTTCAGGGTATTGCAAATGTGTACATAGCCAAGAAGGATTATGCCAAAGCACTGCTTTATTTTAATAAGGCAAGCGGGCTGGCGGAAGAACTAAAAGCGCCAAGGGATCTAAAGGATATCTACCAACAAATGTCGGTTGCTTATGCTAAAAATTCAGATTATAAAAATGCATACAAATACAATTCGCTTTATGCTGATGTAAAAGACACCCTGTATAATATTGATACGGATAAAAAACTAAATAAACTTCAATTTGAATTTGACTTACAGAAAAAGGAAGGCCAGATAAGTTTACTTACAAAAGACAAAGCCCTGCAGGATGCTGATTTAAAACGGCAGAAACTGGCAAAGAACGCTTTTGCAGCAGGGCTGGGATTGGTATTTTTAATTGCCGTGCTTATTTTCAGAAACTATCGCGAGAAAGTTAAAATCAACAAAATTCTGGATGAGCAAAAGGTGCAAATCGAAAATCTTTTATTGAATATTCTGCCATCAGAAGTGGCCAAAGAACTACAGCAAAAAGGCCAGGCAACGCCCAGGAATTTTGAACAGGTATCGGTCATGTTTACCGATTTTAAAAGTTTTACCATACATGCCGATAAACTATCACCACAGGAACTGGTAGAAGAACTAAATACCTGTTTCATTGCTTTCGATAATATTATAGAAAAGTACGGGCTCGAAAAAATTAAGACCATTGGAGATTCTTATATGTGTGCTGGTGGCATTCCCACGCCTGATAAAAGACATGTACACAATATGGTAAGTGCCAGCCTGGAGATACAGGAATACATAGTGGTTAATAATAAAAGAAAAATAGCAGATGGCCAGGAACCCTGGGATCTGCGTATAGGCGTTCACGTTGGACCCGTAGTAGCAGGCGTGGTAGGTAAAAAGAAATATGCGTATGATATATGGGGCAGTACAGTTAATATCGCAAGCCGGCTTGAAAGCAACGGAGAACCGGAACAGGTAAATATTTCCGCATCTGTATACGAAATCGTGAAAAACGATTTTACCTGCAGCTACCGGGGTAAAATTTATGCTAAAAATGTGGGTGATGTAGATATGTATTTCGTGGCCTCGTCAAGCAATCAACTCGCCGACAAGGTAGCTGCCGGCACTTTTTCGATATAGGCAATGGTACAGGTATAAATCACCTCCCCACCTTATTGCCGTCATCTTTTTCACGCCATCTTCCACCTTACTTTACATAGTAACCACCCGGGGCATCGTTACTTAAAGCGATCGTATAACAACGGGAAAAATAATTGGATATGGAAATTGTACAAGCCGGATTATCCACAGCAGAAGTAACGGTAAGCAGGCAACAGCATGGTTCCAACACACTTGAAATGCAGGAAGACAATGTGCTTCTAAATGTGTTGAAGGAAGTGGTACTGGAGCCCATGTTCATGATACTGCTGGCCGCTTGTATTATCTATTTTGCCGTAGGCCAGTACAACGAAGGCATCATCATGCTGGTATCTATTTTTATCGTTGCGGGCATTTCGCTGTTCCAGGAATACAGGAGTAAAAATGCCGTACTGGCTTTAAAAAAATTATCAGCTTCCAGTGCCAGCGTAATTCGTGATGGCATAACCGTGCAAATACCTGCCGGAGATATTGTGAACGGTGATTTGTTGCTGCTGGAAGAAGGTGAAATAATAGCGGCAGATGGACTAATTGTTGCAGCCAATGATTTTTCAGTCAATGAATCGGTATTAACCGGCGAATCATTCCAGGTAATAAAAGTGGCTGATAATAACAGCTGCGTGTACAGGGGAACGTTGGTAACCAGTGGAAGCGCTGCCATTAAAGTATCTGCCGTTGGGTTAGAAACCAAATTCGGTAAAATAGGGTTATCATTAAAGGAAATTACCATTGTAAAAACACCGCTGCAAATGCAGGTGCGCTCTTTTGTACGCAATATGGTTTGGATTGGCGCGGCAGCATTTTTAATTGTAGTAGGCTTTAATTATTACCAGTCGGGTGATTTGATTAAATCCTTTCTGCAGGGACTTACATTGGCTATGAGCATTCTTCCCGAAGAGATTCCGGTTGCCTTCAGTACTTTCCAGGCATTGGGCGCTTTTCGGTTGTTACGCAATCATATCATTGTAAAACAACCACAGTATGTTGAAACACTTGGTTCTGCCACCGTGATATGTACCGATAAAACCGGAACAATTACGCAAAACAGCATGCACCTTGCTTTTTTGTACGATGCGGACAATGACAAGTCCATCAAAATAAATGGTGCCGATCAATTCCCGGCAGATTTGCTGGAATATGCCATGTGGAGCAGCGAAAGCACCCCCTTCGATCCGATGGAAAAAGCCATTCATGCCTTGTATGAAAAAACAGCAGTTACAGACAAAAGAAACCAGTTTACGCAGGTACATGAATATCCGGTAGGTGGCAAACCGCCTATGATGACGCACATCTTTAAAAATGAAAAGCGCGAAGTAGTAATAGCAGCGAAAGGTGCACCTGAAGCCATTTTGCAGCAAAGTAATTTACCGGCGGCAGCCTTGCAAAAAATAGAATCCCGTTCGCTCGAATACGCCCGGCAGGGCTATCGTGTTTTGGGGGTTGGCAAAGGCTGGTGGAATCAGGACAAATGGCCGGCCAGTCAGCAGGAATTTAAGTTTGAATTTCTTGGCCTGTTGGTTTTCCAGGATCCACCCAAAGAAAATATCAATCAAACAATCCAAACATTCCGGCAGGCTGGCATAACGGTAAAAATGATTACCGGCGATTACATGGAAACCGCATTGGCAATAGCGGACCAGGTTGGGCTTGATCATAATGGAGAAACGCTTACCGGCAATGAAGTGATGAACTTAACTGTGGGATCATTGAGGGAAAAAGTGACCACGGTAAATATTTTTGCAAGGATGTTTCCTGAAGCAAAACTAAAAGTGATCAACGCGTTAAAAGACAATGGAGAAATAGTAGCTATGACAGGCGATGGCGTAAATGACGCCCCCGCATTAAAAGCCGCTCATATAGGCATTGCCATGGGGCTTAGAGGAAGTGAAGTGGCAAAAGCTGCAGCTTCGCTGATTTTGACGGACGATGACCTGGCCCATATGACGGATGCGGTGGCATTGGGCAGAAAGATTTATGATAACCTGAAAAAAGCCATTCAGTATATCGTGTCTATTCACATACCCATTATCTTAATTGTTACTTTGCCCTTGCTGCTGATGTGGAAGTTTACAGATATTTTTTCACCGGTGCATGTTATTTTTTTAGAACTGATTATGGGGCCCACCTGTTCTATCATTTACGAAAACGAACCGATAGAACCCGGAACGATGCAGCGGATGCCTAGAAAGACGGCAGGAAATTTTCTGTCACTCAAACAGCTAACCATGAGCATGGTGCAGGGTATTGCAATTACCACGGCCTGCCTTGGTGTTGGTTGGTATTATATTCACCAGGGTAGTACGGATGCAACAGTACGTGCTGTCATTTTTGTCACACTTCTTTTTAGCAATATTTTTTTAACACTTGTAAACCGGTCTTTTAAATACGGCATTTTTACCACCCTACGGTACAAAAACAATTTAGTACCAATGGTAATTGTTGTGACACTGTTGTTTATTGCAGCCACTATTTACATCCCTGCCGTAAGTAATTTATTCAGGATAAATGCGCTGCCATGGCCAATGCTGGTTACCTCCATTGTTGTTGCAATGGCCGGTACCTGTTGGATTGAGTTGTGGAAATGGGCGAAGAAAAGCGAATCCTGATTATTTTACATCACCCCAGTTTTCACCTGTTTTTATCCGGTGAATCTGCATGTCGCTTACTTCATATTTTAATGCGAGCGCTTTTAAGGTGGTGCCTTTTGCAAGTGCTTTTTTTATCACCTTTACTTTATCAAGGGTGAGTTTGGTGTTACCGCCGGTGCCGGTTTTACGGGCAATTTTGCGGGATTTAATTACAGAAGGGCTTTCCTGGGCATGCGCCGAAGCTTTGGTTATACTGGCCCAGGCAAGATTTTCAGCACGGTTATCCGCTTTTTTATAATTCAAATGAATAACGACTGTTTCATCTTTTTTTGCCGGCGCCAGAAATTGTTCGGCAACTAAACGATGCAGTAAAATGCCACGGTAAACAAGTGTTCCGTTTCTTTTCTTTTTGGTGAAACGCCAGATGGGATAACCTTCCTGCAATGAACCCTTGAGTTGAACACCATCATTCGGGTCTTTGTCGAAACAAACAAGGCGGCCCTGGTTAGAGATGGCATAGCGTTTTCCAAAAGCGCTTTTATGAAAATTGAGCACTTTCCAAATTTCTCCGTCAATTTTTCTCATGTTGAATTTATTAAAGGTAATATAACAAAGATAATTTATTTACCAACTCAACCATAGTAAAAGCGTAGCAAACATTTGCCCGCAGCGGAATTATTTTTCCGGCCGCCAGCATATCCATGGCGTTGCAGCTGTTTTTACTACCTCAAAAGCTTTATTTTTGAAAAAACGAATCTCATGTCATTGCTGCTTAACAGGAATACTTTTGGAAACGCCGCCAACGCAGGTAATGTGCTATCCAGGACAGATGCCGAAGAATTATTTTTCTCCTGGGTTTTAAATCCGCGTTTACAATTGCATATGAAGCAGGTAGCTCACCTGATGAAATGCTGGGCTGCAGAAAGGGAAAACCTGGATGAAGCAGCGCAATGGCGCTGGGAAATGGCAGGCTTACTGCACGACGCCGACTGGGACCAGTGGCCGGATCAGCATTGCAAAAAAATAATTGAAGAATTGGAAGTCCGCAACATTGACCCTGAAATAATCCACGCCATAGCAAGCCATGGACCGTTGTATTTTGGTGTTGAACCTATCACTTCTATGGATAAAATGCTGTTTGCCTTCGATGAGTTAAGCGGCCTGGTACATGCGTATGCATTGATGAGACCGGGAGGATACGAGGGCATGGATCTGAAGGGTGTAAAAAAGAGATTAAAAGAAAAATCTTTTGCCGCCAATGTTTCCAGGGAGGATATTCATACTGCTTGTGAACGGGCGGGTTTGCAACTGGACGACCTGGTTAATTTTATTATTCCCCGACAAGCAACGGTAAAATAGTGCCACTACTTTTTTTATTAAAGGCTTCTGCAGCCCCAACAAACCAAAAGCGGATTACTGATTTGGCAGTTGTCCGCTTTTGCTTTGCAGATAAAATATTGGGGAAAAAACGAGCATTTTGAAGCCGGCCGACGGGTTTTAAAATATTTTAAATCTTTCAAAACAAGATTTTTCAAGCAACTCCCGGTCATCAGGATGAGCGATATTGATCAATGCCTTTGCCCGCTGGCGAAGGTTTTTTCCAAACAGGTAGGCAACACCATATTCAGTTACAACGTAGTGCATATGCGCTCTTGTGGTAACTACACCTGCACCTGGTTTAAGTGTAGGTACAATCCTGGCAATACCCTTGGCTGTTCTTGATGGAATGGCAATAATGGGTTTACCGCCGTTGCTGATAGCGGCGCCCCGCATAAAATCCATCTGCCCACCCACGCCGCTAAATTGGTAGGTGCCAATTGAATCTGCGCAAGCCTGGCCGGTAATATCAATTTCGATGGCGCTGTTAATAGAAATCATTTTATCGTTTCGGCGGATAACATGCGGATCGTTTACATAGTCAATATCTAAAAAAGCAAAGGCCGGGTTATCATTGATGTAGGAATATAATTTTGTGGAACCCAATGCAAAAGAGGATACTGATTTGTTGGGATGTATATTTTTAAACTTGTTGTTGATCACATCTTTTTCTACCAATTCAATAATACCATCGGAACACATTTCTGTATGCACGCCCAAATCCTTATGATTCATCAGGCAACTCAGTACGGCGTCCGGTATGGCGCCAATGCCCATTTGCAGCGTACACCGGTCATCAATCATTTCGGCAACATTTTTTCCAATAGTACGCTCAACGTCTCCCACTTTTTCGCTGAAATTTGCCTGGTGCATTTCGTCCTCGCAATATACCATTGCGGCAAAACGGCTGCTATGCACAAGGCCGTCGCCATGGGTTCTGGGGGCATTGGGGTTTACCTGCGCAATAATAATTTTCGCCGTGTTTACCGCACTGCGGGCAATATCTACCGAAACACCCAGGGAACAATAACCATGGCTATCCGGTGGCGACACATGAACAATGGCTACATCAATGGGTAAGATATGTTGTTTGAACATGTTCGGTATGTCGCTTAAAAATACGGGTACATAATCGGCCAGGCCTTCTTTTACCGCAGACCGTACAGATGCAGAAACAAACAGGGAATTAAAATGAAAATTATCTTTAAATGCTGCTTTATCTACTTGTAAGTCACCATATAAACTAATGGATACAATTTCTACATTACGTAAACGGGGTGCCTCCAGCGCTAAATGCTTCAGCAGGAAAGTGGGCGTGTGGGCACTGCCATGTATGTACACCCGATTATTGGATTGAATGACTGACAACGCTTCCGCAGGACTTACATATTGAACGGGAACTTTCATATTTGAACTATTTTGCGCAAATATATTCCGACGTTTACTTTCAACACATGACGTTTTTCTATGGAGTTGTATGATTATTATCACAAGGCAGCAGCACAATATTTTTAGCTGCTGCTAAAAAAGCGGCAACGGTTAATTTTGGTTGATGGGGATATGATTTATTTCATTGCGGCACATGATTTATATTGCAGTGATATAATTATCAGTGATGACGTGAGTACAAGTGTACCGTTTTTGTTAATTATTTTTTGTAATAAGAAGAAACCACCTAAATTAAATAAGCAGTTTATGCAGCAAGCGATTGTTAATTGTACCATACACACGGGTGAAGAAGTCATCAACAAGGGTGTTATTGTTATTGAGGATAGCATCATTCAATCTGTTCAAAAAGAAGCGCCGCAAAATTGCGCATTGATAGATTTTGGTGGACAAAATATTGCGGCCGGTTTTATAGATATCCATATCAATGGAGGCGAGGACCTTCATTTCAGCCAGTCGCCAACGGAAGCCGCTATTCATGATATTTACGAAAGCAGTTTACAATATGGCACTACGCACATGTTACCCTGCCTTATTTCTTCATCGCACGAAAATATATTGCAAGGTATTGAAGCCATTAAAAATTACCGGTTAAAATATAACAACGGTGTAATGGGCATGCACCTGGAAGGTCCGTTTATCAACCCGGTAAAGCGTGGGGCTCACCTGGCAAAATATGTTCGTACGCCTACCAACGCGGAGCTGGAAGAAATTATCCGGTATGGGAAAGATGTCATTAAATTAATTACCATAGCGCCGGAATGTTTTACAGATGAACAACTTGAAATGCTGATAGCAAGCGGCATCGTTGTTTCCGCAGGTCATTCAAATGCAACCTACGAACAGGCGCAATACGGATTTTCAAAAGGGATACAACTCATCACGCATTTGTTCAATGCCATGACGCAGTTTGGGCACCGATCACCCGGGCTGGTTGGCGCTTCCTTAAGCAATGATACTGTTTATACGCCTATTATTTTAGATGGCGCTCACTGTGATTATGCTGCTGCAAGGCTGGCGTATAAATGTAAAAAAGATAAGCTGGTGTTGATAAGCGACGCCCTGTTTTTAAGTAAAAAGAAAAAGGAATTTGTGTGGGAAGGTTTTAAAGCTGCGTTGGTAGATGGCCTGTACCGAAATGATGAAGGCAACCTGGCGGGCGCCACTATTTCTATGGCCGATGCTGTGCGCAATGCAGTAAAACATTTAGATATATCCACTGATGAAGCCATCAAGATGGCAACCTGCAGGGCTGCGGCAGCAATTAAAATGCAAGATAAGGTTGGTAAAATCAAAGCAGGGTTTCCGGCAAGCTTTGTGCAGTTCAACAATGATCTTACGTTGATTGAAGCAAGGCTATTTTGATTGCGATGAGTGCTGTAAAAAAATTGTCTTCCATTAAAGACTTTCTTATTCACTGCCGGCCAGTTATTTTTTATAAACTTACCTGCCCTATACAAACGGGTGTACTTTTTTTGGTAGGTTTACATACAGCTCAAAATAAAACGTTTGCCGTTTCAACCATGTAATATGAATAAATTTTATCGCCGTTTATTACCCTTTTTTCCCTTAGCAGTTTTTTCAGTGTTTACCGTAGCAGCACAGGATACGATCGTTGTGAATTATCCACCCGGAGGCACAACAACAAACAACTACCAACATGGTAAGTACCTTACACCCGGCGCAGTAATTATACCTGCTGCAATGCTGGTTTATGGATGTTTAAAACCTGCCGTGAGCGGCATCCGGCAACTGGATGATAATATCATGACCAACATTACAACCAACCATCCTGGTTTTCACACAAAAGCAGCTGACTACCTGATGTGGGCACCCACAGCTTCGATCTACCTGATGGATGCATTGCATTTAAAAACAAAGCACAGTTTCACCGAACACCTTATTTTAGACGCAGGTTCTTTGGTTATAGCCGGCAGTGCTGGTTTTGTAATGAGAAAGATTTCGCACGGCATAGACGACTATAATACACAAGGCACTAAATTCCCGAGTGGCCATACAACCAATGCGTTCAGGGGAGCTGAAATTTTTCACCAGGAGTTAAAAGATGCCCATCCTGTGTTAAGTTACAGCGGATACCTCGTTGCAACCACTGTTGGGGTGTTACGTATTTACAACAAAAATCACTTGCTTACTGAAGTGCTGGCTGGTGCCGGTTTAGGTATTCTTTCCAGCAAACTCACGTACTGGGTTTTTGATAAAGTAAAATTTAAAAAGAAGAAGAACTAAGGTTGCTATGGATGCCAATCCTTTCACTTAAATTATTTTTCGCCTTCCCACTCCTGGTAAAATTGCGCTAAGAATGTCTCCATAAATGCATGTCTTTCTTTCGCCATCTGTCTTCCGGTAGGCGTATTCATTTTATCTTTCAGCAGCAACAGTTTTTCGTAAAAATGATTGATGGTAGGAGCTGTTGTTTTTTTATAGGTTTCCTTCGTCATGTGTAAGTCAGGCGCTATGGCGGGGTTGTGCAACTCCCTGTTTTTAAATCCACCATAATTAAAGGCCCTGGCAATGCCGATGGCACCTAGAGCGTCCAGCCTGTCGGCATCCTGTACAACGGCCAGTTCCGGGCTGCTAAATGTTTGTGTAAAATGGCCGCCTTTAAAAGAGATGTTGCGGATAATGTTTTCTACATGGTCAATGATGTCAGTTGGAACGGCAAGGGAATGTAAAAAACGGCTTGCCATTGCAGGCCCGATTTCTTCATTGCCATCGTTAAATTTGGCATCGGCAATATCATGCAGCAATGCCGCCAGTGCTACCACAAAGCCATTTACATTTTCTGTTTTTGAAATGGTAACGGCGTTTTTCCAAACCCGTTCAATATGAAACCAGTCATGGCCACCTTCGGCACCCTGTAAAGTTGTTTTTACAAAATTCACCGTTTCGTTTATGATGTCTTCTTCGCTCATGCTTTAAATTAATTTGAAATATCTATTGAAAAATCTGCCAAAAATGACCTTTATTGTATCAATGACGGCCTTGCAAAATACCATAAGTTTCTGTACGGGCAACCAACAGGCTGAATTTGTTTTTAGGTAAAAATCATGTGGGGTGGGAGAGTAGTATATTTGCCCAGCCTGTTGCTTTGGCTCTACAATTCCTATAAAATGGCTTTTATACAGCGATTTTAAAAAGAGGTATTAAAATTGCCCCTGTTAAAAATCAAACTTTTGCATTCCATCTTTGTTTCTAATAATAACCGGAAATTGTAAAAGATTTCTAAAAAACAAGATATGATGAATATTGTAATAGTAGGTGGTGGATTCGCAGGGGTAAACCTGGCAAAAAAGCTCGCCGGTAAGGATGGTTTCGATGTGACTTTAATTGATAAGAATAATTATAATTTCTTTCCCCCTTTAATTTACCAGGTGGCGACTGGTTTCCTGGAACCGACCAGTATCAGCTATCCCTTCCGTAAACTTTTTTCCGGAAAAGACAACCTGCATTTTCGCCTGGCAGAAGTCTTAAAAGTGGTACCGGAGGAAAATAAAGTGATAGTGGATGATGGAGAAGTGAGTTACGATCAACTGGTATTTGCCACGGGTGCTGAAACCAATTATTTCGGCATGAAGAACGTAGCACAAAAGTCGTTGCCGATGAAAACCCTGAGTGATGCGATGGAAATGCGGAACAAGTTGCTGGAAAATATGGAGCAGGCAGCCATTAGTAACGACCCGGCAGAAATAAAAGAATTGCTGACCATTGTAATCGCAGGTGGCGGGCCTACAGGTGTTGAACTGGCCGGTATGTTTGCAGAAATGAAGAATGGAATTTTAAGAAAAGAATACCCCTTTTTAGCGGGGAAAGGCGGTGAAATTTATTTGGTTGATGGCCTTGGAGCGGTACTTGCACCCATGAGTCCGGAATCACAAAAAGATACTTTTGAAGCCCTTACAAAACTCGGGGTAAAAATAAAACTCAACTGCCAGGTAAAAGATTATGTTGATAATAAAGTGATACTGGCCAACGGTGAAACCATCGCTTCCCGGAGTTTGATATGGGCAGCGGGCGTATCAGCAAAAGCCTTTGATGGCCTGCCTGCAGAAAGTTATGGCCGCGGAAAAAGAATGCTGGTGGATGCGTTCAATAAAGTAAAGAATACGCAAAATATATATGCACTGGGAGATACCGCTTTGCAAACTACGGATGCAAAATTTCCCAATGGTCATCCGCAGGTAGCACAGGTGGCCATACAACATGCGATGCAACTCGCTAAAAATTTCATGCTGATACAGGAAGGTAAGTCACCAGAGGCTTTTGAATATAACGACAAAGGTTCCATGGCAATCATTGGCAGAAATAAAGCGGTGGTGGATTTGCCTAAACCGAAGTTGCATATGCATGGTTTTATAGCCTGGCTGGCCTGGCTTTTCATTCACCTGGCATCGTTGATAACCTACCGCAATAGGGTGCGGACTTTCTGGAACTGGATGATTGCTTATTTTACAAAAGATCAGTCTTTAAGAATGATTTTGAGGCCTGCTGCAAAACAAAACATAAAGACGGAAGCACCACTCGTTGTTGAACAGCGACCTCAGCCGGTTGGCGCAAATTGAGCGATGAGGAATCCTACATTTAGCAAATCATTTAATTTACAGAGGCTTTTGTGAGCGCTATGAATGAAGGCGTGTTTTTGATTGACCTCACTTATGGTTTTAATAAACCAAAGTACAGTGAAAAAGTATTTTTGAATGTACTTACATCACTACAAACATAATTTCTAAAACGTTTGGCGCAGAAAAAACTGATGGTCGCTAGTCGTTCACACGATTGGGAATATCCATTTTTTCATGTAGAATTCTCACGATTTCAATTTCAGCAGTAGAATATTTGTAAAAGATAAAATGAAATTTTATTTTGGAAGATCTGTAACTTTTCCTTACGTGCTGTAAGTCTTTACCAGCTTCAGGTTTGGCAGATAAGAATTCAATTTCTTTATAAATTAAACCATGATACCTGTCAGCTTGTTCAAGAGACCAGGTTTGAAAAGTATACAACCAGATTTCTTCTAAATCTTCGATTGCTTTTTCATGGAAAACAACCTTGAGCTTCTTCATAGATATTTCTTATGAAGTTTTGCCAAATGCATTTTAGGATCAAAATTTTTAATTCTTTTCGATTTTTCTCCACCTATCAAGGCTTCCAGCAATAAGGACTTTTTTTCTTCCTCAGATTCGAGCATTCGCAATGCAGTTCGTACTACTTCGCTTGCAGAACTGTACTTACCAGAAGACACTTCGTTGGTAATAAATTTTTCAAAATGTTCTCCAAGAAGGATGGAAGTGTTTTTTGCCATAAAATTTCTTTCACCCCAAAAATACCAATAATTGGTATAAATATCAACCTCCTTTACAAATTTTCGTGGTAGGTTTTTTTTGATGAACAATTCAGGCATAGAACAATACCCCTTTCCCCAGCCTGGTGCTACTATCTGATGCTGTCATTCATTTGCAAAGGCTAATCAGGTAATACAAACTTTGTTATACGATAAATCCTATGTAAAGCGCCTCAAAGTCTATTTGTAAACTTTTCACATACGACAATTAATAATCTTAAAGAGTTATATTCACCATTAATTTAATAACTGAACACTATTAGATAATTATCAAATCAAAAAGTCTTTCAATAAACTAGAAAATAAATATTTTACAACCTGATATTTTATCCTATGCGACAATCTATTATTTTTCTTACCATTGTTATTTTTACTTGCTTATTGTGTGGTTCGTGTAAACCAGATCCATATATTGTCGAGAATAAAAACATTAAAGGTTATGTAATTGGAAAGGAAGTCTGTAATACAGATGATAGTAAAGACTATTGGCTGATTGATTTCACCTATGGTTCCAATAATCCGAAAGTTGGTGATTCATTGTTTTATAATGGAACTACTTACACAAATGTTTTAAAAACAAAGGGGCTTAGCCAACAGTTGAAAAGTGTTGGGCTAAGGGTATCGATTGATTACACAACCATTACTGCAAATAAAATTGCCACTACCGGCTGTAGCGGCGCAGGCTCTGCAACATACCCTTTGAAAGAAGTAATAATTCAAAATCAGTTCGAAATTCGGTAACAATAAAATCAAGCCATTTAAAACAAATTTGATAGAAGAAACTTTCTTATAAATAGAAATCAAAATTCACCCTTTACCAACTCATACAACCGCTCCATTTTAGCACATTGGCGTTGATAGATTGCATGATTTGTTTCGTTTGGCTGGTAAAATTTTCCAACAGCAATTTCCATTTTGTAGGGCAATTTTAATGCCTGCATACCGATTATAACAGCGCCTAATGCGGAGCATTCCTCCACAGCAATTACATGCACCGGTAAGTTGAAAATATCTGCCAGCATCTGCACCCACAAAGGGCTTTCGCTAAAACCACCGTTGGCGTAAATGGTAGTAACCGGTGATTTTTCCATCAGTATTTTGCCAATGCTGTACACATTGTACACCACTGATTCCATGGCGGCTCTTACCAAATGTGCCGTGGTATGTTTGATGTCTAAACTAAAATATACGCCTCTTGCGTCAGGGTTCCACAGGGGTGCTCTTTCGCCTAAAATGTAGGGCAATAACAACAATTCATCACTGCCAGGTGCAACGTTTGTAGCAAGATTTATAAATTCATCGTAGGCAGTTGTATCCTTTAATAATTTTTCTTTCAACCATTGAATAACGATGGCACCGTTGCTGCTGGCGCCGCCAATTATGTATTGCTCACCATTTAAATGATAACAGAAAGTGCGCATATTTTTATCGGTAATTGGCTGGTTGGTAACAACCCTTGCCGCACTGCTGGTACCAATGGTTATTGCCATAGAACCCTTTGCGGTAGCGCCGCTGCCAAGATTGGCCAATGCACCGTCACTGCTGCCAATCACAAAGGCCGTTTGTTTAAAAGCCTGTAATTTTTCTGCTGAATTCAATTCACTTTGTGCAGGCAAATATTCAAAATGCGTACAGGCTACTATGTTGGATAAGTGACTTTTTTCAATACCTAAATCTGTAAGTATGTTTTCTTCCCACTGCAGCGTAACACTGTCCAGCAAACCGGTGGCCGAGGCGATAGCAGTATCAACAATGTATTTACCAAACAAACGGTGAAATACAAATTCTTTGATACCAATAAACTGGGCGCATTGCCCAAACAACATTGGTTCATTCTTTTTAAACCAAGCCATTTTGCAAAACGGCGACATGGCATGAATGGGAACGCCGGTGCTGTGGTAGTATTTTTCGCCCTGCGGCGTTTGCTTCAATGCAACGGCTAATTCGCCGGCACGGTTGTCTGCCCAGATAATGCAATTGGTTAGCGGTTGATCATCTCCATCCATCAATATCAAACTGTGCATGGCGGCGGAAAAGCTTATCAATACAGGGACATCATCGGGCAATTGTGTTGCCACTCCGGCCAGGCAATAAATTACGGCGTCGAGTATTTCCTGCGGGTTTTGTTCGCTCTGGTTTTCCTGCGGATGTTGTATCGCATACCCGCATGATTGTTTTGCCAACACCGCACCGGTGGAAGAAAAAGCCACCGCTTTTGTAGAAGTAGTCCCAATATCAATTCCAATAAAATAATCCATACTGCTGCAATTGTGTGGCGTTTTAAGTGTATTGTTGGCTAATTTACTAATAAATAACTCTTACCTCAGTTTGCATATTAATGTAACAAAGTCAAAAATACAATGTACATGACCGAAATTTCAAGTATGGTAATTAATAGAGTCGAAGTGCTAAATATTTTCAACAAATTGATAAAGCCAATTGCTATTAAGACCGTTAAAATGAAGAAAATTAATAAAAGGGTTTTGAATGGAATAAAAAATGTTGGATTTCCTCCGGTTAAAAAATAACTTGCCCAGCCAAAAATGATAAATAGGAGATATGTAAAGGGAATGTTCGCTATCAGGTACAGAATTGTTTTTTTACGCATTATGTGCACCAGTTTTTTGGATAAGTTGCTAAGTTATCAATTTCTCCAACACTTATGCCTCTTAATCAGGGCGCCAGTCCTTAGCAGAATTACATTTTAGAGATGATTTTTTAGAAGTTGTAACATCTTACGTTTAAGCAAACCATGATAACAATTTTTGAATCTGCATATGAAGACATTTAAATGCCCTTTAAATCTAATAAAGGTTGTTCATTACTATGAGGTTTATAAATCTGCTTACTACCTGCATCCTTTAAATAAAACCTAATTGCACTCAACATTTGGATACCTTTACGTTATAAATGTCATTTTGACTATATTTTAAAAAATGTATGCCTGTTTGCAATCATGCAGCCGGTAAATCTATAACGATCAGCTAAATTATAACTTCCATGTTTACCAGAGCTTCAGTCACCGTCACCTGTTTTTTATTGCTGTTTTTTCAAATCCCTTTTTTTGTATTTGCAACCCAACCACCAGCGTATACAAAAATTGAAGATGGTATTATTGTTCAAATTTTAAATGCTCCGCACAACGCTGCCAGGCAGGTTAAGCTGCAGGTAGTAAGTGAAAATATCTTTCATGTTACAGCTACACCACTCGAGGTGATACCCGAACAGCAAAGCTTAATACTGGATGAAAAAAAACGGAACCCAGTAAAATGGGACATCAAAGCAACAGCTGGCGAAGTAATTTTATTTACAGCAACCACACAGGCAAAGATTATTTTATCAACCGGTGAAATAAGTTTTCTCGACAAGGCGGGAAATGTTTTGTTGCAGGAGGCAGGAGGTGGAAAGACATTTACAGGCACCACACTCGATGGGGAACAATCCTACATAGTTCGCCAGGCTTTTGAAACTGCTGTTGATGAAGGATTGTACGGCCTTGGCCAGCACCAGGCCGGTGTTTTTAATTATAAAGGCACCCAGGTATTGCTATCTCAGTATAATACCGAAGTGGCTGTTCCTTTTATGACTTCCAGTAAAAATTATGGCATTTTATGGCATAACAACTCCATCACCAAATCCATTGATACCAGGGAGTACGAGCCATTGAGCACATTAAAATTATTTAGCGCCGATGGCGATGAAGGCTGGCTGACTGCTACTTATGTTGATAAGAAAAACCCTGCGCATGTGTTTGTTTCAAGACCTGAATCTTATATCGACTATCCTTATATTCCTTCTTTAAAAAAATTTCCTGACAGCATCAATCTTGCCAACACATTGGTAACATGGCAGGGTAAAATTGAAAGCGGCTTTACCGGCCAGCATGTATTTAATTTTTATTTGTCTGGCTACACAAAAATTTTTATGGATGGAAAATTGATTGCCAGCAGGTGGCGTCAAAGCTGGAATCCGGGTACAGAACTGGTAAAAATAAATTTAGAAAAAGGCAAAAAATATGATTTTAAAATTGAATGGGATCCTTCCAGCAGCCAATCCTACATTGCCTGCACCTGGCTGAAACCCTTATCCGGCAATGATAAAAATCAATTTGCTTTTGAATCAGAAGCGGGCACTACCATCGATTATTATTTTGTAGCCGGATCCAATATGGATGAGGTGATCAGCGGTTACCGCAACCTGACCGGTAAGGCTACCATGCTACCCAAATGGGCCATGGGCTTTTGGCAAAGCAGGGAACGGTATAAATCGCAGGAAGAGATTCTTACAACGGTCGCAGAGTTTCGCAAACGTAAAATTCCGTTGGATAATATTGTGGAAGATTGGAGCTACTGGGAACAGGATAAATGGGGCAGCCAGGACTTTGATAAAACACGTTTTCCGGATGCTGTGGGTATGATTAAAACACTGCACGAAAAATACCATACGCAATTTATGATTTCTGTATGGCCCAAATTTTATGAAGGCATCGCCAATTATAAAATGATGAACGATAGTGGCTGGATGTACAAACGCAATGTTGCCAATCATGAAAGAGACTGGATTGGCAAAGGGTACGTGAGCAGTTTTTATGATGCCTACAATCCCAATGCAAGAAAAGCTTTCTGGAAAACGATGAATAAAACCTTGTATCCGGCCGGCGTGGATGCCTGGTGGTTAGATGCTACAGAACCGGATATCAACAGCAATGGCAGCCCACAGCAACGCAAAGAATTAAGTACGCCCAACTACTTTGGCTCATCCACTAAAAATTACAATGCCTTTGCTTTGATGAATGCAAAAGGTGTGTACGAAGGGCAGCGTGCGACTAATCCGGGCAAGCGGGTGTTTATTCTTACCCGTTCCTCTTATGCCGGTATTCAAAAATATGCGGCGGCTACCTGGAGTGGTGACATCGGCGCCCGCTGGGAAGATTTTAAAAATCAAATTCCCGCAGGTTTAAATTTTGGTTTGTCCGGAATGCCTTACTGGACAACAGATATAGGAGGATTTGCGACAGAACAACGCTACGAAAATGCAACCGGAAAAGACCTGGAAGAATGGCGGGAACAGATGACCCGCTGGTACCAGTATGGCGCTTTTTGCCCTTTGTTTAGAGTGCATGGCCAATACCCATACAGAGAGATATTTAACACCGCACCAGATGATCATCCAGCATACAAAAGCATGTTGTTTTACGACAAATTGCGTTACCGCCTGATGCCTTACATTTATTCATTGGCGGGCCAAACTTATCACAACGATTACACCATCATGCGTGCGTTGCAGATGGATTTTGAAAATGATACCGCAGTTAAAAATATTGGCAACCAGTATATGTTTGGGCCTGCTATTTTGGTAAACCCGGTGACTGATTTTTTGGCAAGAAACAGGGCTGTTTATTTACCAACCGGAACTGGCTGGTATAATTTATATGATGGTAAATTTACTGCAGGCGGACAAACCATTACGGCAGATGCACCCTATGAGCAAATACCTTTGTTTGTAAAAGAAGGGTCTATCATTCCTTATGGTCCGGAGATGGAATACACCGCCGAAAAAAATGCAGACCCAATTATTTTGTATGTGTACGGCGGTAAGGATGCCAGCTTTACTTTGTATGAAGATGAAAATACCAATTACAATTATGAAAACGGGCAATTTGCAACAATACAAATTAATTATACCGAAGCAACAAAAACAGTATCAATTGAAAACAGGAAAGGTAGTTTTAAAGGCATGTTAAACAACCGCACTTTTAAAATTATCCTGGTAACAAAAGATAAACCGCTGCCGCTTGATTTGCAGAATATCGCTGCGCAAAAAATAGTGAGATATTCCGGCAAAAAGATGAGTGCAGTCTTTCAAAATAACAAAATCATTATTAACAATTAGCAACCTTATATGAATATCCTTACAACCACGCGTACGCTTTTTGTTTTGGCATTTGTAGCATTTTTATTGCCGGTAAAAAATGTAACTGCACAACGAACACGAGCAAGTTTTAATAAAGACTGGAAGTTTAAACTGGACTCCATAAATGATTATAGCAAGCCATCTGCGAATACACGCGACTGGCGTACGTTGAATGTGCCACACGACTGGAGTATAGAATTTGCATTTGATTCCACCAGCCCTACAGGCAATGGTGGCGGGGCTTTGCGTGGCGGCCTCGGCTGGTATGTCAAAAATTTTACGGTGCCGTTAGCTTCAAAAAATAAAATGGTGAGTATTGATTTTGATGGCGTGTATATGAACAGCGAAGTATGGATCAACGGGCATTATCTTGGACTGCGACCGTATGGATTTAGTTCTTTCAGATATGATCTGACACCTTACTTAAAATACGGAACTGAAAAAAATGTGATTGCTGTTAAAGTAGATAATTCAAAACAACCCAACTCCCGCTGGTATTCCGGTTCGGGTATTTATCGCAATGTATGGATGGTTACAACTGATAAAATATACATCGATCATTGGGGCACTTTTGTTACTACGCCCGTAGTTAATAAAAACGCTGCAACGGTGCACATTGCTGCCAATATCCGGCATGAAGTCAATCCCCAAAAAAATATTGTTGTAACGAATATTATTTACAATGCTGCGGGTAAAGAAGTTGCAAGAAAAGCCACTGTCAATATTTCATTGAAAGATACTGTTTCTGACGTTGAGCAGGATCTTACGATAACCGCTCCCAACTTATGGTCGGATACCCATCCCCATTTATACAAAGTGGTAACACAAGTAACGAGTAATGGAAAAATAGTTGACGAGTATACAACACCAACGGGTATACGCAGTTTTGTGTTTGATGTGAACAAAGGCTTTTTACTGAACGGTAAGCCCGTTAAAATAAACGGTGTTTGCGATCACCACGATTTGGGATGTCTGGGTGCTGCCATTAATACAAGAGCACTGGAAAGACAATTGGAAATACTAAAAGGTATGGGTTGTAATGGTATCCGCACATCGCACAATCCGCCGGCACCGGAACTGTTAGACCTTTGTGATAAGATGGGCTTTATTGTAATGGATGAAGCATTTGATATGTGGAAGATGAAAAAGAATGTATACGATTATCATTTAGTTTGGGACGAATGGCATCAACGGGATTTGCAGGATTTGATTTTAAGAGACCGCAATCATCCGTCTGTTTTTATCTGGAGTATTGGAAATGAAATACCTGAACAGGGCGACAGTACTGGCGTTACAATCGCCAAAGAATTATCTGCTATTGTTCGTTCGCTGGATAAAACAAGACCCATAACCTCCGCTTGTGACCGGCCGGGTGTTGAAAATAATATTATCAAATCCGGCGCCCTTGATATCATTGGGTATAATTATCATCATGGTATGTATGCCGGCTTTCAAAAATTATTTCCCGGTAAAATATTCATAGGTACCGAAACAGTTTCTGCACTGGAAACCCGTGGACATTATGATTTGATTCCGTCCGACAGTCTGCGCCGCTGGCCTGAGCGCTGGGACAAACCATTTAAAGAAGGCAATAAAGACTTGACCGTTTCTGCATACGATAACGTCTCCGCACCCTGGGGTTCAACACATGAAGAAACATGGAAGGAAATTAAAAAATATGGCTTCCTTCCCGGCCAATATATCTGGACGGGTTTTGATTATATCGGTGAACCTACGCCTTATCCATGGCCTGCAAGAAGTTCTTATTTCGGCATCATTGATCTCGCTGGTTTCCCCAAAGATGTGTACTATATGTACCAAAGCGAATGGACAAATAAAAATGTGTTGCACCTGTTACCGCACTGGAACTGGCGTCAAGGCGATACCGTTGACGTGTGGGCGTACTACAACAATGCGGATGAAGTAGAACTGTATTTAAATGGCAAATCAGTTGGTATAAAAAAGAAAAACGGTGATGACCTGCATGTAATGTGGCGCCTGCCTTTTGAGGCAGGTGCACTGAAAGCAATCAGTCGTAAAAACGGTAAAACTGTGTTGACAAGCGAAGTGGCAACCGCCGGCCCCGCTTATAAAATTGAATTAGTAGCCGATAGAAAAATCATTGCTTCGGGTGGTGATGATTTAAGTTTTGTAACCGTAAAAGTGCTGGACAAAAATGGTAACCTGGTCCCGGATGCTGCCAACCTGGTGCAGTTTGAAGTAAGCGGTGGAGCCAGTATTGCCGGCGTAGACAATGGCAACGAAACCAGTATGGAAAGTTTTAAGGATAACAAGCGGAAAGCCTTCAATGGCCTGTGTTTGGTGGTGATAAAAGCGGGCAGCCAAAAAGGAAACATTGTTTTAAAAGCAACATCGCCGGGCTTACAGACTGCACAAATAAATATTATTTCAAAATAATAAATTGGATTTTTTATAAAACGGTTATGGTTTTTATTGGTCGCAAAGTTGCCAACCTTTTGAAAGCTTATCCAACACAGTGCTAACTTTACCAAGATTGGCAACTTTTGACCCGGAACAATATTATTTCAAAATAAAGACTCTAGCTTTTGTAAAGCCGTCATCCTCTTTTGGTGACGGTATTTTTTAATTTTAGCATCCAATACAATGATAAAAAAATTGACCGCTTTTATTTTTCTGCTCGGCTTATTACAAACTGATTATGCGCAGCAAATCGCAAAAGAGAGCATACTGATTTTTGCTTCGTTCAGAGACAATGGCCAGGACGGATTGCACTTAGCGTACAGTAAGGATGGGTACAAATGGACAGCTTTAAAAGGTGACAGTTCTTTTTTAACGCCCACTGTAAGTAAGGATAAACTGATGAGGGATCCCTGCATAATTAAAGGCGCTGATGGTTTATTTCATATGGTATGGACGGTTAGTTGGAAAGATCATGGAATTGGCTATGCAAGCTCTAAAGATTTGGTGCATTGGTCTGCCCAGGAATTTATACCGGTGATGGAACAGGAAGCCACAGCGCTCAATTGCTGGGCGCCTGAAATTATTTATGATGCGCAAAATAAATTGTACATGATATATTGGTCAACCACCATACCCGGAAGGTTTGCAGCCGGAGATACCAGCGGGGATGAAAAATACAATCACCGTTTGTATTATGTAACAACCAACGATTTTAAAAAGTATAGTCCAGCCAAATTGTTATACGATCAGGGGTTTAATATTATTGATGCTACTATTCAAAAAACCGGTAAAAAATATTGTATGTTCCTGAAAGATGAAACATTAAAACCGGTGCCGCAAAAAAATATCTGCGTAGCATGGAGCGATCATCTTACCTATGGCTTTGGAAAACCCTCTGCACCTATTACCGGCAAGTACTGGGCCGAAGGACCTACCGCCATTCAACTCGGAAAAAAATGGATCGTATATTTTGACAAGTATACAGAAGGAAAGTATGGTGCGGTAGAATCAACCGATTTAATCAACTGGACAGATATCTCTGATGCCGTTAGTTTTCCGGCGGGCACCAGGCATGGAACTGTTGTCCGTATTGCTGCCGCCCAATTTCAGCAATTCTTTAAAGATTAGAATAATTTTATCGTTTAAAATTTACAACAAATGATACTGACTTGCCTGCGAATTTTGTTTAAGAAAAGCCTCATAGTCTTCCTGTTTATGGCAACATTTCCTGCGCCAGCAATGGCACAGCAAACTACCATTCAATATTTATCCGGTACTGATAAAGATCATACTGTGCAATGGGATTTTTTCTGCAATAAAGGAATGAACAGCGGCAAATGGACAACCATCGCTGTGCCCTCCAACTGGGAGCAGCAAAGCTTTGGCGGCTATAGCTATGGCCATGATAAAGTAAAAACCGATGAGCAGGGTTTGTATAAGCATCTTTTTAAAGCAGATGCAGGCTGGAAAAATAAAAAAGTGTTTATTGTTTTTGAAGGCAGCATGACGGATACCGAAGTAAAGATAAATGGCCGTTCTGCCGGTGCAATTCACCAGGGCGGTTTTTACCGGTTTAAATATGATATCAGTGCCTTGCTAAAATACGGTACTAACAATTTGCTTGAAGTAAAAGTAAATAAGCAATCTACCAATGCATCCATCAACAGGGCCGAACGCAATGGTGATTTTTGGGTGCTGGGCGGTATTTACCGGCCGGTGTATTTGGAAATAGTGCCGCCAGTATTTATTGACAGGGTTGCGATTGATGCAAAGGCCAATGGGGCGTTTAGCATGGATGTGTTTGCATTGAATATAAAAGCTGGCAACACCATTGAGGCACAGGTACAAAACTTACAAGGAGAAAATGTAGAAGCGCCATTTGCTATGAATATAAATGCCGCCAATGAAAAAATAATATTGACAAAGCAGTTTACAAATCCTGAATTATGGAATCCTGAATTTCCACATTTGTACCAGGTAAAAGTTAGTATCAAAAGTGGTGGTCAAGTCTTGCATACCGTTACGCAAAAATTTGGTTTCAGAACAGCTGAACTCCGGAAGCAGGATGGCTTTTATGTAAATGGCACCAAAGTAATTTTTAAAGGCGTATGCCGCCACAGCTCCTGGCCGTTAACTGGTCGTACGTTGAGTAAAGAAATCAGCCTGCTTGATATTGGTTTGATGAAGGAGATGAATATGAATGCGGTGCGCATGTCGCACTATCCACCCGATCAACATTTTTTAGATGCCTGCGATTCGCTGGGTTTGTTTGTGTTGGATGAGTTAACAGGCTGGCAGGCTGCGTATGATACGATCACCGGAAGAAGACTGGTGAAGGAACTGGTAACAAGAGACGTGAACCATCCCAGCATTGTGATATGGGACAATGGCAATGAAGGCGGATGGAACCGGGCACTGGACAATGACTATCAATTGTACGATCCGCAGAACAGACTGGTCATTCATCCATGGGAAAAGTTTAACGGTACTGATACCAAACATTACCCTGATTACAATTACCTCGTCAACTCCTCTTTGTATGGAAAAGAAATATTTTTTCCAACAGAATTTATGCATGGTTTGTATGATGGCGGGCATGGCGCCGGCCTGGATGATTTCTGGAACCTGATCCTGCAGCATCCCTATGGCGCAGGTGGTTTTTTATGGAGTTTTCATGATGAAGGCATTGTGAGGATGGATAAAGATAGCGTGATAGATACCGATGGCAATCATGCGCCGGACGGCATCGTTGGTCCTTACCGTGAAAAAGAAGCCAGCTTTTATACCATCAAAGAAATATGGAGCCCGGTGTATATTAAACAGGCTGCAATCACTTCCTCATTCAATGGCAGCATTGAAGTGGCCAACCGCTATCTATACACCAACTTAAATGAATGTTCATTCGATTGGAAATTGGCGAAGCTGCCAACACCAAATGATGCAACTACAACGAATACAATCGTTGCAACAGGCAAGTCAACTATATCGCTTGCTCCCGGCGCAACAGGCGCATTGCAATTAAATTTACCTGCCTCCTGGAACAGCAATGATGTATTGTACCTTACTGCGCATGATCCTTACGGTAAAGAAATATTTACCTGGAGCTGGCCATTGCAAGCTGCAGCAACTGTAGCAAAAAAAATGATACCTTCTGCTACTTCATCTAACATTGAAACAAAAACAATAGACAATAATTTTGTTGTGCAACTGGATGGCATCCATTATTATTTTGATAACCTAACCGGTCAGCTTTCAAAAGTCATCAACAGTAAGGCTACTATCTCCTTATCAAATGGGCCCGTCGTTACCGGCGTAAAACATAGTTTAAAAGAATTGAAACACTATGCAAAAGGAACGCAATACATTGTTGAACCTGTTTACGAAGGCGCTGGTTATTTTGCAGTACAATGGATATTTACCCCCGGCCAGCCGGTGAAGTTGGAATACGCCTATTCAGTAAAAGGAGAGGTGACTTGCATGGGCATCAGTTTTAATTACCCGGAAGAAAAAATCACCTGTATGAAATGGCTGGGACGTGGCCCTTACCGTGTTTGGAAAAATCGTTTAAAAGGTCAGCAGTTTGGTGTCTGGCAAAAGCAATACAATAACACCATCACCGGCGAAAGCTGGGACTATCCTGAGTTTAAGGGTTATCATGCCAACATGTACTGGGTGGAAATTGAAAACAAAGAATCCAGTTTCAAAATATACAACGAAGAAGAAAATGTTTTTCTGCAAATGTTGAAACCCTTAAAACCTGCGGGTGCCAATAATGATAATACCAGCCCTGCATTTGCCGAAGGCAATATTGGTTTTATGAATGCCATCCCGGCCATTGGAACCAAGTTTCAGGCAGCTGAAAAAATGGGCCCACAAAGCCAGTTAAATATGCAGCTGAACTATGCACCCGTTAAAGGCAATTTGTGGTTTGATTTTAGATGAGTTGGACCAATTTTACAAATACACATTTCGGTTGTATGCTCTTTGGTAAAAAATGTTGTAGGCCCGGTAAAGGGGGAATGTGCAGCTGCAATCTGCATGTTGATGATGGCTTGCCGTCCATTGAAATAACTGCGGTTTGTCTGGGTGCTGGTCTCGCTTTTAAATGTGCTTCGTTCTAATAAATTGCTTATCATTAATTATAGCGGGCAAACTGGATATCAAAATTATAGCGTAACTGCCGGTAACCAGAACGCATAAAAGTGATCAGTTTATTTTTGCTGGTGGTAAGGTTTGTTCTTGTCATGGTACTGGGTTCCGCAGCAGAGTTTTCCTGCACAAACAGCGCTTTAAAATCATCGTAAAACAAACCCTTTCCTTTGTGCTGGATAAAGGAGACACACATGCGGTATTCTGTGCGGTCACCTTTCAGGCCTTCGGCATACCGCCCAAACTTTTGCAGAAAATTACTTCTTCTTAAATGCGGATGATCACTGTAATAATAAATTTTTCCATAGTTGGCGTACCACGGTTTTATCATCATCTCTGAAAAGCCATTTTTAAATGCTTTTAAATAAGGGTAAGCTTTGTAAGCGTAAAATCGCACAACATCCAGCTTTTCCTGCTCATTCATTATGGTCAATGCATCCCTGAAACGGGACGGGAAAAGTTTGGTTGGTATAAAGTCTTCCTGCACATACAGTGTATATGGCGTTACCACGGCATCCTGGCCTTTGTTCAGGTTATTTCCCAGGCCTTTATTTTGGGCCGTAGTAATTAAGCGGAAGGAAAATTCGGGTTGAATTTTTGTTAGGTAGGCCTGGTGCTCTGGTTTGCTGCCATCATCCGAAACTACGATGTCTTCAAAAAAACAACCCAGGCTTTGAAAGCTTCTCAGCAGGTGTTCAAGCGAACTGCTTCGGTTATAATGCGTAATCAAAAGGGTTACTCCTTCAAAATGCTCCGTCATTTCAACAATTTAATTTAAAGCGATACCGCATTAACGTAAACACCAGTCCTTTATTTCTTATGAATTTATTTTTAGAAAAACATCCAGCGAGGTTTAGGTTTTTAACGAACACTAAGAAAACACTGCTCTACGTTTTTACATACCGGTAAATATCCTACGTTGTCTGGCATCGTTATCTAAATGGTGATTTCAGGCTATTGTGCCTGGCGATATTTAACTATATATACGTACCAGTAAAACCCAACCTGCCGACATATCGACAAAAAAAATTAATAAATACAAGAATTACAAGCTAGCTGTATAACCATTTTTACATACTTTCTTCCATTGATTCAATGGAAGAAAGTGCGCATTTATGATAATTATTTTTCACCGCAGGGTGTAAGATGTGCAATTTATTGGCAGTTATAACGTTATTTTTTATTATGGAAAATTTGTAATAATTACCCAGGTAAAAAAGACCGCTGATAATTTGCATGCTAGCCACCCTTTAAAGCATTATGTATGAATTGGATTGAAATAAGTTTTTGGATATGCATGGGTATTGTGTTTTACGTCTTTTTGGGATACGGTATTGTATTGTATGGCCTGGTGATAATAAAGCGGTTAATAAAAAGAAATAAACAGGTTAAAAGCCACTTTGAACCTGCGGTTACTTTGGTAATACCATGTTTTAATGAGGCCGATATATTGAGGGATAAGATTATCAACAGCAAAAAGCTGGATTACCCCACTGAAAAGCTGAAGATTGTTTTTATAACAGATGGCTCCACAGATGGCAGTGATAGTTACTTGAGGGCGTGGCCTGAAATTGATGTATTGCACGAAAACAGAAGGGGCGGAAAAACAGCAGCAGAAAACCGTGCCATGAAATATGTAGACACCCCGTTTGTAATTTTTTCCGATGCCAACACCATGTTAAACAGTGCCGCTGTTAAAAACATTGTACAGCATTTTGAAGATGATATGGTGGCTTGTGTTTCGGGCGAAAAAAGAATTATCAATGACGCCGCAGATAGTGCCAGCGCTGCGGGTGACAGCATTTACTGGAAGTATGAATCTTTTTTAAAAGAACTCGATTCCGAGCTTAACAGTGCATGTGGCGCTGCTGGCGAATTGGTAGCTTTCAGATCTTCACTGTACCGCGATTTACCGGAAGATACACTACTCGACGACTTTATGCAATCTATGCAGATGGCGGCTTCCGGCTATAAAATTATATATGAAAAAGAAGCCTACGTGGTAGAAACAGCATCAGAAAATGTGGCTGAAGAATTAAAGCGTAAAATTCGTATTTGTGCAGGTGGCTGGCAATCCATTCAACGGTTATCCGGTAATCTCACTATGCGAAAAACACCGCTGTTATATTTTCAGTACATATCGCACCGGGTGCTTCGCTGGACAATTACGCCGTTTCTTTTAATCGCAATATTTGTATTGAACATGTCCATCATAAAATCAGGCAGCCAGTTTTATATGGCAATAATGGTTGCCCAGGTGTTGTTTTACAGTGCAGCTATGGTTGGTTATATTTTAGAAAACAGGCGGGTAAAATTTAAGCCGGTATTTGTGCCGTATTATTTCTGTATAATGAATTATGCGGTGCTGGCTGGTCTGCGCAGGTATCTATCAGGGCAACAAAAGGCAACCTGGGATAAAGCGCAGCGAAAAGCAATAACACTGAATTAATAAAAGTAGCATAAAATAAAAATAGGCGGCAAAAGCTTAACAGCCTTAGTCTGCAGACATCCAATATCAATTCATTATGAAAAAAGAACCATTTTTTGGTGTTGTAAAATATACTGCCCTGGGTTTTATGTTGGGCGTTATATTAATCATCCTGGGAATGGTGCTGAATTATGTGAACGGTTTTAAAGGCCCCTGGTTTCATATATTTGAATTTGCTCCGGATTTTGTGATCATCGTTTTTTCTCCCCTTTTTCTAAGCATGCTTTTTTATTTTATTGGCTTTAAAAAAGAGCAACTGGTGTTGTTTAACCGTGAAATAAAACAAAGCTTATCGCAGGAACAAAGCATTAATTCTGCTGCTGATACGCAACTGAGGCTGCTTGCAAAAGTGGTGGCGCAGGTAAATGAATCGATTGTTATTTCGAATGGACTTGGTTTGGTTGAATGGGTAAATGATGGCTTTATAAGGAACTGCGGATATACGCTGGAAGAAGTGCGTGGAAAAAATTTGAATGATATTTTACATGGTCCCTTGACCGATACTGTAGCTGTAAAACGAATGGTTCAAAATTTGCTCAGGGGCGAAGCGGTTACAGAAGAATTGTTGGTGTACCATAAAGATGGAGAGGCCATCTGGCTTTCAGTAAGCATTAAACCTATCTGCGATGATACCGGGGAAATTCTGAATTTTATCGCCATTCATAAAAATGTCACCGGCCGCAAAGAAAAGGAAATTGCGATAGAATCCCTGTACAAGGAAGTGTCGGAATATAAGTTTGCACTGGACCAGTCGGCCATTGTAATTGTATTTAACAACAAAGGAAAAGTAATTCATGTTAACAGGAAATTCTGTGAACTGAATGAAATGGCTGAAGATGAATTGCTGGGAAATGATTACCGTACTATCAGCCTGAGTATGCGCAATAAGGCCGTAGTGCGCCGCATACTAGCCAAGCTGCTGGATGGTAAAACCTGGAAGGGAGAATTGGTTAACCGCAACAGCAATGGTAAATCTTATTGTGTTGATACCACCATTGTTCCTTTAATGGACGCGGAAGGAAGGCCTAATAAATTTTTGGCTATACAACAGGATATTACTGAACGTAAAACGTTGCAGGTTCAGTTAATCAGCAATAAAAATAGACTACAGCAGGCAATGCTGGTTGCACGGTTGGGAAGCTGGGAAATATCATCGAATGGCGTGCTCACCGTATCAAGAGAGTTACGTTTGTTGTATAGGCTGCCAATGGATGGCCCTGTGGGCATGGAAGATATCTTTAGTAAAATGCCGCAGGAAAGTATTGAAACCATTAATGCAGGCCTCACCAAATGCTGCGTTACTTTACAAAAAATAGAAGTGGAGTTTCGTATTATGCTTGATGGAGAAGAGCATTACATGATGTCGAATATCAATCCTTTTGTGGGGGCCAATGGCACGTTTAACGGCACATTTGGTACCGTACAGGATATAACAGGGGCAAAATTGGCGGCCATCGCCCTAAGAAAAAGTGAAGAAGAAAAAGCGGTTGTATTAAATAATACGCAGGCAATTATTTGTTTGCATGATATGAATGGGGTGTTGCTGGATATCAATGCTACAGCAGAAAAAATAACCGGCTATGCTAAAAAGGAAGTGGTTGGTGTGAATGTAAAACTGATATTGCCCGATGAATACCAGGATGATTTTGATGCCTATATTGTAGCCATCAACAAAAATAGTACCGCAAGGGGTACGCTGGAGATTTATACAAAAAATCGTTCTAAAAGAGTGTGGCTCTACCAAAATACCGTGTATGACAACAATGGTAATGACCCCTATGTTATCGCCAGTGCCATTGATATAACGGAATCAGTAACGGCTCAAAAAGAAATTGCGAGACAGCAGCAGTTTATCCGTCAGATAATAGATAACAGTCCCAACGTGATTTTTATGCTGAACGACCAGCGGCAGATTATGCTTGCGAATCAAACTTTTTCAAAATACTATCCTTACAATCAAAATGAAGTTCCGGAGGCGGAAAGCCTGTCTTCGGGTGCCGGAGATATTTTCCTGGGCGATATAGATAAGCTTTTTGAATTGGAAGAAGGACAAATGATAAGGGTAGAAGGCAGCGTAAAAAATCCTGAAACTAAAAACTTGTCGTGGTTTAATATTATCAACAAATGTTTTTATGACAGGAATGGCCGAAAATACATCCTTGGTTTTGGAATGGATATCACTGGCAGACACCAGGTAGAGTCAGACTTGTTGGCCGCCAATGAGCTGGTTGAAAGATCGTTAAAGGTAAAGGAGCAGTTCATCAGCAACATGAGCCACGAAATAAGAACGCCGCTGAACGCGGTAATCGGCTTTAATGATTTGCTTTCAGATACTCCTTTAAATGAAGAACAAACAGAGTATGTTGAAATAATCAAGACTGCTTCGGGTAACCTGCTTGCACTGATCAATAACGTACTCGACTTGTCGAAAATTGAGTCGAGTAATTTATCAATCGAAAGCCTGCCAATTGATATCAGTAAAATTGTAAGGGATGTTATGAAAATACTTGGTCCTAAAGCAACTGCTAAAGGCATCCGGGTATCCACAAATATAGATGAGCAGATTCCATCCAAAGTAATGGGCGATGAATTAAGGCTAACTCAAATATTGTTAAACCTGCTGGGCAATGCGGTTAAATTTACTGATAACGGAAGCATTGATATTACCTGTAATCTGGCGCAGGGCACAGATAAGAAGAAGGACTATATTTCTTTCTCCATTACTGATACGGGTATTGGCGTAGAAAAAGACAAGCAGAAAAGTATTTTTGAAAGGTTTACACAGGCCAACAGCGATACCCAGCGGTTATTTGGCGGAACAGGACTTGGATTAAATATTACGAGGAGCCTGGTAGATTTGTACGGTGGCAACCTGAATATGAAAAGCGAGCCTGGTAAAGGCACTAAATTTAATTTTATTCTTCCGTTTAAAAGATATGTAGAATCCAAAGGATTGCTGCTTACGCAGGCATTGACTATTGACAATGTATTATCTGTAAATACCAACAGCCCAATTCATATTTTATTGGCAGAAGACAATATGGTAAATGCGCTGCTGGCTACCAAAGTGCTCACGATGAAAGGATTTACCGTAGTACATGTTATCAATGGATTACAGGCCCTGGAAGCATTGCAGCAACAGTATTTTGATGTTGTACTGATGGACATTCAAATGCCTGTAATGAACGGAATCAATGCAGCAGGGCATATCCGGGCGTTACCCGGGCGGCTTGGAAGTATACCCATCATTGCCATGACGGCACACTCGCTGAACGGAGAGATGGAAAATTGCTACAAGGCCGGTATGAATGGTTACATAGCCAAGCCATTTAAGCCAAACGATCTGTTTAATAGTATTATTGAATCTGTAAAAAAAGATGAAATCATTGATAGAAGCATACTAACACAACTGAATATTAAATAGACCATAAACATATACCTTACCTGTAAATACACAATTATGAATGCGACACCCATCACCATTGACCTTAGCTACCTCTATTCATTAACAGGTGGTGATAAATCTTTTGAACAAATTCTGTTAATCGGTACCGTAGAAGACGTGAATATTAAAGTTACTTCACTAAAAGATTCATGGCAAAAAAGAGACCCGGAAGGCATAAGAAAAAATGCGCATTCGCTGGTGTCTTTATCTGCCATTGCCGGCATGCCCGAAGTGGAAAGCTGGAGCAGGATCATAGACCAAACCTTTGCCGATGGCGAATTTCACCCGGAGCTTGAAGTGTTGGCACAAAATATTATTACTGGCTGGCCCGATGCACAGTCGGCACTAAACAAGGTAATTGAAGCCAATTAAAATGTAGCCGCTGCTATAACCTTCTAATCAAGGGTTATAGCAGCGCCATATCTTCCCCCCGCCATTACACCATTGATGCAATGATGTATTATTCATTTGCAACTGCTTTCCTAAATTGCAAAAAGCAAAACAGCTCCTGGTTTTTTAACAACAACAGCTCATTTCTTCTTCCCTAAGCTGGCCGTTCCTGTCTTTTTTGATAATCATGTTCTTTTCCTTTTTGTTACCTGTTTGGTTGCGGTTCCTGAAGGTGGAAAAAACCGGATAGTAACCTGCAGTAAATTGTTGTAGTAAAATTCCTATTGTATACGGCAATTCTCAAAAGTGGAATTTTTCCGAAATTCAAAGAGCAATTTTATATTCGGAAAAGCGTTGGAATTATGCAGTGCATGTGCACTGTAATAACCTTTCCATTCCATGCATTCTTATAAAATATTTATAGTTGAAGACGACCTCTGGTATGGTGAAATACTGGAGTACCAGCTTTCGCTTAATCCGGATTATGAAGTAAGCCGCTTTACAACAGGTAAAGAATGCCTGGCGAATATGCATCAACACCCGGATCTGATTACAATCGATTTTTCTTTACCTGATTATACCGGCGATGTGCTGTTTGAAAAAATACGGCTGGTAAATGACAGCGTGCCTGTAATTGTGATTAGTGGCCAGGAGGATATTGTGGTGGCTGTGAAAATGTTGAAGTTGGGAGTAACAGATTACCTGGTAAAAGATGAAAATACCAAAGAGATTTTGTGGAATTCTGTTATTAAGGTACGAGAGACCAGCAAGCTGAAAAAGGAAGTGGCAGGTTTAAGAGAAGAACTGGGACAAAAATTTTCTTTTGAAAAAAGTATCAAAGGTCAAAGCCCTGCGCTGAATAAAATTTTTGCATTGATGGAGAAGGCTTCCAAAACAAATATCAATGTGTCTGTAACCGGCGAAACCGGTACTGGTAAAGAAGTTGTGGCAAAGGCCATTCATTATAACAGCGAGCGCAAGCGCAAGCCTTTTGTTGGTGTTAACATGGCGGCTATCCCGAGGGAATTAATAGAAAGTGAATTGTTTGGGCATGAGAAGGGTGCATTTACGGGAGCCGTTTCAAGAAAGGAAGGAAAGTTTGAAGAGGCCAATGGCGGCACTATTTTTTTAGATGAAATCGCTGAGCTGGATCTTAGTCTGCAAAGCAAAATTTTACGGGTGCTGCAGGAAAGGGAAATTATACGTGTTGGTGGAAATGAAAAAGTGAAACTGGAGGTAAGGCTGATTATTGCCACCCATAAAAATCTGGGAGAAGAAGTAAAAAAGGGAAACTTCAGGGAAGATTTATATTACCGCATCATTGGTTTACCCATTGAACTGCCGCCCTTGCGGGAAAGGGGAAGTGACGTGCTAATACTGGCTAAACACTTTGCCGATGAATTTTGCAAAGAAAATAAACTTGGCTCCATCGCTATTGCGGGCGATGCCAAAGAAAAGTTAATGCGGTACAATTATCCCGGTAATGTAAGGGAGTTAAAAGCAATTATCGATCTCGCGGTCGTAATGAGCAACGGGCAGGAAATTATATCCGATGATATTTCCTACGGGTCATCAGCTAATGACGAAAATTTCATTAATGAAGAAAAAACCCTGCGGCAGTATACCTGTTTTATTGTAAAGCATTTTTTAAAAAAGTATGATAATGATGTGTTGCTGGTAGCTGACAAACTGGATATCGGTAAATCAACTATCTATAAAATGATTCAGCAAAAAGAAATCGTTATTTAAGCAGGCGGTAACATCAACGCCGCACTGCCTTATTTTATTTATCGTCTTTAAATCTATGCCAAACAGCCAGCATCCAGTAAATGAGCAAGACCGGTTATCAGCTTTAAAAGAGCTGAACATCATAGATACTGCACCGGAGCAGGATTATGATGATATCGTTCGGCTGGCTTCCCAAATTTGTGAAACACCCATTTCTTTAATTAGTTTGCTTGATGAGCAGCGCCAGTGGTTTAAGGCAAATCACGGACTGGCTGCAGCACAAACTCCGCGGGATATTTCATTTTGTACACACACCATCCGGCAGTCTGATATTATGATTGTGCCCGATGCTTTAAAAGATGATCGCTTTACTTTTAACCCGTTGGTTACCGGCGATCCACACATCAGGTTTTATGCCGGTGTTCCTATTTATTCAGAAGCCGGTTTTCCTCTAGGAACCTTATGTGTAATAGATCACAGGCCGCACACACTTACCAGCGAACAGGTATTTGCCCTGCAGGTGTTGGCAAAACAAGTGCAAAAATTATTGGCGTTGCGGGCAAAAATTGCCGAAATGGAAAAGGCAGAAACCGTATTAAAAATCAGGGAAGAAAAATACAGGCGCATTATAACCAACATGCACCTTGGCTTACTGGAGGTGGATAAAGAAGAAAAAATTCTTTTTGCCAATGAAAGTTTTTGCGACATGAGCGGTTACCGGTTTGAGGAACTAAAAGGTAAAACGCACAGCAATTTTTTTATTGGCGGCGAAGCAAACGCCCTGGTGAACAATAACAATGTTGCAGAAAAAAATATCATAGAAGATGCTTATGAAATTGCGGTAAAAAATAAAAGTGGCCAGGTAAGGTGGTGGCTCATCAGTGGCGCACCACGTTTTGATGATGCGGGCAGATTGAATGGATATATTGGGATACACCTGGATATTACGAAGCAAAAAAAACTTGAAATGGAGCTGACGGAAGCCCGGGAACATGCAGAAGATTCTACCCGCAGCAAAGAAATTTTTCTTGCCAACATGAGTCACGAAATCCGTACACCCATGAATGCCATTGTGGGCATGGCCAACCAGCTTGCAAAAACTACGCTTGATACCAAACAGTTATTTTATCTTGATACCATTCATGCGGCTTCAGAAAACCTGTTGGTTATCATCAATGATATCCTGGATCTGTCTAAAATTGAAGCTGGTAAATTACAGCTGGAAAGAATAGGGTTTGACCCGAGAGAAATGTTGCACAGGGCTATCCGCGTATTGGGACATAAAGCAGAAGAAAAAGGGCTCATTTTCACCAGTGAAAGATTTGATGAAGCGATATCCCCGGTTTTAATGGGCGATCCCTTCCGGCTTAACCAGGTATTGCTGAATTTAATTAACAACGCTATTAAGTTTACTGAAAAGGGAAGCATTGACATCAGTTGTAACCTGCACAGGGATACGGCTACAACACAACTTTTAAGGATTGCCGTAAGCGACACGGGCATAGGAATGGAACAAAATTTTGTAAGAAATCTGTTTGAAAAATTCTCCCAGGAAGACGCATCCGTAACAAGGCAATATGGCGGTACAGGACTGGGAATGAGTATATGCCGTGACCTGGTTGAACTGATGAATGGCACCATAGAAGTGCAGAGCAAAAAAGGCATCGGCACCACCATTTCTTTTACAATAGAATTCGAAAAGGGAACAAAACAAAATCTGCCGGTAAAACCGCTCTTTACGTTTGATGCCAACATGCTTGCCCTGAAAAAAATACTGGTAGTGGATGATAACCGTATGAACCGTTTGTTGGCCACCACCATTCTTAAAAATTATGGAGCCGTTATTACTGAAGCAGTAAACGGGCAGGAGGCCATTGATATTTTAAAAGAATCTGCTATAGACCTGGTGTTGATGGATATTCAAATGCCAGTGATGGATGGCATGGAGGCTACCGGCTTAATAAGAAACAAAATCAGTAAAAGTATTCCCATCGTTGCGCTTACCGCCAATGCAATTAAAGGCGATAATGATAAATGCATTGATGCAGGTATGAATGCCTATCTGTCGAAACCATTTAAGGAAAAAGACTTGCTGGATGTGGTGGCATTCTGGCTTAACAAAAGCAAAGCAAAAGTTGATACGGATGCACTGGAACATGGTTCACCGGATAAATTGTACAACCTTACAAACATTAAAGAACTAAGCCAGGGTAACGATGCGTTTGTTAAAAAACTGGTGCATATGTTTATTGCGCAAACACCTTTACAGATTGCACTAATGGAAGAGAAATTTGTAGCGGAAGATTATAAAGCGATGGGGTTGCTGGCCCATTCCATAAAACCCGTGATTGATAGTTTGGGTATTGTTTGTTTAAAAGAAGCGGTGAGAGAAATTGAAAAAAAAGGGAAACTGGAAATAATAGATCCCGGAATAGTAGAACCTGTTATGTATATTAAAAAGATAATTGGGCTTGTGGTGTCAGACCTTGAAAGACAATTTCCCATGGATAAAATAAAGGCATAAGCGTTTCATCTGCCAGCTGAAAAAGCAGGAGGTACTAAAATTAAAATCGCCGTACGCATAAGCGCCTACCTTCCAAACCATTTAAAGAGTTTGATTTGCTGAACGTAGTAGCGTCTTCTATTAACAAAAAATAATCTTCCCAATAAAATGACTCTTACGGATTGTTGCAGGTTGTTTTATTGGGTATCAAAAAGCGCCGTTTTTAATTCCGTTGATACCAGTACGCTGCCTGATTTATTTTTGCTGATACCAGCTTTAAATTTTTTGTTACGCCAGTGTTGTAGCCGGTCTGCCGCGGCGGATCACCCGCTTATGCGCCATCCCCTTTTTGAGCTTTTATTATGCAACAGCATAAATATTTTCATTAACTCCGACACCATCTGAAGCGAGGTTAATTATTAACCAAATTTGGATAATAATGAGGTGCCCGGTTATCCGCTTTAACCGTAGTTTTCCATTTTAAATTCAGTTGTTTTATGGGTATGGTGTGTAATTTTTACATACTTTAAAACAAGTGGGTGCACGAGCCCCCACAAGTGTATGTACACTCTTTGGTTCGTTTAAACTATGGCAGTACTGCAGCGATGTAAAAAAATGGCTATATTGGTGACTGAAATTTATTAACAACTTAATGCAGCTTTGCATTTACAACGATTGAAAAATTTTAAAAAAAAGTTTATTGTATGCCGGCAGATAAAGTAAGAAACCTGGTAGTAAAAATGCATCCAAAAGACAATGTGCTGGTTGCTTTAACCGATCTTCCCAAGGGCGAAACCATCGTTTTTAATGAAGAACATTTTTTGCTGCTGGATGCTGTGAAAGCAAAGCATAAAATTTATACGACCGACCTGGGTACAGGCGATGAAGTAATAATGTACGGCGTGTTGGTTGGTAAAGCGCAATACCCCATAGCAAAGGGCAGTTTGATGACAACCGAAAATGTAAAGCATGCGGCAGATCCTTATGTATACCGGGCAACTGATTTTAAGTGGCAGGCACCGGACGTAACCAAATACCAGCATGCAACTTTCAACGGGTACAAAAGAACCGATGGCCGTGTGGGCACAGCCAACTATTGGCTTTTTGTGCCTACCGTATTTTGCGAAAACCGCAATATGGATGTGATAAGGGAAGCACTTCAAAATGAACTGGGCTATGCGGTTACCGATAAATATATTCAATATACCCACCAGTTGTTAAACGCCTATCAAAAAGGTGAAAACCTTGACAGTGTTGATGTACAGCTTAATGCCACTACCCATACCAACAGGGTTTTTAAAAATGTGGATGGGATAAAATTTTTAAATCACCAGGGTGGATGCGGTGGTACAAGACAGGATGCAGCCACACTCAGCGCTTTACTTGCAGCGTATGCTAATCATCCCAATGTGGGTGGTGTAACCGTACTAAGTCTTGGATGCCAAAACCTGCAAACGCAGGATTTTTTAAATGATGTAAAAAAACAAAACCCTGATTTTGATAAGCCGCTGCTGATTTTTGAACAGCAACAATCTTTGAGTGAAGAGCAACTGGTAGCCGATGCAATCAAAAAGACATTTGAAGGATTGGTAGAAATAAATAAACTGGAACGAACACCGGCACCACTTAGTGAATTATGTGTTGGTGTAAAGTGCGGCGGTAGTGATGGCTTTAGTGGTGTATCTGCAAATCCTGCGGTAGGTTATACATCCGACTTACTGGCAGCATTGGGGGCAAAGGTTTTACTGGCAGAGTTTCCCGAATTATGCGGTGCAGAACAAAACCTGGTGGATCGTTGTACGTCGGAAGATGCAGCAAAAAAATTCATTCGTTTAATGAGCACCTATGATGCACAGGCGCACAGTGTTGGCTCTGGCTTTCACATGAATCCTTCTCCCGGAAATATAAAAGACGGCCTTATTACCGATGCAATAAAAAGTGCCGGTGCCGCAAAAAAAGGCGGTACATCGCCGGTGGTGGATGTGCTGGATTATACCGAAGCGGCTACCAAACCTGGCTTAAGCCTGGTATGTACACCGGGTAATGATGTGGAGGCAACAACAGGGAAGGCGGCATCAGGCGCTACACTTATTTTATTTACAACCGGATTGGGCACACCAACCGGTAACCCGGTTTGCCCGGTAATAAAAGTGGCTACGAATTCTGTATTGGCGAAAAAAATGAAAGATATTATTGATATAGATTGCGGCCCTATCATCAGCGGCGAAAAAACAATTGAACAAATGGGAGAAGACATCCTGGACTATTGTATTAAAGCAGCCAGCGGTGACATTATTCCTAAAGCAGTTCAGTTAAACCAGGATGATTTTATTCCATGGAAACGCGGGGTAAGCCTTTAGGGCAGTTAGAAGTTGTGAGTTATAAGTTATAAGTTTTTTCTGCTTGTTGATTTATAATGCAATTTAATTCTACATACAGTAACGCAAGGCAACGCACAACTATTGACTATCGAAGATTACCAATGAAACATCGACATTCATAACTCATAACTAAAAAACATGTTTTCTCTTAAAAATAAAAAGGCAGTTATAACGGGTGGTGGCAGCGGTATCGGTAAAGCAATAGCCGTATTGTTTGCGCAGCAGGATGCCGAAGTACACATCATAGAATTAACCGAAGCAAGTGCTGCCGGTACTGTGGCTGAAATTACAGCATTGGGAAAAAAAGTATTTGCACATGCCTGTAATGTTGCCAATCAGCAGGACGTGCTGGCAACATTTAATACAATAGGAAAGTTGGATATACTCGTGAACAACGCAGGCATTGCGCATGTTGGCAAAGCCGATACTACATCAGAGGCAGACTTTGACCGCATCATCAATGTAAATGTAAAAGGAGTGTACAATTGTATTTATGCCGCTATTCCTCAGTTGCGCCTTTCCGGTGGAGGCATCGTATTAAATATGGCCTCTATTGCAGCACTTGTTGGCATTCCCGACAGGTTTGTTTATTCAACAGCCAAAGGCGCTGTAATGGCCATGACGTTATCCGTAGCAAAGGATTATATGCCAGAAAATATCCGTTGCAATTCTATTTCACCGGCACGGGTGCACACGCCTTTTGTAGATGGCTTTATTGCCAAAAATTATCTTGGTAAAGAAGCGGAGATGTTTGAGAAGCTATCCAAAAGTCAGCCGGTTGGCCGCATGGCGAGACCGGATGAAATCGCCGCACTTGCATTATATTTATGCAGCGATGAAGCATCTTTTATCACAGGCTGCGATTACCCGATTGACGGCGGTTTTGTAAAGCTGAATAATTAGGATGATATAATAGTTTGCTGCATGAAATGGTTGGTGATTTATACCAACAGTTGTTTTTTATAGCAGCATCCTTGCGTCGCAATCCTTTCATCCGTATACCTTTGGGCAACCTGTTGATGCAACAGGTAAATTTAATGAAGTAAACACTTTTAATAATTGCTTTAAATATGAAAAGAATAAAAAGTATCGCCCTCGTTTTTGTGCTTGCGGCCATTGCCCTTTCAAGCCAGGCACAACCCTACACGCCGGCACCCGAAAACATAAAAGCCCGCCAGCAATTTCGTGATGATAAGTTTGGTCTTTTCATCCATTGGGGCCCGTTTAGCATTCCCGGGGCGGGAGAGTGGGTGATGAATGAAAGAGGCATTCCTTATAACAATTATAAAAGGTTGATGGATTTTTTTAACCCGATAGAGTTTAATGCGGAACAATGGGTGAGCATGGCAAAAAATGCCGGCATGAAATACATTACCCTTATCACCCGCCACCATGATGGCTTTAGCATGTGGGATACCAAATATTCAGATTACAATATCATGCATACGCCCTATAAAAAAGATATTGTAAAAATGATGGCGGATGAATGCCACAAACAAGGCATCCAGTTATTTTTATATTATTCGTTGCTCGATTGGGGAAGAGAAGATTATCCGCATGAAACCGGCAAAACCGGCCAGCACTCGGGCAGAACAGGCCATGGCAACTACGCAAGTTATTTGCAGTTTATGAAGAACCAGTTAACAGAACTGCTGACCAATTACGGAACCATCGGCGGTATTTGGTTCGACGGACATTGGGACCAGACACAACCCGAAGGAGCCGCCGACCGCACTTCCAGAATCGACTGGAAGTATGATGAAATATACGGGCTGATACACAAGTTGCAGCCACAGGCCATGATTGGTAACAACCACCACATGACACCCTTTGCCGGTGAAGATTTTCAGATGTTTGAAAAAGATTTGCCGGGCGAAAATAAGTCTGGCTTAAGTTTCCAGGAAGCCTCGTTGCAGTTGCCTGTTGAAACCTGCGAAACCATGAATAATTCCTGGGGATTCAATCTTAATGATAATAATTACAAAACGGTTAAACAGTTAATTCATTACCTGGTAAAAGGCGCCGGCAGGGATGTAAATTTTTTACTGAATGTAGGCCCCATGCCGAATGGAAAAATACAACTTGAATTTACAGATACCTTAAAAGCAATTGGCCAGTGGATGCAGTCAAATGGTGAAACCATTTACGGTACCAGGGGCAATATTTATCCACCACAGGATTGGGGCGTGGTAACTGTAAAAAACAAAACTTATTACGTACACATACTTAAGCCAAATTCAGATGGGGCGATTTTTATGCCGGGACTAAAAGGAAAAATTATTTCAGCAACAGTAAGGGGTGGTAAAAAAATAAAATTTAAGCAACAAGCCGAGGGGGCTTTTCTTTACCTGGACGGCGTGCAGCCCGATGCGATTGATACAATCATTGAATTACAACTACAATAAATTATAACCATGAAACTGATAAGATTTGGCGAACCCGGTAAAGAAAAGCCCGGCATTTTAAAAGATGGAAAAAGATGGGATGTGTCTGGTATTGTGGGCGATTATAACGAAACATTTTTTGAAAATGACGGATTAGAGAAATTGGAAGAAGCTATAAAAAAAGGAACAATATTTCCTGAAGTTGATGCAACGATAAGGCTTGGCGCAGCCATCGCAAGACCGTCTAAAATAATTTGCATCGGCTTAAATTATGTGGATCATTGTGTTGAAACAAATTCACCCATACCTGCTGAGCCCATCATCTTTTTTAAATCAACCACTGCTGTATGCGGTCCGGATGATAACGTGATCATCCCCAAAAACAGCGTTAAAACAGATTGGGAAGTAGAGCTTGCATTTGTAATGAGTAAGAAGGCCAGTTATGTAGAAGAAGCGGATGCAATGAATTATGTGGCGGGCTATTGCCTGCACAATGATTATAGTGAAAGGGCATTTCAGATTGAACGTGGCGGCCAGTGGGCCAAGGGAAAGGGATGCGATACATTTGCTCCGCTGGGACCATTTCTTGCAACCAAAGATGAAATAGCCGATGTAGATAATTTGCCGATGTGGCTTACCGTAAATGGTAAAAAATATCAAAACAGCAATACATTAAACCTGGTGTTTAAAATTCCTTTTTTAGTGCATTATCTCAGCCAGTTCATGACCTTGCTTCCCGGTGATGTTATTAGTACCGGAACACCCCCCGGCGTAGGGCTTGGCATAAAGCCGGAACCCATATACCTTAAAGCAGGCGATATAGTTGAGTTGGGGATTGAAGGGCTGGGAACCAGCAGGCAGGTTGCGATGGCATATACGGGCAATTAAAAATTAAAAATTAATAATTAATAATTTTTTTGGTGCACGAATTACACTCATCCAGCTCATTACTTACAACTTATAACTTACAACTTACAACTAAAAGCCTATGCAAAAATTTTGTCTTGCGCTTGATTTAAAAGATGATCCGGAGTTGATAGCTGAATACAAAGCTTACCACAAAAATGTGTGGCCTGCTATTATTGCGAGTATAAAAGAAGCCGGCATTACGGTGTTGGATATTTATTGTTTGGGCAACCGCATGTTCATGATCATTGAAGCAACAGCCGATTTTTCTTTTGAAAAAAAATCCGCCATGGACGCTGCCAATAGTACGGTACAGGAATGGGAAACCCTGATGTGGAAATTTCAGCAGGCATTGCCCATGGCCGAACCCGGACAAAAATGGATGCTAATGGAAAAAATATTTGAACTGCCATGAGAATAGACAGCCACCAGCATTTTTGGAAATACCATCCCGTAAAAGATGCGTGGATAACTGATGATATGAAAGTTATTCAGCGTGATTTTTTACCCGCTGATTTGT
>JBBQWL010000041.1:0-70549 GCA_038210625.1 Chitinophagales bacterium | reverse complement strand
TCGTCTGCGCTGTTGTTTCCAATCTTTCAAAGAACTTATATAATCTCTTTTTCATTAACCCACTTTTTCAAGCGGGTTGCAAAAGTAACTAACTTATTTTTATACACCTAATTTATTTGGAAATCTTTTGAGAAAAATTTTAGTTTTAAACGATTGATCCTGAATTAATTAAGCGTGAAATTTTAATGAACTGTTCCGATTTTTATTCGGATTGCAAAGGTATAAGCTTTTGCATTATGAGCCAACTTTATTTGCAATTATTTGAAATTAAATTTCTAAAAAAACTGCTATCTAAATGACCATTTTGAAAAGAACTTTTCGCCTTTTTTATTTGCGGACGGCAAAGATAACAGGTAATGGATTACTATCAAACTTTTCTAAGAAAATAAAGTAAAAAAATAACCCAATAGTAACGAAAGGCCTTAGGCTACTCGCTTTGACGATCACAACTATTTTACACATCATTACTGATGTATTACTGAAGACTACTAAAAAGAGTACTAATTGGTGTCAGAAAATTAATATGCCGATGCGGCAAACTGCTCTTTAGTGGAAAATTAAATAACACATTAAGTTGACAGCTTGAAAAAGCCGGATTAAATCTTTAGAATTTATAACGCACCGCTAAAAGAAACAGGCCCTGCGGAGGAACCGAAAAATCGGCTTTTGTACAATCTTTACTCTCTATAATGCTGCAAAATTCATCAATCGAGATTTTTCCTACTCCCGCTTTTAACATGGTGCCTACCAAGCCACGAACCATGCCTCTTAAAAAGCGGTTGGCCTCCACATTATATATAGCCAGGTTGTTTGTAATGATCCACTCACTTTTTATAATATTACAATTAAAGGTTTTTACCTGGGTATTTCGTTTTGAGAATGAAGTAAAATCGGTGTAACTTTTTATTACACCGGCGGCTTCCTGCAATTTACCAATGTCTAATTTATAGGGATAATAATACGCACGGTCAGCCACAAATGGATCCTTGGTTTGATATACGCTGTACTGATATTCCCTGCTGACTGCATCAAAGCGGCTATGCGCTGTAGGTGAAACTTCAAATATCCTTTTTACTACAATATCTTCAGGTAAGATTGAATTCAGGTTGTAGATAATTTCATTCAATTTTATTTGTTCTGGCAATCCTTCCGAATCAAAGTGAAAATAGTTGCTCAATGCATGCACACCTGCGTCCGTGCGGGAAGAACAGGTTAAAATTATTTCTTCCCTGAAAAAAATTTTCATCGCTTTTTCAATTTCTGCCTGAACAGAATTGGCATTTTGCTGTATTTGAAAACCAGAGTAATGTGTGCCCTTAAAAGCAACCTCTATAAAATAACGAGCCATTTATATGGATTTGTCCTAAAGTAATTAATGCCTGATCATTACCTTAAAACGGTTAATATAATAACCGTCGGTCAACTGGCTTTCAAGAATAGCGAAGTTTTGAGAATCCGATACAAAAGGATAAGCTGCATCAAAAAAACCATATCTCTTTTCATCTTTTAAAAACAGGTTGCCTAAATTTTTTATTTGCTCAGTAAGAAAACACCTTGATTTAAATGCCTTTTTTGCCGTAATAATCATCATTTCCTCATTGTGTGCAGCCGCCATCTTTTTTCGAAGTTTCAAAAAATCTTCTTCAGAGGCAATTTCTTTACAGTCCGAATTAACAATGGCCACTTTAGCAGTGCTTTGCAGTACAACAGAATCCGGCTTATTTTCCTTGTCCGCCTTGCCCTGTTCAGGCACCGTAATATCTATAAATTTATCATCCTTCTTTTTTCCCTCCTGGGCAACAACCGCTTCTTTGGCGACTTCCGTTTTCAATTCCTCCGTTTTAGCAAATGGAATTGCATTGGTTTCAAGGGTATTCATTGCTACAGATGAATCAGGCATTGCCTTTTCGTCCGCAATAAAAACGCTAATGGTATCTTTCCTTCCATCTGCAGAATCAATATAAATTCCTTCTGTACCAAGATCCGTTCTAGTGCTCATTTTTTTTACGATGCTATTCCTGTTTTCCGAAGGCTCGTCAATTGTAGTAGCTGCTGCCGTTTTAATTTCAATGGCAGCCGCTCTTGCAGTATCCACCACTTTTTCTTTTGCCGGTTCAACAAAAACCACCGGTGCCACTTTGGGCTGGTCGGGAATCGTCTTTTTCACTTCTTCCTTTACTGGCTCTTTTTGTTTTATTGTGGGATCATTTACAACTTCCGACAGCATATTGGAAAATGCATCCGTCTTTACTTCGGCAAGGGTATCTGGTTTTTTAATGGCTTTAGTATTCGTCGCCATCAATATATTTAGCGATTGAAGATCAAAAAATCCCCAACCTTTGTCGCCAAAATTTTTTAACAGGTATCCCTGATCATTGTCATCCACTTTACACTGAATAGATTGCTCCGGCCATTCGTTCTGCGGAAAACCAATCATTAAATCATAGCCGCCCGCTTTCAATTTAGAAAGTATCAGGTAACCAGAAGCTGAAGAACTGTAAATTTTTTTATCAAGCTTCACGTAAAAAGGTTGCTTGCCATCTGCCTGTATATATATAAAGTGATTTTGCTGTGCTTGTACGTTGAAGGAAATTACCAGGCAGATAATAAAAAGAAACCTTTGTATATACTTCATGCTTTGTTATACTTTGATTACAAAAATACTTATTATTATTTTCATCGTTTTACCAATTTATAAAAATTCGATTTGAGTTAACAACATGAAAGCTATTTTTACAGCTTACAAAAAATTTGTTATGAAGAATTTGCTGATTTTTATTATTTCAATTGTAAGTATTTATACAGTAAAGGCCCAGGGAAAGGAAATAACCGGAGCCCCTGCCAATATTTACAGACAGGCTTACCCTAAAACCAATGAATTGGTGCATACCAAACTGCAGGTAAAGTTCGATTTTTCCAAAGCCTGGATGTATGGCAAAGCATGGATAACACTACAACCTCACTTTTATGCAACTGATACATTAACGCTTGATGCAAAAGGAATGGATATTAAAGAAGTTGCCATTGCAAAAGGAAACACTACGACAACTTTAAAATACACTTACGACAGTACACAACTCTTTATCAAACTTGATAAGGTGTATTCAGCAAAAGAAAAGTATACCATTTATATTAGCTATGTATCCAGGCCCAACGACCTGAAGTCAGCAGGAAGTGCGGCTATCACAGATTCCAAAGGCTTGTATTTTATAAACCCGGCCGGAACAGATAAAGACAAACCAACGCAGATATGGACCCAGGGCGAAACTGAGGCCAACAGCGTTTGGATGCCTACAATTGATAAGCCGAATCAAAAAAGCACAGAAGAAATATACATGACTGTGCCGGCAAAATATGTAACACTCAGCAATGGCCTGCTTATCAGTCAGCATAAAAATGCAGATGGAACACGGACAGATTATTGGAAAATGGAACTGCCGCACGCTCCCTATTTATTTTTCATGGGAGTGGGCGATTTTGCCATTGTAAAAGACCAGTATAAAAAAATGGAAGTGAATTATTATGTAGAGAAAAAGTATGAGCCGGTAGCAAAAAAAATATTTGGCCATACTCCTGACATGATTGGCTTTTATGAAAAAATATTAGGCGTGCCTTACCAGTGGCCTAAATACAGCCAGATAGTGGGAAGGGATTATGTTAGCGGCGCCATGGAAAATACCACCGCCACACTGCACCAGGAAAGTGCTTATCAAAACGCACGGCAATTAACCGACGGCAATACCTGGGAAGAGACCATTGCACACGAATTATTCCATCACTGGTTTGGTGATTTAGTAACTGCAGAAAGTTGGAGCAACCTTACAGTCAATGAAAGTTTTGCCAATTACAGCGAGTATTTGTGGACAGAACATGAATATGGTAAAGACTTTGCCGATGAACATAATTTTGAAGATATGCAGGGATACCTGTTAAGCGGCAGCGAGCATAAAAACCTGGTTCGTTTTAATTATGCAGACAAAGAGGACATGTTTGATGCCGTGAGTTATAACAAAGGAGGACGCATACTGCACATGCTGCGCAATTACGTGGGGGACGATGCCTTTTTTAAATCGCTGAATAATTACCTCACTACCAATAAATTTAAAACCGGGGAAGCCGATCAGCTAAGGCTGGCATTTGAGGAAGTTACCGGTGAAGATTTAAATTGGTTCTGGAACCAATGGTATTATGGCAGCGGCCACCCAAAATTAAAAATTGATTACGTCTATGATGATGCTCACGGAAAAGTGCAGGTGATCATTCAGCAGATCCAGGCTGATAAAATATTTCGTTTGCCCATCAACATTGATATTTATAAGGGCCCCAATAAAATAACCCATAAAGTATGGATACAAAATAGCACAGATACGTTTACTTTTAGTTATAACAAGCATCCTGATTTGGTAAATGTGGATGCCGGTAAAACCACCTTGTGTGAAAAAACAGATAATAAAACAACTGAAAATTTCATTCACCAGTTTACATATGCCGCCAATTATTTAGATAGAAAAGAAGCACTGGATTATTTCGCCGCCAAAGGATTAAAAGAACTTTCAATGGGGTTGAAGGATCCATTTGCCGGATTAAGAAAGCAAGCCATTGAAAGTTTAATGGAATCAAAATTTGCGACAGACGATGCAGTTATAAAAAGTATAGAAAGTATAGCTGCTGGTGATCCTGATAAAAAAACCAAAGCCGCCGCTTTGACATTATTAGGTTCAACCGGTTACAGCAAGTACCAACCGTTGTTTATGAAAAACGTCGATGATTCTTCTTATAGCGTTGCCGGTGCAGCACTTTCGGGCCTTACTGTTTTGGATCCTGCAAATGGATATTCTTTAGCAAAAAAATATGCCGCCGATGCTAAAGGAGCACTGGGTGAGGCTGTATTAAGCACTTTAATAACACAAGGCACTGAAGATGATTATGAGTTAATCAGCAACTTATTCAATGAAACTTCTTTTGGCCAGGAAAAAATAGGGATGGCCTTTGGCATTGTAAAATATCTTACCAAAGTAAAAGATATCAGTAAAATTAAAAAAAGCATCAATGCTGTTATGGCCGTTAGAAAAAGTATTCCGGCACAATACCGAAACATGAGTGACCCTGCATTTAAACAAGCCTTCGATGTGCTCGGTAAGGCAAAGGGGAAAGAAATTGACACATACATTAAAGAGTCGCTAATTCAGTAAATGTCATAATCTTAACAAAAAATCCCAACCGTTAAAAGTTGGGATTTTTTATGTAAATTATTTTGAAATTACCAGCTACCGCTTGATCCGCCGCCGCCGAAGCTGCCGCCACCGAAACCACCAAAACCACCGCCACCGGAACTTCCACCACCGCCGCCAAAACCGCCGCCGCCTCTTCCGCCGCCACTGAGCAAGCCACCAATAATATAAGGCATTACTCCACCCCTGCTCATGTAAGAGCCGCCACCTCCGCGGCCGCCGGAACTGATGGCAAGAAATACGATGATGATAATGACAATAAAAATAATCTTGCCGAGGCCGGATGATTGCCCCCGCTGGTTATAATTTTTGGATGCTTTAAACTCACCTTTTGTTGCTTCAATGATCGCATCTGTACCCTGGTTAATGCCGGCGTAATAGTCGTTGCCTTTAAACTCAGGCACAATTATTTGTTCAATGATTTGCTGACAGGTTAAATCGGGTAATGATTTTTCAAGACCATAACCTGGCGAGATATTTAGCTTTCGGTCGCCAATAGAAACCAATAATATTACACCATTGTTACTTTTTTTGTTACCCACTCCCCACTTCCTTCCCAGTTCAATTGCAACGTCAGCAATATCTTTCCCTTCTACGCTGGGCACAATTACAACCGTTACCTGGTTAGATGTTGTATCATCAAAGTGGTACAATTTACTTTCAAGCGCTTCTTTTTGGTCCGGCGTTAATATATTGGCATAATCATTTACAAGCTTGGGCGGGTTGGGCGGTGTACTGATTACTTTATCAATGGAAAAATTTGAACCGGGCTGTGCCACCGCCAATATTGCAACGAATACAAAAAATAATATGGAGGTAATTTTTTTCATGCTCCTGATCCGGTAAGGGAAAATATTTTTTTAATTATTTAATTATTTTTAATGGGGGGAAGTGAGGCTCCTACTATCTGCCAAACACAATTTCATCCGGCAATTCATTTTTATCAGTGGTGTTATTATAAGGAAACTTCTCTTTGAGTGTTTGGCCAACATGCAGCACGCATTGCTCAATTCCATTACTAATATTTTCTTTAGAAAATTGTGCAATCATATTCTTTACTTCCTTATCCCAATACTCCCCACCAACCATTTTATATATCCCCTCATCTGCAAACAAAGCCAGTTCCTTATCTTTTATAGCAATGTACAACAGCACTGCGTTCCGGTCATCCGTTTTATCCATTTTTAATTGAAAGAAAATTTCAGAAGCCCGGTCCATCACATTTACAAAAGGATTGCGGCTTTCAACATACACCCGTACTTCTCCACTGGTTTCTTTTTCCGCGATGCGTATCGCCTGCACTATCTGCTCATTGTCCTGAGGAGAAAAAAAACCTTTCGGTTTGCTGAAAATTGAAAATATACCCACTGTAAGTAATTAAAATTTAATTTCTACTGCCTTCTCTGCTCCTGCATCAGCCTGAAAGCCTTCTCTTTCCTTAAAACCCAACATCCCTGCAACCAGTTTTGTAGGAAAGCTTCGTACTGAACTGTTATAATCCTGGATGGCATCGTTGAAATCTTTGCGGGCGACTTTTATTCTTCTCTCTGTTCCTTCCAGTTGCGTTTGTAAACCCTTAAAGGCTGCAGCACCCTGCAATTCAGGATATTTCTCTACCGTAATTAATAAACGATTGGTTGCAGCTGCCAAACCATCTTGTGCGGCTAATTGCTGCTTAAATTTTTCTGCACTTACTTTTCCTGACGAAACATTTACAGCGGTTGCTTTGGCCCTTGCCTCCGTTAATTGCTGCAGCGTGGTCTGTTCAAAATCCGTTTGGCCTTTTACAACATTCACAATGTTCGGAATAAGATCAATCCTACGCTGGTAGGCATTCTGCACCTCATTCCATTGCAATTTTACCTGCTCCTCTTTTTTAACCAACCCATTGTAGGTAACAACCAAAAAAATGCCCAGGAGAATTAATATTCCACCAATAATATAACCGGACGACCGTTTATTGTTCATGCGAAAATTACTTAAAATTTAACTTCAGGTGCTTTTTCCGCTCCCGCATCTGCCTTAAATCCTTCTTTTTGTTTAAAGCCAAACAGGCCACCCAAAATGTTCATCGGAAAAGAACGCACTTTAGTATTGTAGATGTTAATCTCGTCATTGAACACTTTGCGGGAATTTTTGATACCGTTTTCAATTCCTTCCAGCTGTCCCTGTAATTTGGTAAAATTTTCTGTCGCTTTTAATGTTGGATAAGCTTCTACTGTTGCAAGCAAACGGCTTAAAGAGCCGCTTAATTGCCCTTGGGCAGCCTGAAATTCGGCTATTTTTTCTGGTGTAAGATTGTCTGCGTTGATATTTACGCTGGTAGCTTTTGCCCTGGCTTCCACCACATCAGTTAATGTTTTTTGTTCAAAATTTGCGGCACCTTTTACAGTATTCACCAGGTTACCAACAAGGTCTGACCTGTTTTGGTATTCAGTCTGCACATTGTTCCATGCCTTCTTTACAGATTCATCTTGTTTAACCAAACCATTGTAGCCATTGCAGCCTAAAAAACCAACTATTACTACAATAGCCAATACTATTAATAATCCGGGACTTTTCATTTTGATTAATTTTTAATTTTGAGATTTAAATATAACAATCTTTTAGTTATCATTTTTTTCGATAATAAGGTCAAAAATAGTAAAGTTATACAGAGAAAAATATTCTTTCTTCCCAGTATCTAATAAGACGAACCAAGGTTTATAATATTTGAAAAATAGTTTTTTAACTAAGCGAAAATATTCAGTAATTGTGTAATTATTTTTTGCCAAAAGTATAGGCAAGTTTCAACTGCCAGTATGCGGCAATGGAACTGTTGGCTACCACCGGAATGAAAATACTTCCATCGGGAACCAGTTCAAAATTTCCGAAATGAAAACTTGAGTAGAGATTGACTTCTATATTATTTAAAGTAAACTTTGTAGCCGCTGATTGGGTTGCGGTGGTAGTTGATGTAGAGCCGGATGTACTATTCCCTCTGCCGGTTGCCCGGCCATGACTATGTGCTGAAGAATTTAAATAACCTTTACTCCCCGTGTTTTGCGTGATATAGTGTACGGAACTTAGAAAGGAATAAAATTCATTGTTACCGCCATTTAAAAATATGGAAGGCGCAATATCATTTTCATTACCTGCTTTGGAAACAAAGTTGAAATTATGGGTTACTCCTGCAGCCAGGTTAAAAACGGACTGCGTTACATTGTTTTCATCTTGCCCAAAACCAATATTTGTAATAAAGGCGGGCGCAATCCATAATTTTTTATAGGCGACATATCCATATAATTCATTACTAATTGGTGTATAAGGAATATTGGTATTGTTGGAAAAGAAAAAATGAGTATAACTAAAATTCAGGTTCACGGGTTTATCATACGATTCATAAAAAGCAGTAGCGGTATTCATATAGACCTCCTGTTTACCCCCTGTTGATAACATATTAAGGGCATAATTTAAACCGAGTCCACTTTTATGCATTACTCGAAAAAAAGGGCTAAGCGTAAAGGCACTTTGTAAACTCGTATCGGTACCATTAATGGAATAGTTTGCAGTAGTGCTTGCGGATATACCAGCCTGAACAAAAAAAGATTTAGAATTTTCCTGGGCAAGGCTTTGGAGAGAACTGAATAAAATCAGTATAGCAGTTAGATTTTTCATAGTTGATATTGATTGTAAAAATACCACAAAAAAAACAGGGTATCGTTAACTACATGTTACTGGTTAACGATACCCTTATCAAAACATTGTTTAATTACCCTTTTATAGCAGCAATGCCCGGTAACACTTTTCCTTCAAAATATTCCAGCATGGCGCCACCTCCAGTGCTTACATAGCTCACTTTGTCTGCAAGATTAAACTGGTTTACAGCTGCAACGCTGTCACCGCCACCTACAAGGCTAAACGCTCCTTTTGCGGTTGCATCTGCAACTGCCAGAGCGATTGCTTTAGTACCACCCTGAAATTTTTCCATTTCAAAAACACCCATCGGACCATTCCATAAAATGGTCTTTGAATTGCGGATGACTTCACTAAAAATACCTATTGCTTTCGGGCCAATATCCAATCCCATCCAGCCATCAGGTATTTGATCGCTGGGACAATCCTTTGTGTTGGCATCGGCTGCAAACTTATCCGCAAGTATAGAGTCTTCCGGCAAATGAATGCTTACATTTTTTTGTTTTGCTTTTTCTAAAATATCAAGTGCCGTTTGTAAACGATCATCCTCGCATAAAGAACCCCCAATTTTTCCACCCCGGGCTTTTAAAAATGTATAGGCCATGCCACCACCAATAATAATGTCGGTAGCCCTCTCCAATAAATTTTCTATAATTAAAATTTTATCCGAAACCTTTGCCCCGCCTATGATTGCAGTAAATGGCTTTTCTGATTCATGCAATACTTTTTCCGCACTCTTCACTTCGCTTTCCATCAATAAGCCAAACATTTTTTTGTCAGCCGCAAAAAACTGCGCAATTACCGCGGTAGAAGCGTGCGCCCTGTGGGCAGTACCAAATGCATCATTTACATACACATCACCCAGTTTGCTTAATTTTTCTGCAAACTCCTTTTCTCCCTTTTCCTCTTCTTTATAAAAACGAAGATTTTCCAGCAACAATACTTCACCTGCCCTTAATGTAGAAGCGGTAAGGCTGGCTTGCTCTCCAATACAATCATCTGCAAAAAAAACTTTTGTGGTGTTACCGCCATCGGTATTTAATAATTCGTGCAGGTGTTTTACCAAATGCTTTAGAGAATACTTATCCGTAGGGCCATCTTTCGGGCGACCGAAATGGCTCATCAAAATAGCACTGCCACCGTCCGCAAGTATTTTTTTTATTGTAGGTATAGTAGCCGACATTCTAGTGTCGTCGGTGATGTTAAACTGAGCATCTAGGGGAACGTTAAAGTCTACCCGTACAAGGGCTTTTTGGCCGGCGAAATTATAATCGGAAAATGTACTCATTGTGCCTGTCTCCGCAAGAGTCGGAGAACTTAATTTTAAAGGTTATTAAAATAAGCAAGGCTTTCAAAATAAATTTGAAAGCCTTGCTTTATATTATGAACAAAGAACTACTTGATGCAACAGTACTATTTACTACTGCAAATTGAAGGCGTTCCAGATTGGTATGCGGTATAAATTATCGCCTACAGCGGATAAAATGCTGCCTTGAAAAAGCTACTGCTTCTCAACCTACCAAAACATTATTTGATTAAACCTGCGAAATGGTGAACCGTACGTACCAATTGAGATACATAACTCATTTCATTATCGTACCAGCTAACCGTTTTTACCAATTGCTTGTCGCCAACTGTGATTACTTTGGTTTGAGTTGCATCAAACAAAGAACCAAAAGTAGTACCGATAATATCAGAACTTACAATTTCATCTACATTGTAACCGAAGCTTTCGTTGCTGGCTTCTTTCATGGCTGCGTTTATTTCTTCAGCAGTTACCGATGTATTCAGCACACTAGTTAGCTCAGTTAAAGAACCCGTAATAACGGGTACCCTTTGCGCACTTCCGTCTAACTTACCTTTCAATTCAGGCAATACCAAACCAATTGCTTTTGCAGCACCGGTGCTGTTAGGAACGATGTTGGCAGCAGCAGCTCTTGCCCTGCGTAAATCACCTTTTGGATGTGGTGCATCCAACGTGTTTTGATCGTTGGTGTACGCGTGAATGGTAGTCATGATAGCGGTTGCGATACCAAACTTATCATTCAACACTTTTGCCATTGGAGCAAGACAGTTGGTAGTACAACTTGCACAGCTGATGATGGTTTCAGAACCATCCAGGATGCTATGGTTAACGTTGAACACAACTGTTTTTAAATCGCCTGTAGCTGGTGCAGATATTACTACTCTTTTTGCGCCGGCAGTAAGGTGAGCTTCTGCTTTTGTCTTATCAGTGAAAAATCCGGTACTTTCAATTACCACGTCAACACCGTGGCTTCCCCATGGAATTTGAGCAGGATCTTTTTGTGCGTAAATTTTTACTTCGTGACCATTTACTATAATTGAATTTTCTGTTGAGGTAACTTCCTGGTTAAAGCGGCCTTGTGCGCTATCATATTTCAATAAATGCGCTAATACTGCAGGACTGGTTAAATCATTGATAGCAACGACATCAATGCCTTGCATGTTATAAATTTGACGAAAAACCAAACGGCCGATACGCCCGAATCCGTTAATGGCAACTTTTACTGTACTCATAATAAAAAGTGATTTTTTGATTTTTTAGAAACGTTGCAAAGGTACGAAGGATTATAGTAAAATAATGCTGAATTTTAAAGGATTTGCGGGATATGGTAAAATTATTTTAACTGAATTTTACTACTGATGCGATAGATTCTATAATTGTACAATTACTGCCTGTTAATTTGCGGTAAAGATCTTCTCATCCACTGCTACATTGGTTTCTATTTTAGAAAAAGAAATTTCTCCCCTTGCAATGGTATGTGTAAACGGAAAAATATACCCATTTTCGTTGGGCTTATAATTGGCGTAAGTATTAACTACTTCTTCTTCGCCCGGGATATTTTGAACAGCAACTGACTTAACGATAAAATACGTTTTGCTATCAATAAAGTAGGTAATTATACGCCCCGATTTTAAAGTTGCTTTAACTTTATAGCAATCTGCATTTTCCGCATTCTCTTTTCCCTGCAATTCAAGCTGGTTGCCTTTTTCTTTATAATTAAATAAAGCGCCCTGCAAATCAAGCATACCTGCGCCGGTTTTTACTTCTTCATCTTTCATTGCTTCAGGTGATGACTGTCCCATAAAAGGCATGTATGTCCAGCCTGTAGCAGACGTAAAAATCTGGTAGCCGCTCATACCCATTGCCACGATATCATTTCGCTGCCCCGTCATATTTAACTTTGTAATAGTTAAGGTAACGTCGGTACCGCTCACATTTAAAGTACCCTCCATCCTTATTGATTTCAAAGATGACAGTTTTTCTGTTCCCCCTAAAGCATCCACGTATTTATTTACAACTTCGTCAATGGTTTGTGCATGCCCGTTTTGTACGGTTACAAATGCGGCAATGGCTAAAAAAGCAAGTTTGATTTTTTTCATTTTTTAATTTTTTATGATTGGATAGCAGGTTTTACAATGAATGGTTAAAGGGTTGATTAATTTGTATTTTATTAAAAAGGATTTCACAAATACTGTTTTGACTATTGGATGTTTTTGATACATGTAAGGAATGTGCAATCTGCATTCCATCAACCGGTTTGTAATCATGATAAGTAATATAATTGCTCATATCAGCCAGCGAAGCTGAACGCTTCATTACACAGGACTGCTGAACCATTAAGCCAGAGGTGTTGATCCAGTAATGTATTTCCTGCTGGTTTTTCGTACTCAGCTTTACATGGAAACAATTATTATCCCCCACCATTTCTTTACCAATCAAAACAGGTGAATAGCCTTTGGCAGCATAGTTTACAAGGTATTCAGAAATATCCGGCGCAGTTTGTAGTTCAGCAATAATGTCATCAATCTGCAGTGTTTCAATTAATGCATTGTCGGGTGAATGGCCATTTTCATCCTTCATCAGCCACTGCATATTAATACCGGAGGGATTTAATTCATCGCGGTGTTTGGCTACTTGTATAGAAATCGTGATACCCATAACGGTTACCAGGCCTTCCATATACATTTCGCGTATGGCATCTATTTTATTAAGGCCACCCTTGGCACGGATATGCTTTTCAATTATTTCGTCAATGGTTTGTCCACCGGCAAATTGTATGGCCACCAGCAAAAAAACAAATATGCCAAACAAAACCAGGTTCATCATAATGCGCATGTATAATTAAGCTGAAAGGTATTATAAAATAACAGTCCTGATAATATTAATTGATAGCTTGACAAATACTTAAACATGCTTCATTCTCCATTCCCTAAGTAAACTGTTATGCTTACTTTTAATGCTTTAAAATGCTAACTTTTTCAACAAAAATAATTGTATGCAATTTTCAATAAAAGGCAATGTGGTAAATATTATTGATAGGACCATATTGTATGGTGAGGTGGAAGTAAAGGATGGAAAGATCGGTACTATTACAAAAATTTCAGCTGCAAGAGAAGATGCCGATTTTATTTTACCGGGCTTTATAGATAGTCATGTTCATATTGAAAGCTCCATGCTGGTGCCGGGTGAATTTGCCCGTATGGCGGTAGTGCATGGCACCGTTGCCACAGTAAGTGATCCGCACGAAATCGCCAATGTTTGTGGTATGGCCGGCGTGGAGTTTATGATTAATAACGGGAAAACGGTGCCCTTTAAATTTAATTTTGGCGCCCCCAGCTGTGTGCCTGCTACCATTTTTGAAACCGCAGGTGCAGCATTAAATGCTGCGGATGTGGAAATGCTGCTTGAAAAAGACGACATTAAATACCTGAGCGAAATGATGAATTTTCCGGGTGTTTTAAATGGTGATGACGAAGTGTTGAAAAAAATAGCGGCTGCAAAAAAATACAACAAGCCCGTTGACGGGCACGCCCCCGGCCTGAGAGGGGAAGCTGCTAAAAATTACATTGCTGCAGGCATAGATACCGATCACGAATGCTTTACCGCCGAAGAGGCCCTGGAAAAATTACAGTACGGCATGCAAATTTTAATCAGGGAAGGAAGTGCGGCCAAAAATTTTGAAGCCCTTATTGGCCTGATGCAGGAACATGCCGGCAGCATGATGTTTTGTAGCGATGACAAACATCCGGATAGCCTGGCGGAAGGACATATAAACCTATTGTGCGAAAGAGCGGTAGCAAAAGGCATTGACGTTTTTAAGGTATTGCAGGCAGCATGCATCAATCCAGTTCGGCACTATAAACTAAATGTAGGGTTATTAAGAGAAGGCGATGCGGCTGATTTTATTGTTGCAAAAGACCTTACTCATTTTAAAATTAAGCAGACTTACATTGATGGGTTATTGGTTGCTTCAGATGGCGTATCATTAATTACTGCACCCCCATCCGGGTTAATAAACCATTTTGAGTGCTTAGAGAAAAAGGCTACCGATTTTACAATTGCAGATACGGGAGCAAAGGAAATTTTTGTAATTGAAGCAATGGAAGGACAATTGATAACAAATAAACTTAGCATGCCACCCACGGTTGTAAATAAAGAAATAATGAGTAATGTGGCCAGCAATGTTTTAAAAATTGTAGTAGTAAACCGGTACAAGAATGCGCCGGTTGCCAAAGCCTTTGTAAAAAATTTTGGTTTGCAGCAGGGTGCTATTGCTTCCAGCGTTGCGCACGATAGTCATAATATTATTGCTGTAGGCGTGGATGATGATAGCATCTGCCGGGCCGTAAATATGGTAATTAAAGAGAAAGGCGGCATCAGTGCGGTAACATTCAACAGCGCCAACGATATGGTCTTGGGCTTGCCTGTAGCCGGCTTAATGAGCAACGAAGATGGTTATGTTGTAGCTGGCAAATACACAGCGATTGATAAAATGGTTAAGGACCAATTGGGTTCAACTTTGGCAGCACCTTTTATGACGCTATCGTTTATGGCGCTACTGGTAATTCCTCATTTAAAGCTAAGCGACCTGGGTTTGTTTGATGGAGACGGTTTTGCGTTTATTGATTGATTTTTGCACTTACTATTTTAATCGCAACGCTATCCGTGCCTTTGGGTGCGAAATATTTTGTTTTAAAATCCGCGGATTTGCCAGGTGCAATTACATCATATATGGTTTCATTGTCTTTTTCAAGCAACGAGCCCGTCTTGCTGAAAAATGACAACTCCAGCTGTATATCCTTATAGCTGCATACTTTGGCATTGTTGTCAATATTTCCTTTTATAACAGTTTGGCCAAGCAGGTTGTGTTTATCATGACTGTATACTTTTAAAAACGCCATTGGATTTTTCTTTTCCTTTTCCAGCAAAGTTTCTGTCGCCTTTTTATAATTCTCCTTATCAGATGCGGTTTCTACATTACCATTGCTGCACCCTATAAAAAAAAGAGTAGATACCAATAAACCTCCTGCTATCCTTTTCATGTGAAAGATTTTTACAAATAAAGCAAATATTCCTGAGAGGCTAATAGGCTGAAAGCTGATGCTAAGCCTTACCCAGCCATAATGCACCGCCAATACTGTTTTGCGAAGCGCCGGTTACGGAGGCCAACACATTGATTTCCTCCCTCCATCTTAATACGCCTATTAACGCCATAATCAATGCCTCCTTGTATTTCACAAGTTGCTCATCTGGCACAATAACGGTTATCGCTTTTTCTTTTAATAAATCACTTATTCTCTGTTTCAAAAAAGTATTGAATGCCCCGCCACCTGTAATCAGCATTTTGTTATCTGTGCTTTCTTCTTCTTTGCAGATAGCCGCTTTAACCTGCAAGGCAATATGCTCTGTATACGTTCTTAATGCATCTTCAACAGTAAGTGTAGCATTTTCAATCATTTTATACACCGTGTCTGTACCAAAACTATTGCCCAGCGACTTGGGCGCTGGTTGCCTGTAATAATCCAACTGATTTAACTGCTGCAATAACTGTTCATTTAATTTACCAGATGCAGCTATTTTTCCACCATCATCATACAATAATCCCTTTTTTTCTGCCAGCATATTTAAAACGCGGTTGGCTGCACAGATGTCAAAAGCTGTGTACTTACTATTTGTGTTGATTGAAATATTGGCGATACCACCAATGTTTAAAAAGTATCCATATTCCCCAAGTAATAATTTTTCGCCAATGGGTACAATAGGCGCTCCCTGACCGCCAAACGCAACATCCATACTTCGCAAATCACTTACTACCGGCAACTGGGTCACCGCGGCAATAGCCGCTCCATCCCCTATTTGGGCCGTCATTTTTTGGTCCGGCAGATGAAACGTAGTGTGCCCGTGAGACGCTGCCAGGTTTACTCTGTGATGCAAATTATTCTTATCAATAAACTGGTTAATTGCCTGGCCGATGTAATGACCGTAGGCCGTATGAAGCAACTGGTAATCCACCGCAGAAAGGCCGGTGGCGCTGGATAATCTTTTGATCCATTCATTTGTATACGGTAAGCAATCAGCTGCTAAAATCTGGTAATTCCATTTGCCCCCGGTTTCTGTCAGTTCGGTAAATACAATATCCAACCCATCCAGCGAGCTGCCACTCATTATACCAATTGCCCTGTAAATCATAATTTTTTGAAAATTTTAATTCCTACTTTTACAACGTGGGTTGAGGGTGCAATTTCAAATTTCAAATTCAAAGTTTCAAAATAATATTCATGGTAGTTAATCTAAGCCAACAACACTCGCTGGTAAGTAATTGGGTGAGTGAATTAAGAGATGTGGAAACGCAAAATGACAGGATGCGTTTTCGTAAAAACCTGGAACGAATTGGCGAAGTGGCTGCTTACGAGATAAGCAAAACGCTGGCCTGGGAAGAAAAGGAAATTACAACGCCACTGGGTATCGCCACTTGCAAAGTGCTGCAATCCCAACCGGTATTGGCTACCATTTTAAGGGCAGGTCTTGGAATGCACAACGGGTTGTTGAATTATTTTGACAAAGGGGAAAACGCTTTTATAAGTGCCTACCGCAAACATAATCCTGATGGCGGTTTTGAAATAAGCATTGAGTATATCAGTTGCCCTGAGCTGGACGACAAAGTACTAATCATCAGCGACCCGATGATTGCCACCGGGGCTTCTTTAGTAAAAGCAATACAATACCTGAAACAAGAAGGCGTTATTAAGGAAATTCATATTGTTTGTGCCATTGCATGCACCGTCGGTATTGAATTTGTTTTAAGGGAGCAGCCAAAAGCAACGATCTGGTGCGGCGATATTGATGACGAAATAACTGGTAAAGGCTATATTGTACCCGGGCTTGGCGATGCAGGAGACCTGGCATTTGGACAAAAAATGCAATTTTAATTTCGCAGGACTGCTTTTTATTTATTGTCAAATTCATCATTATTACCGGTGTTATCAAATGACTTGAGCAGTAAGTATTGGTTTTTATTAATTGAATAAACTTTTACAGGCCCATTGCAGCTATTTACTGCAAAAGCTTATCTTTAATATTCTGAAGCAAAATTCATAATGAGAAAATTAGTTTTTTTAGCCTGTACACTATTAATTGCTGTGTTTGTTAAAGCACAGGATCCCCATTTTTCACAATTTTTTTCTTCACCACTTACACTGAACCCTGCTTTTACAGGTAAGTTTGATGGACAATGGCGTATAGCTGCTAACCACAGAGATCAATGGCCGTCTATCCCAAAAGCCTATGTTACTACCAGTGCTTCAATGGATTTCAGTATTTTAAAAAACAAAGTTCCGCAAGGAGATGTTTTTGGAATTGGTATTTCAGGATTGAGCGATCAAAGTGCTGATGCGGCACTCAAATTAAATTACGGATCACTTTCAATGAGTTACCATAAAGCGCTGGATGAAGATGGGTACAATACAATTGGTGCAGGCTTCCAGGCTACTTATACAAGTGCCATTCTTGATTTTTCAAAGCTTACATTTGAAGATCAGCTAACCCAAAACGGCTTTACCGGCACAACTGCTGAGTCTTTAAACAATGGCAGCAATCAAAATTATTTTGATGTAAACGCAGGCCTTTTATATTCGGGTTCAAGCAATGGCATTAATAACTATTATCTCGGTGCGTCTATTTACCACATTAATAAACCCAGCTTAAGTTTTATCGACAAAACCTGGAACCTCTCCAGCAGATTAACTGTTCATGGTGGTGGCTCGTTTCCCGTAGCTGATAATTTATCGGTATTTACATCCGCTATTTTTCAACTTCAAAATAAAGCCACAGAAACTGTTGTAGGTGGAGCTTTGTCTGCCAATGTTAATAGTGATGATGTAAACCCAACAAGTGTTTATCTCGGTACCTGGTATCGCTTTGGTGACGCTCTTATTCCATACATTGGTATAGAAATAAACGGCCTGCGTATCGGGGCTAGTTATGATGTAAATACCAGCAGTCTTAAAGCGGCCACTGCGAGCAGAGGAGGATCAGAATTTTCACTGATTTATATCAAAAAAGAGGCGTCTAAAAACAAAGGCATCCCTTGCCCCAAATTTTAAATCGTTCATTTGCAAAGCTTATTTTACCGGCTTGCCGCTTACAAATTTATTTCCCTTTATATAGAACCGATACGGCAATGAAGCGTCTTCGCCTGCATAATCTACGCCAATTCTTTTGCTTGTTCCTATTTGCTGCTCCTTTAACATATATCCGTCGGACACTATGAAAACCGCATCTCCTGAAAGATCGCCTCCTGAGTGCATTTTAGAAATTCCCAGCGCTTTTGCCATATTACCCGGTCCTTTTGTAACGGTATTGTCCGGTGTTTTTTTACCTGTTCGGGCCAGCATAATATCCAACCCTGCCACTGGTTCTGCGGCCCTTATTAATATCGCATGCGGTATCTCGCTGGCGTTGGTTACCACATTAAACATCTGGTGCATTCCATAACAAATGTATACATAACTAATACCGCCGGCTGCATACATTACTTCATTACGGGCGGTCCTTTTTCCTTGCCAGGCATGCGATGCTTTGTCAGTTACGCCTGCATACGCTTCCGTTTCCACAATCCTTGCACTGGTAATACCCTCTTCAAAATTGGTGACGATAATTTTACCTAACAATTCACGTGCAATCGCTGTTACATTCTTACGCTTATAAAAATCAATGCCTAATTTCTTCAACTTATCTGTACTTTTAAATACAAATTTATATAATCCAGCATCTTCTAAACAATCAACTTAAATCTACCATGAATAATCGAGCATGTTAAAAGACATTGTTATTGCCATACAATCTTATCTTGAAGCGCACCGCTTTATTGTAAAGCACCGTTTATGGAAATGGATACTTATACCAGGCATCTTATATGCAGCTCTTTTTGGAGTGGGTATTTATCTTTTCTGGATCAGCAGCGGCCAGGCCATTGATGACATATTTTCCATCACAGGATTAAAAAAGTGGATGTATACCATTGAGGGAAGCTGGCTGAAATTCCTATTTATTTTTGGCCAGGTAATTTTACAACTGGTAATGTTGCTTTTTTATTTTTCGTTATTTAAATACCTTTTTCTAATCGTTGGTTCCCCTTTATTTGCCTACCTCAGCGAAAAAACAGAAGCCATAATGGAAGACAGGGATTTTCCATTTAGTTTTCAGCAATTATTGAGTGACATTGCACGGGGTATTAAATTAGCTTTTAGAAACGCTTTATGGCAAACGGTATATACTTTATCCATTCTTATACTTTCATTTATTCCGCTAATAGGGTGGTTTACGCCACTGATAGCGCTCATTGTAGAATGCTATTACCTGGGCTTCGCCATGCTGGATTATAGTTCTGAAAGAAACAAATTGTCTGCTTCTCAAAGCATCGATTTTATTGGCCGTCATAAAGGACTTGCCATTGGCAATGGCATCGTTTTTTTTCTAATGCACAGTGTAATTATCGTTGGCTGGATACTTGCCCCAAGCTATGCGGTTATAGCAGCCACTATTAGTTTTTATAAAACAAAGCCCGGTTTGTCATGAATTCAATCGTTTATTTAATTCCCTGCGTGCTGGATGATTCAGCTTTGGAAACCATACCTCATTACATAATAGATACTGTAAAAAATTGCCAGGTAATTTTTGCAGAAAACGAACGCACCGCAAGACGTTTTTTAAAAAGCATCTGCAAAGAAATTGTAATTGACGACTATGAATGGTTTACTATTCACAAGGCAGAAGACGAACAAAAAAATAGTTTCCGACAAAAGGTACAAGAACATAAAAACATCGCCATTATAAGTGAAGCTGGCTGTCCCGGCATTGCTGACCCCGGCCAGATTTTGATTGAGCTGGCCCAACAATTAAATGTTGTAGTAAAACCTTTGGTTGGCCCAAGCTCTATTTTGCTTGCATTGATGGCCAGCGGCATGAACGGACAGCAGTTTGAATTTGTGGGTTACCTGCCGATTGACAATGGGGAAAGAATTAAAACGGTTAAGGAACTGGAGGCAGCATCGCATAGAAAAAGGAGTACTATCATTTTTATTGAAACACCTTACCGGAACAACCAGCTGATAGAAACGTTGCTTAAAACCTGTAAGCCCTCCACAAGGCTTTGTATTGCTGCCGAACTTACCGGCACAAACGAATTTGTAAAAACAAAAACAATCGCGGAGTGGCAAAAAGAAAAAACCGACTTTCATAAAAAGCCGGTTATATTTTTACTGCTGGCGTAATGCTGGTTTTACTTTGTTGTTGCTTCCGGTATAACTTCATCTACCAGGTATTCACTTTCTCCCCGCCAAAATAGTTTGCCATTTTTTTGCTGATAGTGAACTTTTACCTGTTTGCCCTCATAGAATTGCAAGGCCTTTGCAACACTGTCAGAAGGAACCGAAAAATAAAATTTTTCGGAAGCGATTGCAACATTGCTTGTTGAAGCCACACTACTCATTACAAGTTCGCCTTCATAGGTTTTAAACATATTGCCTTTGTGAGATAGTTTCTGCATTAAACCACTGCGATAGCCGTCGCTGTAAGTATAAAAATATTTCCACCAAAACAAAAATCCCAATACCACTAATAGTATCAAAGTAAACCAGCGTACAAATTTTTTAAATGCGCCTGCCTTTTTTGGTTGTAACTGTACCGTACTGCTATTCTCCATAATTTCTTTTTTGCAAGTTAATTATAATCCATATTTATCAATTAAATAAATGAGTGCCGCCATATTTAATGCCCCCAGGTTCAGCTCTCTTTTACTAACGTTTTCAAAAACATCGGTACCCGCATGGTGAACATCAAAATACCGCTGGCTGTCTGGATTTAACCCTGCAAGAGAGGCGCCAATTTTTTTCAATGGTCCAACGTCAGATCCACTTCCGCCAGCTGCCAATTCATACACCCCATAAGGATAAAACAAATTTTTCCATTGTAAAACCTTGTTCAGCTGAGCTTCACTCATATCCAGGCGAAATCCTCTTGGTGTAAATCCGCCTTCATCACTTTCCAAACCAAACAAATGTGTCTCTTTATTTTTCTCTGCTAATTCAAGGTACTTTTCACCGCCACGGCCACCATTTTCTTCATTCATAAACATCACAGCACGGAGCGTTCTTTTAGGTTGAACACCAGCAGCCTTGAGGGCTCGTAATACTTCAATGCTTTGCATTACACCAGCACCATCGTCCTGCGCACCTTCTGCCAAATCCCAGCTATCAAGGTGACCACCCACGGTAATGATCTCTTTAGGAAATTCTCTTCCCCTTATTTCTCCAACTACATTGTAAGAAATCGCATCGGGAAGCATTGCACAGGTGTTGGTAAAGGATGCTGTCAACACCATTCTTAATTTCAATTGCCTGCTAAGCCACTCCGCATCGTTGGTACTTATAGCCACCGCAGGAATTTTGGGAAATGAATCGTTGTAATCTGTAACACCGGTATGCGGAAAGTCGTCTGTATTGCTTGCAAGTGAGCGAACCATTACTCCTATGGCTCCATAGCTGGCAGCTTTGGAAGGGCCTGCCACTCTTGAACCACCGCTTTCACCATATGCCCTAAAGGTATGAATATAGGTAGGGTTCATTTCAAAGTTAAAAAATACAATTTTACCTTTTATGGCAGCTGTTCCCAACTGGTCCAATTCTTTAAAACTTCTTACTTCAACAACACCTGCACTGATGCCCTTTTTACCCGTACCAAGCGAATTGCCCAGGGAACAAAGGTGCAATGGATAAGCTGCTTTCCCCGCAACCTGGATAACTCCTTTTTCTTTTATACCCCTTACCCAATGCGGCACCATGCAGGGTTGCAAATAGACTGTGTCCGCACCCGCCTCTTTCAGCATCTTTGCAGTTGCTTCCACTGCTTTTTGCGCTTGCGGCGAACCTGATAATCTTGGGCCTACTTTTTTACAAAGAAACCGCAGATTTTCATACGCCTTTCCATTGATTAAAACTTCGTCTGCTATTTTTTTTATCATAGCAGAATCTTCTGCCTGTGCTGCACAAAAAACAGGCAATAAAAAAATGGCGGCTGCCGGAATTAGCTTTTTAAACATTTTATAGATTTAGTTAACAAACTTAGTGATTTAGCTGTTACACACAGGCAACCACCGCAGCAAATTTGCCAAAAATATAAACTGTATAACAACAGGAGGTATAATTGTGTTGCAACCCTTGTTTGAATTTAGAAAGCATAGTTGAATACTGCCGAAGGCAACAATACAATAATGTGGGCGGCGGTGGGGTATGGATAATAAATTTGTAAATTGTGCCAAATTTAAAAACGCTGCTAAAATAATACTATATGAATATTGCGATTGTTTGTTATCCAACCTTTGGTGGTAGCGGTGTACTGGCAACAGAATTGGGAAAGGCGCTTGCCGATAAGGGGCATAACATACATTTTATAACCTACCAGCAACCGGTAAGATTAAGTCATTTTCATACCAACATATTTTATCATGAAGTGCGGGTACCCACTTACCCGTTGTTTGATTTTCCGCCCTACGAAACGGCGTTATCCAGTACAATGGTGGATGTAATTACTAATAATAATATACAACTGCTGCATGTGCACTATGCCATTCCGCATGCGTCAGCCGCTTATATGGCCAAGCAGATACTTGCCAAGGAAGGTATCCATATTCCTGTTATCACCACGCTTCACGGAACGGATATTACACTGGTAGGCCGGGATAAAACCTACCGCCCCGTAGTAACTTTTTCAATGAATGAAAGTGATATCCTAACTGCGGTATCGGACAACCTGAAAGAAGAAACCTACCGGAATTTTGCTATAGAAAAAGACATTGAGGTGATACATAATTTTGTGGATGTAAAACGATTTAACCGTAAACCGGTAGATGCATTTAAAAAACTGATTGCACCCAACGGAGAAAAAATAATAGTACATGCCAGTAACTTTCGTAAAGTAAAAAGAGTAGACGATGTGGTAAAAACATTTTTGCTACTGAATGAAAAAATACCTTCAAAATTACTGTTACTGGGTGATGGACCTGAGCGCCCCGCCATCGAAGCAGATGCAAGAAACAGCAACGCCTGTGATGCAATCAAATTTTTAGGCAAGCAGGAGCAGATGGAAGATATTTTACCCATTGCCGATTTATTTTTGTTAACCAGCGAATACGAAAGTTTTGGATTGGCTGCACTGGAAGCGATGGCCGCGGAAGTGCCTGTTATTTCAACCAACGCAGGCGGGTTGCCGGAAATTATTATTGACGGCAATTGCGGTTATATGAGCAATGTTGGGGATGTGGAAAATATGAGTAAAAATGCGATCCTGATTTTACAGGATAAAACAACACATGACCGGTTTAAAGCAAATGCACTGATCCAGGCAAAAAAGTTCGACATTGATAACATTGTTCCCCAGTACGAAAAATTATATGAAAGGCTGATTGTTTTATCACCTGCGTCTTAGCCACTGTTCGGGGTTTAGGTCGCTTTTTTCAAGTGTGATGTTTAATTTTACTTCCCCTACTCCATCGAGATTAGCCGCTGCTTTTCCAATCACCTGGCCAGTACGTACGATTTCTCCCCTGCTTAAATTTACGCCAGTAATATTGCTATAGGCCGTAAAGTATCGTCCATGCTTGACTACTACCAAAACCAGATCGTCGTAATTGTTCACAAGCGTTACTTCTCCACCGAAAATTATTTTGACGGGACTTCCAATATCACATCCTATGGAAAGGCCATCGTTTACTATAATTATTCCATCATCAATTTTATTTGATCCAAAATGCAATAACGTATAGCCCTTATCAACGGGCCATGGTAACAACCCCTTATCCTTAATAAAATTTTCATTAAGAGCTTTTGCTTCGGTAGTGGGCAATAAATCACTAGTTGGTAAGACCGTTGGTGACGTAGTCTTTCTTGGTGCTTTTGCTATCGCTTTTACATTTCCGCTATTAGTTTCTGAACTTGCTTTAGATGATTTCAACTCAGCGTCCCGTATTTTTTTTTCTTCATTCGCTTTAGCAAGCGCCTCTCTCCTTGCTTCCTCTATTGCCCTTCTAATGGCTGCTGTAATGGCACTACTCACTTTGGCCATCTGTTTTTTCTTGGCGGCTACCTGGTTGTTTAGTTCTTTACCTTGCGCCTTTAGTTGCTTAACAATCTGATCCTTTTCTTCCTGTTGCGATTGTAAAACATTTGCTTCTTTTGCCTGTACCTGCAACACAGTGCTTTTCTTTTTCTTGGTACCGCTTAAGTCATTAATACGGTTGCGCAATAACTCCTGTGTACGCAAAATGTTTTGCCCCTGCATTTCACGGTAACTCCGGTAACTCTTTAAATAAGTAACCCTTTTTACGGCATCATTAAAACTGGAGGCTGAAAATATAAAATTTAAGAAATCTGAATTATTCCTGTTTTTATAAGAATACACCATGCTTTTTGCATAATCCTGCTTCAATGTATCCAGCAAAAATTGCATCTTATTAATGTCCCGTTGCGATTTATAAATGGTATTGTCCAGAAAATTGATATCCTGGCTTATATTGTCTATTACTTTTTCCTGCAGACTTAATTTTCTTTCAATGAGTGCTTTCTGACTGATAATTTCTTTAGTTGTCTTCTTATTTTTGTTTAGCTGTTCCTGGGTTTCCTCTAATTCCCTTCTTAGCTGCTGGCGCTCTTTTTCAAGATCCTGCTGCTCTTTTGAAGCCGGAGCCTGTGCTGTTACAGCCGCACTAAAAACAAAAATGGAAAAAAGGATTACAACAAATCTGATCATGAGCTAAGTTTACTTGGATAAACAAAATTACAATGCAGCGGTGCAAATGGAACGTTAACAAAGCTAACTATTGCATCTTTGTAAATAACGCCTAATTGCGTTTATAATTTTTGGGTATGTTGAAAATAATAGACAAATCTTTGTTAAACTCCCACTGCTTGTAATTTAACTGAATGTCAAGTTTGTTCTTTTCTGACACCGTAATTTCCCTGTAGGTAGAAAAAGTGATGCCATTGTTATTTTCAAAGTTGTTGTATGTAATATCAGCCGTTCTGTTCCGGTTAATGTTTACATCATCCAGTTTGCTATGCGTTAAATAGTGGTTGCTTTTATCAATCGTCAGCAGGTTTTTAAAAAATTTACCAAGCGTCGCCAGTAATATTTTTGATTCTGTTTCTTTATAAGATATTACGCTGTCTCCAAAAAAAACAGGGTTACCAACCAGTAGGTCCTGCAATGTTTTATAATCAAATGGAATGGCGGTGACTTCCTGCAGGTAATCGATTGACCGGTACTGAACTTGCTTGTTTATTTTGTCGATCAAATAAACGCTGTCTTTATTTATCAGCACCCTGAAGGCTTCAATATTGAAAACGGTAGCGTAACCTGAAACCCATATCAGGCTGTCTTTTAAAATTCTTATATAGGCAGTTATATTGGGTTGATTGCCTTTATTATTTTGGTAATCCACTTTCACCTTGGCAGAAAAAGTCTTAAAGTCCATTTTGTGGCTTTTAACTTCATTCATAGCTGCTCTTATTACTTTTAGTGAATCGTCCGCCGAAGTATTAGTTATTACGACAGATACGGTATCTTTTTTTGCTACAGCAGTTTGTATCTTCTTAGCTGTTTTGCAGCTACCCGCTGTGATCACTACAATCAGTGTAAAAAAAAACAACTGCGCCCGAATATTTTTGATAGTGAATTTCATTCTTTTTATATTTTATTGTTTACCAGTATGGCCAAAACCACCTTCGCCCCTTGCTGTAGTGTTCAATTGCTGTACCAATATAAGATCTGCTTTGGTAACTGAAGCAACTACCATTTGCGCTATGCGATCGCCGTGATGAATAGTTTGTGGCTCAGTACTCAGGTTAATTAATATCACTTTTAACTCTCCCCTGTAATCGCTATCGATAGTACCCGGTGTATTTAAACAAGTAATACCCTGCTTAATTGCAAGTCCGCTTCTTGGTCTTACCTGGGCTTCAAAACCTTCAGGCAATTCAATAAATAAACCTGTGGGTATTAATGCCCTTTCCAGTGATTGCAGGGTGACTGGTTGCTGAAGATTGGCCCGAAGATCCATACCAGCCGATCCGTTGGTTGCATAAGCCGGCAACTCGTTGCCGGACTGATTGATGATGTTTACAGGTATATTTTGCATGGGCGCAAAGGTAATGATGCGATATGATTTTTATGTGCAGATTGACAAAATGAATATGAATTGCCAATTATTTTTGCAATAAAATAGTGGCATATGCTATCAATCCTTCTTCCCTGCCAACAAAACCCATCTTTTCCGTTGTAGTTGCTTTTATAGAAACGTCAGTTACCTGCAATGCAAGGATAGTAGCAATCGTTTCTTGCATCTCGGGGATATAAGCTTTTATTTTTGGTGCTTCCAAACAAAGACTACTGTCAATATTTACAATGGTATAACCCGCCTGTTGGATCAATTCAAAGCTTTTGCGTAATAAAATTTTACTATCGATATTTTTAAATGAAAGATCAGTATCCGGAAAATGCACGCCAATGTCTCCAAGGCAGGCAGCGCCCAGCATCGCATCACAAATCGCATGCAATAATACATCCGCATCACTATGCCCCAAAGCCCCTTTTGTATGCGGTATTTTAACACCCCCAAGCCAAAATTCCCTGTCCGTTACCAGTTGATGAAAGTCAATACCAAAGCCGATCCTAAAATTCATATGCGTTTATTTATCCGTTTACGAAGTGCGCAAATGTACGATTATGCCAAAACAAAAAGCGTTCTGCTTTTTTGCAGAACGCTTTTATAAAAAAGTGATTAATTTATTTTTTTTCCTGTGTATCTGCAAAATCAAATACCAGGCTAAAACGCAACGTGTTTGATAAAGGATTGCGGTTAACACCATTTCCGGAAGGTAGTAGGTAAGAAAAATTTAAACCAAACATCTCATATTTTAAACCAGCGCCCAACGTAAAGTATTTCCTGTTTCCCTTCGCCGGATTTTCATAAAAATAACCTGCACGCAGCGCAAATTGGTTTTGATACCAGAACTCGGCTCCTAAAGATGCCTGCACTTCTTTCAGCTCTTCAGAGAAACCTCCGGGTGCATCTCCAAATGAATTAAACCAGCTTCCTACAACCCCCTGGTTGCGATATTTTTGAAGACCGCTACTATCTCCTAATGCTGGTGGGGTAGGTACTAATAGCTTATGAAGATCAAGCCCAAAAGTCATTTTAGTATCCTGGTCAAATACCTTGGTATAGGCAACCCCTAATCCCAAATTGGCAGGTATATAATCTTTTTGTGTGGCATCATTGGTATAACTGATTTTCGAACCCAGGTTACTCAACGTTACGCCGTAGTTTAATCCTGAACCATCCTCCTTTAAACCTGTATGAAATATACTGATGTCGGCAGCAATGGCTGTACCGGGCTTGTAAATAGTACCACTGTTGTTTGGATCGCCGCTTGCCAGGCTGGAGTTAATGTACCGCATTGCAATACCTACTCCTAATTTATCCGATAACTTACGGGAATAACCCAAATCAAGCGCAAATTCACGGGGGCGATATTGACCTAATTCAGAACCATTGTTATCGGTAAATTGAATATTACCCAAACTAAAATACCTTAATGAACCGGAAATAGCAGAAAGCTCATCCAATTTATAGAAGCCTGACAAGGAGGCTAAATAAACATCATTTATATCAAGCCCTTTAAGCCAGGGTGTATAGGTTAAAGACATTCCTCCTTTATTGGTGTTAAAAGGCGTTTTAGCCAGGTTCCAGAAAGCCGCATTTGCATCAGGAGAAGTTGCTACACCAAGATCTCCCATTCCGCCAGCGCGGGCATCAGGAGAAATGCGTAAAAAAGGTACAGCAGAAGTTACTACATTTATAGGATCAGTTTGCTGGGCGTTTACTATGCTGGTGGCACTTCCCAGTAATAAAACCAAGGCAGTTAATTTAATAGTTGCTTTTTTCATTCGTAATTTTTGTCTTGTTTAAGTAGACATACACTCAATAAGCGCAGAGTTTTGGGGGTGTAAAATTATAAATTAAGAAATAGTGTGCACAATTATATTAACTATTTTGTGAAATTAGAAGATTTTTGCCAATCAACCGCATAACCATTCGGGTAATAATTATTTTTTACAATTTTTTATTTCACTTCAACAGTTAATTTTTAAAGAACGGCTTTCAGGGTTGTTTATTGTTTTAAAAAAGCACTATCTATATAACACAGAATATTATCTATAGCTGTTTTTCAACTTTAAAAAAGAATACGCATTAGTAATATATGGCTGGGATTTTGCTTATTATTTCTCATTAAAAAAATTAACACAACCGACATATACAATAATGATAATAATTTTCGTTCCAGTAAATGGAAAAGGGATGCTAACATTTTGATAAAATCCTGAAACCGGCATATCCGGTAAATTGTATATGGGGTAAAATATTTATATTCGCATTGAATTCCCCAAAACAATATTAAAGAAAACCTTTCGTTAAATAATTTGCAAAACGAACGCACATGCAAAAAACATTTTCAGTAAAAAATTTAATTATCCTGGCGGCGGTAGTCTTCTCGCTGGGAGCCTGTAAAAGTGGTAGTTCTTCCGGTGGAAAGAAGAAATCTAAATCATCTGTAACAGGATGGAACTACGATGACAAGAACATGGGAAATTACCATGTAGCTAAAATGAAGTATCCGAAAGCTGGTCCCGGATTGGTTTTTGTTCAGGGTGGTACTTTTGTTATGGGTGCCAAAGATGAAGATGTAATGGGCGACTGGAATAACATTCCCCGTCGTATCACAGTACCATCATTTTTTATTGATGAAACCGAGGTAGCCAATGTGCATTATCGTGAATATATCTATTGGCTTGAAAATACTTTTTCAGGTGACACAGCAGTAATGGCGAAAGCTTTGCCGGATACGCTTTGCTGGCGTGAAGAGCTGGCTTATAATGAGCCTTATGTTGAATATTATTTCAGGTATCCCGCATACAATTATTACCCTGTTGTGGGTGTTTCCTGGCAGCAGGCGCATGATTTCTGTATTTGGAGATCAGACAGGGTAAACGAACTGACCTTGTTACAGAAAGGGTATTTAAAAAAGGACTTTGCTAAGAAAGAGATGAGGGGCGGCGGTGCTGAAGGTTCATTCAATACTGAAACTTATTTGATGAATCCGGAATTGATACAAGGCCGGACCAAGCCAAAAAAATCTGAATTAAAAGATGTTAGCGGTAAACCAAGGGCTAATGTAAAAATGGAAGATGGTTTACTGAATATGGGTTACCGTTTACCAACTGAAGCTGAGTGGGAATACGCAGCTTACGGTTTATTGGATCAAAACCCCAACCCGCGTAAAAAAGAAGGAAAAAGCGGCGAAGAGTTAATATCAAACCAGCAGATTTATTCCTGGAGCAAAAATCCAAATGGCCTTCGCGATAATCGCAGAGGTAGCTGGCAGGGTAAGTTCTTAGCCAACTTTAAACGCGGAAGTGGTGATAACATGGGTGTTGCGGGTGGTTTGAATGACCGGTCTGCTATCCCTGGTAATATCAAAGCATTTTATCCCAATTCATTTGGTTTATATAACATGAGTGGTAATGTTGCAGAATGGGTACAGGACGTTTACAGGCCTTCAACGCCTACTGATGGAGAAGATTTCAACTATTTCAGGGGTAACAAATTTGAAAAGTATTATAAAAACAGCAGTAGTGAATTTGAAAGAGATTCTTTAGGCCATTTGAAGAAAACTGCCGTAAGCGATGAAGAAGTAAAAAATCGCCGTAACTACCAGCATAACAGTCTCGCCGGATATTTGGATGGAGATTCAACCAGCGGTGCGTTTTACCAGTATGGAGTTACAACACTTGTTAGCGACAAATCACGGGTATTTAAAGGCGGAAGCTGGAATGACAGACCTTACTGGTTATCTCCCGGTGCTCGCAGATTCTTAGAAGAAGATCAGTCTTCAAGCACAATTGGTTTCCGTTGCGCACAAACTTACATGGGTTCTCCTGAAGGTGCCGGATTTAAAGAAGGCAATATCTTCGGAAAACGCAAACAGAACAGCAGAAAAAAACAATAATCAATTTTAATAATTTATTTAAGCCCTTCACTAAAAAGTGAAGGGCTTTTTTTATGTACGTTTACCAACACACTACTTGATTGAGTCATAAGACCGTCCATATAAAATACTTTTTTAGAAAGGATAATAATCAGTTCTCCCTATTTTTGACAAATGGAAATACAAGATTTATACGCTATTTTTTTACAGCATCCTTCTATCCAAACCGACACCAGAAAATTACAAAAGGGCGATCTTTTTTTTGCGTTGAAAGGCCCCAATTTCAATGGCAATGCATTTGCACAGCAAGCGCTGGACAGCGGCGCTGCATTTGTGGTGCTGGATGAGCCGGCAGGCTTTGCTGACGAAAGAATTATCAATACAGAAAATGCGCTTGAAAAACTGCAGCAACTGGCCAAATATCACCGGCAGCAATTTACCATTCCATTTATTGCCATTACAGGAAGCAATGGTAAAACAACCACTAAGGAATTAATACACGAGGTACTCGCTACTACCTTTAAAACCTATACAACAAAGGGAAACTTAAACAATCATATTGGCATACCGCTTACAATTTTATCAGTAAAAAAAGATGCTGAAATGGCTGTGGTAGAAATGGGTGCCAACCATCAAAAAGAAATAGAAAACTATTGTACCTATACCTTACCTACACACGGGCTTATCACCAATTGCGGCAAAGCCCACCTGGAAGGATTTGGAGGGGTGGAGGGTGTCAGAAAGGGCAAAGGTGAATTATTTGATTACCTGCGAAAAAATAATGGAACAGCCTTTATAATGGCTGATTACGACTACCTGAAAGAAATGAGCACAGGTATCCGTGAGATTAAGACGTATGGCACCAGCCAGGCAGAAACAACAGGCGAAGCTGCAAACCACAATGAATTTTTAGAAGTTGTGATGACAGGGGGAACAGGTATCAGTTCTGTTCAAACTCATTTAGTGGGCGTTTATAATTTACCCAATGTGTTAGCCGCAATCGCAATGGGCCGATATTTTAAGGTAGCTGATCAAAGTATAAAAGCCGCACTGGAAGAGTATATACCTACTAACAGCCGCTCACAAATGATGGAAAAAGATGGCAACAAAATAATTCTTGACGCCTACAACGCCAATCCAAGCAGTATGAAAGCTGCCATAGAAAACTTTGCAGCACTGGAAGGCAATAACAAAATACTACTGCTGGGAGGAATGATGGAACTGGGTGAAGAGAGCCAGCAGGAACACAAAGCACTAATAGAACTGATACAAAAATATCACTGGCAACAGGTAGTTTTAGTTGGAGGAGATTTCAATACAATTCCCCACCCGTACCTAGTCTTTCCCGGCTTTTTACAAGCACGGGAATGGTTGCACCAACAGCACCTGATCAACGCAACCCTCCTTATAAAAGGTTCACGCAGTATGCAAATGGAAAAAATCCTGGAGTAAATTGTTAAAGGGAGCTATCAAGGTACATCTGCAAATCCGCCTCTGTTTTTATTAATACATCCCTAACCTTACTTCCCTGGTTCGGCCCTACCACACCTGCAGCCTCCAGCTGATCCATTAAACGGCCTGCACGGTTGTACCCAAGTTTCATTCTGCGTTGCAGTAAAGAGGTGCTTCCACTCTGGCTGGCTACTATTAATCGGGCCGCATCTTCAAACAGGGCGTCTTTATCATTGAGGTCAAAATCTTTTCCTTCCATTTCCTTTTCATCCACATATTCCGGCAATAAAAAGGCCTGGGCATACCCCCGCTGATCGCCGATAAAATCTACAATTTTATCTACTTCAGGTGTATCCACAAATGCACACTGCAAACGCACGAGCTCACCATTGTAACTAATCAGCATATCCCCTTTTCCTATTAATTGCTCTGCACCACCGGCATCTAAAATGGTGCGACTGTCTATCTTGCTACTCACCTTAAAAGCAATCCTTGCAGGGAAGTTAGCTTTGATGGTTCCCGTGATAATATTCACACTGGGCCGCTGGGTTGCAATGATTAAGTGAACCCCTACCGCCCTTGCAAGCTGCGCCAGTCTTGCAATTGGCATTTCCACTTCCTTCCCAGCCGTCATGATCAAATCAGCAAACTCATCTACGACCAAAACAATAAATGGCAAAAACTGGTGCCCCTTTTCTGGGTTTAATTTACGGGCAACAAACTTTTCATTGTATTCTCTTATGTTACGGCAACCGGCTTCCTTCAGCAAATCATAGCGGTTATCCATTTCAATACAAAGAGCATTGAGCGTATGCACTACTTTTTTTGTATCTGTAATAATAGCATCTTCTTCGCCAGGCAATTTTGCGAGGAAATGTTTTTCAATGGTTTTATAAATACTCAATTCAACCTTCTTGGGATCAACCAATACAAATTTTAACTGCGATGGATGTTTGCTGTACAGCAACGAAACAAGGATGGCATTTAAACCTACAGATTTACCTTGTCCGGTAGCACCCGCCATCAGCAAGTGCGGCATGCTGGCGAGATCAACAATAAAATTTTCGTTGTTGATTTTTTTACCGATGGCGATCGGCAATGAAAAATTATTTTGCCGGAACTTATCTGTGTCCAGTAAAGTCCGCATACTTACGATCGTTTTTTTAGCGTTGGGCACTTCAATACCAATCGTGCCTTTTCCGGGGATAGGCGCAATGATGCGGATACCCAACGCAGCAAGACTTAAAGCGATATCATCTTCCAGATTTTTGATTCGTGATATACGCACACCAGCTGCCGGTATAATTTCATACAACGTAACCGTAGGCCCTACGGTTGCATAAATTTTCTGAATATTGATGTCATAATTTTTAAGGGTATTGATGATCTGGTTTTTATTGGTTTCCAGTTCGGCTGGGTCCTGCACTATCTTTTCGCTGCCGTGCGCTTCCAGTAAATCAAGCTGCGGATATTTATAATCCCGTAAATCCAGTATTGGGTCATAAGGAGTATTAATGCCTGTGGACTTTGTTTGACTGGCTGTAACATTCGCCGGTTCTACCGCGGGCTCCGGAACAGTTTTTATTTCCAGTTCAAGCGAGGGATCGTTTTCAATTTTTGCTTCCCTTTTTAAATTGCCAGCTTTATCAATTGCGGCATCTTGTATAAATAGCTTTGCCTCTTCTGCAAAACTATCTTCTTCTCTTGCAAAATTGATGGCAGATGGTTTAGTGGCTACGGGTAAATCCTTTTCAACAATATGTAAATCGTGATTCATGCCGGGATTTACTTCTAAAGGGATATTTAGCATTCCGGCATCTCCTTTTACTTTATTTCCTTTGGGGTTTTTAATTATTTCTTCCGGCACCGCTATTACTGTTGCGTCAGTAGCATCCGAAGCATCCTCAGCCTCTTCCTCATCACCCGCAGCCGTGTACATTTTTTTAGATGGCAAAGCAAACACCGGGTTAAAGCGCCAGATAACATACACAAGCACAGAAACCGCTAACACGGCCAGCGTACCAATTTTACCAATCGTTTTATACATCCAGTCTCTTACCATATTTCCAACTGCTCCGCCCCATGGAAAACCTTTGCCATTCATGATCACAGCCGCTGTTACACTCAGAATGACAAGCCCGGTAATAACGTATTTAACATTGCGACGGACTGAAAATATTTTCTTACCAAAAAACAAATTAGCGCCGGCAACAAAAAATAAACTGCAGATAAAATAAGATGCGATACCAAAACCTTTGTAAATAAAAAAGTGCGATATAAAAGCTCCGAAAGTACCCAGGAGGTTACTCACTTTAGCATCTGTACCGAGCAGCAGTTTATAGCCATGCAGAAAAACTTTATCCTGGTCTTCCTGCCATGTAAACAGGTAAGAAGTAAATGCTATAAAAAATAAAAACGCCAGTAGCAACAATATGGTGCCTGTTATTTTACGTGTACGTTCATCCTTCAGCAGTTCTTTCACCACTACCTTTTCCTCGGTTTCTGCTTTTAATCCTTCCTTGCCGGCGGCTTTGGATTTACCTGATTTTACTTTACTTGCCATTACAGACAAAGATATATAAATCCATTACTGTAACATTACAGAATTTGATTGCCGGAGTATAAAAAGATATCAACGAAAAGCTGTACGTTTGGAAAAACCTACGCAATTGAGGAAACTAATTTGCATCCTTGCAATTATATTTTTTTATGCCAGTACAATGGGCCAATCCCTTGCTGACAGCTTTGCCACAGATGTTTCATTATTTAAAGACTCTTATTCCATCAGGAATAAATGCGATATACTGATAGACTCCGACAATGCCGTAAAACCTGAAAATATTTTGCAGCAACAATGGAAAAGTATCGCCGATTTTAAAGCCAACAAATTAATACCCTACAGTTGGATTAATGGAACCGTGTACGTAAAGTTTACACTGCAAAATAGTGCCGCAGTACAGGACACTGTTTATTTATATCCAGGCAATTCATTTCGCAGTATTACACTGAGCAAAATATCCGCCACGGGTAATTTCATAGACCTAAAAGACGAAAGTGAAGAAGATGGATTTCAACCAATTCTTCTTTCGCCTTTTGAGAAAACAAGCTATTTAGCTGAACTGCATTTTTCGAAAAGAAAATTCAACTCACTTTCCCTTCAGCTCATCCAAAAAACTTATCTCACCAAATACCAAAAAATATTATATACTTCAAATTACAATGAACTGGTGATTGGTTATTTGCTGAGTGGACTGTTGCTGATGATGATATTTTTTAATGGCGCCAATTTTAGTGTAAACAGAAAGAAGGAATTTTTATATAACTGCTTCTATGCAATTTGTATGTTTATACTTATCTATTTTAATACCTACACAGAAAGAAGAAGCGGCGTGTTTTCAAGTTTTTTTATGGGATATCTTGGCTTTGCGGTATTAGTGACCGGTACCGTTTTTTATATCGCATTTACCCGAAAATTTTTGAATACAGCTACCAACTACCCGCTGTTAAATAAAATTTTCTATTACGAAGAACGATTGTTAATAGTACTTTTAGCCATCTACAGTTATACCTATTTTTTTTTAGGCAATTTCTGGTTGACAGGTTTATTGGAAAACAGTACAAAAATAATTTGCCTTGGCATTGGCATATTGTATGTAATCATCGGCTTTAAACAAAAAGACAAATTGATCAATTACCTGGCAATCGGTAATGGCATTTTAATCTTTTTCTCTATCATTTCTTTTGTGCTGATTATATTCCCGGTCAGGCCGGCAATCAGCATATATACAAGCGCCCTATTGTATTATGAACTCGGCATTGTGTGTGAACTTATTTTTTTCCTGCTGGGGTTAACTTATAAAAACCGTATTGAACTCATTGAAAAAATCAAGGAACAGGAAGCATTAAAACTGGAGGCCGAAAAACAAATTTTTGAATCAAAACTGGCGATACTGAATGCGCAGCAGGATGAGCGAAACCGCATCAGCACAGATATGCATGATGATCTCGGCGCGGGTGTAACCGCTATCCGCCTTTTCAGCGAACTGGCAAAAAGCAGGTTGGGAAACAATACCATTCCTGAAATTGAAAAAATTTCTTTCTCCGCCAATGAACTGCTGAACAACATGAACACAATCATTTGGACGATGAACAGCAGCAATGATTCATTTGGAAATATGGTGGCGTATATCCGGAGCTATGCCATTGAATATTTTGAAAACACGGGGGTTAGCTGTTCTGTAAATATCGATACCAATTTACCAGAGTTTGTAGTGAATGGAGAAATAAGGCGCAATGTTTTTTTAGTGGTGAAAGAAGCGCTCAACAATATTTTAAAACATGCCAATGCAACCGAAGTTACACTTACATTAAAGCGGGAACAAGAGCGTATTTCGTTCCATATTCATGACAATGGCGTGGGTATTGATTTCGAAAATTTACGCCGCTTCGGCAACGGATTAAAGAATATGAAGCAGCGAATGTCAAAATCCGGAATAGACTTTTCTATTGAAAATAATAATGGTACCCTGGTAACTTTGTACACAACGGTTATTGCTTAGCCCCTTTACCTGCACCCACTGCCAGTAAAACCCAGCCTGCAATAAAACAAAGTCCGCCCAGTGGTGTAACTGCTCCAATCGCTTTTAAACCCGGCTGTGCCGAAAGGTTAACAAGGGCCAGAAAATAGAGCGAGCCGCAAAAAAGTAACATGCCCAGTCCATATAACCGCCCTGCCCACAAAACATATTTATTTGTAAACTCTTTATATAAAATACCGGTCAGCAACAATGCTACCGCATGATAGAATTGGTACCGCACCCCTGTTTCAAAAATAGCCAGGCTTTTTTCACTGATCATTTCTTTAAGGGCATGTGCACCAAAGGCACCTAGTATAACTGACAATGCACCCACTAATGCAGCGGCTTGTATAAATCTTTTCTGCATGAAAATAAATTTTATGACGAGGCTTTTAATGTACCCAACAGTTTTCCAAAAGTTTGTTCCGAAAGATGTTCTGTAGCCAGTATTTGTGTTGCGGCATTGTAAAAAGGCGCTCTTTCCTTTAGTTTTTGTTCAATAAAAAATAGCAGCTCTGCTGGGTTCATTTTTTTCAGCAAGGGCCTTTTTTCCTGCTCCAATAAAACCCTTTCTAAAATTTGTGGACCGGTAGTTTTAAGGTAAATGGTCATTCCGTATTCATTCATCCATTGCATATTTTCAAAAAAACAGGGTGTGCCACCACCGCATGCAATAATAGTATTATTTAAACCTGCTAAACTACGAAGTGCTTTGGCTTCTATTTTTCTAAAATATTTTTCGCCCTTTTGTTCAAATATATCTGCAATTGATTTTCCTTCCTTCTTTTCGATCGCTTCATCCAGATCAACAAAAGTAAAACCCGAAACCCGGGACCATATTTTACCCCAATGCGTTTTACCGCTTCCCATAAAACCAATTAAAAAACAAGTCATGCTAATTTATTATCGTTTTTCCTGATAAAAACAAAGCAAATTTACCGGAATAAATTGTAAAAGAAAGTGGAATACAATGGCTAAGAGATCGCAGTGCGTAGATCTGAAATTTTTTCTTTTGAAGATATGAGCAGACCGCTAAAACATACAAGAAACATCATGACATCACCGGTATACCAGCTGTCGACAGACCTGGCAACTGCTTAATTCTTCTTTTTAAAATCACCCCTTTTCCATGCTTTAATAAAATCAGCCCAGGCAAAAGGGTTAAAAATATTTTGAGGAGGTGCCTGGCCGGCGTAATAATATTTTGCTGATTGCTGACTAAGATATTTATTTGCTGCTTCCCTGCCATCTCTTGGTAATGATGACATTAATAACCGCCTTCGGTTTTCATCATTGTTTTGCCGTGCAACTTCCAGGTTATCATCCGGTACTTTTGTCTTTAAAAAATCTCTTTCAAATTGTTCCCTCGTGGGCCTGGATTTTATAATAGTTGCAGCCAAAAAAACGGTGTCTGTCACCATTAACTGTAGCACGCTGTATTGATTGCCTTCTATATCCCTCGGTATGGTGATGGTTTTAGGCTTAAAACCCACACTGGTAAATTCTACTTTTTCTCCTTTTAACACCACCAGGCTAAATACGCCCTGGCTGTTGGTTACGGTACCTCTACCCTGCAATTTTTCTACGACGCTTACGGAAGGCAGCGCCTGCAGACTATCGGCAGTCATTACAACTCCGTATAACTCTACCACTGAGTCCTTAAAATTTTCAAATTGAGCTTTTGCAGCAACCGGAATAAATAAAGCACAGATAAAAATGTATCGTAAAAATATTTTCATTCAATAAAATTCAGTTACTGCATATCTCAGCGGCTAGTTGGCAAAGCGGTTACAGTTGGTTAAAAAAACTTGTATTTTCAAAAATAACAACATTCCTTAATTAATAAACAAAGTAAGGGTATCAATAGCTAATTTTGCGGCAGATACTGCTTTTTAACAAAAAATTGAACTGATGACAACTGACGATATCCTGAAGGCCTTGAGTAATGTACAGGAGCCCGATTTGGGGAAAGACCTGGTAACCCTTAACATGGTTAAAGATATAGTAATCAATGGCAATGATGTGTCATTTACTGTAGTGTTAACTACCCCGGCCTGCCCCCTTAAAGACCTTATTATGAACGCCTGCATCAATGCAGTAAAACTGCTGGTCAACAAGCAAGCCATTGTAAAAGTAAATTTCACCAGCAATACCAGCAGCAACCGTAAAGATGCCAAAACTGTTCTCAGTGGAGTAAAAAATATCATTGCAGTCGTGAGCGGAAAAGGTGGAGTAGGGAAGAGTACCGTAGCCAGCAATTTTGCCCTGGCACTTGCCCAAAGCGGCGCCCGGGTGGGTTTAATGGATGCGGATATTTACGGACCAAGCCAGCACATTATGTTTGGCGTTCGCGGTGATCGCCCTTTAATGAAAGATGTAGATGGCAAAGGCATGATTGTACCCATCGAAAAATATGGCATTAAAATGATGAGCATTGGCTTACTGGTAGATGAAAAGCAAGCCGTAGTTTGGCGCGGCCCCATGGTGAGCAGCGCCATCCGCCAGTTTGTAAGCGATGTGGATTGGGGCGAACTGGATTACCTGGTAATTGATATGCCACCCGGCACAGGCGACATTCATTTGACGGTTGTACAAACCGTACCCGTAACCGGCGTTATTGTAGTAACCACGCCGCAAACCGTGGCCCTTGCCGATGCTAAAAAAGGCATCGCCATGTTTGGACAGGCACAATTAAAAGTGCCCATCATTGGCCTGGTAGAAAACATGAGTTATTTTACCCCGGCAGAATTGCCCGACAATAAATATTACCTGTTCGGAAAAAATGGTGGTAAAAACCTGGCCGAAGAATTTGATCTTCCTTTTCTGGGTCAAATCCCCATTGTGCAATCCATTCGTGAAGGCGGCGATGCCGGCGTACCAATTATGGTGAGCGATGATGAACTGACAAAAAAAGCGTTCATTGATTTTGCCGCTATTGCCACCCGTGGTATTGCCATGCGAAATGCCAATATGGAGCCGACCAAAATAGTGGAAATGATTGAGTAGAAAAAGTAAAAATATTTGCCCGGGCCAGGAAGCTGTGTGGTACATTGTTGCGTCGCCCTCTTGTACCGCATACCATTGGGCATCATTGGCTTTCAATCCGAAATAGCTTTTATCATAAAAAATAGTCTGCTAATTCAATGTCACCATTAATAAAATCAGCGGCAACATTTATTTTATTGATGTGTGCTGCCTGCTCGTCCAACAAAAAAATGTCAGGTACAAATAAAATATCGACCTCTGTAGCTGCACCAGCCTTTGATAAACAGGGCCACCGCGGCTGCCGTGGCTTGATGCCAGAGAATACAATTCCTGCCATGCTGAAAGCGTTAGACCTAGGCGTAACCACGTTGGAAATGGATGCCAGCATCAGTAAAGACAAGCAGGTAATTCTGAGTCATGATCCATTTCTTAATCACGATATCACAACCAAACCAGACGGTACTTTTATAGCTGCAAAAGATGAGCACAGTTATATTCTCTACCAGATGAATTACGAATCTATCAAAACTTACGATGTAGGCCTGAAACCGCACCCGTTTTTTCCGCAGCAACAAAAAATGGCGGTTGCAAAACCGTTATTAAGTGATGTGTTCGACAGCGTGAAAAAATACATGTCAACCAGCACAAGGCCTTACCCGTTTTTTAATATCGAAACCAAGTGCATGCCGGCAACTGATAATATCAATCATCCGGCACCACCTGATTTTGTTGAACTGCTGATGCAGGTGATCACCTAAAAAAAGATGGAGCAACAGGTCATCATTCAATCTTTCGATTTCAGGAGCCTGCAATATTTGCATATCCATTATCCTGCAATAAAAACGGCTATGCTTATTGAGCGTTTTGATAAAAGAACTTTTGAAGAACAAATAAAAGCCCTCGGATTTACACCCACTATTTACAGTCCGGAAAATACACTGATCAATGCAACTTTGATTGAAAAATGTCATCAGCAAAACATTAAAGTAATTCCCTGGACGGTGAATGATGTACAGAAAATAAATGATTTAAAAGCGCTCGGCGTTGACGGAATTATTTCAGATTATCCCAATTTATTTAATTAGCCGTTAAGGCGTCAAGACGTTTTAAAAAAGATAAAACTACTATTAAGACCTCATAGCAAGCATGTTGAACCAAAAGTTCAAAAAACGTCTAAACGCCGTAACGGCAAAAAACAATTAAAACAATATACTCATGCAGCATGAATTTTCTCTGGAGTATGCACAGGCATTGGATAGCAAGGATACGTTGCGACATTTTAGAGAACAATTTTACCTCCCCTATTTCCAGGGTAAACCCGCCATTTATTTTTTAGGCAATTCATTGGGACTACAACCCAAAAATACGCAGGATGAAGTAATGACCATCATGGAAGGCTGGGCCAATTTTGGAGTGGAAGGTTTTTTCCTGGGCAAGGATCCATGGCTGCAGTATTCAAAAAAAATCACGCCGCTGCTTTGTGATATCATTGGAGCAAAAGAAGTGGAACTGGTAACGATGAACCATCTTACCGTAAATCTTCATTTATTAATGCTTACGTTTTATCAACCAACTGCCACCCGCTATAAAATTATTTGCGAAGCAAAAGCCTTCCCCTCCGATCAATATGCCTTTCAATCGCAGGTAAAATTACATGGCCTCAATCCGGCTGATGCCATCATAGAAGTGTTTCCCAAAGCAGAAACAGAAATCATTACCACCGAAGACATTACTGAGGTTATTGAACAACACAAAGACAGCGTTGCACTGGTTTTGTTCAGCGGTATCAATTATTACACCGGGCAGGTTTTCGATATGCAGGCCATTACTAAAACGGCGCACGAAGCAGGCGCTTATGCAGGCTTCGACCTGGCACATGCCGCCGGTAATATTAATCTACAATTGCACGACTGGCAGGTTGATTTTGCCTGCTGGTGTAACTACAAATATTTAAACAGCGGTCCCGGTGCTATTGCCGGTGCTTTTGTACATCAGCAGCACATCAATAAGAGCAATCTAAAAAAACTCGAAGGCTGGTGGGGAAACGATGCCAGCAACCGCTTTAAGATGAGCCCTACTTTTACTCCTGCATCAACAGCAGAAAGCTGGGCCATGAGCACACCGCCAATCATGCTACTGGCGGCACACAAAGCATCGCTGGATGTATTTGCTGCAGCCGGGTTTGATAACTTACTGCAAAAAAGTAAATCACTAAGCGACTACTTATTTTTTATATTAAATCATATCAACCAGCCGGTAGAAAAATTTGAGATCATCACCCCATCCAACCCGGAGGAACGTGGCTGCCAGGTTTCTTTATCTATTCATAAAGACGCAAAAGCAGTTTTCGATCAGTTGTTGCCCAACGGTATTTTTGCAGATTGGAGGGAACCCAATGTCATACGGGTAGCGCCCGTGCCATTATATAATAGCTTTGAAGAAATCTATACTTTTGCCGAACTGTTGCAACAAATTTTAAATGCTGTTTAATGTATAGCCTTCCTTATTTTACCGAAAAAGATGCTGATAAAGTGATTGCTTTTATGAAAGGAAATTCTTTCGCAATTATTACTGGTTTTGGAGAGCAGTACCCCGTGTCATCGCATATTCCTTTAGAAGTTGTGATGGACGAAGAAGGTAAAATTGTTTTATCAGGGCACCTGATGAAGAACACCGATCACCACAAAGCGTTTGTAAAAAACGACCAGGTACTTGTAATCTTCAACGGACCACATTGTTATGTAAGTGCAAGCTGGTACGCCAATCCGCAATCTGCTTCTACCTGGAATTACATGACTGTACATGCCAAAGGCAAGATTACTTTTACAGATGACAAAGGAACTTACGAAGCCATTAAAGCGGTTACTAATAAGTATGAAGGCATGGCAACCGCGGCAGCCTTCAACGCCATGTCTGAAGCTTATGTAAACCAAATGCTGAAAGCCATTGTGGGCTTCACTATTGAAGTATCTTCCATTGGCAATGTTTTTAAATTAAGCCAGAATAAAAGCAGCAGCGAAAAACAAAATATCATTGAAGAATTAAAAAAGAGAGGCGATGAAAACTCTGTGCTCATTGCAGAAGAAATGCAAAAAATGGCTGAAGCAAACAAAATATAGGTTTTGGCTTTATTTTTTTAATTTTGTACCAATGCATTATGAACTACAATTACAAAATATTATTAAATAAAGAAGAGGAAGGTGGCTACATGGTTACCGTACCTGCTCTGCCCGGCTGCATAACCCAGGGGGATACAATTGATGAAGCCTTGGTGATGGCAAAAGAAGCCATTGAATTATATGTTGAAGAACTTAAAGCAAGGGGTGAATTTATACCTGATAACAGCAACACGCTTGAATATTCTATCAACCTGCAAACTGCATGAACCAATCTCCCCAGCACCTGATAAAGCTTCTGGAAAAGAATGGTTTTATTTTTAAACGCTCAAAAGGCTCTCATCAGATTTTTTACAATCCAGCGACCAATATTACCATTGTGGTGCCGGTGCATGGTAACAAAGACATAAAGAAAGGAACCCTGCTGGCTATCCTTAAGCAAGCTGACCTGGATAAAAACGAGCTCTAAACAATTATGACAAGACAACAACTCATCCAGCAAATTCAATTAAAAAAGTCATACCTCTGCGTTGGTTTGGATACCGACTTTAACAAAATACCGAAGCACCTCCAAACACATGCGGATGCAATTTTTGAATTCAATAAACAAATCATTGATGCCACTAAAGACCTGTGCGTAGCCTATAAAATCAACACTGCTTTTTATGAAGTGTTGGGTTCAAATGGATGGGACATAATGGAAAGAACCGTAAACTATATTCCCAAAGAACACTTTACCATTGCTGATGCCAAACGGGGTGATATTGGCAATACATCCACACAATATGCCAAAGCATTTTTTGAAACTATGGAATTTGATTCCGTAACCGTTGCGCCTTACATGGGTGAAGACAGTGTGAAACCATTCCTGGAATTTGACAACAAGTGGGCGATTGTATTGGGCTTAACCAGCAATACCGGCAGCAAGGACTTTGAACAACAAAAAACAGGTGATGAATTTTTATACGAAAGAGTTTTAAAAACAGTCAGCAGTTGGGGTAACACCGGTAACCTGATGTTTGTAGTAGGTGCTACCAAAGCCGATATTTTAGCTGACATCCGCAAAATAGTTCCGGATCATTTTTTACTGGTACCGGGCGTAGGTTTCCAGGGTGGCAGTTTGGAAGAAGTGAGCAAATATGGCCTAAACAACGATTGTGGCTTGCTGGTGAATGCCAGCCGTGCCATCATTTACGCCAGCGAAAAGGAAGATTTCGCCGCGGAGGCAAGAGCTGTTGCGCTGCAATACCAAACTGAAATGGCGGGCTACCTGGCTGCATTTTGATTCTCCAGTTGCCTGATCCATCGCCGACAAATCAACAATGGGATTAATCCGATTACGCCAAAGCTGCAATCAATTAAAATATGAAACAGTGGAATGTGCCGGATAGCCCCCGCAATAAACGCCAGCGGAATTACTGCAAGGCAGGCGAGTATCGCCCAATCAATAATCCATTTATTTTTTACGGGATCTTTTAAAGGTCCGATAAAAGCCATCGCAATTACAATGTGCGCAAAAGCTAACCAATCAAAACCATAAGCCAGCATCGGGTATTTTGCATTTGTTTCTACCAGGGCCACATATACATCCTTCAGCCATATTTCGGCAAATGAAGGCACCATTGAAGGATGTTGCTGTAACCATTGCAATTCAGTTTCTACCGGGAAAGCAGTAACGCCGCTTAGTATTAAGGCAATGATAAAAAATACAATCAGCAGGCGGATTTTTTTTAGAAGGGACATACAAATTTTTATTAGGTACGGCTAAAATTAGTGCATAAAGCTGCTCATATTTAAATGCTAAAATACTTTCCCTAAGGTTTCTTTTCCGGCTTGCCGGGCGCAAAGTTTCCCATCGCTGCGGTCCACCAGGGATGTACCTCATAGGCCAGTCTTCCTGAGGCTATCGCGGGGTCAGTTTTCAGCAAGTCCTCCACTTCTTCTTTTGTTTTGCAATCAAAAATAAAAATGCCCCGCCAGTTGCCATCATCCCCAAAAGGACCAGCGACTTTTAGTTTGCCATCGTAGTACAAACGATTGATATTGGCCATATGGCCTTCCTGGATTTTGGCTGCAGTAGCAGAATCATGGATTCGGTTACTACCCGTGGTAAGCATTACAAAAAAGTATTGCCTGATTTTATCTTCAAGCCTTGACGTTCCGGCTGACTTATTATCTTGCGCATCTAGAAGATTGGTAATGGCAAGGCATACAAAAACAACTGCCACATATTTTATACGACGTATCATAAAAAATTATTTATCCGAAAATACAAAAGGTCCGCAACTAATCACAGACCTTTTATTATTCATAACCGCGTGCTGCCGTTATGTGGTAGTCCTGGTTTTTGATTTATTTTTTTCCTTGTCTTTCATATCGTCATCGGTGGCTTCGCCTAAAATTATTTTGCCAAAGCTGGTGTTTAATTTAATTGGTATTGTACCACTACCTGACTTACCATTGTAGTTGTGATCAAATTTTGGCCCCTTGTCATCATTGTCGTCTTCATCGCTATCAAACTTTATATTGCTGCGGTTTTTAAAACTTCCAAAGCTGGTGGAGATAGAGTAAGATGCAGACAAATCTCCGATTGGTTTAATGTTTACCGTTGAGTAAGAAACTTTGGCATCCAGGCTGGTGAGGCTGTTATCAATATTTATTTTTGTGGCGCTGCTGAATTCCAAATCCAGTTTTATCTTGCCGGAGAGTTTGCCAATTTCTGCCGACGAATATTTTATACTCACCGGACCATCAAAGATGCTTTCAATTTTAGCGTGACCAAACTCGACATTTACTGATTTTACATTGCTTAAACTGCCCGTGGTTAAAGAACCGAATTTACTGGACAATTCAACTTCACCTTTGTAATCGGGTAATACTGTTGCGCCGAACTCATTGCTTATATACAACGGGCTGGACGCAGGCATAGAAACCTGATAGTTTACTTTCATTGTGCTTTTTTCGCCCTTTGAATTATTGATTCCTTTTATAGAAGTTTTAAACGAAATGTCGCTGCCGTTTTTAGAATCGGCCACGTCAATGCGGTCAATTATTTTTTGCGCCAGTGCTTCTGAGTTGGCCGATACTTCCACACTTACATCTACTTTTATTTCGTTTTTGCCCCAGGTATGTACTTCAACATCGCCAAAGGAATTGTGGATGTCGAGTTTATCTGATGAAGAAACATTGTAGGATTTATTTACCGCTTTATTTTTTACAAACTCATACTTTTTATTGTTGTCGTTCTGTGCAAACAGTTGGTGCTGCAGAAAGAAAAACGGGAACCATATGCTAAATAATTGGAGTGCTTTTTTCATGGTGATCTTTTTTTGATTGTTTAATTTGACTGATAATATTTAATTGCTGATTCAATACATTCAGCTGCAGCTGCAGGTTTTGAATCATCGCCTGTATCAGCATTTCACGGTTGGGTGTAATGCTGATCTGGCCTTTCAGGGATTTATACGAACTATCCAATTGGTTAATGTCGGTGGTGAACTGGTGATACAACTCCGGGTGTTCGGGCGCCAATGCTTTTAATTCTTCCTGTTTTAGCAAAACCAGTTTTGCAAATTCATTTACTTCCGGTGTATATTCAGGAGCTGCGGCTATAATGTCTGTAGAAGAATCTTTTTTTGTTCCCGCAAAATCTACTGCTGCTTTCTTTGTATTCGTTACAAAAAATACAATTAGTCCGGCTGTAATAATTATTGCTGCCGCGATGGCCCATTTAAAGAGTGGCGTCAGTATACTTTTTTGGGGTTGTTTTTCAACCAGCGATGATGCGATGTTTTTCCAAACTTTATCCGACGGCATTTTGTCATCAAATTCGTTCCTGTTATCGCCTATAAATTTTTCTAGCTTTCTGCTCATATTCCTTCTTTTAAAACCTGTAATAATTTTTGTTTCGCCCGCATATACTGCGTTCGGGTGGTTGATTCCGCTACGTTTAATATTTCCGCTATTTCCTGGTGATCATAGCCTTCCAGTAAATACAAACTCAATACGGTGCGGTATCCGTCCGGCAACGCCATAATTGAGTTTTTTACCTGGTCCACCTTTAATGTAATTTCGTTTTCATCAACAAAAGTTTCGTCTGCTATATTGTACACATTGATTGCTTCAATATCTTCCCATTTAAACTTTCTTTTCTTTAGCTGGTTAATACTGCGGTGAACGCAGATTTGCTTTAGCCAGCCGCCAAAACTGGTGCGGTATTCAAAGGCATGCAGATTTTTAAATGCTTCGGTAAAACTTTCCTGCAGCACATCTTCTGCCTCGTCAATGCTGTTTAAAATTCTATGGCAGGTGTTGAACATGGCTTTGGCGTAGCGCTGGTACAGTTTTTTATAGCCTGCCGCTTCGCCTTTTCTACAGCGTTCTACCAGTTCATCCCGATGTATTGATACCGTCAGTTCCAAAAAAAGATTGTTTTATTAATATAGAGACAAGGTGATTTAAACAATGTTGCATCAAAGGTAAAACACAACCATTTTTGTTGTGCGGTTGATATTATCTTTGTGCGAGGGATGGAACACGGATGACGCTGATTTTGCGGATTAAAAACGGATTTAAAATCAGTGCAAATCCGTTACATCCGTGTCATCCGTGTTCCCAACAGGTGGTGGGAAGGATAGCACACGGATAACGCTGATAAGACGGATTAAAAACGGATTTAAAATCAGTGCAAATCCGTTACATCCGTGTCATCCGTGTTCCCATCAGGTGGTGGGAAGGATAGCACACGGTTAACGCTGATAAGGCGGATTAAAAACGGATTTAAAATCAGTCCAAATCCGTTGCATCCGTGTCATCAGCGTTCCATCCTACGCTTCGGTAAAAGATTAATATTGAAATGTGGTACAAGAGTGCGACGCCAATGAAGCTCAATAGAGGTATTAATGCTTGTTACAATAAATCTATTACATAATCTTAAAACCAATCTCCGCTACTTCCCCCTTGGGGGATTGAGGGGGCTTCTCTTTTATGGCAGCTAAAACAGACAATTTTCAAAGTCCGGACTATTTTAACGTTGACGAATTATTGACCGAAGAACATAAGTTGGTAAGGGAAAGTGTACGCAACTATGTAAAAAAAGAAATCAGCCCGATTATAGAAGACTACGCACAACGTGCCGAGTTTCCGCAACAAATTGTAAAACAGTTGGGAGACATGGGTTGCTTTGGTCCGACAGTGCCGGAACAATACGGCGGCGGCGGCCTGGATTATATTAGTTATGGTTTAATGATGCAGGAATTGGAGAGAGGCGATAGCGGCGTAAGGTCGACTGCCAGTGTGCAAGGCAGTTTGGTGATGTTCCCGATTTATCAATATGGCAGCGAAGAACAGCGCCATAAATATTTACCCAAATTGGCCAGCGGCGAGTGGCTGGGTTGTTTTGGATTAACAGAACCTAATCATGGCAGCGACCCCAGCAGTATGCTCACCAATATTAAAGATGCAGGTCATCATGTTATTTTAAATGGTGCTAAAATGTGGATCAGCAATGCGCCTTTTGCGCAGGTAGCGGTGGTGTGGGCACGAAATGAAAAAGATGAAATTCAGGGCGTAATTGTTGAAAGAGGTATGGAAGGGTTTAGTACGCCTACCACGCATGGCAAATGGAGTTTGCGTGCGAGTGCTACCGGCGAGTTGGTGTTTGACAATGTAAAAGTGCCGAAAGAAAATATTTTGCCCAATGTAAAAGGATTGAAAGGTCCGCTGGGTTGCTTAACCAAAGCCCGCTATGGTATTGCCTGGGGTGCCATTGGCGCCGCCATGGATTGCTATTATATTGCATTGGAATATAGTAAAGAAAGAATTCAGTTTGGCAGGCCGATCGGTGGGTTTCAATTGCAGCAAAAAAAACTGGCCGAAATGGTGACAGAAATTACCAAAGCGCAATTATTAAACTGGCGTTTAGGAGTATTGATGAATGAAGGAAAAGTTACTCCTCAACAAGTGAGTATGGCTAAAAGAAATGCCTGCGAAGTGGCTACCAATATTGCAAGAGACGCCCGCCAGATGCTGGGCGGAATGGGCATTACAGGCGAATACCCGGTGATGCGTCACATGATGAATTTGGAAAGTGTGATTACCTATGAAGGCACGCACGATATTCATTTGTTGATTACGGGGATGGATGTTACGGGGTTGAATGCGTTTAAGTAGCCCCCTGCCTGGCCCCCTCTATCTCCCCCGAACGGGGAGGAAATGAAGAAGATTGGTTAGGAGATTGTGTTGATGATTTTATTGACCAAGCATTTTTAATTCTATTTGGGTTCATTGGCGTCGCACTCTTTTACTTTTAGTTCTTTATTGAGCTCTTTAAATTTGATGCAGTTTTATTTTATGATTGCCAGTAAAATTTGAGCTTTTGCTTAAGATCACTGTGCAATTATAGGCATGCTAAATTGATAAAGTCTGTTGAGTTGCCCTGGCCTTCAGGCCAGGGATAGAAATTAAAATAAATTCGAAAGGGCTTTAGCCCGCCAATAAATTTTATGATAAAAAATGTAAGTGTCATCGGGGCAGGAACTATGGGCAATGGCATTGCGCATGTATTTGCGCAACATGGATTTTCAGTTACAATAATTGATGTAAGTGCTACACAATTAGAAAAGGCTATTGCCATAATTGGCAAAAATCTTGACAGGCAGGTTGCCAAAGAAAGCATTACCGAAGATCAAAAAAAAGCGACGTTGGCCAACATAACCACCGCAACAGAAATTGCCTCCGGTGTACAAAATGCGCAATTGGTAATTGAAGCCGCTACAGAAAATACCGAACTGAAATTAAAAATATTTAAACAGGTAGATGAAGCTGCTCCGGCGGGTTGCATACTTGCTACCAACACGTCTTCCATCTCCATTACAAAAATTGCAGCAGCGACCAAACGGCCACAATTGGTGATTGGTATGCATTTTATGAATCCAGTACCGGTGATGAAACTGGTGGAAATTATTAATGGCTATGCTACCACAAAAGAAGTGACCGATTCCATTGTTGCATTGAGTAAACAGTTAGGTAAAGTTCCTTGTGTAGTGAATGACTATCCCGGATTTATTGCCAACCGTATTTTAATGCCGATGATCAATGAAGCCATGTATAGTTTATATGAAAGTGTGGCAAGAGTAGAAGAAATTGATACGGTGATGAAACTAGGGATGGCGCATCCCATGGGGCCGCTGCAACTGGCGGATTTTATCGGCCTCGATGTTTGCCTGAGTATTTTAAAAGTCTTGCAGGACGGATTTGGCAATCCAAAATATGCACCGTGCCCTTTATTGGTGAACATGGTAATGGCCGGTAAGCTAGGTGTAAAAACCGGCGAAGGCTTTTATGTGTACACCGCCGGCAGCAAAGAGTTAGTGGTGAGCGAAAGCTTTAAATAATTAATGGTGTTCAATGGATAGACGAAGCAAAGACAGAAGAAACAAAAAGCAAACGCATTGCGCAAGCCTTAGAAATGATGGAAGAAGGCAAGACCAGGAACTGGAAATATACAAAAAAGTAATTTTGGTTACCAGGTGAAGCCCGGTATTATGAAACAAAAAATATCCCAATAGTTATCTTGCATTTGCATATACAACTTGTACGGTCCCTGGTAATGTATAACTTCTCCTTTCTCCAGCAGCGCATCATATTTCAACATACCTTCTGCAAATCCCAGCCCGATGAATGTTTCCGGGTTTATATCAAAACTTACATCGTCAATGTTATAGCCATCATTTTTAAATCCCTGGAAGGCATCAAAGAAAAGGCGCATCTTGTCAAGCGCTTCCTGCCTGTTCATTTGCCTGCCGTCGGGAACTACAATCTGCCCGCTTAATTCAGTTGCGTATTCATTAAAACTGCAGGTAAACCAATGCTTGAAAAACTGGTGCGTACGTTTTGTTATCTCCGCTTTGTGGTTAGGGTGAAATTCTTCATAAATAAAACGGTACCGTATTTCTTTGTCACCCGTGTTTTTTGCTTCTTCCGAAAATAACTCTTCTGTAATGAAAGTGTAAATAAGTCTGTCAGGGTAAGGGCCGTCACAAATATCAAGGACTATATTATGTTCGTACAGGACTGAATTAATTCTTTGCAATTCAACCATGATTTCGATGTCATTTAATTCTTCTGCAGACTTATAAGCCGGTCGGCCGATACATTCATATACAGTAGACACCACAGCATCGGCATGGCTTTCTTCAAAAGCGATCATTCTCTTTAAAAACTCGTTCTCTATCTCCGGCGGCAGGCCGGCATTGCTTTCCATATGAAAGGCATCCCCATATTGCGTCTTTAGTTTCAACTTTAAAAATTCATTTTCCATCCGCATATTCTCTGCGGGATCATCAGAAAATTTTTCTTCGTCTTGCATGGTTGGTATGTTTAGGATTAATAATAAAATTGACACTCGTAGAAACAGGCCGCGGCCTGTTCCTACGCCGTTAGGCAATATTAATTCGTTGATGAATGTATGTTATCTATTTCTTCTTGCGGGGTAATTTCGAAGGCGTTTTCTTTGCAACCAAATTGTATGAATCATCTACCATTTGCAATAATTGCTTATTCGTCAGGGAACCATCCGCAATCACTGTATTCCAATGTTTTTTATTCATGTGGAAGCCTGGTAAAACGGCATCGGGATATTCATCCCTCCATTCAATGGCCTTATCAGGGTCGCACTTGGCATTAAACTGCAGCTGACCAGCTTCTAACGGCACCAGTAAAAATATTTTATCGTTTACTTTAAACACAAGGGTGGTTTCGCCGAATGGAAAGCCTTCGTTTACCAAAGGCTTTTGCAAAACATATTCCCGAAGAGTTTCGATGTTCATGAGAAATTTTTACAATACAGTCAGACCGGGACGGTCAGACTGTATTGTAATTTATTTAATTTTTTCAACTTCTACCTGTAACTCTTTTAACCTATATAAAACTTCGGGTAAACGACTCTTGGCGATACCTACCTTTACCAGGCAAAACAATTGCATTTCCTGGCTAATGATGGTACAATTATACTGTTTCATTACCATCATTACATCATTCATTTGCGTATAATCAAAGTGAATGCTATAATTAACTTCCACTTGTTTTTGTATAACAGGCACCACCTGTAAAGCCAGTGTGGCAGCGGTTTTATACGCATTGATCAATCCGGGAACGCCCAGCAACGTACCGCCAAAATAACGTACTACAATGATGGCGGTATTGGTAATTGATTTACTATCTATCTGACCCAAAATAGGTCGGCCTGCGGTACCGGAAGGCTCTCCATCATCACTGACCCTAAAAGTATTTCCATCCGTACCAAGGCGATAGGCAAAGCAATGGTGCACCGCTTTCGGATGATCTTTCTTTAATTGCTGCAACAGTTTTTTAAAATCATCTACCGTTTCTATCGGGTAAGCAAAAGCAATAAACTTACTGCCCCGGTCTTTAAATTCCTCTACAGATGGCTTTTCAATCGTGTAATAAAATGTTGCGTCGTTTGCTGTTGTCAAGTTAGTTGTCGATTTAGTATTTGCTTTTCTTTATTGCGGCTTTGTATATTCATAATAAGCCAGGGTATCACTGCTAATGCTTTCGGTGCTTACAAGCCCGTGTTGACTTAAGTGGGGAGCCTTTATCCCATCTCCAATAATAAGCGATTCGTTGGTAATTATTCTTGCTTCATCCCAGCAACCGCTATCTATAAAGGATTGCAATAATTGGGTACCGCCTTCTACCAGCACACTTTGAATTTTTAATTTGTACAAAGCATCCAGTAAACCCGGAATAATATTTTCTTCAGCAGGCAGTTTATAAAATAAAATTCCCTCCTTCTCTTCATCCTTCAGGTAATTAAATACAATCGTTTTTACAGATCCATCAAAAATATGCAATGTGCCGGGCAATTTTAATTGCTTGTCTATTACCAGTCTTTCCGGGTTATCTCCGTTCCACAAACGATTTGTAAGTGCGGGGTTATCATGCAATGCGGTATTGGTTCCTATCAATATCGCGGCTTCTTCACCGCGCCATTTATGCACCAACCGGTTGGTAATATCATGGCTGATTTTTAGAGCTGAATAATCTGCATTGGCAATTATTTGATCTTTACTTTGCGCCCATTTTAAAATAATATAGGGCCGTTGTTTGGTGTGAAAAATAAAGAACCGCTTGTTCAGTTCCAGTGCTTCTTTTTCCAACACACCAGTGATCACTTCAACACCGGCCTGCTGTAATTTTTGAATGCCTTTACCATCTACTTCTATGTAACTGTCCCTGCAACCCACTACTACTTTCGGAATTTTATTTTTGATGATCAAGTCAGCGCAGGGAGGTGTTTTTCCATAATGTGCGCAAGGCTCCAGTGATACATACAATGTACTTTTTTGTATGAGTGACAGATTGGATTGACGGACGCTGTTGACGCAATTTACTTCCGCATGGGCCTGGCCATATTGCCGGTGATACCCTTCGCCAATGATACGATCCTGGTATACCATTACCGCCCCTACCATTGGGTTGGGCGCCACATGCCCTGCCCCCAGTTTTGCGAGCTGCAGGCACCGTTCCATATATGTTTCATGAGTTGTCAGGCGGCAAATTTAAGTATAGAAAAATAAAGTATGTTTGCTAAGATGACAATCAATCAACAATACCGTAATTTTCTGCAACAATTACAAACAATTTTCAGCCTTAATGAAGCCACGGTAATTACAGACTGGGTGTTTGAAAGCCTTGCCGGCATTGAACGTTTTGAGGTAATAAAAAACCCCAGACTGCTTTTATCAATTACCGTTATTGAGCAATTAAATAAAGCCTTGACTGCTTTACTACAGCACACGCCCGTTCAATACGTTTTAGGCGAAGCCTGGTTTTACAAAATGAAGTTAAGAGTCAATGAACATGTTTTAATTCCACGGCCTGAGACAGAAGAACTGGTTCAACTGGTGTTGGATCAGGCAATAATTACCAATACCAGCCCATCCATTTTAGACATTGGTACCGGCAGTGGCTGCATAGCCATTGCTATAAAAAAGAATATGCCTGAAGCAACTGTTACGGCAATAGATATAAGTAGTGATGCGTTAAAAGTCGCTGAAGAAAATGCAGCAAGACAACAAACTTTAATTGATTTTTTGGTAGTCGATTTTTTAGACGAAAAGCAATGGAACAATTTACCAAAGTTTGATTGTATCATTAGTAATCCACCTTACATTCCATTAAACGAAAAGGAAAAACTGGATATCAATGTAACTACCTTTGAGCCACACCAGGCTTTATTTGTGCCCGACAATTCACCTTTGTTATTCTATGAAAAAATAGCTGCTTTTGGTAAAACGCACCTCAATTTAAAAGGTGCCATTTTTATGGAAACCCATGAGGACTTTGCAAAAGAAACTGCTGCCCTGTTTACTAATAATTACAAAACGGTATCCATTAAAAAAGATCTTTTTGGAAAGGAGAGAATGGTAACTGCTTCTTTTATTTAGCCGGTATTATTGGAAGATGGTAGCCGATGCTCTACCGGACTCAAAGATTTAGAGTTGATCCATTTATACAGAAGGCGTTTGTTTTAAATAAAAACAAACGCCTCAACGCCTTAACGGCAAAATAAATTACTGATTGGAAACTGATGCCGAGGTAGTAGCACCCAACCTTTTAGCCACACTCATTATTTTTACAATGTCTTTCCAGGCTACCAAAGAATCTGCATTGATTACTACTGCTGGTTTAATGCTATCACCAACATGAATATGTAATCTTAGTTGCGACTCCAGCGAATCAAAAATTATTTTTTGCTGGCCTACGTGCACCACACGGTTCTTATCAATACTTACTATCACGCTTTGCTTGGCCTTTGTATCACTTTTTGCCTTGGGGTTGCTCAGCTTTATTACATTGGGATTGGCCAATGTAGAAATGATTAAAAAGAAGAACATCAGGATAAATAAAATATCGTTCAAAGGCCCGGTATCTACTTCGGCGCCTTCTCCTTTAAATTTTTTTCTTAAGCTCATACTTATATGGTGAATTGTGAATGGTCAATTGTGAATTGTCTGTAGCAAATTGTCGTGGTAAATATTGAATAGTGACCTTCAAAGTTTTCACCATTGCCTATTCACCATTGACATCTCTATCTTGTTGGTTCCTGCAAAATATCTACAAACTCAGCGCTTGCCGCATCAATTTTATTTTCTATCCTCGCAATTTGCGCCTGTAAAAAACTATGACCAAGATAAGCCAGGATACCAATAATTAAACCGGTAGCAGAAGTAATCATTTTGATATAAATACCATCTGCAATAGTGTTGGGCGTATACTCCGATGTGGCTGCAATGCCTTTGAAAAGCGCCAGCATACCAATGATGGTTCCTAAAAATCCAAACAACGGCGCAATGCGTGCGATGATAGAAATGATGGATAAATTTTTCTCCAGTTTATACATTTCCAGTACCCCTACATTATCCATACTTTTTTCGATGGCATCAATAGGTTTACCAATGCGTTGCATGCCTTTATCAATTACCCTGGCAACCGGGTTATTGGTATTTTTGGCAAGGTTCCTGGCGGCGGTTACATTACCGGAAACAATATTATCCCGGATAATGCTCATAAAATTATCTTCGATTTTAGCCGCTTTGGTAATAGTAAGTAACCTTTCAATAAAAAAGAAAATAGCTACTACTAACAACGCCAATAAAGGGATCATCAGCAAGCCTCCTTTGGCCAGTACGCCCCAAACATTTTCTGACTTTTGTGACAACAGCTCTGTGGCCACTTTAGTAGTATCTACCTGTAAAAGAATATCAAACATGTTTAACTGATTTTGGGCAAAAGTAATTGTTTATGACTTTTTATTTTACGATAATTATGCCAATAGGTTTTGACTGCTCTTTGTAACGCAAACAAACATCAATTGCACTACAAAAAAATGTTAAAGTAAACTTACAACAAGAGCCGGATAAATCCGGCTCCCGATATAAAATATTTATTGCTGCAATCATTTCTTTCCATCCATCTGCTGCATGGCCATTATCTGACGCATGGTTTTTTCCATGCCCTCACTGCTGCCATCCAAAAATATCACATTGCCTTTTCCATATTCTGCAAAATTTTTAATCGCTTCTGTCCACATACTAAATAAAATTACATTTGTATCCAGGTTGGCTTGTTTCATTTGTTCTGCAGCCTGGCTCATACCCTTGGCCACTTCTTCCCGGAACAATGCCACACCCTGTCCGCGTAACTGTGCTGCTTGTCTTTCTGCCTCTGCTGCTATTTTAATGGCGTTACCTTCCGCTTCCGCCGCTTTTGTTTTGGTGATCAGCAAAGCCTGGCCTTCATTTTCAGCCGCTGCTTTCAGGTTATTACTGGCCACCACTTTGCTCATACTGGTAATAATGGCTTCATCAAAAGTAATGTCGTTGATCTGCAGATCCTGCAAATGATAGCCCCAGCTTTCGAGCTGTACGTCTACCTGCTCCTTTACATTTTCTACAATATCCCTGCGCACGTTCAATACCTCCGCCTGTTTTTTAGTAGATACGAATGCACGGATACTTCCTTCTACTGTCCGTATCAGTGCCTGCATTAAATCTTTTTCACTGATAAATTTAAAGGCCACATTCTTAATGGTGTCTTCATCAATATTTAATACTGAATACAACAGCATCGATTTGAAATACACATTGGCCTGGTCAATCGTTACGGCCTGGAACTCCAGTTCTACCGAACGGTTTTGAATGCTGACCCTTTTGTACAGCTGGTCTAAAAAAGGCACTTTAAAATTTAAGCCTGGTCTTTTGATGCTATGGTATTTGCCCAGGCGGGTAACCACCCCGATGGTTCCCTGGTTGATGGTAAATAGTCCGCCTGCAATCAGCATAAAAATGGGTATCAACCACCAGAAATCTTTTAGTAATTCCATTGTTAAAAATTTTAGGGACGAAAGGTAGCAATGTTTTAATTGCAGTACAGAAAATCTTTATCGTAGGAACAGGCCGCGGCCTGTTCCTACGAATTTAACGGTATCACCCCCTTCTCTTCCCAAATCATACTCAAATGCACAATCGTTTCCGCAGCCTTGGCCATGTCTTTGGTACCAATCCATTCCAGCTTGCTATGAATGTTTTGCATGCCGGTAAATATATTTGCGCAGGGCATGCCGATATAACTAAAACGGCTACCATCAGTACCCCCGCGAATGCTTTCTTTTTTTACTGTTAAACCAGCACGCTGTATCGCTTCTTCGGCATAGGCAACTACTTCGGGATGCTGGTCCAGCACTTCCTTCATATTGCGATATTGTTCTGTAACTCTGTATTCAACAGTTGCACCCGCAAAGCTGGCAACCACCTCCTCTGCTATCTGCTTCAACCGCTCATGATGTTGTTGTAAACCAGCCACAGTAAAGTCTCTTACAATAAATTGAAGCGTTGCTTTTTCAGCAATACCATTCACTGCCACCGGATGTACAAAACCTTCCTTGCCTGAAGTCGTCTCCGGGCTCCACTCATTTTTCGGCAACGCATCTAGTACAGCACCGGCAATTTTTAATGCGTTCACCAGTTTATCTTTTGCATAGCCGGGGTGTACTATTACACCATGTATAACAATGGTCGCCGCATCGGCGCTAAAGGTTTCATCTTCCAGGCTGCCCGCTTCTCCGCCATCCATGGTGTACCCAAACTGTGCACCCAGTTGTTGCATATCTACTTTGGCAGTACCCTGGCCAACTTCTTCATCCGGGGTAAATAAAATCTTTATATCGCCATGTTTAACCACCGGGTTTTGCATAAAAAAAAGTGCCGCCTCCATAATGGCAGCCACGCCACTTTTATCATCCGCTCCCAGTAACGTTAAACCGCTGGCCGTAATAATTCCATGGTTTAAATGTTGTTTTAAATAAGGGGAGGTGGCCATCGAAAGCACCTGGCTCGCATCATCCGGCAACACAATATCCGCTCCATCATAATACCGGTGATGTATGGGCTTTACATTGGTACCACTGCAATCCGGCGCCGTATCTACATGGGCGCAAAAACAAATGGCAGGAATATTTTTCTTGTCACTGTTGCCCGGCAATGTTGCATACACATATCCAAATTCATCCGTAATGGCATTGGTGATACCCATGCCCAACAATTCCCGTTGCAATACTTTACTCAAGTCTTTTTGCTTTTCAGAACTTGGATGCGCCGTACTTGTCGGGTCACTTTGCGTATCTATCCGAACATAACGCATAAAGCGCTCAGCCACGTTATCGGGACTAATTTGTATCATAATGTAAAATCAAGGCAATAGGGAATAGTAAATAAGCAATAATTCATTTCGTGTTATCAATCATTGCTGACAGTAGTTTGAAAATTTGTTCCACAAGGTTTTCTGCTATTAGTATATCCTCTTTGCTTAAATATTCAACAGTAAGAATTACTTCAAAACAATTATCTACTTCTACGTCTGAAGAACGTGCTACTTCATAAAATCTTTTTCTTTCTGCAGACGATTTTCTTGCTGCACCTTCCGCAATATTATTACTTACAGAAAGCGCCGCTCTTTTTATTTGTGAGGTTAAATTGAAAATTTCTTCTTTAGGTAATTTCCTTACAAGCAATAATACTTCTTTATACAGCTGAATAGCAAGTTGCCAGGCCTTAAGCTTTTTATGATTCAGATTGAGCATTATTGCCTATTTACTATTGCTTATTGTCTCCTACACTATCTCTACCAATTCAATATCAAACACCAACTCCTGGCCGGCTAAAAAATGATTCGCATCTAAAATAATTACATCGTCTTTTACTTCTACCACAATTACCGGTACAGGCTGCCCTTCCTGGTTGCTTAGCGTTAATGGCATACCCGCTTCCAGCTTCATATCAGCAGGTACATGTTCCTTTGGAAACTCTATAATTGCCTCTTCACTTTTTTCGCCATACCCATCCTGCGGCGCAATGTTGATGGTTTTCTTTTCACCCACATTCATACCCGGCATAGCCGCGTCAAAGCCTTTAATCATTTGCCCGGCGCCCACGGTAAATTCCAATGGTTCCCTACCCACAGAAGAATCAAATTGTTCTCCGTTTACTAACTTACCAGTGTAATGTACTTTTACAACATCCCCTTCTTTAACTTGTGCCATGTTTAATTTTTTTATGATTTTATAATTTATTTTTTGCCAAACAGTTGTACTACTATTTAGCCTCATTGGCGTCGCACTCTTGTACTTTTTCAGTTCTGCTGAACGACGATTCAACTACCCCAAAAATCAGGAACGCTCCGTTTTTTGGCAATTTATTAATTAAAAACTACACCTCCCAATTAAAAAACTTTATAGACCTTTGAAAGATGAATTATAACAAAGTTTTTCTTTTAATAACCGCCCTGGTCTTATTTTCTTTTGCCAATGCGCAAACAACCGGCAAATCAGCAAAAAGTGTACGAATTATTCCCGGTGCTGAGCGAATGGAAGTTTACCTGCCCCTGCTGAAAGGCAAGTCTGTAGCGGTTTTTGCCAACCAGACGAGCATGGTGGGCAGCACGCACCTGGTAGACACATTAGTAAAAATCGGCATTAAAGTGGTAAAAATATTTGGACCCGAGCATGGTTTTCGTGGCACCGCAAGTGCCGGGGAAGAGCTTGGCAATGCGGTAGATAAAAAAACCGGTATTCCCATCATCAGTTTATATGGAGAGCATAAAAAACCCACAGCTGAAGATTGCAAGGGTGTGGATGTTTTATTATTTGACATACAGGATATTGGTACCCGATTTTATACCTACATCTCTTCCCTGCAATATTACCTGGAAGCGGCATTGGAAAATCATGTACCGCTGTTAATACTGGACAGGCCAAACCCCAACGGTTTTTATGTAGATGGGCCGGTGCTGGAACCAAAATTTAAAAGCTTCATCGGCATGCAACCCGTACCGGTTGTTTACGGTCTTACCATCGGCGAATACGCGTTGATGTTAGCAGGCGAAAAATGGTTAACACCGGAAGCCAATAAAATTAATAGTTACAACACAACCACCAAACCAACAAAGGATACCCCCTTTCATGTACTGGTTATAAAATGTGCTAATTACGATCACAACAGTAAGTATGTTTTACCGGTTGCACCATCTCCCAATATCAGGGACATTCAAAGTATTTACCTCTACCCTTCTACCTGTTTTATAGAAGGCACGGTATTAAGTGAAGGCCGCGGCACAGACAAACCATTCCAGTTAATTGGTCATCCTTCTTTGCCCCATACCATGTACGCCTTTACACCCAAACCCAATGAGGGCGCCAAAAGCAGCAAGTGTTATTTTCAACAATGTTACGGATGGAACCTGGGCGGAACACCGGAAAAAATATTGAAAGAACTCAATAAAAAAATTCAGTTAAAATATTTGTTGGATGCATACAAACTCTTTCCAGGTAAAGACAGCTTCTTTTTAAAAAATAATTTCATCAACCGGCTAGCGGGTAATGATGTATTGATGCAACAGGTAAAGCAAGGCAAAACCGAAACCGAAATAAGAAAGAGTTGGGAGCCGGCGCTGGGCAATTATAAAAAAATAAGAAAGAAGTATTTGTTGTATAAAGACTTTGAATAAAGCAAACTCAGAGATAAAAAATTCCTGAGTTTTTGAACGGCCATCTGTAGCATAATAAAAGCTCAATTGAAAAACAAATCCTGAATGGAGCGTCGCCAATGCAGTCCCACAGAGCTTTTTAGCTGGTAACAAAAATTTTCATTTAATTTAATTAGGCGTTTTTTATCAACGGTAGTGTAGTAAAATCCTTCTGCAAAATATCGGGCATGTCAGATGGTTTTGCACCCAGCCAATCCTTGAGCAAAGTAGCATACACCGCCCTGAAATCATGCTGCATGGCAATGTTATCATTTACAGTTGCATTGTCCGGAATGGTAGGATTAACGCCAATGATTCCAGAACGTACCGGTTCGCCAAAAACAAAAAGCGGCGCTGCCACGCCATGATCGGTGCCTCCACTTGCATTGGATTTTATACGCCGGCCAAACTCGGAAAATGTCATACCCACCACCCTGTCTGCTACCTGTTGTAAAGCAAGGTCATCCAAAAAAGCGGCGATGGCATCTGATAGTTTCTGCAGCTGGTTAGCGTGTGTTCCTTTGCTGGTATCGGCCGCATCGGTTTGTTTGGCATGGTTATCAAAACCTCCCATACTTACCATGTAAATTTTTGTTTGCAGTCCGCCTGCTATCAGCCTGGCTACAATCTTTAACTGGTCACTTAACGGGTTCTTTTTGTTATCATCATATTTGGTTGACTGTCGGCTGATTTTTTTTGCCGCGGCTTTTATCACGTCGCCATAAGCATCCGTTTTTTCAGATACCTGGCGAATATAATCCAGTTGATCCTGCGCCAGCGAGGCGGCTATTTGTGTAGGTTTTTCATTGAGCATATTATAAAAACTCTCCGGGTTACTGATGGCCATGCCCATCGGAAAAGCCGGCCCCTGCAAGCCGGTTGAAACAACCGACCCTATCTGTATCGCCAATGGGTCGGGCATGATGTTATTGGGATAATGATCAGGAAAATCCGGATACAACTTGTTAAGGTAGCGTCCCATCCAGCCGGTGTTTAACACCTGGTTACTTTCTTCGCCCGTTAGCCAAATGTCGGTTGCCCGAAAATGCGAAAAGTTAGGCTGCGGGTAGCTTACAGCCTGTACGATGGCTAATTTTTCCTGGTTAAATAATTGTTGCAATGGCGCCATGGCAGGGTTTAAACCAGTGGCATTATACCCGTTGAGTGGCAATATTTTTTCCGGCGCAATGGCAATATTGGACCTTGCATTTTTATAGGCACCATAAAATTCTATCGGTATAACACTGTTCAATCCATCATTGCCGCCTGCCAATTGTATCACCACCAGCACCCTGCCGTTAGTATCAGCATGTAATAAATTTTGCAGTAAAGGATTGCCGGCAAATGCATTCATTTTAAATCCTCCCAACAGGCCGGGCAATACGAGTGAGGGCAGTGTGTATTTAAAAAATGTTCTTCTTTTCATGTGCTTATTTTTTCATAATTGCCCGGCAACTTTCGTTTATGCGTTGCTGCTGATGTTATTCTTTCGTTTACTGAACCGCTGACGGGGGTTTATAACCGCCGTCAGGGTTTTAATACACCTGGTACTCCGGCCGGTTCATTAAATATTTGTATAGGTTCTTTAATTTATTCATCACTTCCTTTTTATTTACGGCATCGTCCGGCTTTTCAATTAGGCTCTGCCAGGCATTGGTCCAGTAATGATTGGCGGCTTCGCCCTGCAGGTTAGATAACAAAATATTGCTTTTGATATGCGCCTTTTCAGCAGCTGGTAATTGTACGGTATACAACAATTGAATGCTGTCGCTGATCAATGCATCCGGGTCTTCAGGATGCGGCAGGGCCATCGCAAAATCGATCGGATCAATAGTTATTTTGTTGCCATTTTTTGTGGTAAAACCATAGCCCAGCAACCGGTCAGAAAGCTGATTGCGCCTGGGCAAAGTATCGGAGTTAATCCACAATTTGTAGTATTGCGGTTGCTGATAATAAGCAGGCCAGCCGGCCACATTCGGCGGATCACCAATATTTTGTTGCATGGCTGCAGCCTGGTTGTGCACAAACTCCCACACAGCATATTCTGCAAACAAATCGCTCGCTGGTGACAGTGAGACATTGAATTCCCTCATCAATCCAGCGCAAAAATCGGCGGGGCTTTTAATGGTTGTTCCACGCAAGGCGGCATCAAAAAAATGTTCACTGCTCAACAAAGCCTGTAACACCGGTTTTATTTCAAAATTATTTTTTTGCAAAATTTTAGAAAGTGGCAATATGATTTCCCGTTCTGTACTTTCATCTATCTTGTAAAAAACAAAAAAGCGGTATAGTTTGCGGCAAATAAACCGGGCGGTCTCTTCCTGAGCAAAAATCATCTCTACCAAATCATCCAGTTCTTTCGCACCTTCTTCGCCGGCACGCCCCTTTATAATGCTATTGTTATAAAACGCTGAAAACTTTTTGTCTGTTTCATCATGCCTGTTCGGTTCAAAAGAATAATTGAATGTTTTATTGTCGATTGTATAACCAGTCAAAACCCTTGCTGCTGCTTTTACATCCGCTTCGGTGTAGTGAGACCCAGGGCCCTTGCCTACCGTAAACAATTCCTGCAACTCTCTTCCATAATTTTCATCAGGTGCTTGTTTTGTATTGGCGTAACCATTCAGGTAGCGTAACATACACAAATCAGTTGTGATGGCCTTTACAAGCGTTTTAAAATTACCCAACGCATACTGCCGCAGCAACAAATTGTACTGGTAACAGTACACCGGAATTTGGGCAATGTTGGTTTCAGTTGCAAAATGATTGTGCCAGAACAACACCATTTTTTCGGTGATGCTGCGGTCCTGGTTTATCATCTGACCCATCCACCATTGTTTGTAAGAATTGCGGCGCCGGTAATTGATCTTTCCATTTTTATTGGTAGCATTTACCCAGGTGCTGCCTAAAGGCACTTCGTCATCTTCTATCTTATCGTTTGAATAATTATTGATGGGTGAGGTAACCGGTGGTTCACCAGCAGTGAGCAGTATTGTTACGGATTTTTTTAAAGACAATTTCTTAAAAAAAGCCACATCGGCCGGCTTTGCACCAAACATAGTATGTTTTAAAAAATGGATTACCGCCTCATCATCCCATTTGCCTTTATATTTCTTTAAAGAACTGGTAAGTGCGGGTGTTTCGGCGGCTGCAGGTTTTGTTTCCTGCTTAGACAAAAGGATTTTAAAAAAGTCTTTTCGTTCCATACTGTAACTTACTTTCATTAATAATAGCCGGTTGTAGTAATATGCTTAGTTTTCAAAACCTTAACAAACGTGATGGGCTATTCGCCGGATTTTGAAAACAGTAATATTGGTGGCGGCTACTAAAGACCAATTATTACAAAGGAAGTTTAACTTTGCGCCAATGAAATATTTGAAAGATTTACGGATTGTTTTTATGGGCACACCCGAATTTGCAGTTGCGTCTTTGGATAAACTGGTACAAGCCGGCTGTAATATCGTGGGCGTAATAACCGCACCAGATAAGCCCGGCGGACGGGGTATGGAATTGCAACAAAGTGATGTTAAAAAATATGCGGTCCAGCATAACCTGCAGGTACTGCAACCGGAAAAATTAAAGAACCCTGATTTTTTAGCAACATTAAAAGCATTGCAGGCAGATGTGCAGGTGGTAGTAGCATTTAGGATGTTGCCCGAAGTAGTTTGGGACATGCCGCCTATGGGCACCATCAATGTTCATGGTTCGCTGCTGCCACAATATCGTGGCGCCGCTCCCATAAACTGGGCCATCATCAATGGCGAAAAAGAAACCGGCGTTACCACATTTAAATTGCAGCAGGAAATTGATACCGGAAATATTTTACAGCAGCAAAGGCTGGCCATTGGCGATGATGAAACGGTAGGCGAAGTGCACGACCGGATGAAAATAGCCGGTGCCGATCTGTTACTGAAAACAATGGAAGCATTGGTTGCCGGAGATGTAACAGAACAGGTGCAGGATGCTACAGCAAGTATTGATGAAAGTGAAAAAGAAGCACCTGGAAAATTGTTACAACATGCGCCAAAAATTTTCACGGAAACCTGTCTTATTAACTGGGCTAAACCGGTGCAGGAAGTTTATAATCTCATCCGTGGTTTATCTCCTTACCCCGCTGCTTTTACTTTTTTAAATGAAAAGAAAATGAAAGTATATAAAGCCGCAAAGGTTTATACAAGTCCCTCTATAGTGCCTGGTAAATTTGAAACCGATCAAAAAACATTTTTACAATTTGCCTGTACTGATGGATACATGTCCATAAAAGAATTACAACTGGAAGGCAAAAAGAAAATGCTGGTGGAAGATTTTTTGAGAGGTTATCGCTGGCCTGTTTGAGATATAATCATCGTATATCACGGCATTAGGAACTGTACAATAAAGTTACAAAACACTCCGCTTAATGTCCTGCACTTGCAAGTGCCAAACAAAAAAGTGCAACATCAAATTTTAATACTATTTAAAAATAGCAAACTCCAATATCTTTGTACAATGTTAAGCATCAGTAACCGCGGGCATTTAATGCCCTCATCACCCATTCGAAAATTAGTGCCATTTGCAGAGGCGGCTAAAAAAAGAGGCATTAAAGTGCATCACCTGAATATCGGTCAGCCTGATATTGAAACCCCGCCACAAATTTTGGCAGCGGTACGCAACAGCAATTTTAAAATACTGGAATACAGCCATAGTGCGGGCAATGAAAGCTACCGTAATAAATTAGCAGAATACTATAGCAGGGTTGGTATTTATGTAACGCCTGAACAAATTATTGTAACAACGGGTGGTAGCGAAGCGATCATTTTTGCCATGATGGCCTGTATGGATGCAGGTGATGAAGTGATTATTCCTGAGCCATTTTATGCTAACTACAATGCCTTTGCGATAGAAGCCGGCGTTGTCGTACGGCCCATCACTTCTTCCATCGAAAACGGTTTTGCTTTGCCGCCAATGGAAGAACTTGAAAAAGCAATCACCTCCAGGACAAAAGCCATTCTTATTTGTAGTCCCAATAACCCAACCGGTTATTTATACAGTAAAGAAGAAATGGAATTGCTGAAGCTAATTATCGTAAAACACAAGCTCTTTTTATTTTCAGATGAGGCGTACCGGGAATTTTGCTACGAAGGTATTCACACCAGCGCCATGCATTTAAAAGGTGCCGATGACAATGTGATCATAATGGACACCATCAGCAAAAGGTACAGCGCCTGCGGAGGCAGAATTGGTGCGTTGGTAACAAAAAACCAGGAGGTATTAAATGCTGTTTTAAAGTTTGCACAGGCAAGATTGAGCCCACCCGGCTTTGCACAAATACTGGCAGAAGCTGCTGTAGATTTGCCAGCCAATTATTTTGACGCTACTAAAGCTGAGTACAAAAAAAGAAGGGACATTCTTATAAAAAGATTGAATGCCATCCCCGGTGTTTTTTGCCCCAACCCAGGCGGTGCATTTTATGCTGTTGCTAAATTACCGGTGCCAGATGCTGAATTATTTTGCCAGTGGCTGCTGGAATCATTTAATTATAACGGACAAACACTAATGTTAGCACCTGCAAGCGGTTTTTATAGTACACTTGGTTTAGGCAAGCAGGAAGTACGCCTGGCCTACGTTTTAAATACCGACGACATTAACGCCGCAATGGATTGCCTGGAAAAAGCACTGGAAACCTACAACCAATAAATGCCGCGTGGTTATTTACTGATGGAGACCTGCATGGCATAATCATACGTATCCAACGGAGTGAACTGTATTTTTTCTGGCGATACAAAATAAAGATATTGCTTCAGTTTTTCTTTGGTGAAACGCTGGCTCCAGAAACCCTCCCTGGTGGCGGTAAAACTATCTGCTGCGCTGGTAATAACGGTCATTCCCATCTTTGCGTAGGACTCTTCCTGTTTTAAACGGGTGCTTGCATTATCAATATAACAGGCGCCTATCAACAATGCTCCGCCTTCATTTAAAAGCCCGTATGCGTTTTTAAAGATTGTTGTAAATTTCTCATTCGTAGAAAGATCCAGTCTTTTGCCAGTAGACTGGTATGTTTCAAAAGAAAAATCGTCTGGATAAAAATTGCCTGCGGTAAACCAGGTGGTAATTACCAAATCATATTTCTTTGTCCATTCATCCAGTTTGGCTCCATCAAAAAAATAAGCGTGTACCTTATCGGCAATATTTAAATCAGCAATATTTTTTGATGCAATGTCTACACAGGCTTGCGCATTATCTGTTCCATCGTACGTGGCAACCATATCCCAAATTTCTTTTACCCCGCTTAAATGTTTAGGAATACGTGCATTGCCAATTCCAATATCTAATATTGAAACCGGCCTGCCCTGCCGTTTGTACAATACTGTTACTACTTTCTTAAGTTCAATAAATTCGGCCCATTGTGCCTGCTGCAAATGCTCAGAAACATAAGTAAGATCGAAAGACTTTACAACCGTATTCTCATTATCATACATTGCCATGATGCTGCTGTTTTTTGATGTCTATTTCAAATAAACTTAGGGAAATACAATCGTAATGTTTGGGCAGGGTTACATCCTTCATTTCGGCTGATATACCCATAAAAGTAAAACCACAACCCTGGTAGTGGTCAATCAGTTTCTGGTTATCGCCCCAGGTATCCATTCTCACATAATCAATCCCGTTTTTTTCGCAGTAATCAATCACCCATTTCACAATATGCTTTACGTAATTATTGCCATGAAACGCGGGATGAGTTACAATTCTATGAATATAGATGGCTTTGTCTTTATCCTTTTCGCCCCAAATGGCAGGATCATTAAACGTGATGGCAAATATGCAAACCACTTTTTCATCCTGTACAATTTTGAATTGCCTGTTTTCTTTTATCTCCTTTTCAATAACCGGTAAATCAAACCCCTGCCAGTGTTTATTAAATTTAGTTTTTTGATACGCAATGGCGTGATCGTAGAATTCAAATATGGTTGCAATATCGCTTACCGTGCTGTTAATTATTTCCATACATTATTTGCTTTTTCTTATTTTAATATTCAAAATTAAGTCTTCAAAAATATCCTTATTAAAACAGGGCTATTTTTGAAATTACTCCGGTATTACAAGTATTTTATTGTTCCATATTTATTTGAGAAGATTAGAAGTAAAATAAAAATAATATTTAGATTTTTATGCCTGCAAACATAAAGTTATCTTTTTACCGCCCGGTGAAATATAATTTCATCTTTTATCATATTATACGGAACTTTGAATTAACCAAAACAACTAATAATGAAAAAACTGATCTTATCATTAAGTTTCCTTTTTTGTTCTTATGTGCTGTTTGCACAGCAAATATTTACAGTGAAGGTTACGGATGCAGCCAATGGAAATCCATTATCCAATGCATCCGTTAAAATAAAATCTTCTAAAAAAGGTATTACATCAGGTAATGATGGCACCTTAAAAATACAGGCCAGCGTAAACGATGTTTTGGAAGTGAGCAGCGTTGGTTACAAACTACAATCTATTACGCTTGGCACTCAAACAGAAATTACAGTTGCATTGGTAGCTACCCCGGTTGAACTTGGGGATATTGTAGTGTTGGGTACACGTGGCGCAGGCCGGGCAAAAACGGAAACCGCCGTACCGGTGGATGTAATTAAAATAAACCAAGTGGGTTTACCTACGGCAAAAATGGATTTAACCTCTATTTTGAATATGGCAGCCCCTTCATTTAACTACAATAAGCAAAGTGGTGCAGATGGTGCTGATCATGTTGATTTGGGTACGCTGCGCGGGTTAGGACCAGATCAGACCCTTGTGTTAATAAATGGCAAACGCCGTCACCAGACTGCATTTGTAGCATTGTTTGGTACAAGAGGAAGAGGCAATTCAGGTGTTGACTTAAATGCGTTTCCACAATCAGCCGTTGATAGAATTGAAATTTTGAGGGATGGTGCTTCTGCGCAATACGGCTCCGATGCTATGGCAGGCGTAATGAATATTGTATTAAAAAAAGACATCAATCACTGGACCATTAATACTGGGTGGAGTGGGTATAATGATACGAAATACAACGCCTATAGCACAAGGGCCACCAACGATTATTATTACAGCAAACCCATCGATGGTGGTACCGTTTCGCTGTCTGTAAACAATGGCCTTGCTATTGGTAAAAAAGGAGGCTTTGTAAATTTTTCCCTGGACCTGTTATCTGCTGCTAAAACATACAGACAAGTCGGTGATACCGATTTGGCTAAAAACCCTAATGCGTTGCCGCTCAACAGCGGCCGACGTGCGTTTGGCGATGGCTCGGTCAAAACCGCTGGTGCCATGTACAATATGGAAATTCCTGTGGGCAACAACGATAAGACGACTTTCTATTCGTTTGGCGGCTATAATTACAAAGCATCTGATGCATTTGCTTACTCCAGAAACTACAGCGCAAGACCTGATCGCTTTCCGGTAGATGCCGGCGGCAACCTGATATTCGACGCCGCAATTATGCGCAAATCAGCCGACGGTGAAACATATTACAATCCCCATATTCAAACCAAAATAAATGATATTTCTTTGGCCGCGGGATTTAAAGGTAAACTAACAGGAGATTGGAACTGGGACTTAAGCAATACAATCGGCAGAAATGATTTTCACTATTATGGAGATAAAACATTCAATGCGTCTGTAGTTGGTGATATATCTAAAACACATTTTGATGATGGTGGCTTTAACTTTCTGCAAAACACAACCAACCTCGATTTCAGCAAGTCTTTTTCTACCATAGCAGAAGGACTTAATATTGGACTTGGAACGGAATTCAGGTATGAAAAGTATAGCATTTATAAAGGGGAAGAAGCTTCCTACAAACAATACACAAATGCATTCGGACAAGCTCCGGGAGCGCAGGGCTTTCCTGGTTTTAGCCCGGCAGATGTTGTAAATCAGCATCGCACAAACGTTAGTGGCTATGCAGACGCGGAACTAAATGTAACAAAAAAATGGCTGCTGGATATTGCTATACGATTTGAAAACTATTCAGATTTTGGATTTGTAAATACTTCTAAAATCGCTACCCGTTATAAAGTTTCAAACAAGTTCAGCTTAAGGGGATCCATGAGCACTGGTTTCAGGGCACCTTCATTGCAGCAGATCAATTTTAGCAATACCCTTACTTCATTCAGTGGAGGCGCTTTGGTTCAATCCCGTATTGCAAGAAACAATGACGATGTTACTAAAGCCGCGGGCATTCCTGATTTAAAGCAGGAAACGTCAATTAATACCAGCATAGGCTTTGCCTGGAAAGCCGCCAGGAATTTAACTGTTACTATTGATGGTTATGCTGTGAAGGTGAAAGACAGGATTGTTTTATCCGGCTTATTTAGTGCGGATGATGCTTCACTGCCAACAGCATTTACCGATAAGCTAAAAGCGTTGGATGTTTCTACCGCCCAGTTCTTTGACAACGCCGTTAACACCACCAATCTTGGACTGGACATTGTAATTGACTATAATAAAAAATGGGGCAATAGAAGTTTCAAGGCTTTACTGGCAGGAAACCTGCAAAATATGAAGGTGGATGATGTACACTATCCTCCGGCATTAAATGATAGTTACGGACACAGAAAAACCTTCTTCAGCGACAGGGAAGAAGCTTTCTTACTAGCCTCGGCACCAAAAGCAAAACTGAACTTAAGCCTTGAATATACCATTGCTAAATTAGGCTTCGGTACCCACTTCACTTATTATGGAAACATGAAAACCAAGGGCTTTGGCTGGACCGGTTTCAGTAGTTTGTCTAATACAGGTGGCCCCGGGGATCCGGCTATTTCAGGAAGCTTCGCCGGTATTGATCCGTATGTTGACCAGGATCGCTACCTGGACGCAAATTTTAGTGGCGATGGTGTTCATATTGAGCCAGAAATTTTTAACTATAAAGCAAAAGTAACTACCGACTTATTTTTATCTTATAAATTTTCCAAAAAAATAAGCCTTTTCATTGGCGCGGATAATTTGTTTAATGTGCATCCCGATTTTGCCGCTGTCCCCGGTGCAAGGCGTGAATCATTCGATAACGAAACAGGGGGCGCATGGGAATCGGTTCAAATGGGCTTTAACGGCAGGAGGTTGTTTACCAAACTCGCTTTTAATTTTTAGTATACATATTTTTGACGCAATGCAAATGGGTTCTAATGGTTTAAGAATGTTTACCAAACTGGCTTTTCATTTTTAAGCGTTCTTGTTCTTCGTATAGAAATAATAATTAAAACAATTCCCGTTGTTTTGAACACAACGGGAATTGTTTTTTAAGAATTTTGGATAGAAAGTAAGGCTTTGATATGGTGCAGCTGTCCAATAAAAATATTTAATTTGTTGGCAATTAATTTCTATCCCTAAAATTTGTAATTAGTCATCCCTCAAAAAGGCTGCGAAGCCTGTTAGATAAGGGGTATTGCATAAAAAGTACACTAAAAAACTGCCAGCTATTTGCAAAATCATTAAAAATGCCGCAGATTTATGTATGCTATCCAACAAAAAACAAAGCCCC
>JBBQWL010000040.1:0-74772 GCA_038210625.1 Chitinophagales bacterium | reverse complement strand
ATTGGCTAAAAAATGTGCTGGAAAGAATGCACCTCTACAACACCAGCAATATACACGAACTATTGCCACAAAACTGGAACCCTGAAGACTAAGCCTTCAGGCTTTTTTTTGATTGGGAGAATGGGTTGGACGGTGGCTTACTTAGCGATGATTTTAAAAAATAATCAAGACTTCGAACTAAACCTATCTGGCGCAGGACTCTGTCCTGATGCCAAGCGTTACTAAAGCCTTCAGCATACACCTTGAGACAATATGTGAAGTCTGCACGTTATCCTGATGATAGTGGTTACTAATGCAACTTTATAAATACATCATGAAACAACATACGATGTCTGCACGCTAAATAAATAAAGCGATTGTCAAAATCGTTTCAAAAACATGGATACAAATACCACAAAATTTGATGAATCTTTTTTGTAAGTTTATTACAAAAAATGAGCACTAAATATAAGTTCACCGATAAGCAAGGCGTTTATTTTACTACTTCCACCGTAGCTGGTTGGACAGATATTTTTACAAGAGATATTTACCCGGACATTTTATTGAACAGCATTCGGTTTTGCCAGAATAACCAGGGCTTAATAGTACATGCCTGGGTGCTGATGACAAATCATTTGCATATGATCAGTTCCTGCAGACCCAACAATGATCTTGCATTGATCTTAAGAAATATGAAAAGCTTTACTGCTTTGAAGTTAATAGATGCCATCATCAAAAATCCGGGAGAAAGCAGAAAAGAACATATGTTAAATGCATTTGAAGCAGAAGGTAAAAAAAGCAGCAGCAATTTCAGGTTCAAGTTTTGGGAACACGAAAACCATCCTGTTTTGTTGGATTCAACATTTGCATACAATCAACGGCTGGACTATTCGCATGATAATCCCGTAAGGGCGGGATTTGTAAAAGAGCCATGGCACTGGAAGCTGAGCAGTGCAACCGATTATTTCACATCCGAAAAAGGATTGCTGGACTTAGTTATATTGGAGTAGCAGACCTCGGTGCATAACAGTAGTAACGACTGGCAACAGGACAGAGTCCTGCGCCAGAGGGGGTGGCAGACAATTCAGTTTATTACCTTGACATTCTTTTCGATTATAGACGTGTAATGAGATTTAATTTAAACATTGGCAATAAAGACTTGTGATAATAACAGTAGTAACAACTGGCAACAGGACAGAGTCCTGCGCCAGAGGACATTTTCAGGTACACATCTTTTCTATGGGTGTGACTGGAAAAAGCCAATTCAAATATGTGCAGTATATACACCCGTTCCTTATAATCGGCCCCATCAAATCCGTATAAAGCGGCAATGTCAAACAACAGTTTTATTTTGATGCCAATTAAAAGTGGGAAATCTGCCAGGCCCAATAAGATGCCACCTGCACCTGTTATGCCACCTTCTACAGCGGCCGTATTTCTATATGTCTTTATTCTTTCCTGCACGGCCGTTTCCCTTACTTCCAGCGATTTATCTGGCAAAGGTTCTGCGGTAGTATACCTGGCGCCAAATAAAACACCCCTTATCATCTGTTTAATAACAGTCGTAATAGCAACATGTATTTTTTCAGGTATCCAGTTATTGATTTTTGTTTGGAGTGTACTGGCCAGTTTATTCAATATCGTCGCACGGCGGATCATCTTATTTTGCCAAACCAATAATTCAGCAAGCGCCTCTTGTTGGTAGCTGTCCATAGTAAAGTGTTATAAGATCAAAGTTACTCAACAATAAATAGCGGCCCTGCAAGGAAAGGCATTACAATACTGCGGCAGTTTTAAAATTATTTAAATGCATGACACCTGATAGTCCAGGTGTTTTATCAAATTGAAATCTGGATTTAGTGCAAGCTTGCTGGGCTGCTTATGTATGTGGCTTACTTGTGGGTAACAACAATAAGAACTACCAGGTATTGAGCAATAATATTACTTCACGGCTCACGTCAACAACAACAAGTAAAACTCCCCAGCAGCAGTACAAAATACTTCTGCAACAATGAAGGCGTTTTGGCTACGCTTCCTCCCTGCGCCCAATGATGCTATTATTTATACAAAATCTTGTCGAGCGTTAAAAATCTATCGCGGTGATTTTCTTTTTCAGCGGTTGTATTTACATCAATATGCATTACGTCAGCAGCTTGCCTGGCTTTCACTGCCGGCCAGGTGGGCACGCCCAAGCCATTTGGATTGCCGGTCTTTATAAAATTGGCAAAAAAGGTCTGCATGATGGCGGACACTTTGTAATCTTCAGGCTGCCAGTCGTACACCCGGTTGGTGGCTAAATTGCCGAGGGCATATTCAATTTCAGCAGAATGAACAGCGCCTGTTCCGGCCGGTGCAGGGTTGGTGTTGTCTTTGTCTGCACGTTGCGCAGGCCGTGGACGCGTATAAAAATAGCGGTAGACAGGTTTGCCGCCGGTAGTTACCTGCAGGTCGCTCCATTTCCAGGTGCTAAAGCCTATAAAAAGTGCACTGGCAAGGTCGGTGGCTACCTGCTTTACATTGTCATCATTATCGGCGTTGTATGCTTTTAATACAGCAGCAGCATTTTCACCCATTCTTTTTTGTACGGCACTGAGATAGTTTTCTTTTGTAGGTTCTTCTTTGCCAAGTATCGACTGGTAACTTCCTTCTTCAGAATTCCATCCTGCCATTAATGGCACATGTGCCTGTTCGCCTGCTTCATAAATTTTAGCGGGTGCTTTTGGAAAAAAATAACCATCCACATCAAAACTGGAGCGAAAGCCAGCGTCGCCCGGTTTGGAAGCCTCTTCCAGCAACTGGTCTGCAGGCATAGCACGCAGGGCAGCCAGCGAAGCAGCGCCGATTTTTTTACCAAACGCTTCTCCTGTTTTTTCGGCATCTGCCAGTGAAGTGGCGGTTTGCTTGCCTACCAAAGAACCGCTTTCGCCGATTGCGCCCGCAATAATATTTCTCGACAAGGGTGAAGCCATCAATGCGCTTACAGAAAAAGAGCCTGCTGATTCACCGGCGATGGTAATTTTTTTAGGATCGCCGCCAAAGGCACTGATATTTTGTTGCACCCATTGCAATGCGGCCGCCTGGTCCATCAATCCGTAATTGCCGGACGCATGGTGAGCCGATTCTTTAGTCAGTTCCTGCAGTGCAAAAGAACCAAATATGCCTAACCTGTAATTAACCGTAATCGTCACAATGCCTTTCCTTGCCAGGGCTTCCCCATCATAGCGAAACTCCGATCCGTCACCGGCTATAAAACCGCCACCATAAAAATATACCAATACCGGTAAACGATCTGTGGCCGATTTGGCCGGCGTCCAAACATTCAGGAAAAGGCAATCTTCGCTAACGCCGCTGGAGCGAAATTTCATATCGCTGAAAATAAATTTCTGCATGGCCTGTGCACCAAAAGCATCGGCCTTTCGCACACCCGTCCATTTGATAGCGGGTTGTGGCGGCGTCCAGCGCAATTCGCCGATGGGTGGCTTTGCGTAAGGAATTCCTTTAAAACTGGTAACCCCGGATTCATCAACGCCTTCAAGCATTCCGGCTCCTACTTTTACTTTTGTTACATTGTGTTGAGGTGTTGACTGGGCGCTTACATTTATTGTTAAAACAAAGGCCGATACCAGGAGTAAAATATTTTTTTTCATACAAGCAAACATTGAATTTTTATTTGCTGAAGGTAATGAATATACTTTACTAAACCGGCTTTGCTGCCACTGTTGATAGCGTATAAAAGAATCAACCTATCCCGGAGGCCGCGGTTCTGTCTTATTGTCCAACAGCCGAAGCGTGAGCGGAGTAAACCGTTATTGATTGGTTAACAGGCAATGCGTCAATAAACTTCCGGCAATGAATTCGTTCTTAAGATTGACAACTTTTTTAAAAATCAAAAACTAAAAAAATGAAATCAATCTTAATGGCATCCGTTGCCGTCATCTTAAGCGCCACTTCCTTTGCCCAGGCCGGACCAGGGCATCAAAGGACCCATATTACGAATCATCCAAGAGTTAACAAGGTTAACAAAAGGGTAGACAACCAGGAAAAGCGAATAACCGAAGAACGCAAAGAAGGTGATATTACGAAAGCCCAGGCGAAACAGGATCGCAAAAACCTAAGTTCAATTAACCAGGAAAAAAGAGACATGCGAAAAATGGATAAAGGGCATTTAACAAAAGCAGATCAAAAAGCACTCAATCAGCAGCTGAATACCAACAGCAAAAAAATTGGTCAATAAATTTATTTTCAGTTAAAAAGCGTTGTAGATTGCTACAACGCTTTTTAATTAGGTATGTAAAACATGATAGCATTATAACCCTCTTCCCGGAAGCATCCTTTGGGGCTTTATGACTTAGCTGGTAACAGCCCCAATAGTAAGGAGTAGAAATTGAACCTCAGAAAAAAGTTTTGAAAATGTTGGCGGGACGCAAATTAATTTATCTCATTTTTTTTGCAAGGCCTCTAAACTTCTCTACCTGTAGAAGGATTTTTTTTCGCAATGCCAGTCACAACTAAAATAATCTTCGGAATACACTTCTATAAACAGCCATCAACATCTGCTAATAAGCTTTATTATTATATCCTGCGGGAACACATGCGGAAGCCGCCAGGTAAATAGCGAATAATTTGACGAATCTTTTTTGTAAGTTTAGTAACGTATTGCAACATAAGCGCTCCGCCGGTTGAATATTTGTTGGGATCAATTAACAGGAACAATTTGCAAATAGTATTGGCCTCAATGGCCGATGTAAAGGTATAACGACAGGCAACGCTTTTAAAAGAAATTATAAAAGATGAATCCCCAAAAGGTAGTTGTAACTGGCATCTTCATTTTTGCAATGGTTTATTCTTTTGCGCAGCAAGTTAAAAAGACCGGCGAAAAATTCCGTGCAGTTAATTGGGGCCTGAGTGATGGCTTATCACATGCCCGTGTATACCATATGCTAAAAGACGTAAATGGTTTTTTGTGGATAGGTACGCAAGGTGCTTTAAGCCGTTTCGACGGAAGTGTATTTACCAATTATTATTACGACCCTAAAAAATCGGGAACGATCAATGCCGGAAACACGGACGGAGGACTGGTGGAAGACAGTCTGCATAATATATGGATCGGTACAGACAAAGGTGTATACAGGTATGATGTTACTACCGATACCTTTACCCACTTTGTGCCTTCAAAACCTTTCGCTGCCGTGTTTTGGGCAAGCAGGGATGAAGTCTTCTGCGTAGAATCAGATTCCATTATTACTTATAACATATACTCTTTTGCGAAGAAAAAACTGGTGGCACTTACATCCGCCGACTCGACAGGGATTGGGCCTTCTTATGCAACTTCTTTTTTTGATGCGAAGTCAAAAAGTGTGTGGATGTTACGCGGCTATTCGGGGCAACCTGGCGGCGGACTTTTTCAGTATTCGCTTACAACCGGGCAAAAGAAATTCTATGATTTGCCATGTTATAAAAATATTCCCGGCCACAGTCATAGTGCAGAAGCCATGTGTTACGACTATGCAAGAAATTGTCTCTGGATAAATAGTTCAGAAGGATTGGTGCAGTTTACACTGGATAATAAACAGTTTCAACATATCGATGCGTTAAACGACCTTTTGAAAGTAAAGAACTATGACCGGTGGGTAGGCATTAGCCAGGATACCCGGGGCAGGGTATGGTTGGCTACAGAGCCAAAGGGCATCATCATATATAATCCCACCGATCAGTCGGTTACATTTCCTTTTGCAGAAGATACAACGACACAAAAGGAAATTGGTGAATTTAACGCCTGCATATATTGCGACAAAGATGGAATAATTTGGCTTGGATTCTGGTTGTCTAAAGGTATTTACCAATTGCTCCCTTATGCGCAGGCTGTTAAGCATTATACTGCTAACCGAAAGCTTCCAGGTTTTTTGAACAGCGATTTGGTAACGTCAATTTTGCCGGCGCCTCATAACAAATTATGGGTAGGTACCTATTGGGGCGGACTAAATATTTTTGATAGTCAAACTGATTCATTCCTGGCGTTACGTGAAAAAGATTTGCCGGGCATAAAAATGAAAACCCATATCATACCGGTAATGATTGATACGGTTAATCAAAAAGCCTGGCTAATTACAGACAGTGGGTTTTTTAAAACAGATATGCTTACAAAAAAAAGCGAGCCGGTAAAGTTTAAAGATCAACTGAATCAATCAATACCTGCACTGACTGAACTTTTTGCCAAAGCTTATAAAAAGGAACTGATCGTTACCGGTTTATATAATAATCGCCAAGGCATTTTTATTGTAAATACCAACAGCAATGTTGCCTGTGAAGTATTGTCATTTCCGGAGCATACATTTAATCCGTTATTTTTAATTGCTGCAGGAGATCACCAGCTATTTTTAAAAGGTCGGAATGATCCGGTGGACAATAAGACTTATGTAAATAGCAATGGTAAATGGATACAAAAGCATACCCCGGTTGATAGTATTGAATGGAGCCATATCAGTTACAATGAAAAGGATTCAACGTATTGGGTAGCCGGGCAAAGACAACTATTTCATTTCAATAAAGAGCTACACATTCTCCGCCTATATACTGAGGAAGATGGCGTACCTGAATTTTCCATCGTGGGCATAATACCTGATAACAAAGGAAATATCTGGTTTGATACAGACCGATCCATCCACCAGCTGAATATTACCACAAGTATCATTTCTACCTTATCGGCAAAAGATGGCTTCGAAAAACAGGATTTTTCCGCAGGCGATGTTGTTACAAAAGATGCAGCTGGTAATATCTATTTTCCCGGGGGCCGGTTTGGTGCCGGCTTCGACCGCGTGACCCCCGCGCAATTTATATTTCCCCCGGTATCCTTGTATGTTCGTTCGCTTGATATCAATCAGCAACCTTTTCCCGTATCAGCGGCGGCCAATAATGTGCAGGAGTTGTCGCTCCGCTATTTCGAAAACAATATCTCGGTCGAAACAGGTGTCATCGATTTTTACTCCCGGGGCAAAAGCAGTATCCGTTATAAATTGGAAAAAATTAACGATAACTGGCACTATGCTCCTGCGAATTATATTATCCGGTACGAAGGGTTACCTCCCGGAAATTATACACTGATGATGCAGGCTTCTAATGCGGGCAACGAATTCAACGGACCGGTAAAAAAAATGTTTATCAACATTCGCCCTCCATTCTGGAAAACCTGGTGGTTTATTTCTTTACTAGCGATCGTTGTTGCCATTGCAATCAGTGCCTTATTTCAATTTCGCTTAAACCAAAAAATGCAGGTTGTAAAAGTGCGCCAGCGGCTGCACCGGGATTTGCATGATGATGTCGGCGCTACCCTCAGCAGTGTAAAAGTATATTCAGAAATTTTGCAAAACCATCCTGATAATGCACTCATCACAGAGCTGATAAAAACCAATGCTGCAGATATGATTGACCGGTTGGAAATAATTGCCTGGGCAACTAACCCGCAACATGATACTTTTAAAAGCTTTAAAGACCAGGTAAATAAATACGCGTCGGCAAACTGTTATGCAAAGAATATTGAGTTGAAGGCAGTATACAATGGTGTAAATGAAAATATGATTATGCCCGGCGATATCCGGCAGAATTTATTTCTCATATTTAAAGAAGCAGTCAATAACATTATAAAGTATGCAGCAGCCTCGCAATGCAATTTGAATATTGAAGTGAACCATCATCAATTTTGTTTTACTATTGCTGATAATGGAAAGGGTAACAACGGAACAGTTGAAGGAAACGGAAACGGCTGGAAAAATATGCAAAAGCGAAGTGAAGAAATAAATGGAAAGCTAACGATAGAAAGCACGGAAGGCATCGGAACTATTGTTTTTATTCATTTGCCTTACCCCTTTAAAATACCAAGTTTCTGGGATAAGAACGGCAACTAATTATAAATAAATTTGTGATTCTCTTTATGATAAATGTTGCTTTAATAGAAGACAATGCGCAATACAGAACAGCCATTTCAATTATTCTGCAATTGAATGAAAATTTAAAACTCATTCATAAAATGGAAGATTGTAAAGAAATGATTGCGTTGTTTGAATTGCAGAAACCCGATGTGGTGTTAATGGATATTGACCTGCCCGGTATAAATGGCATACAGGGCGTATGGGAAATTAAGCAAAAATGGGCCGATATTAAAGTACTGATGTTGACTGTTTTTGAAGACAATGAAAAAATATTTGGTGCCATCAAAGCTGGCGCCAACGGGTATTTGCTGAAAAAAGACAGTCCGCAAAAAATACTGGATTCCATCGAAGTGGTTGCCAAAGGGGAAAGCCCGATGAATGGAATGATTGCAAGTAAAGTACTTGATTATTTCCAGCAAACGCACCAAAGCAATTCCACGCTTTACCAATCCAACCTCACAGAACGGGAGAAAGAAATTTTACTTCTTTTAATGAAAGGGTTAAGCTATAAAGAAATTGCTTCGCATATTTTTATTTCTGTTGAAACGCTCAACACACACATCAAAAATATCTACCGTAAATTAAAAGTGCATTCACGCAGCGAACTGGCATCCAAATTCGGGCACGTTTAAATTCTTTAATTGAGTACATTTTATAACTTCTTCTATTCTCTTAGCCAATTTATTATCCCGCCACAGTCTGCAGGTGGCGCATGTCAACTAAGTCGCCTGCCAAAACCGTCGGTGAAAAATCCATTTCAATAAAACCATTGCAGCGTTGTAATGGCAAATAGGGAGTACCATATCTCTGGTAACCGTTGCAAATAAACATAAACAATTTAACCAGTTTATGGGATTGACCACGCCTTTCCCAGGGAATAACTTTGAGAGACATCTTCAAGATCTATGCAACACTTTCCAAAACAATAATTCTTCTCAAAACTTAAACTAAAAAAATGAAAAAGATTATTTGCCTGTCAGCAATTATCAGTACGATACTTGTTATCAGCAGTTGTCAAAAGTTTGGCGCAAAGCCTCCCGGTAATATTGAATTTGCCAAAGGCATGAGGAATGAAGGATTACAAACGCTTTTGACGTGGAACAATGCCGGGTTGCAGGCATGGGCTCGTTTTGCCTTTGCCGCAGATCCCGCTCCTATGCCAGAGTCGCGTTTTTATGCTATAACAAACCTGGCAATGCACGATGCATTGAATAGCATACGGCCGAAATATAAAACGTATGCCAGTGTTGTAAAGTATCCCGGCAATGTGTCAATAGATGCAGCCATTGCAACCGCTGCACATGATGCAATGAAAGGAACGTATGCTTCTACAACTGCTTATGTAGATTCTTTATTGCAGGTGTCCTTATCTCCTGATTTTACAGTACTTTCAGCCAACTACAACGGTAAAAAATATAACAGCCCGAATGATTTGGTTACTGATAGTAAAAGCAATATCTATTTCACTGATCCTATTTATGGTTTACCAAAAAGAGCAGCCGACCCGACAAGAGAATTGAAATTTGAAGGCGTGTATAAAATTGATGCAACTGGTACAACCTCTCTATTGTTGGATTCTATACCTAATCCCAACGGCATCGCCTTATCGCTTGATGAAAAGGTTTTGTATGTTGCCAGCAGTGAGGATAAACATCCCAAATGGTTTGCCTACCAGCTGGACGAAAAAGGAAATATTAAAAGCGGCGGTGTATTGCTGGATGGAACAGCACTTCAAATAAAAGCCACTGTAAAGCAAGGCGCGGATGGATTTAAGCTGGATAAGTATGGCAATATTTTTAGTGCGGGCCCTGATGGCGTTAATATTATTTCACCGGCGGGAAAATTACTGGGGCTGATAAAAGTGTATGTGCGGCGGACGTCCAACTGTGCTTTTAACGAAACAAAAGATGTGCTGTACATTACAGCGGATGATATTGTGCTGCGGGTTAAATTGCACGGATAATTATATAAATATTTGTCTAAACGTTTATTTGTAAAGCATGCTGCTTTGAAATGTGCAATAGCTGTAGGCAAGAAACGATTTGATGGTGTATGTATTAAATCAGTAACTTTAAAACTGCGGCCATAGTTTTTACTTTTCACTTTTACCTCATTGCCATTTATTACTTTTTTATATTACCATTTCATATGAAACGATTGCTGGGTCTTTTGCTCATTAGCATGCTGTCATTTTCTGTAACGGCTCAACTGAAGGTGAGTGCTGACAAACATTATCTTTTAAAAAAAGATGGCAAACCATTTTTTTGGCTGGGAGACACCGCATGGGAATTGTTTCACCGCCTAACAAGGGAAGAAGCAATTGAGTATCTTAAAAACCGTGCTGAAAAAGGGTTTACAGTAATACAGGCAGTGGCACTTGCAGAGATGGACGGTCTGAATACGCCCAATGCCTATGGCGATAAACCTTTACTTAACAATGACCCCACCAGGCCCAACGAAGCCTATTTTAAGCATGTAGATTTTATAGTAAATGAGGCGGCAAAAAATGGTCTCATTATCGCGTTGTTACCAACATGGGCGGATAAATGGTACAAAGATAAATGGGGTATTGGCCCGGAAATATTTACTCCTGAAAACGCAAAGATATTTGGTGCCTGGATGGCGAAAAGATATGTAAATAAACCAATTGTTTGGGTACTGGGCGGCGACCGCGTACCGCAAAACGACACCCATTACGCCATTATCAGGGCCATGGCAGCAGGTATTAAATCGGCCGATCAAAACAAACATTTGCTCACGTATCATCCCAGCGGAAGCTCAAGCTCCTACGATTTTTTTGCTGAAGATAAATGGATTGATTTTCACATGTCGCAGACCGGACACAAGGTGGGCAACCCGGATTATAAAACCAATATCAAAGCATACACATTACAGAACACGAAACCGCATTTAAATGCAGAGCCCAATTATGAAGATCATCCGAACGATTGGAACCCCGGTGAAAAAGGTTGGATGGATGATTTTGATACCCGGGAAGCAGCTTACTGGAACATGCTTTCAGGCGGTGCTGGCCATACTTACGGCGATCACAATATCTGGCAGATGTATACAGAAAAGAGAGTTCCTGTCAACAATGCACGTACCAACTGGCATGTAGCCATGAATTATCGGGGGGCATACCAGGTTGGATATATGCGGCGTATGTTTGAAAAACGCGACTGGCAAAAACTGGTGATGGATCAATCTGCTATTGCCGGTGATAATCCTGAAGGGGTGGAATATAAAATAGCAGCCGTATCATCTGCCAAAGATTGTATGATGGTGTATATTCCTTATGGCAGAAAGACAGCAGTTAATACTTCCAAATTAACTGCTGTAAAATTGCGGGGCTGGTGGTTTAATCCCAGGGATGGATATACCATTGCATTGGGCGAATTTGATAATGCAGGCAGCCAGGAATTTACACCCACTTCGGTAGGCCGCGGCAGCGACTGGGTTTTGGTGCTGGACGATGCTACCAAAAATTATCCTGAACCAAGTGCTTACTAAGATTCGAAGAGGAGCAGTGACAGGTATGGACTTTTGGGTAAACCACCGTTAGGTTCGCATGTGTCAACAACTTGCGGCGATAGAAAATATATAGATACTTTTATAAAAATAATCCTGCAAACAAATGATTGAAGAAAGTTTTGATATTACCCTGGATGTAAGTTTATTGCCCTACAAAATAGTAAAAGCAGGCAATCTTTCCTGTATATATGAGGCGGGTAATCTCCGCTATATTAAATGTGGCAGCACTGAAATTGTACGTATGATTTACGGTGCTGTAAGAAATGAAAACTGGGATACCATTGTTCCCGAAATTACCGATGAAATAATAGACGCTGGTGATAATTGTTTTTACATCAGCTACATCGCCTTGTATAATTTCAACGGCATACGCTACAGTGCCAATTTTGTAATTGAAGGAAAAGCAGATAGCAGCATCAGTATTGTTATGCAAGGGCTTGCGCTGAGTGATTTTAAAAAGAATCGTATTGGAATTTGTGTGCTGCATCCATTGAAGGAAACAAAAGGGAAACCGGTAACGATAATACAACCTTCAGGAGATGTTAATTCGGCTGTGTTTCCAGAACTGATTGCACCACATCAGCCTTTTAAAGAAATACAGCAAATGCAATGGAAGCCTGCCGATGCAATAACTGCAAGGCTTTATTTCAGCGGTGACATTTTTGAAACGGAGGATCAACGTAACTGGAGCGACAGTTCGTTTAAAACCTATTCAACACCCCTTCATATTCCTTTTCCGGCTTCGGTAAAAAAAGGGGATACAATGCAGCAAAAAATTGTGTTGACTGTTAGCGGAAATACAAACGAGGCGATAGAAAAAAGACCTTCAAAAAAAATAGAAGTGCCATCTGATACCACCGCCAAAATTGGTTATAGACTGCAGCTTAAACAAACAACATTGACTGGTAAGCAGACAAATCTTTTTAAACACAATGATGTGCATCATTACCGTACAGAGCTGTACCTAAATAGAGCCAATTGGCCGCAGCAATTGGAAAAGGATGTAGCGATGGTAAAGCAATTGAATGCAAAGTTAGAATTGGTTCTATTTTTTGAGGATAATTATGACGAAACATTTCAACTGCTTTTGCAGCAAATAAAGCCAGTAGCACGATACATTGATTCGGTATTGTTGCTTGACAAAAAACATGCAGTAACGCCTGCGGCATTGATGGAAAAAGGATATGGGCTGATGAAAGCTGCTTTTCCATCTATAAAAACAGGCTATGGAACCGATGCTTATTTTGCTGCCCTCAACCGCAACAGGCCCGGCGATTTGCCGCATGATTTTGTGAGCTTCAGTTTAATGCCACAAGCACATGCCTCAGACGTACGAACCATCCTCGAAAACCTGGAAAGTCTGCCGGATATTATGCAAACAATTCAATCATTCACCAATAAAGCCATTCATGTTTCACCGGTTTCCATTGGAAAAAGAATCAACCCGGATGCCATCCTTGAGGCCGATTACTTCATTACAGAGAGGGATGAAAGGGAAAGCAGCGTTTTTGCCAATGATTGGAAAAAGTTGAGTGTGTATGGCCTTCGGGCTGCGGCCAGTGTTACAATAATGCAATAGCAAACAGATAAACTTAGTTAAGACAGTAAGAAGCCGTTGCATTCAACAAGCAGACTCATGGCAACAATTATATTCGCCTTAATCAAATAGCGGTATTTACAAACTGCTGCAACAAATAACATTTGGCAACAGGGTAGGCGAAGCAGCATTATTGAATTGGCAAATCAAATTATTTAAACTGCAGGGCTATCAATTTGCGAAGAAGCTCTGGATGGAAACAAAAAAGATACATATTGCGATAATCAAAAATGCCTTTCAATTTTTTTGAAAGACATTTTTAAGTATGGGGGTTGATGAAATATTTTGTGACGGATGTTATTGCACCAATCTCTTTTCTCCTTTATTATTTATGATTTCGATTTTTTTTGCACTACCCTCTGCACAGATAAATGATGATGATTGTGATAAAAAAGAACTGCCATAATACATTTCTTCCTTTCTTGTTTTTCCGTTACCCAATAAAACAAAAGCGGCCTTATCTGCAGGCGTTAAAGTGATAATTTTTTGATTGTTATTTGTATGGCCGAATACTTTTAAGGCACCGCGGTTTTGAGATGCAGCCAGCAGGTAATTATTGTTAGGTCCTTTTAATTTGATCAATGCTTTTGCATCGCCAGGCACAAATAAGCCGCTCTGTAATATTGTTTGGGCAGTAAAATTACCGTTACCGTTACCCAATAACACAAGCCCGTTCATGGCATCATACCTTCCATCACCCACTTCGTTGCCATAATCATTGGCGCAAATAGCCACATCTAAATTTCCATCATTGTTAAAATCACCGGTTACCATTCCATTCAATGGCGCTAGTTGGGCCATTACAGGAAGTGGCTGTATTTCAAATTTACCATTGCCATTGTTTTTCAGGTAACAGCTTTTAAAATTATTGGCATGTAGCTCCAGGGCACCCTTTAATTTTTCATCACTGAATAGCTGATGAATACCGGCAACCGCAAAATCTTTATAGGTTGAAAAATTCTTCCTTAAAGAGGGTAACTGGGCTATAAGGTCATCCCGGTTTAGTGCGGTGTATTCTTTTTTTATTCCCTGCTGGTCTTTTAAAAACACCGTTACAATGGCATCTTTTGTTCCATTGTTATCAAAGTCTTTACTGTAAATATTTACAGGATATTGGTCACTCGCCCTGAAAAATGAGTTTTCTCCAAGGTTTCCAATTATATAGTCGATGTCACCATCATTGTCAAAATCCCCGGCAGCAATACTGTTCCACCAGCCATGCTGATTGCCAACGCCAGATTGAGCCGTTACATTCACAAACTTGCCGTTACTGTTTTTAAAAAAGCTTACCGGCATCCATTCGCCCACAACAATCAGGTCAGTAAGACCATCATTATCAAAATCGGTCCATATAGCATCGCATACCATTCCAATGTTCTGCAGGTCTTTTGCAATATCCGTTGTAACATCTGTAAATTTGACTACACCGTTTTTTGTATCATTCCTGTAAATAAAAGAGCTTACGGGGTCCGGGTAACTACCTGGCAGGCAGCGGCCGCCTACAAACAAATCAAGGTCTCCGTCGTTATCATAATCGACCGCTTTCACACAACTCTTGCTGGTGAAATTTTTAGGAAAAGCAGCAGAGTCGATGGTGTAGTTTCCTTTGCCGTCATTGATAAAAAACTGGTCCTGATAATTTTTTGTATTAGCAGAAAATTCATTGCTTCCACTGGCGCAATACAAATCAAGGTCACCATCATTGTCTGCGTCAAATAAAAGCAGTCCCATATTTTCCGGATGTTTTACATCTTTACCAGTTAACAACGGCATTTTTTTCGGTATAAATTTGCCATCGGGTTGCTGAAGAAAAAACTCGCTGTTAAAATCGCCCGTGCCACCAACAAAAATATCATCCAACCCATTTCCATCAATATCGCCTGCCGCAAGGCCGGGACCAAACTGTGACAGTTTATGTGGTAACAGTCGTTCCCGGTCAAAATCAATATAATCAATTTCCTGGTGCCGGTATTGAACGTTTGCAGCAGTAGTAATATCTGTAAATAACGCATTGCCTGGAATGCCTGGAGTAAGCCAACTATCAGGTAAAATCGCGTTTTTAATATCGGCAGTTAATAACTGGTTTGTTTTTACATTCAACAACACCTGCTTTTTATTTCCAGGCCATCTGATTACAACAGAATCTACAACCGAAAAACTATCTACACCAAAGTGGGCCTTTGTGTCAACACAGGAAAGATAGCCACGCACGGGTGAATTTTCGAATACTTCCATCTTGCCACCGCCATAATATATTTCTGCCCATGCTCCAATCCCGTCTTTGTTTTTTTCATCGCCTTTAAATTGAATGTTCAGGTATTTTTTATTAGTGCTGCTCGCCGAATTTTCGTACAGAAAAGCTTCATCATTGATGTTGTTTACAACATAGTCCAGGTCGCCATCATTATCCAGGTCAACATACACGGCACCGTTGGAAAATGAGTTGTCATTTAGTCCCCATTGTTCGCTTGTATTTTCAAATTGAAGATTGCCGTTGTTCCTAAAAGCGTAGTTCGGTATTTTAATTTGCGGTATTTCTGCAATCACCTGCTTTTTGCTGGCAATATTGGCCGACTGGTTTCGGAAGGATACAAAATCATGGTCGGTAACATCTCTCGGATACCCGTTGGTTACAATCAGGTCGCGGTTACCATCATTATCAAAATCGGCAAGTGATGGATTCCAGCTCCAGTCGGTTTCAGCAGTATTGGTGTAGAAACTAATATCGCCAAAAACAGGCTCACCGACCGAGTCGTTGTCGTTTAAGGCCGGGCCCATATTCAGCTGCATAGTATTGCGTACATACTGCAACATTATTTTTTGGAACTCCATATTTTGATAGACATAATAATTGCTGGCGTTCATGTTTTTCTTTTTACGGTAGTTGTCTTCCGGGTTCATGTCTACCGTAAATACATCGGGCAATCCATCATTATTAATATCAGCAATGTCATTGCCCATCGCGTTTTGTGAAGTATGTTTAAAACAGGTTTTAACCTTGTTGGTAAATGTGCCGTTCCTGTTATTGATATACAGTTCATCTCCTCCATAAAAATCATTGGTTACATAGATATCCTTCCATCCATCTTTGTTGATATCAGCGACTGTAATGCCCAACCCAAAGCCAAAATCGTTGATACCAGCCGCTTTGCTTACATCTGTAAATACGGGGTGTTTAAGTGAATCGTTCCAATCGTTTCGGAAAAGCTTATCAATGTCGAGTCCACTGGTATCCTTTTTTGTATTGTTGTTGAAAGAAGCTGCATCCCGCTTTGCAAGCCTTGTTGTTACAAGGAACATGTCGAGATCGCCGTCATTGTCGTAATCAAAAAAAGAGGCCTGTACAGAATAACTTGTATCTGCCAGTCCATAATCTGCGGCCATTTCTTTAAACGTGGGCACTTTGTCTGCATTTAATCCCTGGTTGATGTACAACAAATTTCTTCTTTGCATTGGATCACGTTTAATGGTAGTGCAAACATAAATATCTTTCAGTCCGTCGTTATTGATGTCTACAACCGCAGCGCCATTGCTCCATTCGCCTTCGCCGGTAACACCGGCTTCAGTTGTAATATCCGTAAATTTTAAACCGCCCTTGTTCAGGTATAATTTATTGCTGGTAGTGCTGGCTGTAAAATATAAATCGGGTAATCCGTCATTATTAAAATCACCTGCGGCAACCCCGCCACCGTTGTATAAAAATTCAAGGTCAAGCGGGTTGATGGAGTCGTTTTCAACCAACTTATTATTAAAAGTAATACCAGATTTGCTGGAAGGAATTTTTGTAAAAAGTGTATGTTTGTTTTTGCAGGATGGCAAGAATATCATAGCTAGTGCAATGGCAGCAATAATTTTTTTCATATATGTATAGTTATATTCTTCTTCACAGATAATTAAAAACAGGTTTGGTTAATGTGCACTTATTTCTTTAGCCCAATTCTTTTTTTATCGGCAACGCGTTAAAAATAAGCTCATCCTTTGAGATAAAAAAAGGAATATAGTTAGTGCATTGTACTTTGCTTTTAATTTTTCTGATTCCAGGTTTTAAATGGATGGTTTATGGCAGGTTCCATACCCTGGTATTTTTTAATATGTCCGTCGTTGTAAAATCAAGGTATCGCATATTATGGCTTAGTAAAAATTTGGCGGACTTTCAGAAAAGTATAATTTGTCGCGGCAGTTAAATTTCATTGCATCAAAATATCGTTTTATAATTGTAGTATTGAGTCTGCAGCGTTTTGATAAAAATTAAAATAACAACAATGAATTTGACAGTTTTATTGTTTGAAGATTTTGAGACACTGGATGTATTTGGACCAGTAGAAATTTTCGGCAGGCTAAAAGATAAATACCAGGTTTCTTTTTGTTCTCTTGATGGAGGAGTAATAAAAAATGAACATGGCATATCAATAGTAACGGAGCGTATTGACGATTTAAAGAAAGAGGTTGATATCTTTCTTATTCCGGGCGGCCATGGTACCAGGGCTGCTGTTAATGATGCCAGGCTTATTGAGAAGATAATACTGCTTTGTGATCAAAGTAAATATGTTTTAACCGTGTGTACCGGCAGTGCATTGCTTGCAAAAACCGGTTTATTGGATGGCAAAAAGGCAACTTCCAATAAAAAAGCTTTTGACTGGGTTGTAACACAGGGACAACAGGTGGAATGGATTAAAAAAGCCCGCTGGACAAAAGCGGACAAATTTTATACCTCTGCCGGGGTAAGTGCGGGCATGGATATGTCGTTGGGTTTTTTATCTGATATACATGGTGTTGACTTTGCCCGGAAAGTTGCTTTTGAAATTGAATACAACTGGATAGAAAACATGGAGGAAGATGATTTTTATTTACAATAACGACTGCCGTAAAAACGATGGTGATCGGTCATCACAGCAACCTGCAGTTTGTTTAACCTGGATAGTAAGCAGTAAACTTTTTATATTATTATGGAAGGGGAAAAAGAGCTGGACAAACTTTTAAAAACAATGCGGCCAATACACAACCCGGACGAATTTGTTTTTTGTACCAGTATAGAACTGGCAGCAATAAATCCGGAGGATGCGATTTTAATTTTTAAAGAAACTGAAGGATATACCGTAATTCTAAAAAAGACAACTGCAGATAAGCTGCAACTCAGCTACTCTTTCATTGCCTCCTGGATTACATTAACGGTGCACTCTTCACTGGAAGCGGTGGGGTTAACGGCTGCGTTTTCAAACGCTCTTGCAAAAGCTGGTATTAGCTGTAATGTAGTGGCAGCCTATTATCACGACCATATATTTGTCGATATTGCCCATACAAAAAAAGCTATGGATATACTCAATAGCTTTGCTGAAAAATAATTCGTTAATAAAAATTCCCCGCAGTTCATAAAGCCTGGTATCAGGAAAGAGTCATTACCAGCTTACCTATTACCTGGCCATTATAGTAGATAAGTACGGTATAATTTCCCTTTTCAAAATTATCGGCACTTACCGAAAAATGCAACAGTTTTTCTTCACCGTCGTCGAACCGGGTTTGTATTTTATGAGAGTAAATTTTTCTTCCTTCCGGAGTATCAAATGCACCTACTTCCCAATCTGAATTTTGTATTACTTTGCCATTTGGCTGTACCAGGCAAATATAAATATCAGCATTGTCGGCAATTGCATTGCTTTTTAGGGTAAAAGATCCATTGATCTTTTCTGTTTCTGAAGCCTTCAGCGTTTCCTGTTCTTTATCATCCTTTGCTGAAAATGCCATCACCCGAATTCCGGTTAATAAAAAAGTCGGCGCAGCAGGTTTATTAACAACCGCAGGCAATTTAGCTGCGTGTACAACCGGTGGAGGGGCCGCGTTGTTGTGCTGCACATCGCTATCTTTATTATACTGTTGAAGTAAAGCTTTCAATTGCTTGTTTTCATTTTCAATAGTATATATGTTGTCCTGTAGCTGTTCTATTTTTTGTTGCAACTCACCAATCTTTGCCCGGGCACTGTTCAGGCTTTCCCTTGATACGGTATTTTTTAAAAGTATCCTGATCTCATCTTTTAAAGAATTGATCTCGGTAATTTTATCGTCTACATTTTCCATCAGCGAATCTGCAACAACTTTTGCAACACCAATTCTTACATCCAATTTGTTGATGGTTTTGGAATAAATGTCCAGCAATGAATCGTGTGTGTTGGCGATGATGGAAGCAGCCGAAGGTGTTTCTTTTTTAAGGCTGATATTTTCCTTGTCGTTGCTACTGAAAAACTGGTAGCCCCAGATAGCAAGCAAAACCAATGACAGTGAAAGTAAAAGCAATGAAACAACCAGCAGTAATGAAGATTTATTATCTTTCATGAGTTCAAAAATTTAGTTAACAAAAAGGCAAACCTGGGATATTGGATTTTACTGGGAAATGCTTTGATCAACATATGCCGAGATCCAGCCTACCTGGCCGTTTTTTATTAAATAAAATTGTTTCTTTTCATAGATACCTTCAAACTGGCGCATGATTTTTAGGAGCAATGCAGTTCCAGCCAATAAAGATTTCTGATCAAAAACCTGGTGAACTCTTTTTACTTCTTTTGCAATAGCAACCTTATCAAGTGTATTGTCTTTTATACTTTTTACTATGGCACTATCAGAAAAATTTTTGTAGTTAGTAGATAATTTTTCGCTGAATTTTGCCACATCATCATAAGTAACGGACACAACTGCATTGTCAGTAAGCTCTGGCAAAAGCAGCGTTGCTACTGACCATGATATACCTCCGCTGAAGGCAATGTTATCACTCATGTTATAAGCGCCGCTTTCATTGATTGTATAAATAACTTCTGTATTTACCGGCCCGGAAATTACCCTGCCTAACTGTTTTGAAAAATTGGCAATGCTTTTATCTCCATCACATCTTTTTTCGGTAGCGTTGGCTGCACTCTTGGTACCCCAGCTTAATTGAAACAGTTTAAGGTCTTTTGTATTGCCGTTGGGAAAATAGCCACCCTTGGTGTTGCCACTTCCTATGTCAATTAAAAAGGTGGTATATCTTTTTGATTCTGGTATAATACCAAGATGGGATAACCGTGCTTCCTGAAGTACATCCACCACATCAACCGCTCTTTTGGGCTCTTTCATCTTAAAACGGATGGAGTCGGCCAACCGGTTAATCCAGGTTAGTTTATTATCTTTTTCTGCCTGAATTTTTACACCGCTACTTACTACTGTAAAAATATGCTCCGTAGGAATATTGTAATTGAGAAATGCCGCGGCATAAAAATTACATACACTGGTTAAAGTTGCGCTAAAGGAAGCGTCATTAAAAGTGATAAAATCGGTATTAACAGAAGTATCCTTTAAAATGTTGAACGACCCAATTTTTTTTGAATTTCTTGCAATTTCAAGTAAACTCATTTTAACACCTTTAGATCCTATTTCAATACCAGCATACACTGATGAATTGGGATACTTAAGTTTTAACTTATATTGGGCTGATGATAATGCCGGCACTAAACCGGTAAGGACAATTACGGGTAAAATACATCTCAATAACCTGCTCATTTTTTTAAATTTTCTTGTTTAATAGTAGTACAACGTGGTCATCGGAAAATTCTGAGATAGGTATTGGGATTAAAATGTTGTAAAATTATTGCATGTTAAAAACAGGCCATTGACTGTTTTTGAACAATACTAATTCATTCTTTTGTTTGCTTCTATGCACCACATTAATTCGGCAATAAATGCAGCCGAACGCTTTTCGGTGGCCGCTTTTTCTATAGCCTGGCCGCTTTCATCAAAGGTTTTATCCGCGGTTGGAACAGGAAACATGGCTGGTACAGGCCATGCTTTTAGTTTCCTTAACGTAAATTGTAGTGAACTTATTACCTGTGTTCCACCAAATACGCCGTTGGATACGGTAGAAATGGCTACAGGTTTACGGTGCCATTCGTTATATAAAAGGTCAGTTACATTCTTTAAACTGCCGGGGTAACCACCGTTGTATTCCGGCGTAACTATTATAACACCGTCTGCATTTTTAATGGCTTCTGCAAACTGCAGCACATTTGAACATGGATTATTTTGTAGTCTTAAACGCTCTTCAATAATGGGGAAATTATATTCTTTCAGGTCCAGAAAGGAAACAGGAGCTAGTTGTTGTGCCTCAATAAATTGCTTTAAAAATAATGCGACCCTGTGGCTTTTTCTGCCATTGCGCACACTCGACGAAAGGATTACAATTGAAGACAAGGGTTTAGTTTTTAGGGTTTAAGAGGCACAACAAAGATAAAAAAATAGTTGACTTATCAGCTACAATAGGAAATTAATTTATAAATAATTGATTTATATGTAGATAACCATACAAAAAAATAGCTATACAGTGTTAGTATAGCTATTTTTCTATAGGTTGTAGTAATTTTATTGTACGCCTTCAGTAGCATTCATTTCGCCTTTTGTGGTTTTGCGTTTAAATAAAGAAGCGTCAATTTTTCCGAATCTGTAGCTGAAATTCAGCCTGAACATTTGTGGGTCACGCAACCGGTTGTAGGTTTGTGTAAAATATTCGCTGCTACTATACTGGTTACTTACCCGGGTTTTAAAAATATCATTGATGCTTAATGAAACCGAAGCTGCGTTATTTTTCAGGAAACTCTTTTTAAAGGCCAGGTCAACACCCCATGATGGTAAAATATACCCTTGAGAAGAACTCTGGCTCTGCATCATTGGCGGTCCGCCCATACCCGGATTGTTATTTACCGGGAGGTTGGTTTTTGACTGGTAGGTTGTAGTAAACTGGATGGCATAATTAGCAGGCAACTTAAAGTTACTGTTGAATTTTCCAAACATGCTCCACAAAGCCCCCTGCGCAATAGTGCTTACATTGGTTGTATTTACCTTGGAATTGTACAGGTTTATGTTGGTACTGATATCCCACCACTTGGTTAAATAATTTTGAGCAGTGAATTCAGCACCGGCCGAGTAACTGGAGTTGGCATTGATGTACGTATTAATCAGCTCGGTGTTACCTGTTACCGGATCAACTTCCTGGTTAAGATAACGGGTAATTAAATTATCGGTGTGTTTGTAATATATTGAACCAAGAAATGTGTTATTGCCTTTAAACGTTTTTAGATAAGATAATTCAAGCGATTGTGTAAACTCAGGCACCAGGTTGGGGTTGCCTTTGGTGATGTTTAATTTATCTGTATAATCTGTAAAAGGAATCAGCTGAAAAAAGTTAGGCCTGTTGATGCGGCGGCTGTAACTTAATTGTACCTGCTGTTTGTTACTCAACTGTTGGCTTAGAAATACAGATGGAAACAGACTTACAGGGTAACTGTTCTTAAATTTTTCACCGCTGTTGGTAAGGGTGCCGGTATAATCGGAGTGTTCTGCCCGCACACCTACTTTGTAACTGAAATTTTTAATGGCGCTGCTAAGCGTTGCATACGCCGCGTACACGTTGTCAGTATTTTTATAATTGCTGGTGGCAGATGGGATTATTATATAGTCAGTACCATCATACAAATAATTATTGTTGATGTTGGTTCTGCTGCGTATGGCCGCTCTTACACCGGTTTCCAGTTTGGTAAGTTTAGTAAAAGGCTTTACATAATCAGACTGTATTACAAAGTTTTTATCGTTGCCGCTACCAATTGCTTTTTGTAACTCTGTATAGGTAACCGCACCACTGTTATTAAAATAATTGGTAGTGTATAAAGAATTGTTGTTGTTTTTTCCACTAAATAAATTGGCGTCAACAGTAATTTCTTCTCCCTCTTTTGGAAAAATATGTTTTAAGCCAAACACTATACCCTGGCCGTTAAATTCGCGGTGACCACTTGTAACACGGTCGCTGTTGGTACTGATTTTTCCGCTGTTGAATAAACTGTCTGTAACAATATCAATGGTTTCATGGGGATTAAACTCACCATGCACCCTTATGCCTGTTAACGACAAGGTAGTTCGGTTTGTAACAAAATAATCGAAACCTACTTTACCAAACAAAAAGCCGCCTGTGGTTTTGTTGAAATTGGACTGGTTAACGGTGGTTTGCGGCACATCCAATAAATTTACCCTTTCAGTAGTACCAGTGGTGCGCCCTTTGTTTTGGTTCACCATTAAGGCTGCGTTAAAATTGAATTTATTCTGCCTGAAACTGAAATCTCCTCCACCATTGATGGCACCACGCTTATCAATGCCGGCCCTGACATTGCCATTATAGCCCGTCTTTTTATTCTTCTTTAAAACAATATTTAAAATACCGGCACCGCCGCCTGATGCGTCGTATTTGGCAGAAGGGTTGGTAATTACTTCAACACTTTCAATGGCGTCTGCTGGTATCTGATCCAGCGTAAGGGTAGTGGGTCGGCCATCTATCAACAATTGAGGTGCACTGTTACGCAGGGTAACGTTGCCATCAATGTCTACATTTACAGATGGCACATTGCGCATCACATCCAGGCCGGTGCCCCCGGCACTCATAATATTTTTTTCTACGTTGAATATTTTTTTATCAGCAGATAATCTTACAGGTGGGGTAGTTGAAGTAATGGTAACATCCTGCAATTGTTTACTATCAGTGGTAAGTTTAATATTGCCCAGGTCTTTATCAAAAGAAGGCATGCCCCCTGCGGCTGGTTTCGGTGCTCCCGGTTCCATTTTAGGCATAAAAGAAACATCCTGATCGGTAGCTTTAAAGCCACTGCTGCTTATTTTGAGCAACATACTACCCATTACCGGCAATTCATCAAAACTAAAATCGCCATTGGCTTTGGTGATCATACCTTTTACCAGTACCTGTTTCATTTTTTTTGTAGCGCTGTCCATCTTTTTGCGCATTAGCATCACCGATGCACCACTTATAGGTTTGCCCTCGGCATCTGTTAATTTACCATACACATGGCCCATGTTTCCGCCTCCCATACCACCCATGCCGCCTGGCATTCCACCTGGCATTTGAGCGATAGCACCCGCCGTGTAAATGAATAAAGCAAAGAGCAACAAAAATTTTTTCATAACAGTTATATTATTTGTGCACAAAACTACCGCATCAAAAATGTTGAAAAGTTACAAATGAGATAAGCGGTTAAAATGTTGCGACGAAACTGAGTGGGAAAGAAAAATGACTTTTATTAACCGGCGAAATGATTTGTAAATCATAAAATGATTATTATGAAGCGCACAGATACCTTTTTGTTTATCTTTATTTTTCAGCGAAAAAAATTATGTCTTTACTTATTCTGTTGCTTGGCATTGCCCTGCTTGTTGTTTTGATTACCTGGGCCCGCCTCAATGCATTTGTTGCCTTTATTGTTGTTGCTATGTTGATTGGCCTGTTTAATGGCATGAGTATTACTGCTATTAGCAACTCGTTGCAAAAAGGCATCGGCGAATTGTTGGGGTCCATTATCATTATATTGGGGCTCGGCGCTATGTTGGGTAAACTGGTGGCAGACAGTGGCGCAGCACAAAAAATAGCTACCAGCCTGATGGATATTTTTGGTAAGAAATACATAATGTGGGCATTGGTGTTAACCGCTTTCGTGGTAGGCATTCCATTGTTTTACAATGTTGGCTTCGTACTGATGGTACCGCTTATTATTACACTTGCAAAAAGATACAACATCTCGGCAGTGTACATTGGCATCCCAATGCTGGCAGCGCTATCTGTTACGCATGGCTATCTGCCGCCGCACCCTTCGCCAACCGCACTGGTTACACAATACCATGCAGATCTTGGTGTCACTTTATTGTATGGCTTTATTGTAGCGGTTCCCGCCATTGTGATTGCAGGTCCTTTATTTGCCACTACCTTAAAAAAAATAGATTGCCAGCCATTACAAACTTTTGCCGGAAAAGACATTCCCGATGATCAGCTTCCGTCATTATTCACGAGTATGTTTACAGCTTTTTTGCCAGTAATATTAATTGCAACCAGCACCATTGTAAAATTGGTAGTACATACTGAAAACAGTTTTTCAAAAATGATCATCGCCCTGGGCGATCCGGTTATTGCTATGACCATTACATTACTATACGCTATCTACAGTTTGGGTATGCGGCGCGGAAAAAAAATGGAGGAAGTAATGCTCCCCCTTGCCGATGCTATAAAGGATATTGCGATGATTGTATTTATAATCGGCGGTGCAGGTGGCCTTAAACAGATATTGACAGACACGGGCATTAGTAACCAGATTGCGGCTGGGCTGCAGGGAATGCATATTCATCCTTTACTGGCAGCCTGGAGTATTGCTGCAATCATACGGGTTTGCCTGGGATCGGCTACGGTAGCGGGTTTAACGGCAGCGGGTATAGTAGCGCCACTGATAGCAACAACAGGCGTAAATCCGAGCCTGATGGTACTGGCTACCGGTGCAGGAAGCCTGATGTTTTCGCATGTAAATGATGGAGGATTCTGGTTGTTTAAAGAGTATTTCAACCTGTCTTTTAAAGATACTATTAAAACCTGGAGCCTGATGGAAAGTATCGTTTCCATTGTAGGTATTATAGCCATTTTTATACTCAACTATTTTATTGCTTAATTTTATAAGGCACTTTTTTTATCTCAATTTTAAATAGCTATTTATGACACCGGATGAGCAGTTTGCACAATTGAATCTTTCATTACCGCCGGCGCCGGCCCCACTTGGCGTGTACAAACCCTTTTTAATTGTTGGCAACCTGTGTTATGTTTCAGGGCACGGTCCGTTGCTCAATGATAAAACCCTCATCAAAGGCCGCATTGGAGCCGGGATGAGTATGGAAGATGGAAAGCTGGCGGCACAGCAGGTTGGCCTCACCATTCTTGCCACGCTACAGCACAACCTGGGTTCCTTCAATAAAATAAAAAGGGTAATTAAAGTATTGGGAATGGTAAACTGTGCAAGTGATTTTGAAAAGCACCCTTATGTTATAAACGGATGCAGCGAATTGTTTGCAAAGGTTTGGGGAGAAGACAATGGCGTTGGAGTAAGAAGTGCCGTGGGCATGGGCTCGCTGCCGGATAATATCCCTGTTGAGATTGAAGCCATTTTTGAACTGGCCTGATAAAAAATACCCCATCCTCAAGTTAAATTATAAATATGAAATGGTTTACCATACAAAATGTTGATACCATCGATTCTCCGGCCCTTGTTGTTTACAAGGAACGGGTGCACAAAAATATCCAGCTGTTAAAGGAAATGGTACATGGCAATGTGGGGCGTCTTCGACCACATGTAAAAACAAATAAAATAACAGAGGTTTGTTTAATAATGATGGAAGCCGGCATCACCAAATTTAAATGTGCCACCATTGCAGAGGCAGAAATGCTGGCCCTGATTGAAGCGCCGGACGTATTGTTATCTTACCAGCCCGTCGGGCCTAAGGCCAACCGCCTTGCCGCCTTAATTGAAAAATACCCGGCAACAAAATTTGCGACGGTGGTTGATAATATGCAGGTGGCAGAAAAACTGTCACAGCTTTTTGCTGAAAGAAAATTAACCCTGGATGTTTACATTGATCTGAATACGGGTATGAACAGAACCGGTATTACGGCTGAACATGCTACCCAGTTATTTGAAGCCATGCACTTACTGCCGGCCTTAAAAGTGGTTGGTTTGCATGGATACGACGGGCATATCCGCGACACCAATGTTGACCTGCGCAAACAACATGTTGAAAAGGCTTTCAGCAAAGTGCTGATTCTTGCTGCAGCAATTGAAGCGGTTTCAAATAAGCCGGCTACTATCATTGCCGGAGGTTCTCCCACTTTTCCCATATATGCTGATAGAAATGATGTGGAATGCAGTCCCGGCACTTTTGTTTTCTGGGACTGGGGATACAAACATGGTATGCCTGATGAACCCTTTGATTATGCGGCGCTGGTAATAACAAGAGTAATCAGTATTGTTGATGAACACACCATTACAACTGATTTGGGACATAAGTCAGTGGCTGCAGAAAATCCATTTCCACGGGTGCATTTTTTAAATGCTCCAGAAGCAGAACCGGTTTCTCAAAGTGAGGAGCACCTGGTGGCGAAAGTGCCGGATGCTTCCAAATATAAAATTGGCGATGTATTGTACGGTGTACCGGTGCACATTTGTCCAACGGTGGCTTTATACGAGCGGGCTGTTGTTATTGAAAACAATGTAGCTGTAACAGAGTGGAAAGTAGTTTCAAGGGATAGGAGGATCAACATTTAAAAATACGGTTGGGCGGTTTTGCACCAGTAAAACGACTACAATTACAGTTGGCCCAACTTCAATATCTTTTTTAAACAACATGAGCGATTCTACGATAGAAACCTATACGGATATTTATAAAAGCAGTGTTGGTAGTTTAATTGTCAGCATTCAAAAAGATGAATTCGGCATACCGATAACGTTGGAGTTGCAGCCAGATTTAAACCAAATTCAGCAATTTTACCAGGTAAATAAAGGTAACTTTTGGATTGCTAAAGTGGGCGAAGAAGTAGCAGGAACAATTGCTTTGTTAGATATTGGAAATAACCAGGCAGCCTTGCGCAAAATGTTTGTTGCCCAACCTTACCGGGGCAAAACCTTTGGCATTGGGCAAAACCTGTTGTACACTTTAACCAGCTGGGCCAGCCAGAAAGGTATTAAAGAGATCTTCTTAGGCACCACCGCAAAATTTATCGGGGCGCAACGGTTTTATGAAAAAAATGGATTTGAAGAAATCACCAAAGAGCAGCTGCCTGAACAGTTTCCCATAATGGCTGTTGATGTGAAGTTTTATAAATACACAGTTACAGGATAAAAAATTTGTTTAATTGCCGGTTAGTACTACAGTATAAAATCAACCTACATGTTTACAATTGATGCACATTTAGACCTTAGTATGAACGCCATGGAATGGAATCGTGACCTGCGTTTACCCATTACCGTTATAAGGGAAAGAGAACAAGGCAAGACCGATAAAGCTGACCGTGGCCTGGGTACCGTAAATTTTGCTGAATTGAAAAAAGCCAATGCAGGCCTGGTAGTGGCCACACAGATTGCAAGGTATGTGGCACCGGGCAACCCGTTGCCAGGCTGGCAGTCTGCAGAGCAGGCCTGGGCGCAAACACAGGGGCAACTGGCATGGTACAAAGCAATGGAAAGCTGTGGAGAAATGGTAATGATAAAAGATACAACTGGCTTAGAAAAACATCTTAACCTTTGGATGAATGGTGCGCCAAACGATACCAAACCAATCGGCTATATACTTAGCCTGGAGGGAGCAGATTCAATCGTAACGCTGGATAATTTACATGTGGCGCACGCGTATGGTTTGAGGGCATGTGGCCCTGCGCATTACGGGCCTGGCCGCTATGCCAATGGAACTGATGCTACAGGTCATTTAAATCAGCAGGGTAAGGAACTGGTGAAAGAAATGGATCAATTGAAAATGATTTTGGACGCTACGCATTTATGCGATGATGCATTTTGGGATGCGCTGGAAATATTTACCGGCCCCGTTTGGGCCAGTCATAATAACTGCCGGTCGCTGGTAAATCACAACAGGCAATTTAGCGATGAAATGATAAAGGCATTGATTGAAAGGGATGCTGTTATCGGTGCCGCTTTTGATGCCTGGATGATTGTGCCGGATTGGATCAGGGGAAAATCGTTGCCACAACAAATGGACTGCACCATCGAAAAAATATTGGATCACCTGGATCATATCTGTCAGCTGGCAGGCAATACCAACCACGTAGGCATTGGTACCGATCTTGACGGTGGCTATGGAAAAGAGCAATCTCCATATGACCTTGATACCATCGCCGACCTGCAAAAAATTCCATCTATGCTATTGAAAAGAGGTTATTCAAATACAGACATTGAAAAGATTATGCATGGCAACTGGTTGCGGGTTATAAAAAATGCATGGAATTAAAACCTGCTTCATTCAAAAAATTATTGCGGTATAGCGTGCTGCAATTCCAACCCCGTGGCGGTGCGTGGTTTAAATCCGGTCCAGCCTTTGTCGTTCGAGTGTTCGGGCAGATCCAGGTACTTTCCAAAGTCTTTTTGTTTTAAGAATATGCCCACAAAGGCAGTCACAAAATGTTGGTTGATATTGTTGATACGGTATTCATTCCAGGAAGGCTCCGCGTAATGATAATATTCATTAAAAGATACACCGGCTTTTAAACTCGCTGCTGGTGGCGGATTTGGTGCCACATTATGGCGGGCGTTTTCGTAAGTTAATAAATAACGGTTGGCATTGACGGCGCCCTTGTAAATGGCCTTAATACCATCTTCGTAGCCAGACACATCATCCATACTACCCGCAACAAATAATGTCGGTACTTTTAGCCCTTGTAAACCTTCGGCATCCCAAACGCCGCGTTGCATGCCCCATGGCGCAAAGGCTACCACTGCTTTTATTCTTGCATCATGCGAGGCTTTAAACTCATCGTTATTGGTAGTGCGTACCCGGATGGCTTTACTGCCGCCCGTCATTTGAGTAAAACTGCTATCCAGTTTGCTGCTGTACCCGGCACCCGCTGCATTTAACACCCCGTACCCACCCATGGAGTAGCCAATCAACGCCGTATTGTCCGCATCTGCAAGGCCTGCTAAAAAATGTTTGTTTCCCACTTTTGCCATATCAGCCACTTCGTTTAATACAAACAAAATATCTTTTGCCCTGTTCAGCAATGTGCTTTGAAAAGGGGAGCGGTCGCCGTAGGTTGATTCCGTATGATCAATCGCTACCACTACATAACCTTTGGAAGCCAGGTTTTCTGTGAGATAAGTTAACAGTAACCTGGAGCCTGGATAGCCATGTGATACAATGATTAAAGGGAATTTTCCGGCTGACAAATCCGGCGCTGCATCACGCAAAGCCCTGCCGTTAAAATTAAATGGAATCAGGGGCCGGGCGGTGTCTTTCCATAAACCCAATGTGCTGTTGTAGGTAACCAGCACAGTTTTACCCTGCGGAATAATGGCCGGGTACCAGACTTCAATTTTTAAGTGCCGGTCGTACAATGGGTCTGCACCTGCTTTGGAATTTAGCACATCCACCTGGTTTTTATGAATCAATTCAAGTGTTCTTACTCCTACTTTATAGTCGCCCCTTGCTGATAATTCCGGCGCATCCGGAAGCGCATCGCCTATAACAAAAGACGGATCATTCGCCTGCGCAATAATACAATTAGTAAAAAAAATAAATGCAATGGCGGTAAGCAATTGTTTAAAAGCAAATAATTTCATGGTTAAGAAGTTGGCGTGATGCAATGTATAATGATTGAAAATAGTAAATGGTTTTCATTTTGGGTAAAATAATTATTAGCCCGGCAATGCTACTGCTATTAAACTTCATAGGCGTCGCACTCGTGTACTTTTTATACTTTATTGAGCAGTCGATCCCCAGCTTTTAACAATAAAAAAAATGTCATTTTAATGCAAAAATAATAGCCAATAATCCAAAATCCATCTTTTGTATTACTTCAACAGGTTAGTCTTAAAAGCCGGTTTCTTTCTTTTTTTTGTGGCTTGTTCATAAGCATAAGCAATGCTGACCAACACAGGTTCTGTATAGGCTGTACCAAAAAAAGAAATGCCTACCGGCAGTTCGTGTACAAAACCCATCGGTACGGTAATATGCGGAAAACCAGCCATGGCCGCGGGGGTAGAAAATGAAAACCCGGTATCATAATCTCCGTTGATTAAATCAATACAGCAGGCCAGGCCGTTTGTAACTCCACACACTGCATCCAGTTGCTGATCTTTCAACAAGTTATTGATCAGTGTTCGGGAGCCCAGCGATTTTGCAAGTGCATCCGTATATTCTTTTGACTGCAGATCTCCTTTCGCCTGGCTGCTAATGAGCGTTTCCTGCTGAAAATAAGGCATTGCCCTGCTTTCATTTTTAAGATTAAAATCAATTACATCCTGCAAAGATTTCATACCGCAATTAGATGCGGTAAGATAGTTATTTACACCATCTTTAAATTCATATTGCAACACGGTAAACTCTGCGTCACCCAGGTCATAAATACTTTTGAGCAGTTCAACTTCTACCAAAGTTGCGCCTAGCTTTTCCATTAACGCCATGGATTGCCGTAGCAGTGAAACCATTTTTTCGTTGCCCTTCAAATGCATTTTTTCGATGCCAATCCGTTTGCCTTTTAAACCGGCAGCATCTAAAAACTTTGTATAATCGGTATGATATTTACCATCGCTTTGTGTTGTAACTGTATCGTTGTTATCCACACCTGTTAAAGCGCCCAGCAAAATAGCTGCATCTCTTACGGTTCGTGCCATTGGGCCAGCCGTATCCTGCGTAGCAGAGATGGGAATAATACCCGATCGGCTCCACAGGCCTACCGTTGGTTTTATGCCAACCAGGCCATTTACCGAAGATGGAGAAACAATTGAGCCATCCGTTTCGGTACCAATCGCAATGGCGCAAAGGTTGGCCGCTGCAGCCGCACCTGACCCTGCACTTGAGCCAGAAGGGTTTCGGTCAGTTATATATGGGCATTTGGTTTGGCCACCCCGGCTGCTCCACGCACTAGTGCTTTTACTGCTGCGAAAGTTAGCCCATTCACTCAAATTTGTTTTGCCTAACAACACAGCTCCGGCCTTTCTCAACTGGGTTACTATAAAGGCGTCTTTTACTGCGATGTTTCCCTGCAATGCCAATGCACCCGCTGTAGTCATCATTTTATCTCCGGTGTTAATATTATCTTTTATTAAAACAGGAATGCCATGTAAAGGCCCTCTTATGTTACCAGCCTTTCTTTCTTTATCCATTGCGGCCGCAATGGATAAGGCATCTTCATTGATTTCAATAACGGAATTAATAGAAGGCCCGGCTTTATCAATCAATGCAATTCTTTTCAGGTATAGTTGGGTAACAGCAACCGATGTGGTTTGACCAGTTTTCATTTTGTCCTGCAATTCATTAATAGTAATCTCATCCAGTTCAAAATGGTCACCCGGCGCTGCCTTGCCCGTTGGTAGCGGGTTTTCCAATGCGGTTAATCCTCCGGTTGTAAGGGTTAAGCTTGCCAGCGAACCGCTGCGTAAGAAGAGTCTTCTGTTCATACAATTTGTTTGCTTAAAATTAATTGTAAAAACGATAATCCATGTTTTTTGTTTAGTGGTATAATTACAAAAGATAAAACGTGTTTTATTTGTTGCATCCGCTCCCGGCAACTTTCAGTTACATGAACTGTGAACATAAAAAAAACCCCCTAAAAAAGGGGGCCTTGTTATCCAAACAATCCATAAAAACAAAAGCTCTTGGTGTTAGGACACGAAACTTGAGTTAGAACGCATGGAATAAATATTTAAAATCTTGGGCAGCGAACAGCTTCTTTACTACTGTTATCCTTGTTAATAAATTTTTGATATGAAATACCCAATTCAAATCCACCTCTGCCCATAGTGGCTGCCGATAGCCGGGAAATATTAGCATCATAACTTACTGATATGGCAAGTGGTTTCATTTCTATTTTTCCTACCGGGATGATTGCGTCATTCCATCTTATTACTGTACCTCCATGAATCAGGTACTTAGGTGCATCGCTGTCATCCAGTTTATAAGTGTACATCAATCCTGTAATCAATTCTGTATAGGGGCCTTGTTTACTGTAATCACCTTCAATAGTAATATAAGATTGTTCTGCTGTGCTCAACCTGATACCTCCGGAGTAAACCCATTTTGGTTTCATTTCTAAATTGCTGTTATCATAAAATGAAATTTTAGCAGCTTTATTAAAATGATGAAATGCTATACCTGCATACATGTTATTATCCTGGTTGCTGCCCAACTGCGCATTAAAACTCATGCCGGCAATGCCGTCAAAATAGGTGTAGGAACTGCTGTTAAAAGTTTCTCCTGTTGCAAGTGCTTCGTTATAGCCGCTGCCATCAAACTGGCTGTTGGTAGTCATTTTGCTGCGGTCCAGCCTGCGTTGTACCATACCGCCCATAAAGCCCAACGAGAGGTACATATTTTTTTCCTGGCTTAGAGATTTATGATAATTTAATGCAGGCAGCACATGTGTTGCTGTCATGGCAACGTCACCTGCTTTATCATACAGAATTTGCCCACCGGCAGTTAGAAAATCTTCGCTGTTGCCAACCGCTATTTTATATTCACCATTTAATGAAACAGTTTGATAGGGTACAGTTACACTTTGCCATTGTGTTCTGTAAACAGATTGTAAACGTATGTCGCCTGAAAAAAGCCCTCCCAGTGCGGGATTGCGTAAAAGGGGAGTTTCGAAAAACTGTGAAAAATGAATGTCTTGTCCGGCAACCTGCAATGAAGACAGCAGTACGAACATGCAACACAATATGATGTGCACATCATTTTTCATGGGTTTAAGATTTTGGTTTCGAGGTATTTTTAGTACAGGTATAAAACGGCTAACTGCTTGTTTTAGTATATTAATTGTAAAGAAACTTGTTTATTCATCCATATTTTTATTCTTATAATTTATCAGCAATTTTATTGAATCAGGGCAACGTTTCCTTTATAATTCAGCACGCTGTTGTTGTCGCAAATAATGTCAATTGTATAAACAAATACTTCGGGATTTAACCTGGCGCCTTTAAAAGTTCCATCCCAGCCCGAGGAAGGATCATTGGCGTTGAAACTATTTTTTTCGAAAACTACCTGCCCCCAACGATTGAAAATACGCAGTGTTTGTATTTTAAAAAGACCGGATCCCCGTGGATAAAAAATATCATTGGCGCCATCACCATTTGGTGAAAAAGTATTGGGCATAAAAACGTTGCTGCCATCGCAGGTTACAATGATATTCACTTTGTCTTCTGCGGTGCAACCCCCGCCATTGCTTACTTTGACTGTATACTCCGTATTGGTAACAGGTTTGACAGTAATGCCCGGATAGCTGTTGCGGAATACGCCGGTGGTGGGCGACCAAAGCACAGTGGTAACATCCGGGGAAATGGTGGGCATCAAATCGAATGACTTGCCTACATTAATAGTTTGATCAAGACCTGCATTTACTGAGGGGATAGGGTATACTTTTATAAAGACATGGCCTGTGTCTGCAAAACAATTTTTTTCATCTTTACCTATCACCATGTAATTGGTGGTAGTATCTGGCGTTGCTGTAGGTGTTGCAGAAAGTGGATTGTTGAGTCCTGCAGCCGGTATCCAGGTGTAGTTGCTGGCACCAGTGGCAAATAATTTTCCGGATTCTCCGCGGCACAACGTATCCCTGTTGCCGTACGTAATTTTAAACGGAAATTTTACAGTTACTTTTAGCGTATCAGTGGCAGTACAACCATGTATACTGGTGCCCTTTACCGTATAAAATATTTCGGAGGCTGGTGTGGCGAGCGGTGTTGCACAGGCTGTACAGCTAAGACCTGTTGAAGGCGACCAGTTGTAGGTACTGGCGCCGGTAGCCTGTAAATTTATACCCCTTTGTTTGCAAATAAAAGTATCCTGCCCGGCCCGCACATTTGGTATTGGGTATGACTCTATCGATTTACTTACCGTATCGGAACACCCGCTGCTGTTGGTAGCCTGCAACGCAATGGTGTACACACCCGCAGTCGTATAATTTTGTGCCAGCGGATTTTGGACTGTAGAAATCGCGTTGTTACCAAAATTCCAACGCCAGCTAAGTGCAGCTGTATCCGCTGCTGTTACAATTCCTTTTGCTGTTAGTGTTAAGGGTGTACAGCCATTGGCGGTGGTAGTAAAATCGATATGCGGTGTTGGCGCCACTTTTACCGGAACAGTGGCTGTGATTGAGTCTGTACAACCGTGTTCTGTAGTAATTACCAACCTGGGATAATACTGTCCATTGGAGTTATATTGATGTACCGGGTTCATATCTGTACTTACACTTCCATCTCCCAGTGCCCAGTTGTAACTACTAATAACATCATTGCTGAAAGAAGAATCTTTAAAAGAAATAGTGCCCCCGTTGCAAAGCACCTGGTTATTAAAATTAAAAGCAGCTGTTACATCATTTACGACAATGGTATCAACACCACGGATAGGTACCTGGCAACCATCCGTGTCAGTTAAAATCATCTTAGGTATATATTCTCCTGCATAGGTGTATAAATGGCTTACTGTGGAATCTTTTGTGCTAAAGGTTGCTCCGTCATTGAAGTCCCATAAAATAGAAATGGCATCAATTGTTGTAGCAGTGAAATTGCTGTTGATTTCTTTGCAACCCATTAACGGGCTGTATTTAATTGTGCCCTTGGGGCCTTTTATAAAGATGGATTTTTCCATCATAGTAGTACAGCCCCCGGGGCCGGTACTGGTCAGTCTCACGGTATAGGTGCCAGCATAACTATAAAAATGCGTGGGGGAGCCGGTTGTTGCGGAAGTGCCATCTCCAAAATCCCAGGCAGCGGAAACAATATTGGGCGTTAAATTAGTAAACTGAACAATAAGCGGAGGACATTTGCTCATGGAGTCGCTCATTAAAAAGCTAGCCTGCGGTGTAACAATATTGATGAGATTTTTTTTGCTTACAGAATCGGTACAACCGTACTGATCTGTTATAAAGAGTGATATGTTGAAACTGCCATTGGTTGCAAATGTATGAAGTGGGTTTTGGATTCCGGAAGTTGCACCGTCACCAAAATCCCAGTGGTAGCTTAGGTTTGGCCCGGTTGACTGATTGGTGAATTGCACCGGTTTTGAAGGACAGCTAAGCGTATCTTTCGTAGTAAATTTAGCTACAGGCTTCGAAATGATCAGCGGTGTTACCAGGGCAAAACTATCCTTGCAACCTACAGAATCAGTAATTAGCAATTTTATTTTAAAATTCCCCTGTCCCTGGAAACTGTGTTGAAAAGGGCCTGCAGCCAACGTTTCGGTAGTGCTATCTCCATAACTCCAGGTAAAAGATTTGATTGGGTTAAGTCCGTCAGTTGTAGAAAGATCATTAAAGACAACAGGTGTATTTAGGCAGCTTCCCGGAACCGCCGCTGCGAAATTTGCAACGGGGCCGTTCACTCTTATAGCCATGTTTTTTACCAGCGTATCCCGGCAACCCAGCATGTTGGTGATAATTAAGCGAACGGTAAAATTGCCGCTTGCCCGATAGATATGCGTTACTGAATTCGCAATGGTGTCTACGATTGTTCCATCACCGAAATTCCAGTTGAATGACCGTATTTCCTCCAGGCTTAAACCAGTGTTGAACTGGATACCGCTTCCACGGCAGATAATGCTGTCGGAGGTTGTAAATACTGCTTTTGCGTCAATGATCTGCACCAGCATTTTTGTGGTATGTTCGCAGCCGGTGGTGTAATTTTTTACAGTTAAACTGGTTTGAAAGAAGCCGGCATGTGGATACTGGTGCGTAACATTTTTTTGTGTAGAGGTAGTACCATCACCAAAATCCCAATTCCATTCATCCGCACCAATTGAAAAATCTGTAAATACTCTTTCATACGGATTTTTACAATCCATTTTGAGCGAGAATTTTGCTATGGGGGCATTGATATAGATGTAATCTTTAAAGGTGATGCTGTCAGCACAGCCGTTGTTCCATACAATCAGCTTAATATCAAATTTGCCGGTATCAGAATAAGTATGAGAAGGATTTTTTGAATAGCCGAACTGGCCATCGCCAAACATCCATAACCACCTGGTTGCTTTGCCAACGGTGAGATCTTTAAAATCAACGGCAGTTTTTGCACAGGTAATCCTCGGGGAAGCACTAAAGTTCAACACCGGTTTTATATCGGCAATAATACCCCTATTAACTATGGCAGTGTCGGTACATCCACTTGCGGTAGTTTCAATAACCGAAACAGCATATACACCTTCCGTGGCATAGGTATGTGTAGGTGTTGCTTCTGTAGACGTAGTGCCATCACCAAAATTCCAAAGGTAACCAGTTACAGGATCAACGGTAACAGATGTACTGACAAACGTTTTTGTAAAAGGAACGCAGCCGCTGTCTGGCAGGTTATTAAAACTCGTGACTGGTTTTTGGATTTTTATAAAATCATCTTTGGTTATCGTGTCGGTGCATCCTCCCGCGTTGGTAACAATTAATTGTACCGAAAATTTTCCAGTGCCGCTGTAAGTGTGCACCGGGTTTTGTTCAGTACTAAATGTGCTATCTCCAAAATTCCATGCGTATGCAGCCGCACTTGGCGACTGGCTTGTAAAATGAGCCGCAAAAGGACTACTACAGGAAGTGGTATCAGGTGATCTAAATGCAGCTACCGGGTTATCGCCTACAATAATAGACTGCTCCACGGAGTCGGTACATGTTCCAAAGTTGGCAACCAGTTTTACCTGGTATGTACCGGCAACGGCGTATTTTTTTAAAGGGTTGATTGCAGATGAAAAAGTACCATCTCCAAAACTCCATTTACTGGATACCGGGGACGGGCTTGAAGTATTGATAAACAAAAATGGATGTTGAGCACATACCGTATCGGTGTTGGCGAAAGCAGCCTTTACTTTGCTTACTAATATTTCGTTTGACTTTGTAATGGTATCGGTACATCCTTTAGCGCTAATAACAATTAATTGAACATTGAAATTGCCGTATGCAGAATAGGTGTGAGAGGGGTTTGCAAGGGTAGACCCGGTACCATCCCCAAAATCCCATTTATAATTTAGGGTCCCTGTTCCCGTGGATAAATTTTTGAAGTTAATTAGAACCGGGAAATTGCAATTGTTAGGAGCATTGTTGCTAAAATTAGCTTTTACCCCGGGATTAATTTGTATGTATTTGGATTTTGACAACGTATTCAAACAGCCATTACTGTTTCTAACCCTTAGTGTAACATTAAAATTTCCGGCAGCAGTATAGGTGTGTGCCGGGTTTTTTAAATTCGAGGAAAAACCGTCGCCGAAATCCCATTGCCAGGTAGTGATAGAATCGCTGGCAGCAGAGCTTTGGTCGGTAAACTGGGTTGCTAAGGGAATACATCCAGAAGTTACATTGCTGGTAAACTGCACTTTTGGCTGTGCATATACTGTGATAAATTGAATTTTTGTGATGGAGTCTGACCCTGCACTGTTTTTTACCACCAACTTAATAGTGTACTGGCCAGGATTAAAATAGGTGACTGATGGATTCTGCAGGAAAGAAATTGTGCCGTTACCGAGATTCCATTTCCATTGTGTCGGTTTGTTAGTGGTGTTATCTGTAAAGCGAACTACGAGTGGAGCACAACCACTTGTAGGAGTTGCTGTGAAATTAGCTGCCAGTTGAGCAGAAGCGCCAAAACTAAGTGCTGTAAGTAATAACAGACAGTATGCCTTGGTTGCAATGCTGGCCATCATGAGATTTTTTCTTTTGGTTTTAAAATAGGATGTTGAAACGTGTGCTGGATAACGATTCATAAAACTCCAAAAGGCCCGAAAAATTGCAGTACGCTTACAATAGTGAAGAAAGTAGAAAACTTACTACAAATACCACCGTCATTTATGGGGAATCTGTTATAAAAAAGCAATTTAATACGCTTTAGGAAGGCTGGCTTATAACCGCCTCATGTGAAGTATTTTAGGATCTATGCTGCCCCAGGGAGCCAGCTCGAGTACCGGAACTCCCTTTTTGGTAAACTTCCAGGAGCGGTTTAAAAATATAAATGAGGAAGGGACATTGGATGAATTGAGATTAATCACCAATTTGCTATAATCGCTGTTGCTGGCCCAGGTGCCTGTGTATGTAATGCCATCCTTTGTTCCCGTCATGTTGCCATCGTAAAACGAAGTAGTTTTTGTCAAAATGAAATCGTAGCCTGTATACTGGTTGGTGATATTTACGCTGCTGTCGCTTGCAAAATCCACCACAAAAGTTTTACCCAGCACATTGTCAGCAAAATACTGCTCCAGTGTACTTTGGTCTCCACTAAGCAGTTTAAGTTTTTTACAGCTGGAGGTTAGTAGTAACAGCGAACAACACAGGACAAAAAATGTCCCCGCATTAAAATTACATGGCCCCTTCACATTTTTACAAACCATAAATGGCAGTGTATTTTTTTGTTGCATAGTCAATAAAATGGGTTGAGTTCAATGGCTCACCCGTTGCTTTTCTGCACAACTGTTCTGAAGTATATTCACGTCCGTACTGGTGAATGTGTTTTCTTAACCAATTTAAAACCGTTGTTGTATTTCCTGCTTCAATTTCTTTATTTACAGATGCGTTTTCTTTTTCAATCGCTGCATACAACTGCGCCGCAATAATACTGCCCAGGCTGTAGGTGGCAAAATAGCCAAAGCTGCCATGGCTCCAGTGTATGTCCTGCAAACATCCCTTGCTATCTGTTGGAACAGTAACTCCAAGGTAATTTTGGTAGTGTTCATTCCAGTAGGCGGGTATATCTTTGGTATCGATGGTTCCTTCAATCAGCATTTTTTCAATTTCGTAACGGATCATAACGTGAAAATGGTACGTCAATTCATCCGCTTCGGTGCGTATAAGCGACGACTCTACTTTATTAATTCCCTTGTAAAATTTTTCTGCTGTAAGTTGATTGCATTGCCCCGGAAAAAACGTTTGTAGAAGTTTTAAATTGTGCTGCCAAAAAGGAAGTCCACGACCAATGCAGTTCTCCCACAGCCGGCTCTGGCTTTCATGAATACTCAGGCTGCAGTATTCGCTGAGCGGTAAGCCGTACTCAGCAGCTGGCAACCCCTGCTCATATAACGCATGCCCACCTTCATGAATACAGCTCCAGGTCATGTTGCCAAAATCATTTTCGTCAACCCTTGTCGTTACCCGAACATCATAGTTGTTAAAGCTTGTGGTAAAAGGATGCACGCTAAGATCTTGCCTTCCGGCTTCAAAATCAAAACCAATTTCTTTCAGCATTTCAATGCCAAATTTCCACTGGGCGTCTTTGTCAAAATGTTGGTGTAAAAAAGAATTATCAACCTGCGGTTTGTTTTTTATAGTATTTAATAAAGATGATAACTGGGGCTTCAGGTTATTGAAAATACCGTCAACGGTAGCAACAGTAAGTCCCTTATCGTAATCGTTCATTAATGCATTGTAAGGATGCTGCTGATAGCCCAGCAAATCCGCTTCCTGCTTTTTCAATTCTATCAGGCTGTGCAGCGGTTGTTGAAATGTTGCAAAAGAATTGTCGCTGCGGGCTTTTACCCATGCGTGGTAAGATGCATTGACTGCTTCGCTCATCTTCCTCACAAAATCACTGCTTAGTTTTACACTCCGGGTATAATCATCCAGGCTAAGCTGTACATTTCTTTTTTCATGGAAGCTTAAATCTTCTCTGCTATTTAGTTCCTGCAACATTGCACCCATGGCTTCGGTTGTAAACAGTTCATGCGCCATTTCACTTAGCGTTGCCAGTTGTCTGCCCCTAAAGTCGTTGCCTTTAGGCGGTAGGTAGGTTTCCTGGTCCCATTGTAAAACAGCACTGGCGTATTTTACGTCAGCAATTTTTTGCATCTTTGTTTTGTAGGCAGCATATAATTCAGCAGAACTCATCTCTTTAATTTTTTATAAATGACCATACAGCAAATCAGTTTTTTTTTAGAAACCGTTGCGCCTGCAAGTTTACAGGAAAGTTATGATAATGCGGGTTTATTAACGGGCGATCCAAACCGCGAATGTACCGGCATTATTACAGCACTGGATGCAACAGAAGCGGTAGTGCGGGAGGCGATCGAAAAAAACTGTAACATGATAGTAGCGCATCACCCCATTATTTTTGGCGGCCTAAAAAAAATCACCGGGAAAAATTATGTAGAGAAAACGGTGATCGCAGCTATCAAAAATGATATTGCCATTTATGCTATTCACACCAATCTTGATAATATTATAACAGGCGTAAGTGGTAAAATGGCTGATTTGCTGGGACTTGAAAACCGTAGCATACTGCAACCTAAAAAATCGGTGCTAAAAAAATTGGTAACATTTGTACCGGGCGAACAGGTAGAAGAGGTTCGTAATGCATTGTTTATCGCCGGCGCAGGCCATATTGGCAATTACACCGAATGCAGTTTTGGTGTATTGGGCGATGGTAGTTTTAAAGGAGGTGAAGGAACAGACCCGTTTGTTGGAACAAAGGGGCTGAGGCACATAGAAAAAGAACAGCGGCTTGAAGTTATTTTTCCGGCGTGGTTGGAAAATGAATTGATCAACAGCCTGTTGGCAACCCATCCCTATGAAGAAGTTCCATACGATATTTACTCTCTTGAAAATAAAAGTCAGCAAACGGGTAGTGGGATTGTTGGTGAATTACCTGAAGAAGTGACTGCAACGGCTTTTTTACAACGGTTGAAAAAAATATTTGACCTGACAGTTGTAAGGCACACACGATTATTGGATAAACCGGTTAAAAAAATAGCTTTGTGCGGAGGTGCCGGCAGCTTCCTGATTGGTAACGCAGTGGCCGCTGGTGCCGATTTTTATGTAACAGGCGATGTGAAATACCATGAGTTTTTTGATGCAAATGACCAGCTGATAATTGCAGATATAGGGCATTTTGAAAGCGAACAGTATACGGTCGACCTGTTATTTGATATTTTGAGGGAAAAATTCCCTAACTTTGCCGTCCTTAAAACAAGGGTTAAAACCAACCCTGTTAACTACTTTGTTTAAATTCAGTAATAAATTAAAGGCAAAGGCAGTATAAAAAGGGGCAATTTTGAAGGCGTTCAATAACGATGAAATAGTACAAGAGTGCGACGCAACGATGTTCAACATTGCTAAAATGCCGGTAACACAACTTTAAAAACAATAAATTTCAAACAATAATATGGCCGCAGTAAAAGATTTCTCCGTTGAAGAAAAATTAACATCGCTTGTTCGTTTACAAAAAGTGGATTGCAAGCTGGATGAAATTCAGATTTTGAAAGGTGAATTGCCAATTGAGGTAAAAGACCTGGAAGACGAAATTGAAGGTTTGCACGCCCGTCAAACCCGTGTGGAAGAAGAAATTAATGGCATGCAGGAATTTATTAACCAAAAGAGAGAAGCCATTAAGGAAGCTGAAGCGCTGGTTAAAAAATATGAAAAGCAAAGTGAAAATGTAAAGAATAACCGTGAGTTTGAAGCGATCAATAAAGAGGTTGAAATGCAGACGCTGGAAGTAAAGTTGTGCGAAAAACACATTAAAGATGCCACTGAAGAAATTGGTGAAAAAGCCAGGCAGCTTGAAACTGCTAAAAAAGCGGTGAGCATTAAAGAAGGTAATTTAAGTGGTAAAAAAGGTGAGCTGGAGAAAATTATAGGAGAGACGGAGAAAGAAGAAAAGCAATATAATAAACAAGCCCAGGAAGCAAGAGGCCATGTAGACGAGCGCCTGTTATTGAGCTACGACCGCATTCGCAAAAACTACCGCAATGGTTTGGCAGTAGTTCCGGTAGAAAGAGATAGTTGCGGAGGTTGTTTTCATGCGATTCCGCCACAAAAACAAAGTGAAATTAAATTGCGGAAAAAGGTGATTGTATGCGAAAACTGCGGCCGTATATTGGTTGATGCAGATTTGAACGACAGCATTGAAATAAAGTAATTTGCCATACGACTTAGAGATGAAAAGCACTTCAGTTACTGAGGTGCTTTTTTTATTTTTAGCAGGGCTTTAAATTTGGAGAAACAGGTAAAACAAGCCAAAAAAAAACTAATTTGCTGCCTCAATTATGCTTCAAAAATTAAACATACAGAACTACGCAATCATTGATCAGATTGCGATAGATTTTAGTGCCAGCCTCAATATCATTACCGGCGAAACCGGTGCCGGCAAAAGTATTTTGATGGGTGCCTTAAGCCTGATACTGGGCGAAAGAGCGGATAGCGCTACATTAATGAATAAGGATAAAAAGTGTGTAGTGGAAGGGTTTTTTAAGGCCGGCGGCAGAAAGGAAATCAAGGGATTTCTAAAAGAGAACGAACTGGATGTAGAAGAAGAAGTGGTAATAAGAAGAGAGATAGCGGTAAACGGCAAATCGAGAGCGTTTATAAATGATACGCCGGTAAACCTTGGCCAATTGAAAGAGCTTAGTTCTTTACTGGTAGATCTGCATCAGCAGTTTGATACGCTTGAATTGGGAGACAGTGATTTTCAACGCCAGGTGCTGGATGCGCTGGCGGGAAATGGAAACCTGCTGCAGGAGTATGCATCCATTTTCACGCAATACAGCAAAACAAAAAAAGAACTGCAGGAACTGGTGCAGCAGCAGGCTGCAGCCAATACCGCACTGGATTACAATCAATTTTTATTTGGTGAGTTGGATGAAGCGGGGCTAAAGGAAAATGAACTGGAAGAGCTGGATGCTGAACTTAAATTGCTGAGCAATGCGGAGAATATAAAGCAACAATTAAACGCTGTGTATTTTGAATTGAAAGACAGCGACCAGCCGATTACACAACAGGTGAAATCGCTTGGGAATAAGCTGCATGGTTTGCAGCAATACCATGCTTCCATAGAAGAACTTACAAAGCGCTTGCTGGGCGCACAGGCAGAACTGCAGGATATTGGCGATGAACTGGAAGCCATCGATAATGGCGTGCAATACAGTCCTGAAAGAATACAGGTGGTAAATGATAAAATTTCCCTGGGGTATAAATTATTAAAAAAGCACAACGTACATACTACGGCAGAGTTGCTGAGTATTAAAGATGACCTTCAGCAAAAACTCAATGCTATTTTAAACATTGGTGAAGCCATTGCTGCAAAGGAACAGGCTACTATGGGATTGTTGCGGCAATGCGAACAGTTGGCAGCAACCATTACTACCAATCGTAATAAAGCCATTAAGCCGTTTACCGAAAAAGTGAATGCATTGCTGGCGCAGGTGGGCATGCCCAATGCGGTGATTAAAGTGCAGTTGCAGCAGGTAGCCTTACACATTGATGGCGGCGACAGCATTGAATTTTTATTTGATGCCAATAAGAGCGGCCGCTTTGAGCCCTTGCGCAAAGTGGCCAGTGGCGGTGAATTAAGCAGGTTAATGCTTTGTATAAAATCGTTGGTGGCAAAAAAATTACAATTGCCTACGTTGATATTTGATGAAATTGATACGGGCATCAGCGGCGAAGCAGCCAAACAGGTGGGCATCATTATGAAAGATTTATCGCTGGGGCACCAGTTAATTGCTATTACGCATCAACCCCAGATTGCCGCCAGGGCAAGTGCGCATTACTATGTATATAAAAGTAGTAAAGGTGATAAGATCAATACTGCCATCCGGTTGCTGAATAATGACGAACGCATTACAGCCATTGCTCAAATGTTAAGCGGTGAAAAGCCAACTGCAGCTGCATTGGAGAATGCCAGGGAAATGGTGGCAATTGATTGATAATAGACAATCAAAAATATATTGCAGTAGACGATCTTTTTCTGTAAACAAAAGGACGTCTAAACGCAAAAAAAATGGCCATTCCGCAACAGCTATCAGCCTTTTACAGCCGAAGATTTTTGATTACACCATACAAACCTTATTTTTACCCCTCAAATTAAAATCAGCTATGTCTTACAATTTACTAAAAGGAAAAAAGGGAATTATTTTTGGAGCCCTGGATGAAAAGTCGATCGCCTGGAAAACAGCATTGCGCTGTCATGAAGAAGGTGCAGAATTGTTGCTAACCAACGCCCCGGTGGCCATGCGTATGGGTGAAATTAATAAGTTAGCTGAAATAGTAAATGCCCCTGTAATTCCCTGCGATGTTACAAGCAATGCTGATGTACAAAACCTGATGGTTAAGGCAAAAGAACATTTTGGTGGTGGGGTTGATTTTATTTTACATTCCATTGGCATGAGCGTTAATATGCGCAAAGGAAATTCTTACACAGAAATTGATTACGGTTTCAATGCCAAAACGCTTGATATTTCCGCTACCAGTCTTCACCGCGTACTCGCAATCGCGATGAAGGAAGATGCGATTAAGGAATGGGGTAGCGTTGTTGCGCTTACTTATATTGCTGCACAACGTGTTTTTCCTAACTACAACGAAATGGCGGATGCCAAGTCTTTACTGGAAAGCATTGCCCGCAGCTTCGGTTACTATTACGGTGTAAATAAAAAAGTAAGGATCAACACCGTATCCCAATCGCCGGTGCGTACTACCGCAGGAAGTGGGGTTAAAGGTTTTGATGGCTTTATTACTTACGCGGAAAAAATGAGTCCGCTGGGTAACGCAAGTGCTGAAGACTGTGCCAATTATTGCGTAACCCTGTTCAGCGATTTAACAAAAATGGTTACGATGCAAAATCTGTTTCATGATGGTGGTTTTTCAAATACTGGTGTTACCCAAACAGTAATTGAACAGATGGAAAAATAATTTTCACAACCTTGTTGAAATAATTATACTAACTGGTATTCTGCAAAGAATACCAGTTGTAGTTTAAGCGCCAGCCAAATGACTATGAAAACAACGCTATTGGTACACAAAAAATAAAAGCCCCGGTACATACCAACTACAAAAGCCACTGACAGAAGTCAATGGCTTTGATGTATAAATAATATAGTGAAAGGATTATCCTGAAAGGACAGCCGCTAATTCAATTTAATATTCATCCTCGTTAAAAAAGAAGTCTTCCTGGCTTGGATAATCCGGCCAGATATCTTCCAATCCTTCATAAATTTCGCCTTCATCTTCCAGCTCCTGCAGGTTCTCAATTACTTCAATAGGCGCACCACTGCGGATACTAAAATCTATCAGTTCATCTTTTGTTGCCGGCCAGGGAGCGTCTTCTAAATGAGAGGCCAATTCTAGTGTCCAAAACATCGCTTAATGGTTTAATTTTTTGCAAATGTAAAAGTTTGGTGGAATTAAACAAATGTGTTTTTTCAACCTTAGTTTTATTTTTTATTTTAAACGGGTAAATAGTGTTGTTAATTGCCCGCAAATTATTAATTATTAATTACTTTAGCCAGATGCTGACAGCAACAAATATTATTAAAAATTACGGTACTCTGCCTGTTTTACGTGGCGTAGACATCAATATTAAAAAGGCAGAGATAGTCAGTATCGTTGGGTCGTCAGGCGCTGGTAAAAGCACGCTGCTGCACATTCTTGGTACTTTAGATACGGCTGATAAGGGCTCTGTTTTATTGGCTGGCGAACGGGTAGAAGCGCTCAGTGGGAAAAAATTGGCTGCATTTCGCAATAAAAATATTGGGTTTGTTTTTCAGTTTCACCACTTATTGCCTGAGTTTACAGCGGTTGAAAATGTATGTATTCCTGGCTGGATAGCGGGCAAAAAAAAATCTGAGATTAAAGAAAAAGCAATCCAATTGTTAACAACTTTAGGTCTTTCCGACCGGATTGAAAACAAACCGCAGCAACTCTCGGGAGGCGAACAGCAAAGGGTAGCCGTAGCCCGCGCACTCATAAATGACCCTTTAATCATCATGGCAGACGAGCCAACGGGTAACCTGGACAGTGCCAATGCAAAAGAATTACACCAGCTTTTTATTCAATTGCGGGATCAGTTTAAACAGACTTTTTTAATTGTAACACACAATGAAGAACTTGCCCAAATGAGTGACCGGATATTACACATGAAAGATGGGCGGATAATTGATAATTTTTCAATTGATAATGGATAATGCTTTCAATTCAGTCAATCTTTTAAGATTCAAATTATCTACAATCCATTACTTCATTATCCATTAATTCTAGGTTTCCAGGCAATTTCCTGTACGTGTAACAGGTGGCCGATATACCTGGATAAAACAAAGAGGTAGTCACTTAACCGGTTGATGTATTTTATTACCAATGGCTCAACAAACAGGTTATGTTCCTGCATATTTACACATAACCTTTCTGCACGCCTGCAAATACACCTTGCGACATGCGTTGTTGAAACAGCTACGTGGCCGCCCGGTAATATAAAATGTTTCATGGCGGGCAGTATCTCGTTCATGCGGTCTATTTCCATTTCCAGCAATACAACATCGGCCTCTTTGAGGTCAGGGATTTTCATGAATGGTTCTTTGTCGGGGTCACATGCCAATGAAGAACCAACAGTAAATAAACGGTCCTGAATTTCTTTTAAAATAATTTTGGATGGAGCATCTTCGATAAGGTCATTTACCAGGCCAACGTAGGAATTCAATTCGTCTACCGTTCCGTAGGTCTCAATGCGCAAATGATTTTTGGGTACTTTCGTTCCGCCGATCAGGCTGGTTTTTCCCAAGTCGCCGGTTTTTGTATAAATCTTTGCTGCCATGTTTTTATAAATTGAATAATGGCAAAGCAACAAAAAAATGCCCAATTAGTTTATGAAATAAAGGATTAAGCTGGCTGAGCAATAACAGAAGGGTTGGCATTTACCCTGTCCGTTTCAATTAACCCGTCGCGCAATCGAACTACCCGGTGTGCAAACCCTGCTATATCTTCTTCATGCGTAACGAGCACTACGGTGTTGCCATCGTTGTGAATTTTACCCAGGATATCCATGATTTCGTGGGAGGTTTTAGAATCCAGGTTTCCTGTTGGTTCATCCGCTAAAATAATGGCTGGGTCGTTGATCAAGGCCCTTGCAATCGCTACACGTTGGCATTGGCCACCACTTAATTCGTTCGGTTTATGATGGCTTCTGTCATCCAGTTTTACTTTATGTAAAACTTCCCTGGCCCTGTCCATTCGTTCTTTTTTGGCAATGCCACTGTAAATGAGGGGCAATGCTACATTTTCTGCCGCGGTTAAGCGTGGCAATAAATTAAATTGCTGAAATACAAAACCAATTTCTTTGTTACGTATTTCCGCAAGGTCATTGTCAATCATCCGGCTAACATCATGGCCATTTAATATATACCGTCCGCTGGTGGGTGTATCAAGGCATCCCAAAATATTCATCAGGGTAGATTTGCCTGAGCCGCTCGGCCCCATTAGTGCTACATATTCATTCTTAAAAATATCAATGTTAATGCCTTTCAGTACCTGCAATTCCTGCTTCCCTAAATAATAACTCTTGCAAATATTTTCCAGATGAATAATGCCCGACATGGTAGTATTGTTTTAGTGTTTTGGTAAATGATTATTGATAAAAGGCTGACAACAGAGTATGTTATTGGAATAAAGTGATGTATCGGACAAATGCATGGATGTTTATTTTTTAATTACTTTGGGCACTTTAAAAAACTTGTCATCGTGCATCGGGGCATTTTTTAATCCATCTTCCCTGCTGATACTTCCTTTTATCTCATCCTCCCTTAGTACGTTGATGTTATCGCTCATATGCAATAGCGGCGACACTCCTGTAGTATCCAGCTCATTCAGCTTTTCTACGAAAGCAATCATTTTTTGCAGGTCGGCTTTAATACTTTCTTTTTCAATATCATTAAACTGAAGCCTTGCCAGGTGCGCAATTTTATCTACCAGGGTATCATTTACTTCCATCAAACAAAAATAAAGGATTAGGCTTACAGTCAAGCTGAATTTATATGAGTGGCAGCCAATTTTTTCCTTTACACTTATGGCTCAAGACTATTGTGTTTTGTTATCTTTGCCGTCCTTTATGAGCAAAAAAAAAGAAATTGTAATGAGTGGTATCCGGCCTACCGGATTTTTACACCTGGGTAATTATTTTGGGGCCATACGTAATTATGTAAAAATGCAGGAAGATTATGACTGTTATTTTATGGTTGCAGATCTGCATTCCCTTACTACGCATCCCGATACCAAACAGCTAAAAGACAATGTGCACAGGGTGTTGGCAGAAAATATTGCCTGCGGACTGGACCCGGATAAAGTGGCCTTGTATTGCCAAAGCCAGGTGTTTGAAACAGCTGAATTGTATTTGTACCTGAATATGCTGGCCTATACCGGCGAACTTGAAAAGACAGTTACTTTTAAAGACAAGGTTCGGCAGAACCCAGATAATATCAATGCCGGGTTGCTCACTTATCCTGTTTTGATGGCGGCGGATATTTTATTACACAGGGCTAAATATGTGCCGGTGGGTAAAGACCAGGAGCAGCACCTTGAAATAGCAAGGACTTATGTTAACCGTTTTAATCACCGTTATGGAGATGTTTTTCCTGAGCCATTTGCATTTAATTATAATCAACAACTGGTAAAAGTCCCCAGCCTGGATGGTACCGGCAAGATGAGCAAAAGCGAAAATCAAATGGCCACTTTATACCTGGCGGATGAGGATGACGTAATTCGCAAAAAAGTGATGAAAACCAAAACCGATGCAGGACCCCAGGAGATGAATTCGCAAAAGCCGGAATATATAGAAAATGTGTTTAGCCTGATGACACTGGTAAGTGCAGAGGATGTGATTGCAAAATTTGAAGCCGATTATAACAATTGCTCCATTCGTTATGGAGACATGAAGAAGCAACTGGCAGAGGATATGGTGCAGTTTATTGCTCCTATCCGGGGTAGCATAAATGAGATCTTAAATGACAAGAAATACCTGGGTGAAGTAATGGAAAAAGGCGCAGCAAAAGCAGGTATTAGCGCAAAAGCCACCATGCAGTTGGTAAGAGAAGCAATTGGATTAAACTATTAGGCTTGTACAGAAACACGATTTTACATTTGTATTTTTATATACCAAAGTTTGCTACATTCACTTGTAAGTAGTGAGTACTAAATTATTTTATCATCTTTAAATTACCCGTTGGGGTGGGGTAACATGGCCAAATCTAAGAAACCGAAACACATTGCAGTAGCCGGAAATATCGGAGCCGGAAAAACTACTTTAACAGAAATGCTGAGTAAACACTATAGATGGATACCTCAGTTTGAGGATGTTGACCATAACCCCTATCTGAATGATTTTTATGAGGACATGCCACGCTGGAGTTTTAATTTGCAGGTGTTTTTTTTAAATAGCCGCTTAAAACAGTTGCTTGAAATTCAGCACGGTTCAGAAACAGTAATACAGGACCGGACGATTTATGAGGATGCGAATATATTTGCGCCTAACCTGCACGATATGGGACTGATGGGTAAAAGAGATTTTGATAATTATTACCAGTTTTTTGAAACACTCAAATCGATGGTGCAGCCGCCCGATCTGCTTATTTATTTAAAAGCATCGGTGCCAACACTCGTAGCTCAAATTCAAAAAAGAGGGAGGGAATATGAAGAAAATATCCGGCTGGATTATTTGAAAAAACTAAATGATTATTACAACGGGTTTATTGACAGTTACAAAGAAGGGCCCTTGCTAATTATTGATGCAGATAAAAATAAATTTGCAGAAAATGAAGAACATTTGGGGCAGATTATATCCAGCATTGATTCAAAATTATTCGGACTTTTTTAACCCCAAAGGCTTATTCTAAATCGGTAAATAAGATTGTTGATGGATAAAAGTGAAACGCAATCATTGGGAGTGAGCAGGGATATATTATATACCAGTAAAATAACTTAGCAGATCTGATAAAAGCGAAAGGTGATAAGTGGGAGAAAAGCAGACATCTCAAAATCAGCTATTAGAAATAATAATTAGTCTATCAGCTGATTTTTCATTGCATAAAATACCAGGCCTACAGAGTTTTTTACGCCAAAGCGCTCCATCATCCGGTCTTTAATAGCCTCAACCGTTCGTGAGCTGATATCCATTTTTTGAGCAATTTCTGCTGCAGTAAACTCCATACAAACCAATGTAAGTACTTCTTTTTCCCGGTCTGTAACAAGAATTTCTGTAGTAAGAGAAGGATTGAATTTTTGCCTGCTATAATTCTTTTTTATAAGTACTTTATTTACAAACGGATTTAAATAAAACCCCGTCTTCATAACTTCCAGGATAGCTTTTTTTATTTCGGCAGGGTCAGTGCTTTTTAACAGATAACCGGCAGCACCACAATCCATCAGGTGACCCACAAAGCGCTCATCTTCGTACATGGTTAAAATGATAACGCGTATGTGCGGATAGTCTTTTGTAATTTGCCTTGTAGTATCAATGCCATCCTTTATAGGCATTTTTAAATCGCACAATATTACATCCGGCGCAACTCGTGCAAGATTTGCCAACAATTCCTCCCCATTATCTGCTTCCAATACAAATTGAAACTCCGTATAGGACCGCATAGAAAGGATTACTCCCTTTCTGAAAATCTGGTGGTCATCGGCTATTGCGACTCTGATTGGATCCATAAAAATTGGTTGGTCAAATTTATGAAAAAGTTTCGGTTTTTCTTTAACCGGTTTGTGTCACTTGTTAAACCTGCAACGCTATATGCATACAGCAGTTAATACGTCGAGTCTTTTGGTATCTCTAATGTTACTTTAAAATAAGTATGGCTGGGATCAATTTCAAAAAAAATGCGGCCATTCAAAACTTTAATACGACTGGCTATATTTTTTAATCCTAAACCCGTTGATACATGGTTCAACCTGTCGAATTCTGTTTGTACTATACCTTGCCCATCGTGATGAAGCCTGAAATAGCTGTGTGTGGCATTGGCATTCTGTGTAAGATGGATAAATCCTGCACTGCTATGTTTAATAATATTATTTACCAACTCCTGTATAATCCTAAAAATAAGTAACTCCTGGTCGAGTTTTAGCCGGGTGCGGTAATCGTGAAAACGAACACTGGCATTCAATGTTCCGCTGCCGTTTATTTTTTGAAATAAATCGCTCATAGCGCTTTCCAATCCAAAATTTTTAAGCGTAGGCGGCATCATGCTATGGCTAATATTCCTGATCAGCTGTATGGAATCGTCAATGATTTGTTTTGCGCTAAAAATAGACTGCAACTGAACAGCAGGCTCCTGGTTAATCAAATTTTCGTTCAGGTAAAGCCGTGCAGTGGCTAGCAGGGGCCCCACGTCATCATGTAAATCTGCAGCAATCCGGTTGCGTTCCTCTTCCTGGAATTTAATGGATGCATTCAACAAGATTTGTTGCTTATCATCTTCCAGTCTTTTCAACTGGTCATTAAACCTAATAACCCTGCGCTGATGGAAAATAACAAAAAATACAATACCCAATGTTAAACTAAGCATTGCAAGCGTACCAAAAAGCATGATGTAATTAAACCCCGAAGATGAGTTGACAGGAACTTGTAAAAAGATCATTGGTGGTAAGCTTAGGTATTAATTGATTTATTAAAAGGTTTAAAATTGTCCAGGTTTAAGTCAGCCGGTATTTTGTGGTGTTCAGTATGTGTCGTCTGGGTTTTATTAACAATGATAGCGATACTAAGCAATACGTTTTTTATAATGGTAATTGGGCTGATAAAAAGTGTGTATTGTTTATCAAAATCAGGTGTGCCCATCATTGACTTGGAATATAAAAAAAGAAAAAAATTGCCTGAAAAATATACTAGCAGCGCCACCGATATCCAGAAGCTGGGTAATTGATAAAGTGGTGAGGTAAAATTATGTTGCATTATATCGTAGAAGTAATACACGATTAGTAGCGTAAAAAAAAGGCATTCAACAACCAGCGGAATAAAGTCAAACTCATCGAATTTGCTGATGTGAAAATTATAGAGCCAATAAATTATGTATAAACATATTGATAAAACAATAAATTGCTTACTTTTATCGCTTTTAAATATGAAAATATAAATGAAAGAAAGAAGTATAAACTCCAATACAGAAAAGAATTTTACAGGAACGGCAAGATAACGGTTGGAAACATGTATAGTAGTTACTGATATAGTTAAAAATAGTACAAGTACAATAGTATAAACGAAAAAAACCTTTATTTCCTTGCTTACAATTCTTTTGTAGAATAATAAACAAAAAAAGAAAGGTGAAATCTCCGAGAGATAAGTAATGTTTTGTAAAAATTCTATGATAATAGGTAGTTTTCTCAAAAGTAATTAACTTTTTTCAAAAACGTACTTTATTAATCACTAGAATAAACGTGTTCCGTGAGGTAAATGAACCAGAGTTCCGTACATAAGAAATTAGTTTAAAGGATTAAAAAATGATTCCGTGATGTAAACTTCATATTAAATAGCCTTATAAACAATGGGTGCGATTTGAAACGTAAGGTATAATATCGTTAAAATACAGTCCAGCCAAGGTTTTTAGGTTAAAATACGTGGTGAAAATAAATAAAAAAATGGGTAAATATACGTCTGCTCTATAGTAAATTTACTATCAGGTTTTTCAGTAATCATACGATATGCTGGCCGCGTAATCATACGATAGGGTAGTTGCCTGGTGAATTTGCAGGTAAACTTTAATTAGCTATGTATGGTCTGGCAGGATGGATAACTTTAAGGGGAAAGCAATTATAATAAAACTTGGAGGTACAAATGGAAAGAGTAAATCAGGCAGTCAAGTTTTTAAATGAGAGGGCTCTTTTGAAACTGCCGATGGCAAAAATACGCATGGTAAATGCGAGCAAAATAAGTTGAGGTATGGTAAGTTTCTAATAAACGCAATACGATTTTTGTGCGTGTTAGTATAATTACTGAGTACAGGTTCGCAATAACAAAATATTAATCACGTTATTTGCATTACAAAAAACTAAACGAGTTGAGAATTTTATAGCGGCAAATTCAATTTTCTTCAGATGTAATTGCTTTAAAATAAATGCAATTACATAATTTAGTGACAAACCAAACTAATTCTTTTGTTTTATGTCTATCTCTGCGGATTACTTAATAAAAATAGCTATCGCCGACGACCACAAAATATTCAGGGATGGAATTAAAATGGCTCTTTCCGGTAAATCCAATCTTAAAATGCTTTGGGAAGCAGAAGATGGGAAGGATATGATGCACAAGATTGCCATTAAAAAGCCAGAAGTATTATTGATGGACATTCGGATGCCTGAAATTGATGGCATCAACGGTATTGAGCTTATAAGAAAAGAATATGACGGCATCAAAATTATTGTGCTGAGCATGTACGATGATCACCAGATGATTAGTAAGATGATGGAGATGGGAGCCAATGCCTATCTTACAAAAACAACAGATCCTGAAGAAATATACGAGGCTATTTTAACTTGCATGAACGAGGATTTTTACTTTAATGACCTTGTGAATAAGGCCGTCATGGGTAAGTTGATGCAGAAAAAAAATGTCCGGCAGCATTACACCAATACCGCAGCCATCCATTTTAACGAGAAGGAAATAAAAATTCTTCAACTGCTTGCCGAGGATAAAACCACAGAGGAAATATCCAAAACTATATTTTTAAGTCCCCGAACTATTGAAACAATCCGTCAAAATATGAAGACCAAGGTAAACGCCAAAACTATTGGTGGCCTGATTATGTATGGCATGCGAAACAAACTGATTGAATAATATTTACCGCTTCAACACGTTTAGTTAAAGAAGTGTTTTTGATCGGAGTCAACCGCGGGTTACAGATTGATAAACGCATATCCTTGCGGTAATGCATATTGTCTTTTCCCGGAAGAGAATTTACCATAGTAAAATTCCCATGTTAAATAACACGTATTTCTCCTATCGATTGTAAAAGAAATTAAGCGATATTGCATTTTAAGGGAGAATTTTTAAAAAGTTAATAAGTACTCTTTATATCTAAAACTGACAAATTTTGGAACCGATCAAAGTGTTAATTGCGGACGACCATGTGTTATACCGGGCCGGTGTAAAGACTGCCCTGAGTTCGAAAAATGACGTCAAGGTTATTGCAGAGGCCGATAACGGTATGCATTTACTAACCATGCTTAAAGCGATACAGCCGGATGTAATATTGCTGGATATTCAAATGCCTGTAATGGATGGTATTACTGCTCTTCCTGAAATAAAAAAGAACTGGCCAGATGTAAAAGTTATCATGCTCACAATGCTGGAGGACCACAGTATGATAACAAAGTTGATGGAATTAGGCGCCAACAGCTACCTCAGTAAAACCAGTGACATAGAAGTTATTTATGAAGCGATAAAAACCTGCTTTGAACAGGATTATTTTTTTAATGCACTTACCAATAAAGCTTTGCTTACAAATCTTAAACAACGCAACCAGGTAACGCCTCAAAAATTAGTTCAGCAGGAAGCACAGTTAAATGATAAGGAGATGCTGATTTTAAAATTGATGTGCGAAGAAAAAACGACAAAGGAAATTGCCGATATGGTGGATCTTAGCCCCCGAACTGTGGAAGCTATCCGCGATAAACTTAAAGTGAAGACAGGAGCAAAAAGTACTGCCGGTTTGATTATGTACGCGGTTAAACACAACATATTAAATGAGGAAATTTAGCATACCAAACATATTAACAGATGTTCTCAATAGCAACCTGATTAAATAACGCTTAAAAGCAGCACCTTTACAATAAATTTTTTTCTCTTACAACCTCGATGAAGAAATATCCCATCAATTTGTTTTGGTGGGATTTTTTATTTGTTACAATCTTTTAAAAATAAGTAAAGCCAACACAGTATATTTTTGCGTATGAATTATTTCAATTATAATGGAAAATTTTTTAGTGAAGGAGAACCTGTAATAGCGGCAGATAGTCGTGCCCTGCGATATGGTGACGGTTTGTTTGAAACTATCAAAGTCAAAAATGGACTGCTGGAAATGGAAGATGAACATTTTGCAAGACTATGGAATGGAATGCAGACGCTACAATTTGATATACCCAGGCATTTTACCCCTGATAAATTACAAAGTGAAATAACAGCCCTGCTAAAGAAGAATCACCAGGATGGTAACGTTCGTGTAAGGCTCTGTGTTTTTAGGGGAGAAGGCGGATTATTTGATGCAAAAAACCATCTGCCTAATTACATTATTCAAAGCTGGCCATTGCCGGATAATAGTGGTGAATTTAATAGCAACGGACTGGTATTGGGTATTTATGAAGCCGCAAAAAAAAGCTGTGATATACTAAGTAACCTTAAACACAATAATTACCTGCCTTATATTTTAGCGGCGTTAAAAGCCAAACAGGAGAAATGGAACGATGCTATTATATTAAATAGTTATAACCGCATTTGCGATACGACCATTGCCAATATTTTTTTAATAAAGGAAGGGGTTATTTATACTCCGTCGTTAAAAGAAGGTTGTATAGCAGGCACGATGCGTAAGAAAATTATACGGGAATCAGCCAATAATAAGCACCAATTAATTGAGACAGAAATTACGCTGACAGATTTGCAACATGCAGACGAAGTTTTTTTAAGCAATAGTATATACAATATGCGTTGGGTGCAGCGGATTGATGATATATCTTACTCCAATTCACTTACTCAAAAAATTTATAAGGAAATTTTTGCAACCATTCCCTAGCCCGGCTGTTTAATATAACCCTTACCGTTTTAAGGATCTATTTTATTAAACAGTATAAATTATTATGGGAACAATTAATATTTTTTGGTTTCGCCGGGATTTAAGACTGAACGACAATGCAGGGCTTTATCATGCCCTTAAAACTGGCAAACCTGTGCTGCCCATTTTTATTTTTGATAAAAATATTTTGGACCAGTTGGAAGAAAAAGCTGATAGAAGGGTGGAGTTTATACATGCGGCCCTGGAGGAAATACAGGCTGACCTTGTTGCCATGGGATCATCATTGAGTGTGTTTTATGGAACACCTTTAACAGTTTTTAAGCAACTGCTTTCCAAACATACAATTGATACCGTTTTTGCCAATCACGATTATGAACCCTATGCACTTGAACGGGAACTCACCATTGCAAAATTATTGAAAGAAAGCAGCGCTGGTTTTCAAACTTACAAAGACCAGGTTGTTTTGGAAAAGTCAGAAGTGTTAAAAGATGATGGAACACCTTACACGGTTTTTACGCCTTATAGTCGTAAATGGAAGGCTGTGTTGACTGATTTTCATTTAAAACCCTATCCTGTAAAAAAATACTTTCACCATTTTTATCAACAGGCGGCGCAGCAAATGCCATCGTTGCCTTCTATGGGATTCAAGCAGTCCGAAAGGCCATTTCCTTCCAAAGATTTAAAGGAAGAACTCGTAAAAAAATATGCTGCACAAAGAAATTTTCCGGCAATTGCCGGAACATCTAAATTAGGTGTTCATCTACGGTTTGGAACTATTAGCATTCGTGAGTTGGCAGCCCGCGCCATGCCACTGTCAGAAACTTATTTGAATGAATTGATATGGCGGGATTTTTATCACATGATTTTATGGCATTTTCCAAAAGTGGGCAAGGGTAAGGCTTTTAAGGCGGCATACGATAACATTAACTGGCGAAAAGACAGTGGCGAATTTGAGCAATGGTGTAATGGGCAAACTGGTTACCCGATTGTTGATGCCGGCATGCGGGAGCTAAATGCGACCGGTTTTATGCACAACCGGGTACGTATGATCACCGCATCTTTTTTATCAAAACACCTGCTGCTGGACTGGCGCTTAGGAGAAGCTTATTTTGCGAAAAAGTTACTGGACTTTGACCTGGCTGCTAATAACGGAGGCTGGCAATGGGCTGCAGGTAGCGGCTGTGATGCGGCGCCCTATTTCAGGATTTTTAATCCGCGTTTGCAAACTGAGAAATTTGATAAAGAACTAAAATATATCAGGCACTGGGTTCCTGAATTGGACAGCTTTGATTATCCCAAACCAATCGTTGATCACGAGTTCGCGAGAAAGCGATGCCTGGAAGTGTATGCGCAGGCGCTCCAAAAAGATTGATGCATGGCTATCTCAGCTTACAAAAATTTCATCGTATCCAATAGTGCAGTCATTCAATTGCTGATATACATCCATTAATTTTTTCACTGTTTTTTTTCCCTCTTCGCCAAGGCTGATTGAATAATCGTTCACATATAAATCAATGTGCTTACGCATTACATCTTCGCTCATTTCCTGGGCGTTGGTGCGGATATAATCATTTAACTGGGGATAATTACCAAAAGCGTATTCAATGCTTTTTTTTATTAGCCTGTCAATTTCTTTTTGAGTGGCTATGTCTATTTCACGTTTAACAACAATGCCGCCCAGCGGTATCGCATTGCCGGTTTCTTTCTCCCAAAAATCGCCCAGGTCAATAATTTTTTTCAAACCTTTATCTGCATAAGTGAAACGGTTTTCATGAATGATTACTCCCAGTCCACGGCCACTGCTAACAAAATCTTCTATGGCGTCATACCTTAAAAAAATCTTTTTCTTTGCTTTTGGATAAGCCAATGAAAAAAGTAAATGGGCGGTTGTTTGTTCGCCAGGTATTGCAATGGTATACTCATCAATATTTTTAGTAACAGCATCCTGACCAGCTATCAGCAAAGGCCCAACGCCGCGACCCAATGCACTGCCGCTATTCAATACTGTGTAGTCTTTAAGCACCAGGGGCAATACACCATAACTTAATTTAGTGATGGATAGTTTGCCCTGCATAGCCCACTCATTAAGCGTTTGTACATCTTCCAGCACCGGTTCAAAATGGATATTTCCGGTGTCAATTTTATTATTTACCAATGCATCAAAAATAAAAGTGTCATTGGGGCAGGGGGAAAATCCTAAAGTATATTTCATGGTAAACTGATCAGTATTTTTTCAAGTTCAATATTTAAATTAATGATGGCATCTTTCATCGCCCACTTTGTTTTATCTCTTTCTCCCACACTATTGCTGATGCTTCGTAGTTGAAGAAAGGGTACTTTTTGTTGCAGACAAACATAATGAAATGCAGCTCCTTCCATGCTTTCTGCGGCCGGGTTGAAATGCTGAACGAGTTGCTGCTTTTGGAACAAACTATCGGTTATTTTGTTTATGGTAATCCCTTTAACAACCGCTAATGGCGAGCTTTCAAATAGTTTATTTGTATCATTAACAAGCCATCCATTCCTAAAAGGGTAATCATTTTTGCCGGCAAAACCAGCATCAAATAAAGTTGTAAACTGTTGTTTTTCTTCAATACCCGAATCCCCAAATGTATCCTGCTTTATAAGTACGGTTTGACCCAAAGATAACTGTTCAGTAAAAGTTCCTGCGATACCTGCCTGTAAAACAAAGTCCGGTTTATTGCCCATCAACTTTACTGTCAAAAGATAACTTGTATTTACTTGTCCCACACCGGTGATTAAAACCTCGATGGTGTGTTTTTTGAAAGGGTTTTCCTTTTGCTGAAGCAACTGTAATGTTGGCTCAATCTCAAACCTGGTAGCCGAAACAAGTAAAATACGCATTTTGCAAAAATCGTACATACGCTTCATATTTCAGGATTTAGCAAGTACCTTTGCGCAAAATTTTAAGTGCGAATGGTGTATATAACAAGGGTTGAACATTTTAATGCTGCACACCGGTTATTTAATCCGGCGTGGAGCCGTGAGCAAAACGAGGAGGTTTTTGGTAAATGCGCCAATGAAAACTGGCATGGACACAACTTTGAGTTATATGTTACAATAAAAGGCGATCCTAATCCCGATACGGGTTTTGTATATGATGTAAAAAGACTAAGTATTATTGTAAATGAGCATGTAATAGAAAAACTGGATCACAAAAACCTGAATGTAGATGTTGATTTTATGGCCGGTAAACTGTGTTCTATTGAAAATTTAGTGATTGGTATTTGGGAACAATTAAGTCCTAATTTGCCGGAAGGAGTACAACTACATTCCCTAAAGTTGTACGAAACTCCGCGAATTTTTGTAGAATATTTTGGAAATTAATTTGCTGCAATAAACAATCAGTTGCCTTCTTTGTTTTTTATTTACGCTGATTTTAAAGTAAGCTGTAACAGTTGATACAATTTAAAATCCAGTTGTTATTTTAAAAAGATTGACATAAAATGAATAATAAAGTAGCTGTTTACCGTAAAGAACATTTTAATGCGGCTCACCGTTTAAACAATCCCAAGTGGGACGATGCCACCAATGACAGGGTGTTTGGCAAATGCAATAATCCAAGTTTTCACGGGCACAATTATGAACTTATAGTTAAACTGACCGGCGTACCTGATGCCGAAACCGGATATGTATACGATATGAAATTATTGAGTGACGTAATAAAAGAAAATATCCTGGAACGTTTTGATCATAAGAATTTAAACCTTGATACAATTGAGTTTAAGCACCTCAATCCAACGGCAGAAAATATCGCAGTAGTGATCTATAATATTCTCAGGGAAAAAATTGATGCTGCCATTGACCTCCAGGTAAGACTGTACGAAACAGAAAGAAATTTTGTTGAATATCCTGCTAATGAATAAATTGTCGTCGGTATAATTATGATATATAGCCTGCACAGAACAAAATATAGTCTTTATTGTTAAAGCTGGCAATCAGCAAAGTTTACCACAATCTAAAATAATGGCATATAAAAAAATTGAGCAGTATGACGAAGCCGTTACTGCAGGGCTAATAAAAAATTACAGAGATACACTTGGTTTATTGGGGGAAGATGCCAATAGGGAAGGGCTTGAAAAAACGCCGGAAAGGGTGGCAAAAGCAATGCAGGTACTCACACAGGGATACCAGCAAGACGCCAATGCGATATTAAATTCTGCGAAGTTTCATGAAGAAGTAAGTGAAATGATTATTGTTAAAGACATTGAATTATACAGTATGTGCGAACACCATATGCTGCCATTTTATGGAAAGGCACATGTAGCATATATCCCCAATGGATGGATTACCGGTTTAAGTAAGATTGCCCGTGTAGTAGATGTATATAGCAGAAGGTTGCAGGTGCAGGAAAGGCTGACCCACCAGATTTTAAATTCTATCAAAGAAACATTGAATCCACTCGGGGTTGCGGTTGTAATAGAAGCATCCCATTTGTGTATGATGATGCGGGGTGTGCAAAAGCAAAATTCAGTTACCACTACGTCAGCTTTTTGGGGCGAGTTTGAAAAAAATGAAACCCGCAGTGAGTTCGTAAAACTCATCAGTGCAAAATTACATTAGTACGTAAGTAAGTAAAATATTAATCCCTCCCCGTGAGGGATTTTTTGTTTTATTTGCAGTTGAAATAAAAGATAAACTATGGCACATGCGTATGTATTTCCCGGACAGGGAAGTCAGTTTAGCGGAATGGGAAAAAACCTGTATGACACCAATCCGATGGCAAAAGAATTGTTTGAGCAAGCAAACAGCATTGCAGGATTTCGCATTGCTGATGTAATGTTTACAGGCACTGAAGAAGACCTTAAACAAACCAATGTAACCCAACCCGCAGTTTTTTTGCATGCGGTTATTGCATTTAAAACGTTGGCCAGTGCCCGGCCGGAAATGGTGGCAGGTCATTCATTGGGTGAGTTTTCTGCCCTTGTTGCCAATGGTGTGTTGAGTTTTGAAGATGCTTTCAGGCTGGTGTCCATCAGGGCAAAAGCGATGCAGAAAGCTTGTGAGTTAGTACCCAGTACCATGGCCGCAGTATTGGCTTTGGCAGATGAAAAAGTAGAAGAAGTGTGTGCGGAGGTGCAAAAAGAAACAGGGGAAATTGTAGTGCCTGCAAATTATAATTGTCCCGGCCAGTTGGTAATAAGTGGTTCGCTGCGTGGTATTGAAATAGCCTGCGAAAGAATGAAAGCTGCCGGCGCTAAACGGGCGCTTGTTTTGCCGGTAGGAGGCGCATTTCATTCACCGCTGATGTTGCCAGCTAAAGAGGAACTGGCAGCGGCAATTGAAGCTACTACATTCAATCTTCCAACCTGCCCGGTGTATCAAAACATTGTTGCAAGAGCGGTGACTGATGCAGCTGAAATAAAAAAGAATTTAATTGAGCAACTGACCGGCGCTGTCAGGTGGACGCAAAGCGTACAGGCTATGATTGCCGATGGTGCAACTCATTTTACAGAAGTTGGTCCTGGTAAAGTGTTGCAGGGCCTTGTGCTGAAAATTAATAAGGAGATGGTTACAGATGGGGTTAGCTAAGGGTGACTTTGAAAATAGCCCATCGTTGTTTTAGTAGCAGTAAATGCAACCAGCGGGCTACAGCTCAATAAAAATAATAACGTACAAGAGGGCGACGCAACGATGATCCACATTGCTTCTTAGCCCGGACAAATTTTTTATTCTTATTTCCGGTGACGCTATAAATTATACAACAAAGCCTCCCATTTCAGGAGGCTTTGTTGTGTAAATGGCTGCGAAGTTTACAATGTAGCTAATACATTGTTCATATTTCTTACAGCATCCGCACTTTTGTTAAAGGCGGCCTGTTCTTCTGCATTTAATTTATAGTCGATAATTTTTTCCCAACCTTTTTTGCCGAGGGTAACCGGAACACCGATGCAAATATCTTTTTGTCCGTATTCACCATCCAGGCTAACGCAGCAGGTAAACAATTTCTTTTCGTCCCGTACAATTGATTTTACCATTGCGGCACATGCAGCACCCGGTGCGTACCAGGCCGAAGTGCCCAATAAACCGGTTAAAGTAGCGCCACCAACCATAGTGTCAGCAGCAACTTTTTTAAGTGCAGCTTCATCTAAATAATTACTTACAGGAGCGCCCTGGTAAGTAGCCAGCCTGGTTAATGGAATCATGGTAGTATCTCCGTGGCCGCCGGCAACAAAGCCCTGCAGGTCATTCGGGGAACAACCTATAGCGGTTGATAAATAATATTTAAAACGGGCGCTGTCCAATGCTCCGCCCATACCAATGATCCTGTTTTTTGGCAAACCGGTTGCTTTTAAAGCCAGGTAAGTCATTGTATCCATCGGGTTGCTGATGATGATGATAATAGCGTCAGGCGAGTATTTCAAAATATTTTCTGCAACGCCCTTTACAATACCTGCGTTGATACCAATCAATTCTTCTCTTGTCATTCCGGGCTTACGCGGCAGTCCCGATGTAATTACAGCGATATCGCTATTGGCGGTTTTAGTATAGTCGTTGGTGCTCCCGGTAATCTTGGTGTCAAAACCCAGCAGGGCAGAAGTTTGCATCATATCGATGGCCTTGCCTTCAGCAATTCCTTCTTTAATATCAAGCAAAACCAGTTCTTCACATAGCGCCAAACGGGCAATATTATCTGCGCAGGTTGCACCTACAGCTCCTGCACCAACAACGGTAACTTTCATAATATATAATTTTTTAAGTAGAAAAATAATTTGCGCTGCAAAGGTAGCGCATTACGCCATTGGGTAATAATGGAAAGCTAATTTATTTCGCCGCGGCTAAAATGGCTGGTACGCCAATATTGCCTACAAAGGCTTTGGCCAGTTTGCCCTGCTGATCGTATACAAAAATTGAAGGAAAAGTTCTTAATTGAAAAATGCTTCCCAGTGTAAAATTGTCATCATGGCCCATTTTAATATTGGGCATTGAAGCGAGGTTGTAGTCCTGGTAAAATTGCTTTACCATTGGGTAACTACCCGGAGAAGCCATCAATATCCTGATGTTCTTTAATTCCTCTTTATAAGCCAGCAGCTCTTTCATTTCTTTTTGGCAATGCTCACAATCGGGGCTAAAAAACATAATAATAAAAGGCATGTTTTTATGCAGGTCTTTATTGGAAAAAAGGGTACTGTCAGGTAAGGTATAAATAGAAAATGAAGGGATGGTTTCAAATTTCGGCAAAGCTTTGGCAGAAGAATCAGTTTGCGCCATGGCAATGATGGTACTGGCGATAAAGGTTGCGAATAGTATTATTTTTTTCACGCTTTTTTTTTTGTGAAGATAATTTGAAAATTGTAAAGCCGCTGTTAAGAGCATTTTTCCTGAAGTTTAAACTCTATAAAGAGAGTGCAAATTGTAGGAAACGGTTTAAATTTCAGTTTTACCATTACTATTGCTACTTTTGCAGCCCACGTAAATATTGCGGGTGGTGCAATACACTTAACAAGCAAATAAATAAATCAACATGGCAACAACAGCAGACATGCGCTCAGGCCTGATCATCAAAGTAGATGGTAGTTTGTACACGGTAATAGAATTCGGTCAAAATAAAACAGCCCGGGCAGCAGCAAAAGTATGGGCTAAATTAAAAGGGGTTGATAACAGCCGTACAATTGAACTTACCTGGAACAGTGGTGAAACGATTTTTCCGGTTAGAGTGGAAAAGAAAACTTACCAGTATTTGTATAAAGATGATACCGGGTATAGTTTTATGGATGTGGAAACATTTGAACAAATTACGGTACCGGAAACAATGGTAGATGCGCCGCGTTTTTTGAAAGACGGACAGGAAGTGTCAGTATTGATCAATGGTGAAACTGACCTGCCAATGGGGGTTGAGTTACCGGATAAAATTGTGTTATTGGTTACTTATAGTGAACCAGGAATGCGTGGAGATACCGCCACCAAAACACTTAAACCTGCTACAGTTGAAACGGGCGCTACCGTAAACGTGCCTTTGTTTGTAAATGAGGGAGAACTAATTAGAATTAATACAAAAAGCGGCGAATACGTAGAAAGGGTGAAAGAGGTATAGGTAAAAATATTTATTAAAAAAAGAGGCAATTTTTAAAAATTGCCTCTTTTTAATTTTTGAAAAAAAAAGGCTAAAAATGAAGATTTTGCCTCCTTTTTTTTACTTTTTTCGCCATTTTGGCCTGTTTTTTTCTATTTTTTAATTTTTTAATTGGCAGTATTAATAAATCATTACCTACCTTAGCCGCCCGTTTCTAATAAAAAACCATTTAACCTTTCGATATGGACATAAAGCAAATCCAGGAGCTGGTTAAGCTCATAAATAAAACCAACATTGGTGAAATTACAATTGAAGAAGAAGGCGTTAAAATAACCGTCAAACAAAAAAAAGATCCCGTTCAGCACATTATTGCGGGAGGCCAGTCAGGACAAATTTATTCTAATTCTCCTCAACCAGCCGCTCCTCAAACCTCTCCACCCGCAGCAACCATTACAGCACCACCTGCAGAAGCCCCTAAATCTGATAATTACATCACCATAAAAAGCCCGATGATCGGCACTTTTTACCGCCAGTCAGGACCGGGTAAGCCCATTTTTGTAAATGTAGGTGATGAAGTAATACAAGGTAAAGTCGTGTGTATTATTGAAGCGATGAAGCTTTTCAACGAAATTGAAAGTGAGGTAAAAGGAAAGATAGTAAAGGTATTGGTTGAAGATGCGAGCCCGGTGGAGTATGATCAGCCCTTATTTTTGGTAGATCCGAGCTAGGTAAAAATTAAAAAATCAAAACTAAAAAAGGGACTACCATTTTTAGATAAATTTTTAATTTTTAATTTTTAATTTTTAAATAAATCTCGTGTTTAAAAAAATATTAATTGCTAACCGCGGAGAAATAGCATTGCGCATTATACGTACCTGCAAGGAAATGGGTATTAAGACCGTAGCCGTTTATTCAACCGCAGATAAAGATAGTTTGCATGTAAAATTTGCGGACGAAGCAGTATGCATTGGTAAGCCCAGCAGTATAGATTCTTACCTCAATATTCCGCACATTATGGCGGCTGCAGAAATAACCAATGCCGACGCCATACATCCCGGTTATGGCTTTCTGGCAGAGAATGCCAAGTTTGCTCAAATATGTACGGATCATGGAATAAAATTTATTGGGCCAACACCTGATATGATCAACGCCATGGGCGATAAGATAACTGCCAAGGAAACCATGATTAAAGCAGGCGTACCGGTGGTGCCCGGCAGCGGAGGTTTACTCGAGAGCGTAGAGCAGGCAAAAAGCCTTGCAAAAAACCAGGTTGGTTACCCGGTAATATTAAAAGCTACAGCCGGCGGAGGAGGAAAAGGCATGCGTGTGGTATGGGAAGAAACTGAAATGGAAAAAGCCTTTGAAAATGCCAAAACAGAAGCAGCTGCTTCGTTTAAAAATGATGGCATTTATATGGAAAAATTTGTGGAAGAGCCGAGGCATATTGAGATACAGATAGCAGGAGACCAGTTTGGAAATGTATGTCATTTGAGTGAAAGAGATTGTTCAATCCAACGCCGGCATCAAAAGCTGGTGGAAGAATCACCCTCGCCTTTTATGACAACAGAATTGCGGGAAGAAATGGGCAACGCAGCTATTAAAGCTGCCAGCGCTATTAACTATGAAAGCGTTGGTACCATTGAGTTTTTGGTTGATAAGCACCGTAATTTTTATTTCATGGAAATGAATACCCGTATACAGGTAGAACATTGTGTTACGGAAGAAGTAGTGAATTATGATTTGATAAAAGAGCAGATAAAAATTGCAGCCGGACATAAAGTAAGTGGCAAAAATTATTATCCTCAAATGCATGCTATAGAGTGCCGCATCAATGCAGAAGATCCGTACAATGATTTTCGCCCAAGCCCTGGAAAAATTACCGTATTGCATACACCCGGGGGCCATGGTGTAAGGGTGGATAGCCACGTATACGCAGGCTATGTAATTCCACCTTACTACGATAGCATGATTGGTAAATTGATTACCGTAGCACAAACACGGGAAGAGGCAATCGATACCATGCATCGTGCGTTAAGCGAGTATATTATTGAAGGAGTAAAAACAACCATTCCGTTTCATTTGCAGTTAATGAAAAATGAAGCTTTCAGAAAGGGTGACTTTAATACAAAATTTATGGAGAGTTTTAAAATGAAATAAATTATCCCATTTGCTTTTTTACAAACAATGGCTATCCGTTTTAAGCGGATAGCCATTGTTTTTTAGGATGATCCATTCATTTTTCATCGTATTCGAATAGTTGCGAAATTTATTTTAAAATAATACGTTACATTGCTGTCGTTAATAGATTGTCCTCTATTTTAATTTCGAAACCTATACCTAAACCTTGCTCCAAATGAAAAGATATCCTGTACTATTATTAGCAGTTGTATTGCTATGTTCCAAACTCTACGCCCAGGATAAGCCTGGTATTAAATTCAATCATGTTTTACCCGCGGATTTTAATATCGATAATTTAAAGGTCGATACTTCTTATGGTGCTGTAATCATTGCCGACATTGGCAGCAGCTCTTTTGAAGCCAATTATAAGGGTTGGTTTAGCCTGATTTACAAACACCAACGGCGCATAAAAATTATTAACAAAAAGGGATTCGATTTGGCGAGCGTGGAAATACCATTGTACATCTCCACAAAAAGTAATTCAGAAGAAAAACTGGAGAGCCTTAAAGCCAGTACCTATAACCTCGAAAATGGGAGTGTGGTAGAAACGAAACTGGATAAAGATGCAGTTTTTAAAGACAAGCAGGATAAAAACCATATTGTTAAGAAGTTTACCATGCCCGCACTAAAAGAAGGGTCCATCATCGAATATTCTTACACCATCAATTCCGACTTTTTATTTAACCTGCAGGAATGGATTTTCCAGGGCAGTTACCCAAGGGTTTGGAGCGAATACAACCTCGACCTGCCTAATTTTTTTGAGTATGTTTTTTTATCACAAGGCTACAATCCATTCGATATTAAAACATCCGGCACCAGGAGCACAACTTATAATGTAAGGGTAGAAGGTGAAGGAGGTCGTTCCGAAAACGTTCCGGTGCAGGCAACCAATACAAGTACCCGGTGGGTTATGAAAAATGTGGCAGCGATGAAGGAAGAAAAATTCCTTACATCCCTGGATAACCATATTTCTAAAATAGAATTTCAAATGTCAGGGCAACAATTTCCTAATATGCCTCATCGCGATATCATGGGTAACTGGCTTACGGTATCCGATGCGCTGTTAAAAGATGAAGAATTTGGAGAAAAACTTGATAAAGATAATGGATGGTTAAACGATGATATGAAAACCATAAAGGCAAGTACAAAAGACAACCTGGAGGAAGCAAAAAAGATATATGCCTTTGTGAAAAATTCCTTTAAGTGCAACGGCCACCGCGGTATTTATTTAACAACAGGTGTTAAGGAAACATTTAAAAATAAGAACGGCTCCGTGGCGGACGTTAATTTATTGTTAACTACCATGCTGCGGCACGAAAACATGCAGGCGAATCCTGTTATTTTAAGTACCAGGTCTAATGGTTTTGCCAACGAGATATATCCCCTTATTAACCGGTATAATTATGTTATCTGCAGGTTGGATATCGATGGCAAGAGTTATTTTTTAGATGCCTCTGAGCCATATCTTGGGTTTAATAAATTACCTGAATATTGTTACAATGGCGCCGCCCGAACAATTAATAAAGAAGTAGAGCCGGTGTACTTTTTTGCGGATAGTTTGAAGGAATCCAAGTTTACCAACGCAATGCTTTTTAGCGATGAAAAAAAACCTGGTAAATGGACAGGTACGCTTACTACTATACTCGGGTATTACGAATCGAACAATTTACGTGATAAGTTTATTGATAACGGAAAAGAGGCTTTTGAAAAGAAATTAAAAGAATCGTACTCCGGCGATTTTTCTATTGATGATATTAAATATGAAGATGAAAAGGATGGAGAAAAGCCCATTCGGATGTCGCATAACATAACAATCGACGGAGATAACAGTAGCAATATTATCTACTTTAACCCCATGCTGAAAGAAGGATACAGGGAGAATTTTTTTACAGCGGCAGAAAGAAAGTACCCGGTGGAGATGCCCTACAAAATGGACGAAACCTATAATTTTCAAATAGAAATCCCGCAGGGATATGTTGTGGATGAAATCCCAAAATCAGCAAAAGTAAGCCTCAACGATGGGGAGGGTTTTTTTGAATACCTTGTATCTAAGACAGATGAAGGGGTGATGCTGCGTTCCAGGATAAAACTCGAAAAAGCTACTTTTTTACCGGAAGACTACGAAACGCTCCGAAACTTTTTTGATTACATCGTAAAAAAACATGCAGAACAAATTGTATTCAAAAAGAAGTAACCATGAAAAAATATTTTCTCGTATCGCTCTTCAATGCAACCTGCTTATTATCGGCATTGGCACAAAATAATTATGATGTAAAATTAATTCCGGCAGAGCTACTTCCGCATGCCAATGTGGTAAAAAGAATGGAGGAATTAAGGATAGAAATTAAAAATGCAGGCAAAGCCGTTTTATACAATAAATATGCGGTCACTATATTAAATGCCGGGGGCGAGAGTGCTGCCGGGTTAACGGAAAACTACGATCAGTTTATAACTGTTCAAAGTATAGAAGGCACCTTGTATGATGAAAACGGGAAGAAGATAAAATCGCTTAAAAAGAGTGAAGTGCAGGATTTAACCGGGTCTTCAGAATCTTCACTTGCGGATGATGCCAGAATTAAACACCATAACTTTAACTGCAGGATGTATCCTTATACGGTAGAATACGAAACCGTGGTTGAATTAAAAGGTGTGTTTTATTTACCGCATTGGTTACCTGTAGAGGATGAAAATTTTGCGGTAGAAAAAAGCAAACTCGTAGTAGAATGTCCGCTGGATTATAACCTTCGGTTTAAAGCATTTAATTACAACAAAGAGCCACAAAAAACGCTGCTAAAACAATCCCAGCAGTACGAGTGGGCAGTTGAAAAATTGCCGGCTATTGAAAGCGAGCGATACCAGCCGGAATGGTATGAAATAAATACGGCGGTTTTTTTGGCACCTTCCGATTTTGAGATACAGCATTATACGGGTAATATGAACGACTGGAAGGGATTTGGCAAATTCATTTACGCTCTTAATACCGGCCGGGATCAATTGCCCGCCAATATAAAACAGCAGGTGCATGCGCTTACCGATAATGTTAGTTCACCAAGGGAGAAAATAAAAATTTTGTATGAATACATGCAAAAGAATACCCGTTATATCAGCATTCAGTTGGGCATCGGCGGATGGCAAACATTTGATGCCAGTTATGTTGCTTCAAAGGCTTACGGCGATTGCAAGGCGCTTAGTAACTACATGTATTCCCTGCTGAAAGAGGCTGGCATTAAATCATATTACACGCTGATAAAAGCAGGTCAAAACCGCAATGCTTTGCTGGCTGATTTTCCGTCAAACCAGTTCAATCATATTATCGTTTGCGTGCCACAGGCAAAAGATACCGTTTGGCTGGAGTGTACAAGCCAAACTTTGCCGATGGGGTATCTTAGTGGTTTTACAAGTAACCGCTATGCCTTGCTCGTAGATGAAAATGGAGGTACGCTGGTACACACGCCTGATTATAACAAGCAGGAGAACCTGCAAACACGAAATATCTCCGCGGTGATTAATGAAGAAGGGAAACTCACGGCTAGTATTGAAACAAAATACAAGGCCCAGCAACAAGATGAATTACAGGGCATGCTGGATGCGGTTAATAAGGAAAAGATTGCTGAAATTTTAAAAGAAGAGCTCAACCTGCCCTCGTATGATGTGAGCAGTTTCAATTATTCCACGCAAAAAGAAACCTTGCCCGTAGTAATAGAAAAGCTAGAGTTAACGGCGAATAATTTTGGTAGCATCTCCGGTAAAAGATTATTCATTTCACCGGATGTATTAAATAAGTCATCTACAAAAATTGCTGGGGCAGACAAAAGGAAATTTGATATAAAAATACCTTACGCTTTTACAGATGTTGATTCGGTGGAAATTACCATACCAGCCGGATATACAGCCGAAAGCATACCTGCCAACGTAACCATTGATACAAAATTCGGAACCTATTCTACTACAATAAAAATAAACGAACGTAAAGTATCGTACGTAAGGAATTTACAGCGAAATAGCGGCCTGTATCCTGCAACAGACGCCGTGCTACTTGCCGATTTTTTTTCCAAAATTTACACCGCAGACAGATCGAGGCTGGTATTTGTAAAAAAAGAGTAACCCATTTAGTCTTCCAAAGAGAATTCAGGCAAACGATTGCTATCTTAAAATGACCTCTAAAAAGTAGCCGCTGGTTCTATATTGCCGGCAGGTGCGTTTTGGCTTTGGAAGCAGGCTTGTATTTCTTATCTTTGCCGCTCACCTAATCTTTGGCAGCAAATGGCATTAATAAAAAGCATATCAGGTATACGTGGTACCATCGGGGGCAAAACAAACGATAACCTCACTCCATTAGATGTGGTTAAGTTTACGGCTGCCTATGGTACACTGTTAATGAAAGAGGGAGCAAACAGGAAGATAGTGCTGGGGCGTGACGGGCGCATCAGTGGCGCCATGGTTAAAAATCTTGTCACCAGTACATTAAATGCACTTGGCTTTGATGTGATAGATCTGGACTATAGCACTACGCCGACTGTAGAAATGACCGTGGTGTTCGAGCAGGCGGCAGGTGGTATTATATTAACTGCAAGCCACAATCCAAAAGAATGGAACGCATTAAAACTGCTTAACAGCAAAGGAGAATTTATTAACGCGGCTGAAGGAACAGAGGTATTGAGAATTGCCGCTGCAGAAGAATTTTCGTTTGTTCCAGTTGATAAACTGGGCACTACCACAGCCAACGAAGATGCATTACAAAAGCACATCGACGCTGTAGTAAATTATGATTTGGTGGATGTTGCCGCCATAAAAAAGGCGAAATTTAAAATAGTTGTCGACGCTGTAAACAGTACTGGCGCTATTGCAGTGCCCGCTTTGTTAAGGGCGTTGGGGGTAAAAGAAATAGAGGTGTTAAATGCAGAAGTAAACGGAAAGTTTGCGCACAATCCTGAACCCTTACCGGAACATCTTACGGGACTCAGCACAGAAGTAGTAAAGCAAAATGCCAGCCTTGGTATTGCTGTTGATCCTGATGTTGACAGGCTTTGTTTTGTTTGTGAGGACGGCAGCATGTTTGGCGAGGAGTATACATTGGTGGCTGTTGCTGATTATGTGCTCGGCAAAAGAAAAGGCAATTCTGTTTCCAATATGTCTTCCACCAAAGCATTGAAAGATGTTACGGTAATGCACGGCGGCGAATATTTCCCCAGTGCGGTAGGCGAGGTAAATGTGGTAAACAAAATGAAAGAAGTGAATGCGGTAATTGGCGGCGAAGGTAACGGCGGAATAATTGTGCCAGACCTCCATTATGGCCGGGATGCTTTAATTGGTATTGCGTTGTTTTTAACGCATCTCGCCAACAGCAAAAAAAGCATTAAGCAGTTAAGAAATACTTACCCGGGATATTTCATCAGCAAAAATAAAATTACCCTTTCAACCGGCGTCAATGTTCAATCCATATTTGAAAAAATTAAAGACAAGTATAAAAATCAACCTATCAATGCGGAAGACGGTTTGAAAATAGAATTCGATAACGACTGGGTACATCTGCGTACCAGCAACACAGAACCCATCATTCGTATTTATGCTGAAAGTAATTTTGAAACTACGGCAGATAATATCGCCAAAAGATTAATGAAAGATATTCATGAAGTGATTTAGATTTTAGTGAATGGTGGGTAGTGAATAGTGAATGGAGAATACTCACAACTCACCACTCTTTATTCACAATTCACCATTGCCCATTCATTTCGCCATTGTCCATTCACCACTCAACAGATATGAACAGAATTTATTTTGATAACGCAGCTACAACGTCGCTCGACCCGGCTGTGCTGGATACAATGATGCCTTATTTAGTAGAAAAATTTGGTAACCCTTCTTCTATATATTCTTATGGCCGCGAAACGAAAATGGCCATAGAGCAATCGCGTAAATCAGTAGCGAAAATTTTGAATGCTCATCCTGCTGAGATTTTTTTTACGAGTGGAGGAACAGAAAGCAGTAATACAGCCATTACGGCTGCGGTGAAAGATTTAGGGTGCACGCATATCATTACATCCCCCATTGAGCACCATGCCACTTTACATACCGTTGAGCATTTAGCTGCACAACAGCTTGTAAAAGTAAGCCAGGTAAAATTGTTACCAAATGGTCATGTTGATATTGAACACCTGGAAAAATTACTGGCAATAACCAAAGAAAAAACATTGGTTACCTTATTGCACGCCAACAATGAAATTGGCAATATGCTTGATATACATGCGGTGGGTAATTTATGTAAATTGTACAATGCCGTCTTTCATTGCGATACCGTTCAAACGGTGGGGCATTTTCCTTTTGACCTGCGCAATACACCGGTACATTTCATTACCGGCGCTGCGCATAAATTTCATGGTCCAAAAGGAGTGGGCATATTGTACATCAATGAAAATGTGCGGATCAAGCCTATGATACAAGGCGGGGGCCAGGAACGCAATATGCGTGCAGGTACCGAAAATATTTATGGTATAGTGGGGTTCGCCAAAGCGCTTGAGTTGGCTACTGAGGCATTTGAAGATGATAGTGTTTACATAGGAAGTATAAAAAAATATATGCACGATGCATTAAAAAAGAATATCGCCGGCGTTAGCTTTAATGGAGATGTTTTTGGTAAAAGCTTATATACATTGTTAAGTGTTAGTTTACCTAAAACAGAAAAGTCGGAGATGCTGCTTTTTAATATGGATATTCATAGCATTTGCGCCAGCGGAGGGAGTGCCTGTACCAGTGGGGTAGAGCAAGGTAGCCATGTAATAAGGGCAATAAACAATAACCCCAACCAGGTTACAGTACGCTTTAGTTTTTGCAAAAATAATACGGTTGAAGAGGTAGACTCAGTAGTAGCAGCCCTACAGGAAATGTTGTAGGTCTAAAACAGGCCGGTTGCTAAAATTTGTTGAAATAACAGCCAATAATTTAACAGCGTTTATTTTTTTATTTTTGAAATGGCGGTTACATTTATACAAGCAGCGTTGACCAACCTATAAAACTTTGATATGTCAGTTCATCCCTGGAAATATTTATGTGCGATTGGTTTGCTCCTCGTTATCTTTTCATGTAAAAAAGATCCTGCAACAACCACCGTTGTGCCACCTGGTTTTACATTCAGTTATGGCGACTCGGTTTTTTTCCTGAAAGACCAGGCTGAAGATTACATCATCAAACCAGTACAGGCGCTGGCAGGCCAGTATAGTGGCTTTCCGGAAGGTATAGAAATAGACCCAGCTACCGGTGCCATTAATGTTTCTAAAAGCGAGACCGGGCTTCGTTACCGAATTACTTTTTTGCCAAATGGCAGCACTGATTCCATCAGCACAATACTGGTAATTTCTGGCATTAATTTTTTAGATGGCTTTTATAAATTAACCACTGCGGATTCTGTTTTGAGGCCATTGTACAATGCAGGTAGAGGTGCGGCCATACCAGGCACAGGCAGTGGTACCTTGTTCGATGAAGGATCAAATTGCAACGGTGCCGGCTGTACAGTAAATGTTTCAAATGGTATAATAAATCTTGCACAAACTGTACGTAACGGTGTGTTTGGCTCAACGCCTTCCAATAACGACCGGCATGAGTTTTTGATGAATTACCGCATTAACGATAAAAGTGGTAAGGCCTTGAATTCATTGAAAGTAAAGCTATATTATTTTGATTCAATCACTGATGTTACCCAGGAAGCGTATGACATCATTCAGTCAAGAGATGGTACTATATTTAAAACCAATCTTGCTAACAATGGTTCAGCGCTCAACAGGCCTTTTGGTGTGGCGGGTACAAAGCCCTCAAAGCCGCGCCCTCCCTGTATTTTTATACTTGCCAGGTAGCACGCAACAGTACAGGCAACTGTAGTTCCGGATTGTTTTGTAATTTACCCCGATTTAAAATTACATTGCTTCAAATTTTCTCCGGATGTTTCGTTTTTGCAGTCTGCTTTTTATTTTATTGTTAGTGCTCATTTATCCGCAAAGCCAGGGCATTAAAGAGATTCCTCCCTACGAACAGTTGTACCGCAAAGCTGAAAAATTGTATGCATCGGCGGATGCAACTGCAACTACAGATAGTACTGCTTTATCAATCTACCAGCAGGTAGCCAGCTCTTTAAAGCAAAAAAATATATACAATCCGGTGTTACTTGATTGCTACCTGAAATCTGGAATTTTGGAAATGTCAGGCAATGATCAGCAACAGGCGCTTTCATTTTTTAATGAAGCGACCGCTGTTTTTTTTAAGGGCGACCACCTTCCAGACTCCTTACTTTTTCAGCCCTATTTATACGCGGGCAGCGTTCACTACACACTCAATGCTCTAGACAGTGCGAAATATTATTATAGGTATAGGCGTTTAGCTATCCCAACACTTCATACATTTATGTATGGAAAAACGGGATAAATTTACTGGTATGAATTCAATAAAATTTAACCAGTACTTTAAGACAGATGAAGATTGCCAAAAGTACATAGCTGATATTA
>JBBQWL010000039.1:0-74878 GCA_038210625.1 Chitinophagales bacterium | reverse complement strand
ACCAACAGTTTCAATTCAAACAAAAAAAATAAATGACAAGGTTGAAATTAAAGTAAGTGATAATGGCAACGGTATTCCTCAAAACATAGTTGACAAAATATTTCAACCTTTCTTTACCACCAAGCCTACCGGGCAGGGAACTGGGCTTGGCTTAAGTTTGAGTTATGATATTGTGAAGGCACATGGTGGGGAAATAAAAGTGAAAATAAAAGAAAATCAGGGAACGGAGTTTACTATTCAATTACCAGCATCTTAACAATAGATATGAAAAGAAATACAAAAATATTTTTCCTTTTATTGCTGCCTTTTTTTGCACTATCTCAATCACAAAAAAGAGAACTTGACAGCTTGCATCTTGTATTAAAGAACACCGTCAACGACACTATAAAGATGACAACTATTAAAAACATGGTTGGCTATTATGTAGAGAGTAACCGGGATAGTACAATGACTTTAGCGGAAAACGGAATTAATATTGCTAAGCGGATCAGGCAACCGCTTTGGGTAGCAGATTTTTTAATATTAAAAGCCTACCTAATGCAGAAAGATGCAAACCTTGCACTCAGCCTTAGGCTTTGCAATGAGGCATTGGCTCTTGCAAATGATGAAAACAATGAAAAAAATGTTTTTATACCCAAAGATGATGAATTCGCTGATAACGCTTCAAAATTCAGAAGAGCCATTACGTTAGGAGTTTTCCATCAATTAGGCAATATCTATTTAATTGTAGGTGATAAAGAAAAAGCAATTGAATACTTTAAAAAGGAAATACAAATTGCATTCGAAATCAACGCCAAAAGCTTCGGTATCACCAGCAATACGGCTATTGGTTCAATCTTCCTTGAGATGGATCAGCTTGACTCAGCCTTCATTTATTCGAAAAGGGCATTGGAAAATATAAACCTTTACCACCGATGGGTAATGTATGAAGGAATTGTACTCAATAATATCGGAGATATTTATTTTAGAAAAGGATTAATGGACTCAGCTAAATATTACTTCCACACGGCTATTACCGTAAACAGGAAACAAAATAATGTAGCTGGTGAAATTGAGAGTAATAAGTCTTTGGCAAGGTTATATGAAAACCAAAAGCAACCGGAATCCATGCTGTACTATGCTTCGGCTGCCCTTCAACTTTCCTCTCAATTAAAATCGGAGAAGACAATAGCTATTTCAAGTGAACAAGTTGCTTTAGCCTGGAAAATGCTGGGCAATACTGATACCGCATTGACCTACTTTATCATTTCAAAAAAAGTGGGTGCCAGCTTGCAAAAAAACATCAATGATAAACTTCTTCAATTTCAAAATCAGAATTTTGAAGACCAGGTAAGGCTTGAAAAGGAAGCACAGCAAAGTGTTGCGGTCAAAAACAAGATCAGGACCACCGCCTTGTTAGTTGGGTTAGGCTTATTATCAATTCTTGCCGTTGTATTTTACCGTAACAACCGCCAAAAACAAAAAGCTAATAAAGTTTTAGAAACAACACTGAGCAATCTAAAATCAACTCAATCGCAACTTATACAATCCGAAAAAATGGCGAGCCTCGGTGAGCTTACTGCAGGCATTGCACATGAAATACAAAACCCGTTAAACTTCGTGAATAATTTTTCAGAAGTAAATACTGAGATACTCGAAGAGCTGAAAGCTGAACGCCTAAAGCCAAAAGGAGAAAGAAATGAGCAATTACAAGATGAAATAATAAACGATGTAACTGCCAACGAAGAAAAAATAAACCATCATGGCAAGCGTGCCGATGCCATTGTAAAAGGAATGCTGCAGCATAGCCAGAGCCGAAGTGGCACAAAAGAACCTACAGATATCAATGCATTGTGCGATGAATACCTGCGCCTCTCCTATCACGGGCTTCGGGCAAAAGACAAATTATTTAATGCAACCTTGAAAACTGATTTTGATGAAAGCATTGGCTTAATAAAAATTATACCACAGGATATAGGGCGGGTAATTTTAAATTTATTCAACAATGCATTTTATGCAGTGAATGAAAAGAAGAAGTCGGGAAATGAAAACTATGAGCCAACTGTTTCGGTGATTACAAAAAGGATAAATGATAAGATTGAAATAAAAGTTAGTGATAATGGCAACGGCATTCCGCAAAAAATTATAGATAAAATATTTCAACCCTTCTTTACAACCAAGCCTACCGGGCAGGGAACGGGATTGGGTTTGTCGTTAAGCTATGATATTATTAAAGCACATGGCGGAGAGATAAAGGTAGAGACAAACGCAGGAGAAGCCCGCCCGGACGACCCAGTCGGACGGGGAACAGCGTTTATCATTCAATTACCATTGGTGTAAAATAAATAACAGGATATCAAATTGAAAAAGTACCTGTCGGCTTATCACAAGGTTGAAAAATATTATCTCATCACTAAACGCTCAAAATGGAAGCCATTGCCATAGCACAACCTGTATTAATTAAAGAAGGAACTGACAAACACCCGAAAGAAATGTACCGGGTGGCATTCACTTCCATGTGGGATTTATTTTCATTTTATGGGATGAAGGCATTGTTGATAGCCTATATTGTTACGCAACTCCGGCTCGGCCAGCCAATGGGCTACGCTATTTTGGGTACCTATGCCGCATTGGTTTATGGTTTTAACTTTTTTGGAGGCATCGTAGCAGATAAATTCTTAGGCACACGAAAAGCAATTATCTGGGGTGGCTATCTGCAAATAACCGGGCATCTTATACTCGCCATTCCATCCGATCTGCCTTTTTTTGCTGGCCTTGCTTTGGTAGCTACTGGTTCAGGTTTTCGCAATGGCCCCAGCGGTTCATTTGTTGGAAGTTTTTATAGCAATGATCAATCCAGGAAAAAAGATAATGGGTATGCTATCTATTATATGATTTTTAATGTTGGTGCAGCTCTGGGCGGATTGATCTGTGGTTACCTCGGACAAAATATCAACTGGCACCTGGGTTTTGGTGCTGCCTGTATTTTTATGATTTTTGGACAAGTGCAGTTTATTGCGGGCATTAATAAATCGCATGGAGCACCACCCGATTTAAAAAAATTAAAGGAAAAGATTTTTGCAAACCTGGTAGACCGGGAAAACCTCATTTATCTTTTAAGTCTCGTGGTAGTGGCTATGGTAACACTATTGCTTCAGTTTCCTGATTTCATGAATATCATCATGCTGCCATTAACCCTTATTGCCTTTGTATATATCACGATTGTTTCTTTCAGGTTTTCCAGGGAAGAAAGATGGAAGTTATTTGCAGCTATGACCATTTGCCTCGTCACGTCTTTGTTCTGGGCGTTTTATGAACAAATTGGTGGTTCGTTAAGCCTGTTTTCATTACACAACGTAAACCTTAACGTGGGGGGAACAAAGCTTTCGGGATTATCTATTAACAGCTTCACGCCATCAGCATGGCTGGTAGTGCTCACTCCTATCTCCATAAGGTTATGGAAATGGTTGAGTGATAAAAAGGCCAATCCAAGGTCATACGTCAAACTGATGCTGTCCTTTATGTTTATGTCTTTTTGTTTTTTGCTTTTATGGTTCGGGGCATATTTGAACAAAGGCACAGGTATGTTGCCGGTTAGCTATTTGATAGCAGCTTATCTTCTGATGGAGATGGGAGAAATATGTATTGGTCCTGTAGTGTATTCACTTGTTTCTAAACTGGCACCAAAAAAAATGGCGAGTACATTGATGGGGATCATGTTTTTATCCATTTCTCTCGGAGAATATCTTTCCGGGAAACTCGGTACTTTTATGACAGTGCCTGAAGGGATTTCCAATCCTATAGAAATGATGCCTTATTTCAGTTCGATATTTTTAAAAATAGGCATAGGATCGCTTTTAATTTCCTTACTCATCATCACTTTAATTCCCGTATTAAGGAAGTGGATGCAGGAAGTGAAGTGAAGATTGTAATGGGAACAAAAGGATGAAGGAAATACATTTATTATTCAACTATCAAAAGTTTAAACTTTAAAAGACTTGTTCTATAAAATGCAATATGTGAAATCCATAAATCTTGTTAACGGGTGATTCAGACAAGCTATTATATTATAAAAGCGCATGGAGTTAGTTGACCATGGAGACGAGAGAAAATGAAGGATCGGAATTTTTGATACAATTACCTGTAAATTGATATAATGAAAAGAATAATTACACTAATTGCGCTCATTGCTTTTGTAACTGCAATCAGTTATGCACAGGCCGACAGTACTGCTGATTCCGAAATTGCTGGCCTTATGCAGCAACTTAAAAATGCCGGCAGCGATACCAGTCAGGCATTTGCCCTGGCAACTCTTAGTTATTTTTATGCATATAGTAACTATGATTCTTCTTTGCTTTATGCCGAAAAAGCCTTGAAGCTTTCCAATAAAATTGACTATTCCAGAGGAAGAGCAAATGCTTTATTAGGTTTTGGCAACCTCTACCTGCGGCAGGGAGATTTCCCCCTGGCATTGCAATATCAATTTCAGGCGCTGGAATTATGCGAAAAATTCCAATTCGAAAGAGAAAAAGCAATTTCGTTGATGGAATTAGGTTTCACATACGGGGCACTATCGGATAATGTGAGGGCAATGGCTTATGCAAAGCAGGCAAGAGATTTATTCAGCAAAAATTCCTGGGCTAACTTTAATGTTGAAAATGAAATTTCAATCACCAATGTATACATGGCTACCGGTAAGAAAGACAGTGCCCTGTTGTGTATGCAAAAAGTTTACGACGACCCAAAAAATCAACCACTGTTGCAGATCATCCTGGAAGTGTTGGGAAACATACATACCAGCTTCGGCAAGTTTACTGTTGCAAATGACTATCTGCACCGTGCAATTTTATTGGACATAAAAAAAAATGACCTTTATAGCCTCAGCTGGGCCTATAACAGCATTGCAAAATTATTTAAGGCCACAAAGCAAACAGATTCCTGTATTTACTACGCAACAAAAGGGTTTATCGTAGCCGAAAACATACACCTGAATGAGGGACTGCTTATCAATAGCCTCCTGCTCACAAATGAAATTGAATCCAGGGATATCGTCAAAGCACTTTTTTATAGAAAAAAATATGACGATGTTTATAATAAAATGTATGGGCCGGAAAAAGTACTGGCCTTGCAAAAAACATTGGTAGAACAACAGGAAAAGGAAACGCAGGCAACGGAAGCCAGGAAGGCAAATGAAAACCGGTTAAAACAGTATGCTTTTATGAGCGGCCTGGCCATCCTGCTTTTAGTCGCTTTTTTCTTATACAGGAACAACCGCCAAAAACAAAAAACCAATAAAGTTCTAGAAACAACCCTGACCAATTTAAAATCCACCCAATCCCAGCTCATTCAATCAGAAAAAATGGCCAGCCTTGGAGAACTCACCGCAGGCATAGCGCATGAAATACAAAACCCGTTGAACTTTGTCAATAATTTTTCGGAAATAAATACAGAGTTGATTGATGAATTGCAACAGGATTTAAAGTCAGGCAAAATTGATGATGCCATTGTAATTTCAAATGACCTTAAAGAGAACGAAGAAAAAATAAATCATCATGGTAAACGTGCCGACTCCATTGTAAAAGGCATGCTGCAACATTCAAGGCAAACATCCGGCACAAAAGAGCCAACAGAAATCAATGCGCTTTGCGATGAGTATCTGCGTCTCTCCTATCATGGCTTGCGGGCAAAAGACAAAAATTTCAACGCAGATTTTAAAACAGATTTAGATGAAACAATCGGTAAGATAAACATCGTTCCACAAGATATTGGAAGAGTATTATTGAATTTATATAACAATGCGTTTTATGCAACCAATGAGAGAAAGAAAACTGCCGGTGAAGATTATAAACCGCTGGTTATAATTCAAACAAAAAAAATAAATGCCCGCCCGGATGACACAGTCGGACAGGACAATGTTGAAATTAAAGTAAGTGATAACGGCAACGGCATCCCACGAAATATAGTTGATAAAATCTTTCAACCATTCTTCACCACTAAACCAACGGGACAAGGAACTGGATTAGGTTTGAGTTTGAGTTATGATATTGTAAAAGCACATGGAGGTGAAATAAAAGTGGAGACGAAGGAGGGTGAAGGTAGTGAGTTTATTATTCAATTACCAATATTGTAAAAATCTTTCTTTGATAATAAAAGTGGAAACAAAAATGCATAAAATAGTAAACTTAGTACACAAGATTCTTGCAAAGGAATACCATTTTTTAATTCCCGTTTTTATTATATTTTCCTGCTCGCCGGGTACGCCCGATAAGCAGGAGATTTCTGCCAAAAAGAATATAATGGTGCCACCTGTAACAATTAAAGGTGAAGCTCCCTTTGTAACCCTGCTTGACACCTGCCCAACCCCACGCACTTTTACCATTCCAGGGAATACGGTTGATTCAACTGACGTAAAAAACAAAAGTGGCTCTAACACTATCCTCCATCCTGATGAGGCAAATACTGTGGGCTTTTTTCCGTCGATGCAAAATTATACCACCAGGCAAGGCCTTGCCAATAATGGAGTAATGGGTAGCTATATGGATAAAACCGGAAATATTTGGGTTGCCACCTTCGGCGGAGGTGTAAGCCGTTATGATGGCAAATCCTTTACTAACTATACCAGTGCCCAGGGCTTACCAAATAACAATGTCATCAGTATTTGTGAAGATAAAAATGGCGATTTGTGGTTCGGTTGTTATGAAGGAGGTGTAAGCCGATACGATGGCAAATCTTTCAGAAATTATACGAGCGCTGATGGCATCTCGAATAAATTTGATGTATGGGCAATCACTAAAGATGAAAATGGAAATCTTTGGTTTGGCACGGCCGGCGATGGTATTAGCCGTTACGATGGTAAAATGTTCACCAAATATACAACTGCCCAGGGCTTGGCAGATAATAGTATCAGCAGTATTCTACAGGATAAACGCGGAAATATTTGGATTAGCACATGGGCAAATGGTGTAAGTTGTTTTAACGGAAAATCCTTTACAAATTATACCATTGCAGATGGATTGGCTAATAATAATGTTAAGTGCATATTTGAAGATACAAAGGGAAATTTATGGTTTGGACATTATAAGGGTGCGGTATCGTGGTTAGATGGCAAAACGAAAACTCCGGATGAAAAGCCAAGGTTCATAAACTATACTATTGGCAAGAGTACTGTAAGTGATGGGGTAAATAGTATTACCCAGGATACTAAGGGGAATCTTTGGTTTGGTATGCAAAGCGGGGCATACATATTAGATTGGGATGAAAAACCTATTGAAACTAGGAAAAGTTTCAGGAGCTTCACTAATCTGGAAGGATTTGCAAATAAAAACGTAAACAGCATCCTCGAAGACAAAAACGAAAATCTTTGGTTCTCCACTGACGGCGGTGGAATATATCTTTTAGACGCTAACCGTAAATCGGTAATGTCCTTAACCATCAGGGGTGAACTGCTAAATAAAGTTTCTAATGTTCTTGAAGATAAAGCTGGAAATACCTGGTTGGGAACTGCTACAGAAGGAGCAATGCGCCTAAGCCAGGATGGCAAATCACTCACTACCTATACTACGGCCCAGGGACTTTACAAAAATGAAATTGCACGTATCGTTGAGAATAAAAGAGGGAATGTCTGGATCTCAACATGGGGAAATGGACTATGCTACATAAGTGCCGACGGTAAATTCCTTACCAGTTACGCCGCTGCCCAGGGTTTACCAAATTATGATATTTCTAACATCTTTGAAGATAAAAAGGAAAATATGTGGTTCGCCAGCAATGGCGGTGGGGTATCCTGTTTAAGCGGGGATGGCAAATCTTTTACAAGGTATACCATCGCCCAGGGGCTGCCGGATAATTCTATATCAAATATCCTTGAAGACAGGGAAGGCAATTTTTGGTTTGGTACCCGTGGCGGATTATCGAGGTTAGACCACGATGGCAGATTCACTAACTATACAACCACCCAGGGATTGCCAAGTAATGACATTAGCAGCATTCTACAGGATAGAAGCGGCGATATTTGGATCGGCACCTGGGGAGGTGGCCTAAATCGTTATGATGGAAAATCTTTTAAAAGTTTTACCACTGAGCTGGGGCTTTCAGAGGGTGGAGTGAGCGATATTGTAATGGATAAGGAAGGCATCATATGGCTCGTTACCTATAAAGGGTTCACAGCTTTAAAAGGCTTTGTTAAGGATGTAGCAGACACTTTTAGCAACTCCGGTCAGCAACATTTACAGCCCTCCAATGAACTTTCCAATGTTGAACTTGAAAACGGAAATTTTAAACCGGTTTTTGAAATCTACAATTACGAAACCGGCTACCCGATAGAGGATATAACCTCTAACATATGCCTGACACGGGAAGGAGCTATTTTGGCTGGCACCAGTGAAAAGCTCATTCGCTTTGAGTATAGCGGCATACATAAAAATCCTGATCCCCTAAATGTATTTATACAAAGCATAAAAATAGATAATGAAAATATTTGCTGGTCTGATCTGCGTGCAGGCGGGGGGAAAAATAACACTTCCTTTCCGTCAAACATAAATGAAGAAGTAGCTATTTTTGGTAAAGCATTGAGTGACGTGCAAAGGGATAGCGTACGTAAAAAATTTGGCGGTGTAAAATTTGACAGCATCACCAGGTTTTATCCCGTGCCCGTAAATCTTGTTCTGCCGAATGCGCATAACAATATAACATTTGACTTTGCAGCAGTTGAACCTGCAAGACCCAACCTTGTTAGTTACCAATACATGCTCGAAGGTTATGATAATGACTGGGGCCTGGTTAACAACAAAGTTACCACTACATTCGGTAACATTCAGGAGGGCACTTATAGTTTTAAATTAAAAGCCCGGAGCCCCGATGGAGTTTGGAGCAAGCCTTTAATATATACCTTTAAAGTATTACCGCCCTGGTACCGCACCTGGTGGGCATTTACGCTATATGCCCTGGTATTTCTAACTGCTTTGCGGATGTTTATAAAATGGCGGACAGGAACATTAAAAAAAGAAAAAATCTTACTTGAAGAAAAAGTTGCCGTACGAACACATGAATTAAAAGAAGAAAAAGAAAAAGTAGAAAGCACTTTAGCTGAACTTAAATCCACACAATTCCAACTTATCCAATCCGAGAAAATGGCCAGCCTTGGCGAGCTAACCGCGGGCATTGCACATGAAATACAAAACCCTCTAAACTTCGTGAATAATTTTAGCGAAGTGAATAAAGAATTGTTGGCAGAAATGAAAGATGAAATTGAGAAAGGCAATATAGATGAAGTGAAAGCTTTGGCCAATGATGTGATAGATAATGAAGAAAAAATAAATCACCATGGCAAACGTGCAGACGCAATAGTAAAAGGCATGCTGCAACATTCACGCACAACAACAGGTACAAAAGAACCAACAGATATTAATGCTTTGTGTGATGAATATTTAAGATTGAGTTATCACGGTTTGCGTGCAAAAGACAAAACATTCAATGCAGATTTTAAAACTGATTTTGATGAAAGTATTGGTAAGATCAACATCATTCCGCAGGATATTGGAAGGGTGTTGCTGAATCTTTACAACAATGCTTTTTACGCGGTGAATGAAAGGCTTCGACAAGCTCAGCCTGACAGTAACTACAAACCTGCCGTTACAGTTACCACCAGCCTGCACGATAACAAAGTAGAAGTTAAAGTGACTGATAATGGCAATGGCATTCCGCAAAAAGTAATAGATAAAATATTTCAGCCATTCTTTACCACCAAACCAACAGGCCAGGGAACTGGCCTGGGTTTAAGTTTAAGTTATGATATTATCAAAGCACATGGCGGTGAATTAAAAGCGGAAACAGGGGAAGGATTGTTTACCCGGTTTATTATTTCGATCCCAGTAAAGAATGTTTAATTTTTAGCAAACTATTGTACTTTAATAAAATGAAAAAAAATATTCTATTATTTATCATAGTATTGGCATCTGTCAATTTAAATGCTCAAAATAGCAAAGAAGATAGCCTTGTTTTATTATTGAATAAATCAGTTGACAGCAGCAAGGTTAATATATTAAATGAATTAAGCCGCAGTCTTTGGTATTATCAATTGAATAAAGCTACATCCTATAATTTGCAGGCAATGAGTTTAGCGGACAGCATTGCTTACCAGCCGGGTATTGCCGAGGCTAACCGGTGCCGCGGTGTTATTTTATCTTTCAAAAATGATTCTTCAGGAATGCCGTACTTAATAAAGGCCTTTAATATTTTTAAGGCACTTGATAATAAAAAGGGCATTGCAGCAACATTAAATAACCAGGGTTCTGCTTACTTAAAGCAGGGTCAATTCTCAAAAGCCCTTGATGTTTTGTTCCAGGCTCTAAAGCTTTTTAGTGAACTGGAAGATAAAGAAGCCGTGGGTGCGGCTACAAACCAGGTGGGTAATGTGTATGCTCTTTTAAGAGACTATGCTGCTGCTCTCGATTACTATTCCAAAGCGCTTGCCATTCGTCGCCAAATTGCAGATAAACCCGGCACCGCCTTTTCACTCAACCGTATAGGTGATATGTATTTCAAACTGGGGAAGCTTTCTGAGGCAATTACCAATTATAAAGAATCTTATGATATCTCTTTATCAGTTGGCCGAAGCCAAAATATAATTGATGCAGCAAGCAATATCGGCAATGTGTACAAACTGCAGGGCAAATACAATGAAGCACTTTCTTATTTTAAGACCAGCCTTATAGAAGAAGAAAAATTTTTTGGAAAAGACAATATTGGATTTTCATACCAGCATATTGGAGAAACCTACCTGGCGCTTAAAAATTACAATGCTTCTTTATTTAATTTTCAAAAAGCACTTCAAATCGCTTATAAAAAAAAATCAAATGATGCTGCAATAATTCTCCAACAGGTGGGCCGGGTTTATTTTGAACAGGGGGATTATATAAAGGCATTGGAAAATTGTCTTCACAGTCTTGACCTTGCAAAACAAACGAAAAATAACGAAGCGGTTAAAGAGACGAGCCTTACCCTTTCGCAGGTATATGCTGCAAAGGGAGATTTTGTAAATGCATACAGGTATCACCAGCAATATGCCAGTGCAAAGGATTCTATTTTAAATGAAAATCTTAACAACAAACTTGCTTCGCTGGAGCAATCTTTTGAAGTAAAAAACAGGCAAACACAAATTGACTTGCTGAACAGGGACAAGGAATTACAACAAAGTGAGATCAGCAGGCAGAAACAACAACGCTATGCATTTATTGCAGGCATTTTTCTTTTTGCTGTGCTGGCAGTACTTCTTTTTAGAAGTAACCGGCACAAACAAAAAACAAACCTGGCAATTGAAAAAGCATATTATAAACTTGAACAAGCGCATGAAACGCTGAAGGCAACACAAACACAATTGATCCAGTCAGAAAAAATGGCGAGCCTTGGAGAACTCACTGCAGGCATTGCACATGAAATTCAAAACCCGTTAAACTATGTAAATAATTTTTCGGAAGTGAATACAGAATTGCTTGTTGAAATGAAAGATGAATTAAAGAAGGGAAATATTGACGAAGCAAATGCAATTGCAAATGATGTTATTGACAATGAACAAAAAATAAATCATCATGGTAAGCGTGCCGACGCCATTGTAAAAGGAATGTTGCAGCATAGCCAGGCAAGCTCAGGGAAAAAAGAGCTAACTGATATTAATAAACTGGCTGAAGAATATTTACGTCTCTCCTACCATGGTTTGCGTGCAAAAAACAAAACCTTTAATGCAACCTTAAAAACCGATTTCGATCCTTCCATTGGAAATATAAATATCATTCCGCAGGATATTGGAAGAGTATTAGTCAATTTGTATAACAATGCATTTTATACAGTAAATGAAAAAAAGAAACAGCAGCCTGAAGGATACGAGCCAATCGTTTCGGTAAGTACAAAAAACATCAATGGCAAAGTAGAGACTAAAATTGCTGACAATGGCAACGGCATTCCACAAAAAATAATTGATAAAATATTTCAACCATTCTTTACCACCAAACCTACAGGTCAGGGAACCGGATTGGGACTGAGTTTGAGCTATGATATCATTAAAGCACATGGAGGTGAAATAAAAGTGGAGACAAAGGAGGGTGATGGAACAGTATTTATTATTCTGTTATCACTGCAAAAAAATGATAATTGAAAATCAGGTGATATGAAAATATACAGCGCCTTAATCGTATTGTTTTTTTTAACTAGCGGAGAAATTTTATCGCAGCCTACACCTCCAATAATTTTTCATTTAGATAGTTTGCCTGCAAAAGGAATATTGTTAGATAAAGGCTGGAAGTTGCATCCGGGAGATGACCCTCAATGGGCAAATCCTGTATATGATGATACAGAATGGCAACCCATTAATCCAATGCTCCCCTTATACCGTTTACCTGAAATTAAACAACCCGGTATTGGATGGTTTCGGCTAAGATTACAAATAGATTCATCACTTCAAAACAAAACAGTAGCCATTGTATTAACTTTTGGAGGGGCCGCAGAAATATACCTGGATGGCAAGCTAATTTATCGTTTTGGAAAGGTTAGTGTAAACTATAATGAAGAACAAACCTGTTTATTTTTCAATAGGCCATTTAGTTTGAAGCTGGGGGATCATTCCATACAAACCCTGGCAATCAGGTATTCTCTAAATCCTCAAAACCGATACATAAATTCCGGGCAACCCTCTATGGAGGTGGTACTGAAAGACATTAACCGGGCTTTTGTCGATTATATTAACGTGCAAGGCGGGTATCAGAATCGAAGATCACTACAACTTTCGATTTATCTACCCCTGGGTTTGCTATTGTTTTTCCTTTTCCTCGCTTTTCGGTTACAAAGGGAGTACCTGTATTTTGGTATTTTTTGCCTGTGTATGTTTTTCGGGATGCTGATATACAGTATTGCGCTGAGACCCTCTGTCACTGTTACATTCTCAAATACATTGCTGTTGGCAACTGATATTTTCTATATTTCCGGTGCTATGTTTTTCCTGAATGGAACTTATATTCTTCATAAACAAAAAAAGTCATGGATTTACTTTGTGCTGCTCTTGTATGGTTTGTTGATAGTGCCAGCTCATTTATACATTAATAGTTGGGGCTATTTGTTTACCGCTTTTTATTTTCCTTTAGTTGTCCTCTATTTTTTACGCTTAAACATAAAGGCTTCAAGAGGTGGCAGACAAGGAGCATGGATTCTTGTAATAATGGGCATTCTTTTTTTCATGATTATTATTTGCGGTATATTCCTGCTTATAGCAGGTAACCGGCAATTATCTGATTGGTTCTATGCCATTGCTTTTATCATACCTTCTATAGGATTGTCATTATTTATTTCCGGTGAATTTGCCAGAACTGGTTTTTCGTTGCAGCAAAGGGTTAAGGAAGTTGAGAACCTTTCACAAAAAACAATTCTTCAGGAAAAAGAAAAACGGCAAATACTTACATCCCAAAACGAAACACTTGAAAAGAAGGTTAATGAAAGGACTGCCGCTTTAAAGCGATCCCTTGACGAACTAGAATCCACACAATCCCAACTCATCCAATCAGAAAAAATGGCCAGCCTTGGCGAGCTCACCGCAGGCATTGCACATGAAATACAGAACCCGTTAAACTTTGTAAACAACTTTAGTGAGGTAAATAAAGAAATACTGGAAGAGCTAAAGGCTGAACGCTTAAAGCCGAAAGCAGAAAGAAGCGACTCCATTGAAGATGAAATAATAAATGATGTTATCAAAAATGAAGAAAAAATAAATCACCATGGCAAACGTGCAGACGCAATAGTAAAAGGCATTCTGCAACATTCACGCACAACAACAGGTACAAAAGAACCAACAGATATTAATACTTTGTGTGATGAATATTTAAGATTGAGTTATCACGGTTTGCGTGCAAAAGACAAAACATTCAATGCAGATTTTAAAACTGATTTTGATGAAAGTATTGGTTTAATAAATATCATTCCGCAGGATATCGGAAGAGTGTTTTTGAATTTATACAACAATGCGTTTTATGCTGTGAATGAAAAAAGGCAGAAAAATATTGAAGGATACGAACCCACTGTTTCAGTAAGTACAAAAAAGACAGATGATAATGTAGCAATTAAAGTTGCTGATAATGGCAATGGCATTCCTCAAAATTTAGTTGATAAAATCTTTCAACCATTCTTTACAACAAAGCCAACTGGGCAAGGTACAGGTCTTGGATTGAGTTTGAGTTATGATATTGTAAAAGCGCATGGCGGCGAAATAAAAGTAGAGACGAAGGAAGGTGAAGGTAGTGAGTTTATTATAACTATTCCCTTTAAACAGCATATTTAAACTTACATGATAAATCTTACAAACATCAAGCTGGCATTGCCTTTATATGTAATTATTACTCTTACAGTAGTGGCCTGCAATAGTAAAAAAGACCCCGTTCCTTTTCCGGCAGGGGAAACCGAATTTGCACAACCGGTAACCAGCCCCCTCAAATTCAGTGAACCAAAAAAAATAAACTGGGTAACTCGTATCTCCGATAGTGTTCAACCTCCGGAAGTAAAAAAAATTGACTTTGATAAGCTGCCTTCCAAACCATTTTACCCGGATGGTTTCCGGCCACTGGATAAACCAATGGAAGAAAGCAAATTTGACATCAATCATCTACCTGATACAGCTTTCAATTTTGACAATATCCCGGCACAGCATTTACAAATGCAAACTTTGTTGATAGTACCACCGGTAATAGTAAAAGCCGGTTTGCCTAAATTAAGAAAGAATGCAGCTATTGCCGTTTTTGAATTTAATGAAGACCAGGGGCTGCCCGGAAGTTTTATATCAACGTCAACAATGATGCAGGACAGCCATGGAATGATGTGGATAGCAACTGATAAAGGGATATGCCGCTTTAATGGTGAGCAACTCGAGATTTATTCAATCATTGACGCCATTTTTACCGGGGTATTAGCAGGAGTTACAAAAATGATAGAAGATAAACAGGGCAGGATTTGGATCAAAACAGATCTTAAAGGTATTTATATACTTGATCCTAAAGCTGGGATCGTACATCATTTTGATCTGCCTCCTGACGCATTCCAGGTAAATAATGATTATGAAATGATTGCTGATAGCAGGGGATTGATATGGATAGGCAGTATTACAAAAGGAGTTTACATTATTGATCCTCAAAAGCAAACTATCAGGAATTTACCCCACTTGTACGGATCGGATAATGGAAGAGCAAAACAAATAGTAGAAGATAACGAAGGAAATATATGGATAGGCTCATTGAAAGGTTTGGCTATCATCAATCGCAATGCCAGCAAAATTCATTTTTTAAACAGGGGCGGAGGCTTGCCTTCTGACACTATTACGGCATTGTTTATGGATACTCAAAAAAGGATATGGGTGGGTACTGCCGCAAATGGAACTGAAATTGTAAATACAAAAGAAGGCACTATTCAGCACCTTGGTAAGGCGCAGGGCATTGGTCATTTAATCAATCATTTGGTGGAGGATTACAGTGGCAGGCTATGGATGGCCTCCGATAGCGGTGTTTATATTTTTGAAAACGCATCACAAAAATTAAAACATATTGATGCTACAAAAGGGTTAAGTGATAACAAAATAAAAACAATATTCAGGGACACCAGGGATCAAATATGGATTGCCACTTTTTCCGGCATCAACCTAATGGATGCAAAAGGACTCATGCCCGACTATCTTATGGAAACCGATGGTATAAGCGGAACAGATGTATGGGCGTTTCTGCAAGATGAGCAGCAGCGAATTTGGATAGGTTCCCGGCAAGGGGTAGATATTTATGACCCTGGCCGGCAAACGATAAAATCTCTTGCTAAGGATATATTATTCAGGGATGGCAGAACTCCACAATTTGCAAACGCTAAAAATGGAAAATTTCTGGTACTGGCTCAAAATTGGGGTGTTGATATCGTTGATCCATTAAGCGGTACTATTTCCTATATCAAAGAAGCGCAGGGAGTTCAAAATACACGACTCTCATCTTTCTTGGAAGATAATACAGGCCTTATATGGACAGGTAGTTTTCAAACCCAGGGTATTGAAATAATTAATACAGCGCAGCATTCATTTACCAAAATAACAAAGAAAGAGGGTTTGATCGGCAGTATTGTTTGGGGAATGATGCAGGACAACAAAGGACAGATCTGGGCAATAACAGACAGTGGCATTAACATCATCAACCCCGTGGATAAAACCATCCGCTATTTAATGCAGGATGACAAAGTAAGTAAGGAAAATGGTGGCGCTATATTAACGGATGATAATGGAAGAATCTGGATAGGTGTTCGTACCGGCATTTTAATTGTTGACCAGGAAAACAAACTACTTACCACCATCAATACCAATAATGGTCTCTGTGCTCCGGATGTGTATACCTTATTTAAAAACGGAGAACAAATTTATGCAGGCACTGGCGATGGCCTTACTGTTTTTACTCCACAAAAAAATACGTTTTCAACTGCTAAAAACCAGTTTGATTGGGATATGAAGTCGTATGGTAAGTACCAGGGGTTTTTATATAATAATTACAACGCAGGTGCTGCTATATCCGTTAACAATAAATTGTGGTGGGGTATCGAAGACAAAGCGCTTACGATATCCAATGAACCCAATATTGACAGCAGTATTTCTTCTACTTATATCAGCGGAGTTAGTATTGCCGATAAGCAGGAAAGCTTTGCTGACCATAAATGGGTACAACATATTTTACCCGCTAAAGATACCATCTGGAGTATAAAAAGAGATACTTTTTATGTAAGTGAAAACTTACCTGCCGATACCGGCTGGCTTCAAAAAAATAATATTGCATGGGATAGTCTTGCAGGATATTTTAACCTGCCGGTAAACCTTACTATACCCTACCAGCAAAACTACATAAGTTTCCAGTTTACAAACACTCAATTGAGTAACCGGGATAAAAACCGTTACCGCTATATACTGGAAGGTTTTGATAAAAACTGGAGCCCCATTTCAGATAAATCCAACAGCATCAATTACCGGGATCTTCCAGCCGGGAAATATACCTTTAAAGTTTGCAGCAGCGGGCTTAACGGATTGTGGAGCCCACCGGCCGAATTCAGTTTCACCATCCGGCCACCCTGGTGGAATACCTGGTGGGCTTATCTTTTATATGCTGCTGTATTTAGTTTGGTAGTTTGGATTACGGTGCAATACCGCTCCCGCCAGTTAAAAAAAGAGAACCTGCTACTGGAAAAAAAAGTGGAACACCGCACCGAACAATTAAACAAATCATTGCAGGATTTAAAGTCAACCCAATCCCAATTGGTGCAATCAGAAAAAATGGCCAGCCTTGGTGAACTCACTGCAGGCATAGCACACGAGATACAAAACCCTTTGAACTTTGTCAATAATTTTTCGGAGATCAATACAGAGCTGATAGAGGAATTAAAAAATGAAAAGTTAAAATCACAAAATGAAAGGGATGAAAAACTGGAAGAAGACTTGCTAAACAGCCTCACTCAAAATCTTGAAAAAATTGTACACCATGGCAAGCGTGCGGATGCTATCGTAAAAGGAATGTTGCAACATAGCCGAAGCAGTAACGGACAAAAAGAGCCCACAGATATCAATGCATTGTGCGATGAATACCTGCGCCTCTCCTATCACGGGCTTCGGGCAAAAGACAAATTATTTAATGCAACATTGAAAACTGATTTTGATAACTCCATTGGAAACATCAATATTATTCCACAGGATATTGGAAGAGTGTTGTTGAATTTATACAATAATGCGTTCTATGCTGTAAATGAAAAAGTAAAAATTAAAAATGAAAAATACGATCCTGTTGTTACGGTTTCGACGAAAAAAGAAGGCGGAAAAGTACTGATAAGTGTGCAAGACAACGGCAATGGCATTCCGCAAAAAGTAGTAGATAAAATCTTTCAACCTTTTTTTACTACTAAGCCCACTGGCCAGGGAACAGGGTTAGGTTTGAGTTTGAGTTATGATATTGTGAAGGCGCATGGAGGAGAAATAAAAATAAAAACAAAAGAAGGTGAAGGAAGCGAATTCATTATTCAATTACCAGCTTAAAAAATATGCTGAAAAAATATTTACCTATCATTCTTTTTATTTTCCTGCCGGCATGCTGCATGCCACAGGAAAAGCAATTGATAGACTCAGACGGGGGTAAAATAATTGAAGAACTCAGGCAACGGCTTATCGTGGCAACTAATGATTCTGGCAGGCTGTCTATTATGGAAAGTCTTGGTTTTTATTACGAGGTTTTGAATGCGGATTCTTCGGTGAAATATACGCAGCTTGCTTTGGCTTATGCAAGGAAACATGGTTATCTGAAGGCTGAAGCACGGCTTATGGCAGGATTGAGCAGCGCAGTGCGTCAGCAAGGAAAGTTTGCAGAGGCTTTGGACCTGCTTTTTAAATCACTTAAACTTGCCCAGGAAAATAATTTTACCTATGATATAGCACGAGCTTACAGAAGGTTAGGTCTTGTGTATTCGGATATGGAAAATTTTCCAAAAGCAGTAGCCTATTTATTACAGGCAGCAGCAATTGATGAAAAAAGTTTAAATGGCAGTAGCGCTGCGATAGATCATGTACTGGTTGGTGAGGCCTATGAGAAAATTAATAAATTAGATTCAGCGGCCTTTCATATTAATACTGCCTTTAAACAAAAAGATGCTTTTGATCTGTTGGCACCGGATATTTATAACATAAATGGAAGTATACAGGCGAAGAAGGGAAATTACGGGCAGGCTTTATCTCTTTACACAGAAGGAATTAGTCTGGCTAAAAAAAATAATGACCTGGTAGTCTCTTCTAAAATATATGCAGGCCTCTCTATTGTGTTTACAAAAATAAATAAAAGAGATTCTGCGATTTTTTATGCACAAAAATCATTTGAAAATGCGCAGCAAGTTTCATTTAAAAAAGGCATTATACTTTCAGGGAATTTACTCTCCGATCTGTATGGCTCCTCACAGCCTGTAGAAGCACTTCGTTATTACAAGATTGCAGCCAGCACAAAGGACAGTTTATTCGGCGTAAATAATATTCAGACTATACAGGATCTTGTAGCAAGAGAAGAAGGCAGGCAAAAGGAACTGGACGATGCACGGATATCCTATCACAACAGGTTAAAACTGTATGGATTGGGTACCGGAATAATAGTCCTGCTGGTAATCGCATTCCTACTTTACCGAAATAACCGGCATAAACAAAAAGCAAATGTGCTTTTGTACAAGCAAAAGGAAACAATTGAAGCTACGTTAAACGAACTCAAGTCAACACAGACACTTTTAATACAATCCGAAAAAATGGCTTCACTAGGTGCACTCACCGCCGGCATTGCGCATGAAATTCAAAACCCATTGAACTTCGTTAATAATTTTTCAGAAGTAAATAAAGAAATGCTGGAAGAGCTAAAGGCTGAACGCTTAAAGCCGAAGGCAGAAAGAGATGAACATACAGAAGATGAAATTATTGGTGATGTAATTGCCAACGAAGAAAAAATAAATCATCACGGCAAAAGAGCCGATGCAATAGTAAAAGGCATGTTGCAACACTCGCAATCCAGCAGTGGTAAAAAAGAACCAACCGACATCAATGCTTTGTGTGATGAATACCTTCGCCTCTCCTATCATGGCTTGCGTGCAAAAGACAAATCATTTAACGCAACTTTAAAAACAGCTTTTGACCCTTCTCTTGGAAAGATAAACATCATCTCCCAGGATATCGGAAGAGTGCTGATGAATTTATTAACGAATGCTTTTTATGCGGTGAATGAGAAAAAAAATTCCGGAATTGAAAACTATGAACCAACTATTTCAATCAGCACAAAAAAGATAAATGATAAAGTTTTGATTTCTGTGAGTGATAACGGTAATGGCATACCAAAAAATATCGTTGATAAAATTTTTCAACCATTCTTCACCACAAAACCAACCGGACAGGGAACTGGATTGGGTTTGAGTTTGAGTTATGATATTGTAAAAGCGCATGGTGGAGAAATAACTGTAAATAGTAAAGATGGAGAAGACCTTCCCGATAGCAATCGGGCAGGACAGGCAGGTTCAACGTTTATAATCAAATTACCAAATGCTTAAATTAATCAGGTGAAATTATTACTGAAAATAGTGTTGCTTTTATTACTGCCGGCATTGGGCAAAGCACAGACCCGGCGGCAAATAGACAGCGCCCACCAAATACTTCAGCAGGAAGCGAATGATACAGTCCGTATGGCTGCTTACTCCATGTTGGGTGGATGGTACGACGATATAAGTGTTGATAGTGGTCTGTATTATTGCAGCAAGGGAATTGCTATCGCCGAAAAAATCGACTTACAATTAAATAAGGCTGAGATGTTGGCATTTATGAGTTGGCCGCTAATGAAAACAGGAAATTATCCTGAGGCACTTAAGGTGATAAACCAGGGATTGAAAATTGCTGAAGATCCTTCCAACGAAAAAAATACATGGAATCTGAAAAAAGGACAAACACCAAAGATGTACCGGCTCATTGTAATCGGGATACTATACTCTGCCCTTGAGAGCTTGTACCTTTATGCAGGTAACTATGAAAAGCAAATAGCAATTGCCTCTGAAACCATTACCCGTTTGGAATCTGCAGGAGATACTTTTAACCTTGCTGGACTATATCCTGATATAGGTGACTCTTATTTAAGACTGAATAAGTTCGATTCTGCCCTCTTCTATCAACAGAAGTCACTTTACTATTATCAAAAGTTAACTTTTGATGATAGAAAATTTGAAGGCGCAACGTACTCATCCATAGGCGCTATCTATGAGCAAATGGGAAATATTGATCTTGCCAGGGAAAATTACCAAAAAGCCATCCAGGTAAGTGAGCAGCACGATAATCCCCGGCATACAGGAAATGCATGTCTTCAGTTAGCAAAACTTTATCAGTCGTTAAAAGAAGCAGATTCGGTTTTTCTTTATGCTAAAAAAGCAATTGAAGCATTTACACGGGGTGGATACGAAAAAGAAAAAGCAGTTGCTTACCGGATGATCTCAGATTATTATCATAACCAAAATAATACAGACAGTTCTTTTGCTTATTTAAGACTGGCCACATTATTAAATGATAGTCTTGGCAGCATAGAAAAGAAAAGGCTCCAGGAATTCCAGGCGACGGCATTCAATCAGCAATTAGATTTACAGCAACAGGAACAAAAGAGAATTGAAAAAGAAGGTAACATAAAAACGATTGCCATCATAGCATTGATTGCCGTATTCAGCACTATTGGATTGTTACTTTACCGCAACAATCGTCAAAAGCAAAAAACAAATGTAACACTACAGGAGAAAAACAGCGAGATAGAGCGAACACTGAATGAATTAAAGGCTACCCAGAAACAATTGATCCAGTCAGAAAAAATGGCGAGCCTTGGTGAACTTACCGCAGGCATTGCCCACGAAATTCAAAACCCGCTGAACTTTGTGAATAATTTTTCGGAAGTAAGTAATGAGTTGATTGATGAAATGAATGTAGAATTAGATAAAGGAGATATAAACGAAGCAAAAATTATTTCAAATGACATCAAACAAAATCTTGAAAAAATAAACCACCATGGCAAACGTGCCGATGCAATTGTAAAAGGAATGTTGCAGCACTCACAGTCAGGCACAGGCCAAAAAGAACAAACAGATATTAATAAACTGGCCGATGAATATTTACGTCTCTCCTATCACGGTCTTCGTGCAAAAGACAAATTGTTTAACGCAACCTTAAAAACTCATTTTGATGAAGGTATTGGCTTAATAAAAATTATACCCCAGGATATCGGGCGTATAATTTTAAACTTATTCAACAATGCATTTTATGCAGTAAATGAAAAAAAGCAAAAGAATCCCGAAGGCTATGAATCAATTGTTTCAGTAAGTACAAAAAAGATTGGTGACAAAGTAGAAATTAAAGTAACTGATAACGGCAACGGCATCCCTCAAAAAGTAATTGATAAAATATTTCAACCTTTCTTTACTACCAAACCAACAGGCCAGGGAACCGGTTTAGGATTGAGTTTGAGTTATGATATTGTGAAGGCGCATAATGGGGAAATAAGGGTACAGACGAAGGAAGGAGAAGGAACTGAATTTATTGTTCAATTACCTGTTGTCTGAATCACTGATTACACTGATTAAAAGATTGCATGGAATGACATGTGAATCATCTATTAAAACATAAAATAAAATCTGTGAAATCGATCAATCCATTTAAATCTGTGATTCAGTCAAGGTATGATATTGTAAAAGCGCATAGCGGGGAAATAAAAGTAGAAACGAAAGAAGTAGAAGGGAAGTACATTCATTATTTAATTGCCCAACCAATCTAACCAATGATAAAGACAATAATATTAGTCCCAATTTTTTCATTCGCATGCTGTGTCGCTTTTGCTCAGAATTCAGAGGGAAAGAAACATATTGAAGAAGTAAAGGCAGCCTTGGTCACTTCCAAACCTGATACAAACCGGGTGCTGCTATATGGCGAATTATGTACTGCTTACCAGTGGAACAATACCGATTCGCTTAAACGCTATAGCGCCAAAGGAATAGAACTTGCACAACAGCTTCATTTTCCGGAAGGTGAAGTGAGGCTGCTAAACAACCAGTCTATTGCATTAATGTTTCGTGGCAACATTCCGAAATCGTTAGACATTTTATTTAAAGCATTGGATATAGCTAAGAAAAATAAATACCCATTTGAAACTGCCCTTTGTCTCAACAATATTGGCGCATGCTACTCTTTTTTAAATGACAATTCCAAAGCATTAGATTTTACCAGCAGGGCAAGAGCAATAGATGAAAAAATCCACCATGCACCGGGTGATGTGTATTGGAAAATTTACATCGAATTCTGGCTCGGGACCGTTTATTCAGATTTGAACAAATTGGATTCTGCAATCTACTTTCTGCAAAAAGCTTACAATGATACATTTGATCCGGGCTTCACCGACCTGTACAGTATTCGTCCCACTGTTTTGATGTTTTACGGTAAGGCCCTTTTTAAAAAAGGCAACCCTGAAAAAGCTTTACAATATTTACATCAAAGTATTGAAACATATGATTTTTACAATGACTTATTCGGTACTCCCGATGCCTGCTCCATCATTGCCGGATTCTTTCAAAAATTGAATCAGCCTGATTCTGTTATTTTCTATGCTAAAAAAGGCCTTGGTGCTGCTATAAAAATTAATTATAGCACTGCAGTAATAAACAATAGCAAGTTGCTGTCAGATGAATATGAATCTAAGGACAAAAGCCAGGCTTACTATTACCTGAAGTTGCAATTGACTGCTAAGGATTCTCTGTATGGAGCACAGAAAATACAGGAACTTCAAAAAACATTGTCAGAGGAACAGCTGCACCAGCAACAAATAGTGGAAGACCAGATAAAAAAAGAAAACCGGCTAAGAGTATACGGATTTACAGCAGGATTGGGTGTGCTACTAATAATTGCATTTATTCTTTACCGCAATAACCGTCAAAAGCGAAAGGCAAATAAAGTGTTGGAAAAAACATTGACTGATTTAAAATCTACCCAATCCCAACTCATCCAATCGGAAAAAATGGCCAGCCTTGGTGAGTTGACCGCAGGCATAGCGCATGAGATACAAAACCCGTTAAACTTTGTGAATAATTTTAGTGAAGTAAATAAGGAAATGCTTGCTGAATTAAATGAAGAAATTGACAAAGGAAATTATGATGATGCAAAAGCAATTGCAAAAGATGTTATAGCGAACGAAGAAAAAATAAATCACCATGGCAAACGTGCCGAGGCAATTGTAAAAGGAATGCTGCAACATTCGCAAAAAAGTTCAGGACAAAAAGAACCAACAGATATCAATGCGCTGGCAGATGAATACCTGCGTCTCTCCTATCACGGCCTTCGTGCAAAAGACAAATCATTTAATGCAACTATCAAAACTGATTTTGATGACAGCATTGGCAATATCAATATTGTGCCGCAGGATATTGGACGGGTATTACTAAATTTATACAACAACGCTTTTTATGCAGTGAACGAAAGGAAGAAACAGAAGCCTGAAGGATATGAGCCATCAGTTTCAATAAGCACAAAGAAAATTGATGGTAAAATCCTGATTGGTGTAAGAGACGACGGCAATGGTATTCCACAAAAAATAGTTGATAAAATATTTCAACCTTTCTTTACCACCAAGCCAACCGGCCAGGGAACCGGACTTGGCTTAAGTTTGAGTTATGATATTATTAAAGCACATGGAGGAGAGATAAAAGTGGAGACGAAAGGGGGAGAAGGAACTGAGTTTATTATTCAATTACAAGCTAATTAAAAAAATGAAAATCTTTTTAAAAGTAATTTCACTATGCTTGTTGCCAACATTAGTTGCAGCACAACAAGAAAATCCATATTTGAATAGTTTGTACAGTTCTCTTTCCGCAGCCCCAAATGATACTGCCCGAATGGAAGTCTATAGTAACCTCGGATACTATCATATGCCTGAAAACCGCGATAGTTCAAGTTTTTACCTTGAAAAAGCCTTGCCCATTGCTGCAACATTAAATCTAAAATTGAACGAAGCCTCTATATTAATCGGAATGGGGATTATCATGATGCAACAGGAGAAGTTTTCAAAGTCGTTGGAATTCTATTTAAAAGCACTAAATATTGCAAAGGACCCATCTAGTGAAAAAACTATTGGACGTTTGTCGCCGGGCCAAAGCCCAAGGAATGCAAGAATGCACTTGCTAAGCGTAAGCTACGATTTAATAGGATTGCTAAATGCGTATACCGGAAACTGGAGTGGTAACATCAAAAACCAAATGAAGAATTATCAGGAAGCCCAAAAATATGCAAATGAAGCCGGAGACAGTGGACAGGTTGCAACTGTAATTTTTCACATTGGCATTTCTTATATGAATGACGGGAAATTAGATTCTGCACTGGTATTTATCAAAAAAGCCCAAAAAATATTTTCAGATTTGAAAGATGAACAACTAGGTCGTTCAATGATATACCTGGGGGAAACCTATGAGCGGATGGGAAATTTCGGCTTAGCCATTAATACAATGTTACACGGATTGACGCTTTTAAACGAGACAAATGATTATGTCCACAGGGGCTTGATATGTATTTCATTAAGTCGTGTATATACGAAATTAAATAAAGTTGACTCGGCTTTGTATTATGCCAATGAAAGTTTGAAAATTTCTGAAAAGCGCAAAGACCCGGTGGGGAGAAGAGATGCCTATAATCTCCTTACTTCCCATTATGATCGCCTGGGCAGAACCGATAGTGCCACCGTGTATTTAAAATTAGCTAAATCTTTAAGTGATAGTCTGAGTGTAGAAGAACGAAAAAATCTACTTGCATTTCTGGACGTTGTTGTAGATGAGCAGGCAAAGTTGGGAAAACTGGAGGAAGAAAAAATTGAAACAAAGAGTAAAATCAGAACATATAGTTTGATTGCAGGACTTGTTATTCTTTCTCTAATAGGTCTTATTCTGTATCGTAACAACAAAAAGGAAAAGAAGGCCAAAATAGTTTTGGAAAAAACGTTGCAAGAACTAAAATCTACGCAGTCCCAGCTCATCCAAAAAGAAAAAATGGCTTCACTTGGTGAGTTAACCGCAGGCATTGCGCATGAGATACAAAATCCTTTAAACTTCGTGAATAATTTTTCTGAAGTAAACTCCGAGTTAATAGTTGAATTGCAACAGGAAGTTGAAAATGGAAATTTAGAAGAGGTAAAAGCAATTGCAAAAGATATAAAAGACAATGAACAAAAAATAAACCATCATGGCAAACGTGCCGATGCCATTGTAAAGGGAATGTTGCAGCACAGCCAGAGCAGTACAGGAGTAAAAGAACCAACTGATATCAATAAACTGGCAGACGAATATTTGCGCCTCGCTTATCACGGCCTTCGTGCAAAAGACAAAGTATTCAATGCTACATTAAAAACAGATTTTGATGAATCTATTGGAGCCATAAATATTATTTCGCAAGACATCGGAAGAGTGCTATTGAATTTATACAACAATGCTTTTTATGCAGTAAATGAAAAAAGCAGATTGGATATTGAGGAATTTGAGCCAACGGTTTCGGTGAGTACAAAAAAGATAAATAATAGTATAGTGATAAGCGTGAGTGATAACGGCGTTGGAATTACTCAAAAAATAGTTGATAAAATTTTTCAGCCATTCTTTACCACAAAACCTACAGGACAAGGCACAGGTCTTGGTTTGAGTTTGAGCTATGATATTATTAAAGCGCATGGTGGTGAAATAAAAGTAGAAACGAAAGACGGTGAAGGATCAACCTTTATAATTCAATTGCCGGTTGCCTGACATTATTAACCTACGTGGGGGTAAAAGCAAGGTCGAGTTTAACACCAGCAAATTGATGAGTCTATAATCTACATTTCTTAAAATTAAAATATATGAAGAAGCGTATAATTTTAATGATCATGCTGGCCTGCATGTGGTCTAGCAGTAATGGGCAAAATCCTCGACATACTATTGACTCATTGCGAAACGAATTGGAGAAGATAGAGCAGGATACTTCAAGATTAAGGATAATAAAGCAAATGGCAGATTCCTTTGCTTATTCAAATTTTCCAGACTCATCCGTTTCATATGCATTTAAATCACTCACAGTTGCCCGTGCCATTGGTTATAAAGAAGAAGTTAATGCGTTGCTTCAACTCGAAATCGCGTTGAGGCATAATGGAAATGAAGTAAAAGCATTCAGTGTTACTTTAAATGGCTTAAAAAAAGCCGAACTGCACAAGATGCCTAATTTTAGGGCGGAATTCCTTGGAGAACTGGGCATTATTTACAGGGAGTCGGGGCATTACGATAAAGCCTTGCAATATTTGAGGAACTCAAAGTCGGTTTATGATTCAATTAAGGATATTGAGCTCTCATTATATCAGCAAAGTAATATCGGCGAAGTTTATTTGTTACAGGGGCTTCTTGATTCGGCGCTCTATTATTGCCAACCAGTTGTAGAAAAAGCAAAAACCACATGGATTATTTTCTACGCCCAGGTGAACCTTGCCAAAATTTATTTAGAAAAACATAACTATAATATTGCTTTATCGTACTTGTGGCCAACGGCAAGGTACGCAGCTTTTTCCTCTCATCGTTTTGCAATTAATTATTTACTTGCCCAAACCTATCAATCCTTAAACAATATGGATTCCTGTATTTATTATGCGCGGGAATCGCTACAAATTGCCAACGAAAGCGCCATATATGCTAATATAATAAAAGCCAATGTTTTCTTATCAGGTATTTATGAGCATCGGGATCCACAAAAAGCACTTGCCTACAGCCAGGCTGCTTTAAAGTATAATGACAGCTTATACAAATACAGTGAAACGCTTAGTATGGAAAGTTTTGATGAGTTTAACAGGCAGGAAAAACAATATGAAACAAAAGCAGCCACTGTAGCCTACCAATATAAGCTTCGGCAATATGGCCTGCTTGGCAGCATTGGTGTTCTGTTGGCTATTGCCTTTTTTCTTTTTTATAATAATAGACAAAAGCAAAAAGCCAACCGCTTACTCGAAAAACAGAAAATAGAAATTGACTTTCAGCGAGACAAAGCAGAGAAAACGCTGCTCGAACTGAAAGCCACACAATCGCAACTTATTCAGTCAGAAAAGTTAGCCTCTCTTGGTGCTGTTACTGCTGGTATTGCACACGAAATTCAAAACCCCTTAAATTTTGTCAATAATTTTTCGGAAGTAAATAAAGAACTTGTTGATGAAATGCAAACAGAATTAAAAGCAGGTAATACACAAGAAGCCATTGCTATATCGAATGATATAAAAGAGAATGAGCAAAAAATAAATTATCACGGCAAGAGAGCAGATGCAATTGTAAAAGGCATGCTGCAACATTCAAGACAAACATCAGGCACAAAAGAACCAACAGACATCAATGCTTTGTGTGATGAATATTTACGATTGAGTTATCATGGCTTACGTGCAAAAGACAAAAATTTTAGTGCCGATTTTAAAACAGATTTTGATGAAAGTATTGGGAAGATAAATATCGTTCCGCAGGAGATTGGAAGAGTGTTATTGAATTTGTACAACAACGCCTTTTATGCAATCAATGAAAAAAAGAAAACTGCCGGTGAATATTACAAGCCATTGGTTTCAATTGAAACAAAAAAAATAAATACTCGCCCGGATAACACAGTCGGACGGGACAAGATTGAAATTAAAGTAAGTGATAACGGCAACGGCATTCCTCAAAGAATTGTTGAGAAAATTTTTCAACCCTTCTTTACCACCAAACCAACCGGCCAGGGAACAGGATTGGGTTTGAGTTTAAGTTATGATATTGTGACAGCGCATGGCGGAAAGATAAAAGTAGAAACGATAGAAGGTGAAGGAACAACATTCATAGTTCAAATACATGAGACTAAATAAATTCATGAAACAACTTATACTATTCTTGCTTTTGTTGTTGCCTGTATTTGTTGAGGCGCAACCACAACAAGGTAAATTAGACAGCCTGCACTTGGCTTTGCAAAACGCAGCCAATGATACTATCCGTATGGATGCTTACGGTCAACTCGGATACTATTATCAACTAATAAACACTGATAGTTCCAATTTTTACCTGGCTAAGAGTTTGTCTATTGCCCGCAAATTGAAGTTAAAGCTATACGAGGCAGGGGTCCTACACCACCAGGGAAATATGCTAGCGTCGACCAATTATCCACAGGCGCTCCAAATATTATTACAAGCTTTAAAAATCACAGCCGATCCGGCAAGTGAGAAAAATAGCTGGAATTTGCTGGTGGGCAAGACTCCGCACACGCAAAGACTTAACAGCTTAGGCTATACTCATTTCAATTTGGCGCGACTGTATAGTAATACCGGCGATACGGAAAAGCAAATTTCGAATTTACTCCAGACAAAACGCCTTGCCGAATTTGTTCATGATGCAGATTTGAATTTGCTAGCAAATTTTAGACTGGGAGATGTATATTTTTCTAAACTTAACAAATTAGACTCAGCACTTTATTTTGAACAACGGGCATTAAGCTTTTATTCAAAATCTGCAAATAAGACCTTGGTTGGGTGGGTTTTTAACACACTTGGAAGAATTTATCAGAAAAAGGGAAATTTTAATCTTTCAAAAGAAGCCTTGCAAAAAGGCTTGAAATTAATGCAGGAACAAAATAATCGAGCCGCAGTCGGAGTCCTTTCTCTTTCACTAAGCAGTTTATATAAAACGATTGCTAAACCAGACTCCTGCCTGCTGTACGCAAATATTGCACTGGAAACGTATAAACTTTTTAACGATCAAATGGGAATCGCAAATGCATATTCTTCAATTTCATCTGCGTATGTCGAGCAAAAAAAAACTGACAGTGCTTTTGCATATCTACAATTAGCCACTGCATTACATGATAGCTTGAATAATGTAGAAAGAAAAAATCTGCTTGCTTATCAAAATGTGGGTTTTGATGAGCAAATGCGCCTGAAAAACTTAGAAGCTGAAAAAATTCAAACGCAAAATAAAATCAAGACTTATACCATGCTTGCAGGTATAGCTGTTTTTATGGCAATTGCATTTTTACTATACAGAAATAACCGCAATCGCAAAAAGGCAAATGAGTTATTGCAACAACAAAAAGAAGAAATCGCAACACAGAAAGAAAATGTAGAACAGTCGTTGGTTGAGTTGAAATCCACACAAGCCCAACTCATCCAATCAGAAAAAATGGCAAGCCTTGGAGAACTCACCGCCGGTATTGCCCATGAGATACAAAACCCTTTAAACTTTGTGAATAATTTTTCTGATGTAAATAAAGAAATGCTGGAAGAGCTGAAAGCTGAACGCTTAAAGCCAACAGCAGAAAGAGATGACCAATTGCAGGAGGAAATAATCAATGATGTCATCAACAACGAAGAAAAAATAAATCACCATGGCAAACGTGCCGACGCCATCGTAAAAGGAATGCTGCAACATTCGAGAACAAGCGCAGGCCAAAAAGAGCCAACGGATATCAATGCTTTGTGCGATGAGTACTTGCGTCTCTCCTACCATGGCCTTCGTGCAAAAGACAAAACATTTAATGCAGATTTTAAAACAGATTTTGACGATACCATCGGTAAGATAAATATCGTTCCGCAGGATATTGGAAGAGTGTTACTAAACTTGTACAACAATGCCTTTTATGCAATCAATGAAAAAAAGAAAACTGCCGGTGAAGATTACAAGCCATTGGTTTCAATCGAAACAAAAAAAATAAATGCCCGCCCGGATGACACAGTCGGACGGGACAAGGTTGAAATTAAAGTAAGTGACAACGGTAATGGTATTCCCAAAAATATAGTTGATAAAATTTTTCAACCCTTCTTCACTACCAAACCAACGGGGCAAGGAACAGGGCTTGGTTTAAGTTTAAGCTACGATATTATTAAAGCACACTTTGGGGAAATAACAGTGAATATCAGGGAAGGCGGCGGCACCGAATTTACCATCACACTGCCAGTATGATCACAAATGAATCAGGCACCAGTTAACCGGTATACCATAAAGGTTTACCTAATAGGTAGCTGGTTTTCAAAAAATTATCTCATTTATTTTTTTATAAATTTTACATGGTTTCAATTATTTAATTAAATTTAGAGAATATTCAATGCTGTGCAGTTGGTGGTTGGTACTAATGAAAGTAAGTTTTTCTGGATCCCTTTTCTATGAAACTATCACTTGTTTTTATCAATCAAAATTAACATGCAACAAAAACTGTACGGTACCTCCCGGCTTGTGTTTTATCCAATAATGACCGTAGTCATTTGCTATGCCCTGCTAATAAAGCCGCTCGCCGGTCAATCGCAAACTGATACAAAAAAAGGACTTCCCTTTATTACCAATTACCGTTACCAGGATTTTAATGCCGATGGCGTTAACTGGTGGGCCGCCGAAGATGATAAGGGCGTAATGTATTTTGCCAACAGTACAGGCATACTTGTTTTTGACGGACAGCATTGGGAACTGGTGAAACCCACCGGCCGTGCTGAAACACGAAGCCTCACGAAAGGAAAGGACGGAAAAATATATGTGGGTACCAGCGGAGATCTTGGGTATGTAACAGCGGGTAAAAACGGAAAACCGGAATTCATCTCACTAAAAAATAAACTGCCGGAACAATACAGGGTTTTTAAAGAAGTGTGGGAAACCGTGTCAGTCAATGGCAATATTTATTTTAGAACCAACAACAAACTCTTCATCTGGGATTATACATCATTCAAAGTAATTGAAAGCAAAGAAGGCTTTCACGTTGGGGCAGTCGTCAACAATCAATATTACTGTCGCATATGGAACCGTGGTTTGTGTGTATTAAAAAATGACAGTTTTTATGTAGTGCCCAACGGCGAAAAATTTAAGCAGGAACGTATATATGCTACGCTTGCTTATGATAAAGACAGGATATTAATCGGCACCCGTACGCAGGGTTTGTTTTTATACGATGGCAAAGATTTTACACCATTTAAAACCGAGGCAGACCCTTATATTTCCAATACCAGTTTATATGGCGGCCTGGTGTTGAGCAACGGCCTGTTTGCCATCAATACTTTTAACGATGGCATGGTGATTATTGATAAGCAGGGAAAACTGGTACAAAGAATTGATAAGTCAGTTGGCCTGCAGGATAACTCAGTAGACCAGGTTTTTGAAGATAGTCATGGCATTTTGTGGATGCCCCTATTCAATGGTATTGCAAAATTCGACCTCCGCTCCTCATTAACTTATTTTAATGAGAGTTTTGGACTGCCGGCCAAAACGGTTTTTTCGGTGGGCAATGATAAGGATAACATTTATGCTGGTACCAACAATGGTATTTATGTTCTAAATCAATCGCTCAACCACTTTGAAAAAGTGGATGGAACAAGCGGGCAAGTAGGCAATTTTATACAAAACGGAAAAGACTTGTTGGTAGCCGGTGCAGAAAAGGGCTTATTAAAAATAAGCGGGGCTAAAGTAGTTCCTGTGATTGCCGGAGTGAATTATGATTTTCACGTGGGTGGCTTAATGAGATCAAAAGTTGATACCAACGTAATCTACTGCGGCCTGAGAACCGGGGTAGCTATCGTGCGGTATAATCCTGCAACGGACACCTATGCCGTAGAATCCATTGGTGAAGGCATGAATACCAGTTTTGGTTCCTTTAGTGAAACAAAGGGTGGCGGTCTGTGGATTTTAGGTGATACAACAGGTGAATTAAAATTGGTAACGCCGGCAAAAAAAGATGGCAAATTATCGCTGACCGATGCTGCTATTGAAGTATTCAATTATAAACAAGGTCTGCCACTGAAACCGGTATTTATATCCGACTTTGGTGATACCACCTACTTTGCTTCGCAAAAAGATTCTGTTTTTTTCTTTGATGAAAAGCAAAAACGTTTTGTTTTTGATAACACTGCATTTTTTAAATCATTTATAGTAGAAGATGCGGATGGAACAGCTACAAGTCCGAAAGATGCCTGGGGAAGAATTTGGGCCAACTTTGGCTCAGGGGTTTTTGTAAAGATCCCCACCAGTGACGGCAGTAATAAAATTATCAATGCGCCTTTTAGAGAGCTTGGCAAAGATTACCCGGTATGGGGTATTACACCCACCGTAGATAAAAACGGTAAATCAGTAGTGTGGTTTTCCGGCCGGGAGGGAATTATCCGCTACGATGGAGATCTTACGGAAGCATCGGGAGGTTCCTTTAAAACGGTGCTTCGGGGAATCACCTTAAACGAAGATTCTGTTTATTATTCCGGGTTTGCTGCACCCACTGAAAAAAGCGAATTTTCTCACCAATGGAATTCTATCCGTTTCAATTTTGCCGCCCCATTCTTTAAAAAAGAAAATGAAACCGTTTTTTCAACCTACCTGGAAGGGCATGATAAAAACTGGAGTGATTGGAATAAGCAGAGCAGCCGTGAGTTTGGCAATCTGCAGGCTGGCAATTATACTTTCCATGTAAAGGCAAAAAATATATACCAGGCCGAAAGCCCTGAAATAACTTATTCATTCACCATACTTCCTCCCTGGTATCGTAGTTGGTGGGCTTACCTGTTGTACGCTCTCATTGCAGTCAGCGTTATCTACTTAATTGTTCGTTCCCGAACAAAAAAGTTGCAGGAAAAACACCGTGAGCTTGAGAAGGTGGTTACAGAAAGAACACACGAATTGAGCCAGCGTGCGGAGGAATTATCGGTGATCAACAATGTACAGGAAGGGCTGGTAAGAGAAATGGATGTGCAGGGCATTTACAACCTGGTGGGCGAAAGGGTGCGGCAGCTTTTTAATACGCATGCCGTAATCATTGGCAGTTTTGATCTTGAAAATAAAATAGAACATTTCAACTACGTTTTTGAGAACGGAGAAAAATATGAGTTTGAATCAAGACCCATTAGCAACCTTCGTCAAAAACTAATTGATAAAAAACAAACCATTTACATAGCATCAGAAAAGGAAGCAACAGACGAACACGAAATTACCGCCATAGGCGATACACGAATGCCAAAATCATTGTTGTTTATTCCGCTGCTGAGTGGTAATAACATCAAAGGTTATGTAAGTATTCAGAACATAGAAAAAGAACACGCCTTTAATGAAGCGGATATCCGCCTGCTGGAAACACTGGCCAACAGCATGAGCGTAGCACTTGAAAATGCAAGGCTCTTCGATGAAACAAATCGTTTGCTAAAAGAAACAGAACAACGCACCGGTGAACTGGCCGTAATAAATAGTGTTCAGGAAGGCCTGGTAAAAGAGTTTCAGTCGAAAGGTATTTACCAACTGGTGGGCGAAAAGCTTTGTGAGTTATTCGATACACAAACGGTGATGATAAGGACTTTCGACAAAGAAGCAGGCCTGGAAACCTGGCAGTATGCAATAGAAAAAGGTCAACGTCAATACAGCGACCCACGACCGTTGATATGGGCCAACCGCCAGCTGATTGCCAACCACAAACCAATATTGATCAACGAAAACTATGTAGCCACTGCCATGCAATTTGGCGGTACCGGCGTTAGTATGGGGCAGGCACCAAAATCGGCAGTGTTTGTACCAATGATTGTGGGTGATGTAATCAGGGGGTCAGTAAGTCTTCAAAATGTAGACAAGGAACATGCCTTTAGTGAAGGCGATGTAAAATTGCTGACCACGCTTACCAATAGCATGGGTGTAGCGTTGGAAAATGCAAGGCTGTTTGATGAAACAAGCCGCCTGCTGGATGAATCGAAACAACGGGCCAATGAACTCAGTACCGTTAACAATATTAGCCAGGCATTGGCATCGCATTTAAATTTAGATGAGATAATACAATTGGTAGGCGACCAGATGAAAGATCTTTTTAAAGCCAATATTGTGTACCTGGCCCTGCTCAATAAAAAAACAAAACTCATTCATTTTCCTTACCAATATGGCGATACAATGCCACCGCAAAAACTGGGTGAAGGATTGACTTCAAAAATATTAAAAACAGGCAAGCCCCTACTCATCAACAAAGATGTTGGTGCAACCACTGTTGAACTGGGTGTCAATCGTATGGGCCTTCCGGCTGCATCTTACCTGGGTGTACCCATTACCAACGGCGATGAAATAATCGGCGTGCTGAGTGTGCAAAGCACAGAGGCTGAAAATCATTTTAATGAAGACAATGAACGCCTGTTATCAACCATTGCGGCATCAGTAGGCGTTGCCCTTAACAAGGCACAATTGTTTGAAGAAGTTACCCAGGCAAAACAACTGGCGGAATATGCTGGTAAAGCAGCGGAAAAAGCCAACGAAGCAAAGAGTGCTTTTCTTTCAACGGTAAGTCACGAATTAAGAACACCGCTTACATCTGTATTGGGCTTTGCAAAAATTATCCGCAAAAGACTGGAAGAAAAAATATTTCCTGTTGTTGATAAGTCTGATGCAAAAACAGAAAAAACCATCAACCAGATTTCTGAAAATCTGCAGGTAGTTATTTCCGAAGGTGAGCGGCTTACCCATTTAATAAACGATGTACTTGACCTTGCAAAAATTGAAGCCGGCAAGATGGAATGGAGCCAGGAAAACGTTGCCATGGCGGAAGTTGCAGAGCGGGCAATTGCTGCTACCACTTCTTTGTTCGATCAAAAAAATCTGCAACTCATCAGGGATATTGAAACTGATTTGCCGGAGATTACAGGCGATCATGATAAACTGATACAGGTTGTAATTAACCTGATTTCAAACTCTGTGAAATTTACCGATACCGGCTCTATTACCTGCCGGGTACGCAAAGAAAAGGAAGAAGTGATAGTAAGTATTAGTGATACGGGTATTGGCATTGCACCGGAAGATTTTGGAGCTGTGTTTGAACAATTTAAACAGGTAGGTGGCGATACGCTTACTGACAAACCCAAGGGCACAGGCCTTGGCCTTCCTATCTGTAAAGAAATTGTAGAGCACCATGGAGGCCGCATCTGGCTGGAAAGTGAAGTGGGAAAAGGCAGCACTTTTTCTTTTGCATTGCCCATCGTTGCAGCTGAAATGGTAAAAGAAAAGCCGATACTGCTGAACGAACTGGTGAAACAATTGCGGGAGCAAATGATCTTTTCTGAATTGAAATCGAAAGGAAAAAATGCTACCATATTGATCGTAGATGATGAACAATCTATCCGATCATTATTGAGACAGGAATTGAACGAAGCCGGCTATTTAACGGAAGAGGCCGCCAATGGAAAAGAAGCACTGGAATGCATTCGTAAAAACAAACCCGACCTTGTGATACTGGATGTGATGATGCCGGAGCTCAATGGATTTGATGTGGCGGCCATACTTAAAAACGATCCGCAAACAATGGATATTCCTATCATAGTATTATCGATTGTACAGGATAAGGCCAGGGGTTTCCGCATTGGAGTTGACCGCTATTTAACCAAGCCGATTGACACCGCACAGTTGTTTACAGAAGTAGGTACGTTGCTGGAACAAGGCAAGTCAAAGAAAAAAGTGATGGTGGTAGATGAAGACAGTATTGCCATTCGGGCGCTTACAGATGTGTTGCAGGCAAAGGGATACAGCGTGGTAGAATCAGACGGAAAAGAACTCGTAGAAACGGCCATTGCCAATCAACCGGACATCATCATTTTAAATTCCCTTCTCACCGACAAAAGTGAAATTGTGCAGACCCTTCGCTTTGAAAAAGGGCTGGAAAATGTATTGTTCTTTATTTATCAGTAATCTTAAAAAGTAATTTCAATTGCATGGAACTTAAATTATTAATTGTAGACGATGAACCGCATATCAGGATGCTGCTTGAACAAACCCTGGAAGAACTGGAAGATGAAGACGTTCATTTTTTTACCGCGGAAAATGGAGAAGAAGCACTTGAAATTATCCAGGCAGAAAATCCGCAACTGGTTTTTTTGGATGTGATGATGCCGAAGATGAATGGCATGGAAGTTTGCCGCCGGGTAAAAAAAGAATGGGGACTGGATAAAGTATTCATAGTTCTGCTCACCGCAAAAGGCCAGGAAATGGATCGCCAGCGTGGACAGGAAGTAGGCGCCGATGTGTACATGACCAAGCCATTCGACCCCGAAGCGATTTTGGCGAAAGCCAGGCAGGTACTGGGTTTGTAAGTAATTTTTTTTGTGAACATACAGTTTCGATAGGCTAAAAAAAATGGCAAAGCAAAGTCTTAAAAATATAATTGGTAAAAAAAATGATGCTACAGCGCTGGTAGCAGCCTTTATTGAACAATTGAATGCCGCTGTTTTTATTGAAGATGAAAATGGGAAAGTACTATTGGGCAATGCTGCCATAACGCCGGCATACGAACAGGCAGTAATTGCGGAAAATGAAATTTGGGGCCGGGTAAAAGGTGATGAAAAAACCGCCCTCGTTGCAAACCTGCTCACCGTATTATCAACCAAGGAAGCAGAGAAAAAAAAATTAGGAAGCGAGGTGTTAAACCTGTACCAGGAAGTAAACATGATGTTTAATTTTTCTGATAAACTGGCACAGGCAATCGGGGCGCCGGAGATTGCTAAAATAACATTGGCAGAAGCAAGCCGCGTTATTAAATCGGATGATGGGGCGGTAATTTTATGGGATGAAAATGCAAAGCGGTTAAAAGTAATGGCATTTACCGGCGACCTGTTTTTTAGTGAAGAAAAAATTAATACGGAACTGTCGTTGTTGCTTAAAATAATTTTTAACGGCCACTCAGAAATAATTACAGACATCTCTTTACTAAAAGAAGCAGGCATTATTTTACCGGAGGTACAATCAGTAATCTACTCCGCACTAAAAGTAAACCAGCGCATCATGGGCGTGGTAATATTATCCGGTAACAATGCAGATCAATATTCAGCCGGCAATTTAAAGTTGCTTACAACGCTTGCCCTGCAGGCATCATCGGCCATTGAAAGCGCTTTGCTGTACGAAAAAAGTATTCAGGAAGCCAATGAAAGAGAAGCCGCGATGCGTTTTATATACAAGGCTACCAATAAATTTGTACCACATGAATTTATAAAGTCGCTGGGGCATGATTTAATTACCGATGTAAACCTGGGCGACCAGGTAGAGAAAATTGTAACGGTATTATTTTCTGATATAAGAGAGTACACTACCCTATCGGAACAAATGACACCCAACGAAAATTTCAGGTTTGTGTGTTCGTTTAATGAAAGAATGGGACCCATCATTCAGCAACACAATGGTTTTATAAACCAATACCTCGGCGATGCTATCATGGCTATTTTTCCGGGCAAGGCAGAAGATGCATTGTCGGCTGCTATCGCCATGCAAAAAGATGTGCAGGAGTTTAACAAGGAACGGATTGCGGGCAATCAACTGCCCATAAAAATCGGTGTGGGCATGCATACCGGCCCACTGATTATGGGTATTACCGGCGATGCCAACAGGATGGATGCAACCACTATTTCCGATACAGTAAATACCGCCTCCCGGCTGGAAAGCCTTACCAAATATTTTAAAGGCAAAATTATCATCAGTGGAGCCACGTTCAATGCGGTTGATAACGGGGATGATTTTCAGTGCCGGCATTTGGGCATGGTACAGTTAAAAGGTAAGATGGCTACCACCAGTATTTATGAGTGTTTTTGTGGAGATATTCCGCAGGATTATGAAAAAAAGATGGCTACCTTACAACTGTTTGATAAAGGAATGGACAATTATATTGGTCGTGCTTTTGAGGAGGCAGTAAAATATTTTGAAGAGATAGTAACCATTCACCCCGAAGATTTTACCGCCAGGTTTTTTCTTGAAAATGCCATTGGTTTTAAAAATAATGGCGCACCCTCTAACTGGCTGGGGGTAGAAGAAATGCACGATAAATAAAAGTGGCTTTTTTCTACCTTTGTCAAATCTTTCAAAGTTAAATCCAACTACGATATAACCACCGCTGCCTCTCATTATTCCCCAGGATTTTTAGAATACTTTTTCGGTTTACCAGTCGTCCGTTTATGAATGCGAATAAGCATTGCAGTTTTGAGGGATGACATCACAACATAAAATTCAATTGAAATTTTATGGAATAGCCTCATACAGGACCTGATAAAAATTGAATGATAAAAAATATATAATGCAGGAAAAAGCAGACGAACTAAACCGACAAGCCTGGCAAACCAGGAAGAGGGATTTGTTTAAGCTATGATATAAAAGCATATAGCGGAGAAATAAAAGTATAGACAAAGGGAATATAAGGGGCAATATTTATTATGAATTAACCGAGCAATAGTGAAATTATTCTTAATCATTAAACCATAAAACATGTACAAACAACATTTGCTGAGTAATATTGAAAAAGAAATCAACATTTGCCGCAGACTATATACAAAGATCCCTCCTGACAAAATGGATTTCAGGCCTAAAGAAGGACTAAGAAGTATTGTAGAATTATTGCGGTATCTGAGTATTGTGGGAAGTGCTATGCCGGTTTATTGGTTGAAAGAAAGTACAGATTTTAATACTTTTTTTGGTACAATCGATAAAGCAAGCAAGGCGATGACCTACGAAGGGTTTCCGGCTGCGATGGACGAGCAAATGATAACAATAACAAATCTTTTTAATGAAATTAGTGAAGATGATTTAATGAATAAAGAAGTAACTTATCCCTGGGGTGGTAAAGCAGCAATGGGAGAAGCCATCATTGCTACCAGTATAAAATTTTTAACCGGGTACAAACTTCAGTTGTTTTCATTAATCAAACTTTGTGACGATCAAAAACTGACAACCAGTGATGCATGGTTTTTAACCGATCTTTCCTGAAAGGAATAACTTCAATGTACTTTAATGTTCAGCGAACCCAACATGCAGGTTTTACAGGATAAAATAGACCAGCTTAACACGCAGGCATGGGACGTAAGAGTATTTGATTCTTTGAAATCTTTAGAGCTCAGCAGGGAGTCTGTCCAACTTTCGAGGATTATCAATTATAAATCAGGTTTGGCCCATGGCCTAAAGTGCTTAGGTTTTTCTTATATCCGTGTTGCAAAAAATGATGAGGCCCTTCCGGTGTTGCAGGAAGCATTGACACTGTTTGAATCGCTCGCCGATTTGAAAGGAAAGGCTGTAGTGTATGGCTACCTGGCTATTATCCAGCGTAACTGGGGTGATTTTGGCAATGCGCTGGAGCTGTTTTTTAAAGCGGTGGAACTGAGTGAGCAAACTGCATTTGAGGAAAATGCCGGTACTGACTACTACCAGGTTGGCGTAACCTATAAGTATCTAGGAAATTTTGAAAAAGCACTGGATTGGTTATATAAAAGTCTGTCTCTTTTCCGGGAAATAAACAACAGGCTTTTCCAGTCTTATCCAATAAATATTATAGGCTCTATTTATTTTGAAAATGAAGATTATACTCAGGCGCTGGCATATTACCAGGAAGGATTAATGCTGCGACAGGAATCTCAGGACAAACTGGGAGAAGCCGGCAGTCTCGACAATATAGGCTTCACTTATTTTAAACTTAAAGATTATCACCTGGCTATTAATTACTGTACCCGAAGTCTTGTGATAAGTGAAAATACCGGCGATAAAAGAAACCAGGCCAATGCCATGCAGCACCTTGCAGAAATTTATAAGCAGGCAGACAATGCCTTGCTGGCAACGAAATTCTCGAATGACAGTTTGCAAATAAGAAGACAAATAGGCGATAAAAGAGGTGAAACTGAAATTCTCCTGTTCCTTGCATCTCTGCACAAAGAACAACCGGAACACAGCGACAAAATATTCAACTGGTATAGCAGTGCCCTAAATATTTCGGAAGAAATAAAAGGGATTGACTTGTTAAGCAAGACCCGTTTTGCATTGTATGGATATTACCGGCAGGCAGGAAAATTTAAAGAAGCAATTGAACAGCTTGAACTGCACAATGAATTGGAAAAAGAGCTTCATAAAAACAGTGTTGATCAAAAAATCCAGAACCTTGAAATCTCTCACAAGGCAGAGGAAGCAAAGAAAGAGACTGATAACATGCGGATTCGCAATAAAGAACTGAATGACCTGAATGCTGAGATCAGGGAGCAAAAGGAAAAACTGGAAACCTCACTATCTAATTTAAAATCTGCACAGGCACAACTTATCCAGTCAGAAAAAATGGCCAGCCTTGGTGAACTCACCGCAGGCATTGCACATGAAATACAGAACCCGTTAAACTTTGTGAATAATTTCAGCGAAATAAACAAAGAAATGCTGGAAGAGCTGAAAGCAGAACGCTTAAAGCAGAAGGCAGAACGGGATGAACAGGCAGAAGATGAACTAATAAATGATGTGATAAAGAATGAAGAAAAAATAAACCACCATGGCAAGCGGGCCGATGCCATTGTAAAAAATATGTTACAACACAGCCGAAGCAGCAGTGCATTAAAAGAACCAGCAGATATCAATGCACTGGCAGACGAATACCTGCGCCTCTCCTACCATGGGCTTCGGGCAAAAGACAAAACCTTCAATGCAACTATCAACACAGACTTTGATTCGTCTGTTGAAAAAGTAAATATCATTCCGCAGAATATTGGAAGAGTGTTGTTGAATTTATACAACAATGCTTTTTATACTGTTCAGCAAAAACAAAAAGAGATTGCATCCAAAGAGTTGCCATCTTTTGAAAACTTGGCAACCCTGTACGAGCCCACCGTTTCTGTTACCACAAAAAAGACAGGCGATAAGGTAGAGATAAAAGTAAGTGACAACGGCAACGGCATCCCTGAAAAAATAGTTGATAAAATATTTCAACCCTTCTTTACTACCAAACCAACGGGGCAAGGAACAGGTTTGGGGTTGAGTTTGAGTTATGATATTATTAAAGGACATGGCGGAGATATAAAAGTGGAAAGCAAGGTAGATGTAGGAACAACGTTTATTATTCAATTACCAATAACTGCATAATGAAAATACTCTTTTTCAAGCTAGGTCTGTATGCATTGTTTATTATTTTTTCCTTTGAAACAATTGCACAAAGTGATTCACTCTACAATGATTCTTTAAAGAAAGTTTTATTGACGGAGAAAGAGGATACGAATAAGGTGAATTCGCTTAACGAGCTAGCATCTTTACTAATAAATAAATCTGACTATGCTAATTCGTTACAATACGCAAATAAGTCATTAACATTAGCCAAAACCCTGAATTTTAAAAGAGGTGAAGGGATAGCTTATAAAAACCTTGGCAGTTCTGTTCAAGAGTTTGAAGAAGCATTAAAAAATTTGAATACCGCTTTGAACATCTTCAAAGAATTACAAAGTGAACAGGATATTGCGGACAGTTATTACAGAATTGGGGGTGCATACTTTTATTTACAGCAAAATATGCCTGAGGCAATAAAAAATATTCTTATTGCCTTAAAACAATACGAAAAATCCGGGCAAAAAATAAGTATTGCTAATTGTTACAAGTTGCTTGGAATGATATATTCAAATCTCGGTGAAACCGCGGAAGCACTGGCACAATCTACAAATGCGTTAAAAATATACAAGGAAATAAAAGATTCATTGGGGGCCGCATATACCTATAATGTTATAGGCGGCATTTATTTAAATGCACATAAAGAACCAGAAGCAATCCAAAATTATTTAATTGCATTGGGAATTTATAAACAAATAGGTAAAAAAGGTCCTGATTTTGGAATACCGTGGACGGAAGGTTTGATTGGTGCTGTTTATTTAAGCCAGGCAGAAAAGGCAGATGCCTCAGGCCAGAAAATAGAAGCCGATAATAAATTTAAAGAAGCATTAGCATTATTCAATTCAAGATTTAGTTTGGAAGAAGAAGGAGGCATAACTCATACTACGACTTATATTCAGCTCGGCAGGTATTATATGGACATCGGCAATAGAGAATCGGGAACACTCAGGAATAAATATATTTTAGAAAGTAAAATGAATTATGAAAAAGCATTAGAAAGTGCGAAGCAACCTAACTATAAGACAGTGCTTGCTAATTGCTATTTCTCTCTTTCTCATTTAAATGTTCTTCTTAACAACTATAAAGAAGCATATAATAATCAAAATAATTTTTATTTATATCGTGATAGTATGCTAAATGAAGAGAACACTAAAAAAATTACTGAAACAAAAATGCAATATGACTTCGATAAAAAAGATGCAGTTGCCCGGGCAGAGCAGGACAAAAAAGATGCAGATGGCAAACGCATAAAGAACCAGCAATACTTTGCCATTGCTGCATTAGGTATTGTTGTATTAGCCGTTATTGTAGTTGCAATGATACAGTTTCGTAATAATAAACAAAAGCAAAAAGCAAACATTGCATTGCAGCAGCAAAAACAAAAAGTAGAAACAACTTTGTCAGAATTAAAATCTACTCAATCCCAACTCATACAATCCGAAAAAATGGCCAGCCTTGGTGAACTCACCGCAGGCATTGCACATGAAATTCAAAACCCTTTAAACTTCGTCAATAATTTTAGTGAGGTAAATGCCGAATTAATTGATGAGGCAAAACAGGAAATAGATAACGGAAATATTGATGAAGTAAAACTTATTCTGAATGACATTAAAGAAAACGAGCAAAAAATCAACCATCACGGCAAGCGTGCCGATGCTATTGTAAAAGGCATGTTGCAACACAGCCGAAGCGGCAGTTCAATAAAAGAACCAACCGACATAAATAAATTGGCTGACGAATATTTAAGGTTAGCCTACCAGGGATTAAGGGCTAAAGACAAAAGCTTTAATGCAACACTTAAAACCGACTTCGATGAAAGTATCGGAAAAATAAATATCATTCCGCAGGATATTGGAAGGGTTATTTTGAATTTGATCAACAATGCTTTTTATGCGGTAAATGAAAAAAGGAAACAGCAAAATGGTAGTTACGAGCCAACTGTTTCAGTAGGTACAAAGAAAGTTAGCGATAAAATTTTCATTAGTGTTAAAGACAATGGCAACGGCATACCGCAAAAAATAGTAGATAAAATATTTCAACCATTCTTCACAACCAAACCAACAGGGCAAGGTACTGGCCTGGGTTTGAGCTTAAGTTATGACATCATCAAAGCGCATGGCGGCGAAATAAAAGTGGAAACAAGGGAGGGCGAATCGACCATTTTTACTATTGAGTTACCGGCGTAGTTTTTTTGTTTCTTTAATTCAACGCTTTAAAAATGACTGATTTCTTTTTTGTAATAAATACGGTAACTTTAAAACAGCTTCCATCTCAAAAAAAATTGCCAAATGAAAGAACGCCTTCCTCAACACAGTTCATTGTCGATTGCTCAAAATGACCACTGCGCTCAACCGCTTGTTACTAACTCTCCGATCAACCGCCGCAAATTTGTAAAAATGATGGGTGCCGGAGCACTTGCTTTTACTATTGTTCCGGCTCATGTGCTGGGTGGTAAAAACCATGTAGCGCCGAGTGATAAAATTACCCTCGCATACATAGGAATGGGAACACAGGGCATCCGGGAATTGTTGCCCCTGCTGGCCAATCCTCAATTTAGAGTTACCGCTATTTGCGACCCAAATAAAAATGCCATAGGTTACCGGGACTGGGCAACAGACTGGCTAAGAAATGAAATTCGTACGGCCATAAACAATCCGGGCTGGACATCCGGCGGAGATAATATTATTCCGGGCGGAAGAGAAAATGGAAAGACTATCGTGGATAGTTTTTATGCTAACATTCATCCGGAATTAAAATATAAAGGCTGTAATGCCTATGCGGATGTACGGGAACTGCTGGATAAGGAAAAGGATTTAAATGCCGTTAAGATTATGACGCCCGATCATTTGCATGGTATTATTTCCATTGCTGCAATGAAAAAGGGCAAACATGTAATTGTTCATAAGCCGCTGAGCAATCGCCTGGTTGAAGGAAAAAAAGTTATTGAAACCGCCCGAAGTTCCAAGGTGATAACACACCTGGTTCCCTGGGATTCAAACGGGTCGATGGACCAGGTAATGGAATGGATCAATGCGGGCGCCATTGGTACACTTACTGAAGTGCATAATTGGACGAACCGGCCGGTATGGCCACAGTATCCAACGCTGCCAACTGACAGCCCTTCAATACCTGATGGGTTAGACTGGAATTTGTGGCTTGGTCCCGAAGCGGACCGGCCTTACAGCCCCAATTATACCAATATGGTTTTTCGCGGGTGGTACGATTTCGGTGGCGGATCCATGGCCGATATGGGCCACTACAGCTTGTGGACTGTTTTTAATGCGCTGCAATTAACATCCCCAACAACCATTGAACCACATCTTAGTCATGCTGTGGGTTTTACCGGGGTTGTTCCTTCACAAATTCACAATGATTTTTCTTTTCCGATGGCGAGTACGGTGCGGTTTAAATATCCCGCCAATGGTGCAAGGCCACCAATAGATCTTTGCTGGTACGACGGCGGTATGCGGCCACCCATACCTGCTGAACTATCAAATGCAGATAAGGAACTACCCGCAGAAGGAATGATGTTTGTTGGCGATAAAGGCAAAATACTGGCAGGTTTCAATGTGCAGGATCCGCAAATCATTTCAGGAAATAAAATGGCTGCTGTGGCAAATGCAAAATCAGATAAGCGCAGCCAGGTTGAACAAACATCTTCTGCCCTGCCCCTGTTTGTGGAGGCATGCAAAAGTGGAAAGCAATACCCGGGCAATTTTATGGAAGCCGAACATTTAACGGAGGCCGTCAACTTATATGCGGTCGCCTTACGCACGGGCAAGCTTTTAAAGTATGATGCAGCCAGTCTGCAAATTACCAATGTACCTGAAGCAAATAAATACTTATCCCGCGAATATAGATCGGGCTGGGATCCGGCAACGATATAACCGATCGATTTTAAAAGCAAAATAGGTTGTCATGAAAAAAATAAGGAGGAAAAGTTTTATCACTAAAACAGCCATGGGATTGGATTCTGCAAGTTATCTTGTCGCAGTTGCCTTACTGACTTTTGGCGTACTCAAATAATAACAAGCTAACGGCTATTCCAATGGGTTTCAAACATTTCCCATTCGTGATATGCTTGCGAAAGATTTTGCAGCCACCTTAAAAAATTATTGCTGGCTTTGGTTAAGCTGGCGGAAATGATCTATTGGGATGAATTTTTACGGCCGCTAAAATTGGTGGACCAATTAATTATTTTAATGAGATGAATTTGGACACTTTCAGGAACAGCTGCCGCTTTATTTAAATAATATAAGCGGCAAACACACTGGTGTGATTTGAATATAGCAATTTGAGGCCGGCTGCGAAAGGTTCCTATACTGTTTGCAAAACACTTTCAACTTTCAAATAAATACAAATGAAAATATTGCTGCCATGCATCGCTGCCGCCTGTTTACTTTTTATTTCTCTTTCCGCCAACTGCCAGCCGTTTGCAAATTCGGCGACGTTCGTAAAAAAAGATTCGCCCGGCTTATTTGATAGCGACCAGGTACTGGAGATTACGCTCACTGGTAACCTTCGTGATTTGCTAAATGACAGAGCAGAAGACCCACAATTGTATCCAATGAATGTGGCGTACCGGGCTGTTGACAGCTCAGAAGTTATTGTGAATGCACAGGCAAAAACACGGGGGCATTTTCGGAAGCTAAAGGAAAATTGTTTATATCCGCCTTTATCTATACATTTTGTACAAAATGATTTATTAAAATTATCTGTGTTTAAAGACCAGGATAAAATAAAACTGGTAATGCCCTGCCAGGGCGATGAATATGTGATCAGGGAATGGCTGGTATACAAATTATACAACCGGGTAACACCTAAAAGCTTTAGGGCCAGATTGGTGAAAATAAATATGATAGAAAGTAAAGGCAAAAAAATGGCGCCCCCGTTTTATGCTGTTTTACTGGAAGAAGAAAAACAAATGGCAAAAAGAAATAGCAGCATTGCCCTGACAAAAAAATTACAGCCTGAAGATACTGACACCCCATCATTTTTAATGATGTCAGTTTTTGAATACCTGGTTGGCAACACAGATTGGTCGGTTCAATACCTGCAGAATGTTAAACTAATTGCGGCCGACTCCAACGCCATACCAATAGCTGTTCCATACGATTTTGACCACGCCGGAATTGTTAATGCCCCATACGCAAACCCGGAAGAACTACTACTAATGAGCAGCGTAAGGGAAAGGCGTTACCGCGGGTACTGCATAAACAATTTTTCAAAATTCGACAGTGCTGTTGCAGTGTATAACCGTATTAAAACTGAAGTCTACGCCATTTATACAAACTGCTCATTGCTGGATGAAAAATATAAAAAAGCCACCCTTAAATACCTGGATGAATTTTACGCCATAATAAATAACGCTGGCAAAATGAAAAAAGAATTCGGTTATCCGTGTGATAAAAATGGCACCGGTAATGTAGTGATAAAAGGGTTGAAAGAAGATTAATGGTTATTTTACAATACCGCCTGGCATGTACTTAAAAAACAATACAGTTGCCACTCCTTCACCACCTTCGTTGCTGATATACAAATCACCCTTGCTATTAAAGCTGATACCTTCCGGCTGATTAAAAAGTGCCGGATTCAGTTTAAAATAAGCTTTAACTTTCCACTCCTTATCTAACACCAGTAATAGTTTATTCACCGATGAAATGATGAACCATTCATTTGTTACCGGATGCTTTGCAATACCAGATGGATGAAACTTAATTTTACCATCTTCATCCTTTGCCTGGATGGGTGATACATCAATTTTAAAAGAGCTTAGCATATGCAATGAATCTGATGCTGCAATTTCCAATTTGTAAACAGATACTTCTTTTTTCTGTTTATCTCCCGGGCAGTTTTTACACAACGTGAAAAGCGTATCACCATCTGCAAACAATCCTTCGTATTCGCCTTCAGGCAAAATGTGCTCGTAAACCTGCACACTGTCGATCTTTTCTTTTTGCATAGCCTCTTCGTGAAACAAGAAAATTGAACCCTCACTCCGCAGGACAGCAACCCAGTTATTTTTCAAAATGGTGACATCTTCATAATCGCCCTTTTTACCAAATTTTGAATGCCGGAGTTCTTTATCATTCATTGAAAAAGAAAACACTTTTCCATCTTCATCCTCAATGGCCAATAACGAACTGTCATTTTTTTTCGTAACTGCGATCCCTGAAATTTCGTGTAAAATGGTTGTCAAAGTTTTTTTAGCAGGATTAGCAAAGTCGTACCCCGCCGGGCTTCCGTATTGTGCAGAGCTGCTACAATTGGAACATACCAACACAATCATCAAACAAAAAAAACTATTTGCTGATAATAAAACTGGTTTAAGCATACATTAATATTAGCAGTACTGTTACCTGTAAATAATGGCGGATATTGCATATGCAATCACTGCCGCAATAAGGCCATACATAAAAATTGTGTACGAAATCCGCAATAAGCGATACTTACGACCCAGCACTTTTCCCTGCCAGAAAATATCTTTTGTAAGACTGCCGTATAAAAATTCACTATCGGCCATCATTGCCTTTATGCCTTCATTATACTCTTTAAAATTCATCTTGTAAAAACTGCCAAAATACAACAGGTTGACCGATTTTTTTTCTACCTGCTCCTTTGTAAATTCCCCATCGCCAATGTGCGGCCGTGTGGCCAGTACGGAGTAAATAATGGTAGTTACACTTACTGCAAGTAAAATAAAAGAGGGTATCAGTACATGAGGGTTTTCATCCGGATTTTTCAAAACCAATCCCAGTAAAACAGAGAGAATGATTGAGTTTACAGTAATCATAATATGGGCCTTATTATCCGCCATTACACTCACCCGTACATTATTGGCAGATGAAATCCTGAACATGGTTTCAATCCCTTTCACAGGTTTATCTTTGTCCTTTACTTTATTCTTTTTTCCAGGCACGCTGTTTTCTGATGTACCGCCAGCCTCATTCAGCGGTTCAGCAGCCGCCAGTTGCAGTTCCAGTAATTTTTCCTGTTGTTTACCTTTTAACCAGGCAAGATTTTGTGCCTTGGTTTCATTGAGTAATTCCTGGCACCAGGTTGTATGGTACCGGTGGTTTTCAAGCAGGCTGATGGAGGATGCCCGCCAGGCAAGCCCATCTATTTTTGTATTGGTTCTTGCTTCCGTTTCCTTTTTTAATTGCTTGTTTTTTTCTTTAAACTCAGCTGTTCCAAGGTTAAATAAATCCGCATCGCAAATAATTTCCTCTTCCAGCGTTTGAGGCTGTTGCGGCATTTTTGTTGCCAGTATGCATCTTTTTATAGCAGCGATATCATCCTCCGATACGCCGGCTTGCTGAAAAAAATCATCCGCGAGTGAGGCACTTTTATCTTCATGCAATAAGTCGCCGGGCACCAGTATACCGGAATCATGAAAACAAGCCGCTGCACAAACAATAAAAAACAACTGATCGTTCAGCTGGTAGTGAGCGCCGATTTTCTTAGCATTGCCCAGCACTTCCATGGCATGCTCATAGTTGTGATAGTACAGGTTTTTAGCGGCATTCAGCCTGTACAATTCGCTGATATAATTTTCCGCCTTATTTAAAATTTCACCGTACTGCATATAGTGTAAAATATCAGTTATTGTTTAATGCATTTCCGATCATCACATTCCGGTATAAATATATTAATATCGTGTGATTAAAATCAATTAAAAAAAAGAAGCAGTCCGGATTGCTGACAGCGGTTTATATAAAACGACAAACAAGAGTGGCATTGCTGATATAAATTAAATACGGTACTAAATGTATAAAGAAAGGCTGTACCTTTTAGTTGTTCTGCATGTGACGCATTTGCATAAGCGAAAGGTGCATTATTTTCTTTAATTTAGATGCATAAACGACTGCGTCCGGTAACAACAGTTAGCTTCTGCGAGGCATTCATCACAACAAAACACCAATGGATTTACAGATAATTATTGCATTTTTTCTCATCCTGCGGCTGCGCAAAAAATACAAGACAAAAACGGAGCTACCCCAATGGGAAAAAATTCTGCTTGGTCTTATGTTCGTTTGCATTGCACTATTTATAGTACAGAGTTCATTTAATTTTTTAAAGCCGTTAACAGGCTGGCTTGCTCACGTAGTAGTGGGCATCGTTTTAGCGATCATTTATTTAAATGATGAATTTAGTTCAGAGCGGCCTACCATGTTTGCCGTACTGCCATTGATTTTGGTAAATATTATAGGAGATGTGGTTAAACTGATCAGCACTTCGCTGTACACCAACATTCATAACTTATTTGAAGCCGCCAGCTTTTTTGCTTTTGTCTGGATGATTGCGCAGCTGGCAATCAACAACAAACAAAGAAAAGCGCTTATAAAAGAGCAAACAAAAACACACGAAGAAGAGCAGAAAAATAAATTTATGGCCTCCATGAAAGCTGAACTGGAAATACAGGTGGCAGAACGTACTGCAGCCCTTACCAGCCAAAAAGAAACACTCGAAGAGGCATTGACTGAATTAAAGACCACCCAGGCCCAACTGATTCAATCAGAAAAGCTGGCATCGCTGGGTGAGCTGACCGCTGGTATTGCGCACGAAATTCAAAACCCGCTCAACTTTATCAATAATTTTTCGGAGGTAAACACCGAACTCATTGAAGAAATGAAGGAAGCAATTGCCAAAGGCGATTCAGAAGAAGTGCTTGCTATTGCAGCAGATATTGCAGCGAATGAACAAAAAATAAATCACCACGGTAAAAGGGCTGATTCAATTGTAAAAGGCATGCTGCAGCACAGCCGCAACAGCAATGGAATTAAAGAACCAACCGATATCAACAAACTGGCAGATGAATATTTAAGGCTTGCCTATCACGGTTTGCGGGCAAAAGACAAATCATTCAATGCCACGATGAAAACAGATTTTGACCGCTACATTCCTCCTGTCAACGTAATTCCGCAGGATATTGGCAGAGTAATTTTAAATTTAATTACCAATGCGTTTTACGCGGCTACGCAGCCTTCCACATCAGCGGATGGCACCGTTACAGCAAGCCATAAAAATCCTACTGTTTGGGTTACCACAGCATTGATTCCGCCAACGGAAGACGAGGGTACCCAGGTTTCCCTTACGGTGAGAGATAACGGCCCCGGCATTCCGGCAAATATTATGGACAAAATATTTCAGCCATTTTTTACAACCAAACCCACCGGCCAGGGCACTGGGCTTGGGTTAAGTATGAGTTATGATATTATTACCAAGGGCCATGGCGGACAGTTGACCGTTCACACATCAGAAGGAACAGGAACAGAATTCACTATATTATTACCAGCATAAATTATATATATTTAACCAATGAAAATACTAGTAGTTGACGACGAACAGGATATTCAAACATTGTTTGAGCAACGTTTCAGAAAAGAGATAAAAGACAAATCGCTTGAATTTGTTTTTGCATTTTCTGGTGAAGACGCATTGATATATTTAAACAAGCACGAGCATGAAGCCGTGTTAATTTTAAGTGATATCAATATGCCCGGTATGAGTGGACTGGAATTGTTGGGACACATCAAACAAAAATACCTGAAGCCCCCGCCCCTGGTGATGATGATTACTGCGTACGGTGACGCGGAAAATTTTAATATGGCCAAACAACTGGGTGCCGATGATTTTTTAACCAAGCCGGTTGACTTTACTTTATTAAAAGAAAAATTTAAACAGATTACGTGATGGCAAAAATACTGGTAGCAGATGACGAGGCCGATTTGGAAATGCTCATCAAACAGAAATTCAGGCAGAAGATAAGAGAGCAGCAATATGAGTTTATTTTTGCTGCCAATGGCAATGATGCCCTGGATAAAATTCACCAGCATCCGGATGTGGACATTGTATTGAGCGACATCAATATGCCGGAAATGGATGGCCTGACATTACTCAGCAGGCTCAATGAATCCAGTCCGCTTATAAAATCCGTGATTGTGTCAGCCTATGGCGATATGGAAAATATCCGCACGGCTATGAACCGCGGCGCCTTTGACTTCATTACCAAACCCATCAATTTTGAAGATCTTTCTTTAACGATTGTAAAAACAATCAAGCATGTTACACAGCTAAGGGAAACACTAAAAGCCATTAAGGAAAACAATATCCTTAAAATGTACGTGGATGAAACGGTGCTGAATTTTATGGGCAGTCATGAATTTGAATCTTCACTCACCGCCAATGAAACAATTGAGGCCACAGTTGTTTTTATGGATATTTGCAGCTTCACTTCTATCAGCGAAACCGAATCGCCCGATACCGTTGTTAAATTGTTGAATAAATATTTTGACGTGATGGTGAAAGAAGTAATTGCCAATGAAGGGTATATTGATAAATTTATTGGCGACGCTATTATGGCCGTATTTAGGGGCAAATACCATTTGGACAGGGCGATTGACGCATGCCTGGCAGCAAGAACGCAGATAGAAAAATTACCGTCGCTAAATGACAAAGTTACCTTTACACCAAAGGTTTCAATCGGTATCAACAGTGGTGAAATGATTTCTGGCAACATCGGATCAGCCAGTTTGCGCAGGCTGGATTATACCGTCATTGGTGATGCCGTCAACACAGCACAACGCCTGCAGGCTGCTGCTACACCGGGCCAAATACTAATTAGTGACCAGACCTATGAAAAAATTAAGGAGTCTTTTAACTGCATCAAAGTAGGCGAAATTGCCCTTAAAAATAAAGCCCACTTAATGAATGTGTATGAGGTGCTGGATTGATCGCATTGTATGCAGCGTGTAATTTACCCGTGTTATAAATTACTTTCTACTCCTTTAAATGGAATTAAGATAAACAATTTGCACCATAGATTATTTGGTGAGTTATTTTAATTTTATTGATATTTATTTTATTAAAAACGGAAGTATATATAATGGTTAAATTCAAATCTAATTTCAAAAGCCTAAAATAAAAATGACCAGTGAGGGCACCGGCCATTTTTTATGCGAGGCAATTTTGATGGATTGTCTTTATAAATCACCAGCGCAATCCTGTTTATTCATGAATACACAATATTGGTATGGTGGTGTGATACAACAATTGCTGTGTCTGACTTCGGGCGAATATTTTTTGTACCACTGAGTGTTTTTTAGGTATCACCACAATCCAGTCTAAATTAGACTGTACTGCAAAATCATTGAGTCCATTGATAACATCCGCAGATTCGATACTGTGATATTCTGGTTTAAGTTCCTTTAGCATTTCAGACAAAACAAAACTTTCTTTTAGCATACCTGGCTCAAAATGCAGGTTCTCAAAATCTACATTCAATACATGTAGCTCAGCCTTAAAGTCTGTAACAATTTTTTTCAGCAGCGTCAGTGGTGTGGTCTCTACTACTTTTTTATAATCACAAGCCAGCCCAATTTTTCTGATGGGAATAAAATCCGCCTTTGGCGGCACAACCAATATTGGATATTTTAAATAGTGAATTGCCTTAATGGTGTTGCTGCCTACAATTAACCGTGTAAGTGCGTTTTTACCTGACAAGCCCATTACAACAAGACTGGGTTTTATTTCATTGCACAATGTCTGTAGCCCTGTCTCCAGTGTGATCATTTCTGCTTTTATATTAATGGTGATGGTGCCCCGCATCTTTGCCCTTGTATTTTCTTTCAGAATCTCCAGCTCGTGAATGGCTGCTTTTTGCATTTCGCCCACATCAAATACCGGGTAGGCATATTCACTCAACGCAACGGGAATTTCGTAAGCGTTGTACAGTAAAAGATCAGCACCATAAAATGCGGCCAGGTTGGCGGCAAACTCAGCTGCGTTCGCTGCCGTGGTTGAAAAATCTACAGGAACTATGATGGTTTTCATGATAAACTGTTTTAGGACTTAAAAATAGCATTATACATTGCCTGCTCCCAATGATATCAATCACTGTACGATATGATTTTTATTTAAAAGAATACTTTTTAAAGAGCCATGCACCGTTCGTAAAATAAAAGCAAGATTTCAGGCATTAAAAAAGTATTTTTATTAAACATTCCTCATTTCTTTATTTGCTTTACACTTTAGCGGCTAAAGCCTGTAACAAGATTTTTAAATGAATACATTTTACATATTAATAAAACAGGCACAACAATTTTTCCGTCAAAATTTTGAACGATTGTTTTGGTGCCTGTCACTGGTATTGCTGTTTTGCATGCGGCCGGATAACAATGCCCCTACCCTTTGTATTTTCAGCAGGCTTAATATTCACACATGCCCCGGATGCGGAATAGGCCACGCTATACACGATGCCCTGCACCTGCAGCTAGGCTCCTCTTTTCACCATCACCCGCTTGGGATAGTAGCCGTCATTATTATTTGCCATCGGATTGTACAACTATCATTAAAACCAAAATTGATATTAACATGAGCGCCAATTTAATTACATTGATACCTACCATTGAACCTGATGAACTTGCCTTTTTGAAGGCCTTTACCAAAGACCTTTCTGAAGACAGGCTGCAGCTTTTTATTTCGTTGTACAATGCAAAACGCAAAAGATCGGAGACCATTTTAATTTGCTGCGTGCTTGGCTTTGTAGGGTTCGCCGGCATTCAGCGATTTGTAGCCGGGCAAATTGGAATGGGCATCCTTTATTTTTTTACTGCCGGGCTTTGCTTCATTGGTACCATTGTAGATACCATCAATCACAAAGAGCTTACGTTTGAGTTGAATCAAAAAATGGCAATAGAAGCAATGGGAATGGTAAAAGGTTTCTAAAAAACCATAGGCTGTTTTACCAGGTATTGCTTGAGCAGCTGCTTTAAAATGACAGGCACTGGCACTTGCATGACTTGCTTTTTATAGCTGTAATAATCCAAAACGATACAAACTGTTCACGGGTTTATTGTCCCAAAAAAGTTCAAAATCTTCAAGGCCGTTTGCTTCATAATTCTCTTTTACCTGTTGCAGCGTAGATACATTACTGTTATGAATAGCCAGTTTTTCCAGCATGGCAGCCAACCAGTCGCCCTGTTGTTCATTTACTTTAATACTGACTGTTTCTTTTTTATTTTGAAAAATCAATTCGGCCATCGGCCAATGATTACCCTTTTTGGATTTGGTAAAATGCTTCACGTCTGGCTTTGCGCCCAGCCAAATTATTTTTGCGCCGGGCTTTGCGGTCTCATGCTCCTGCTGTTCCAGGGCTTGTAAAATGTAATCTGGTGGCACATTTGTTTTAGGTACTTTAAATTCGAACCATTTTTGCAGGGGATATTCAAAGCAAGCGCCGTGCATGTAGTTAAGCAACGATTTTTTTAATCCAAAACTAAAGGCAGGATGATCTGCACCGGTGGGATCAATGTGTTCAATGTCGTTATTGGCAAAACTGCCGGTAACTTCGCTCAGTTTTTTTACTTTATATTTTTCAGGCTCTAGTCCAACGGGGCTATGGGCAGTCATAGTAAACTGGTGCCAGAAGGCAGATTGCAAGATACCTGCTTCAAAAAGTTGTCTTACCATTTCCAGCGAATCGATTGTTTCCTGCGCTGTTTGTGTTGGAAAACCATACATCAGGTAGGCATGCACCATGATACCTGCTTCCGAAAAATGCTTGTTTACCCTTGCCACCTGTGCCACCGTAATGCCTTTTTGTATCAGCGCAAGCAAGCGGTCGGATGCAACTTCCAATCCGCCTGATACAGCAATACAACCCGATGCTTTTAGCAGCAGGCATAAATCCCTTGTGAAACTTTTTTCAAAACGAATATTCGTCCACCAGCTTACTGTTAGTTTTCTTTTTATAATTTCTATAGCCAGCGCCCGCATCATGGCCGGTGGCGCCGCTTCATCTACAAAGTGAAAACCGTTTTGCCCCGTTTGTAAAATAATCGTTTCCATGCGGTCGCAAAGTAACTGAGCCGCAATGGGTTCGTATAATTTAATGTAGTCGAGTGAAATATCACAAAAAGTACATTTGCCCCAATAGCAACCGTGTGCCATGGTAAGCTTGTTCCAACGCCCATCACTCCATAAACTATGCATGGGATTGATGACCTCAATGGCCGAAATGTATTTATCCAGCAGCAGGTCTCCATAATCCGGCGTACCAACTTGCCCCTGTTTATAATCGCTACAGGCGGCGTTATTAATGTAAGTTACCTGGCCGTTCACCAATGTAAAAGTTCGTTTGAGCTTGTCAATGGTAACTTTCCCATCAAGGTATAACAACAGGTTTTCAACCGGGGCTTCTCCATCATCCAATGTAATAAAATCATAGAATTCAAACACCCTTGCATCACTGAGCGAACGAAGTTCCGTATTTGCAAAACCACCGCCCATGGCCACTTTAACGCCAGGGTATTGCTTTTTTATAAATTGCCCGCAGCGAAGCGATGTATACAGGTTGCCGGGAAACGGAACTGAAATGGCAACCAAACCAGGTTTGATTTCATCCATTTTTTTTTGAAGAATTTCTACCAGTAGTTCATCAATATAAGTATATTCTTTTTGCAGTGCAGCGTACAATTCATCAAAACTGTTGGCACTTCTGCCTAACTTTTCAGCATACCGGCTAAAACCAAAATGCGCATCTACACATTCTGTTATTAAATCTGATAAATCTTCCAGGTACATGGTTGCCAGGTGCTTTGCTTTATCCTGGGTGCCCATGGTTCCAAAGGCCCACTTTAAATCATCCAGTTGAGCGAAGCGACTGGCCTCGGGCAAAAAATCCCTGTTGCCGATCAGATGCGCCAACGTGGGATTTTTACCCTGCAGGAATAATATTACAGCATCGATGGTATTAATATAATCCTGTTGCAAAGCGATTATCCTGCAGGCATTGTCCGACCATTCTTTTCCGGGAATGGATTCGAATAAACGGGTCAAACCCTGTTTACAAAAAATAGCCAATGTTACTTCAATACCTAAATCGGCCTGGAAAGAAGGAATGTGTTTTGTATTTAAAAAACCCTTCAGATAAGCCGTTGCAGGATACGGCGTGTTTAACTGCGTAAATGGTGGTGTTATAAAAAAAACGGGAGCGCTCAAATGTTGGTTTATTTAACTGCAAAAATATCGGTTAAAAATTAAATGCCGTTTGTTGCATTTGCATGCTGCATTGACTAGTATTTTATTAGGACTTGTCTATTAAGCTGCCAGAATAAATTACGTTTGTTATGTATATTTTTTGAATAAGATAGCAGCAACAATCAAATCACTAATTTTAGCTGGTTTTAATCATGAAATAAGTAAACTTCGCGTGTCTTTTCCAACTTCCTTTTTTAGGCTTTTTACCATTCCATGTTGATTGTGCTTCAAGGGTATTTGTATCTATAATACGTAGAAAACAGTACATCGCCTGCCCGTCTTCTTTTTTACCGGTACCACTATTTGTAAAAGTACCCCAACACCAAAGTGTAGGCGTATAGGAAGTATCAAGTGAATAATTCATTAAAGATCCGTTATAATAGTTTTTCCCTTTTTTCCAATAGTACAATTTATAGTGAGTGCTATCCGTAAATACAAAGCTGATACTATCCGATGAAGTTTGCCCGATATAAGTCCAGGATGTACCAATGATATTATTGTAGTCTATTTTTTGACTAAAAATTTTTACTGAAATAAATAAACATAAAAATAAGAGGCTTCGTTTCATATCGGCTAAGATAATAAAAAAGGCTGCGAATCGCAGCCCTTGTAATTTGTTTCAACTCTAAAGAAACAGTTATTTTACTTTCCTCCAAATACCGATTTCAAAATACCAGTCACCTGCGCTGCAGGATCTTTCCGTATTTTTTGTTCCTGCAGACTAATGTTTAAAAATAAACCGCTCAATGCCTTTTCAGTAACATATGCTGTAAGATCAGGATTTACTTTATTGGCAGAAAACTTATTGTAATTACTGAATACATCTTTCCAATACTTTGTTGCATCAACCTTTACCAGGCTGGCTTCAATTACTGGTCTGAATTTTTCAGTCAGTTCCATGGTAGTTGTTTTTCTGAGGTAATCTGTAGCGGCAAAATCACCTCCTTTTAAAATTTGCAATCCGTCTGTTACACTCATTTGTTTGATGGAATTCCAGAAAATATTTCCAACTCCACTTGCTGCGTCTTCGGCTGCCCTGTTCATTGAAAGAATGGCTTTATCTACTAAACTTCCCATTCCCAAATTACGCAGGTTTTTTTCCACCTTCTGGGCTTCTTCAGGCATTAAAATTTTTATAGCGGCATCGCCAAAAAACCCGTTTGCCGCACTCAATTTTTTGCTGCTGCTATCGGTACCCACCCTCAATGCTTCCTTTAAACCGGCAATGATATCATCATTGCTTAGTCCCTTTCCCAAACCTGACGAGCCAGAGCCAGACGTAACTTTATCAGTAACCTTGTTCATAAGGCCTTTAAGCCCCTGCGCATGACCTGTTATCACGAGTAACGTAAATGCAATAAAAATGGTAGTGATTTTTTTCATATAATATTTTGATTAGTAAGACAAAATTAGGACTGTAACGTTTAATGTGGTTATTTAGTTTCTACCTTTATCTTTTTTAACAATTTTTACAAATGCCACAGCTATCATTTTGGGAGAAAGAAAGTTTTTTTGTCCCGCAGAACATTATCATCGTTGGCAGTGGTTTTGTCGGCCTATGGAGTGCACTGAAACTGAAAGAAAAAAATCCCGGATACAAAATAACCATCCTGGAAAGAGGAGTTATACCAACCGGCGCCAGCACACGTAATGCAGGTTTTAGTTGCTTTGGCAGCCCCGGAGAATTGGTAGCAGATGCTGCGACGATGGGTGAAGATAACATGTGGCAATTGGTTGAAATGCGTTACCAGGGCCTGCAACAAATACGGCAACATTTTGCTGACGCTGCAATTGACTACGATCCCTGTGGTGGATACGAATGCTTTTCAAATGAATCTGCAGATTGGGATGATTGTGAGGAAAAACTTGACTGGCTGAATAATGGATTGCAAAAAATTACCGGCGTAGAAAATTTATTCAATATTGTTGATGAAAAAATAAGTGAATTTGGTTTTAGAGGTTTTAATCACCTGATAGAAAATAAACTGGAAGCTGGTATTCATTCAGGAAAACTGGTGCAGGTGCTGCTACAAAAAGTGCAGGGAATGGGAATACAGGTACTTACGAATATTGAAGTTAAACATTTTGAAAAGCATCCTGTTGGAATGCAATTGTATGCAATTGCGGGTGTAGAAAAGATGGCGATTTCTTTTTACACTGATCAGTTATTGCTTTGTACCAATGCATTCACAAAACAATTATTGCCGCAAGCAGATATTATCCCTAACCGTGGACAAGTACTCATTACTGCTCCCATCGCTAACCTTCCATTTAAAGGAACGTTTCACTTTGACCAGGGCTATTATTATTTCAGAAACGTAGGCAACCGTTTATTGCTCGGCGGCGCCAGAAATAAAGATTTTGAAAATGAAAATACGCTGCAGATGGAGACATCAACTTTAATACAAACTGCCCTGCAGGATTTTATTGCACAACACTTACTTCCCTGCACAGACTTCACTATCACGGACACCTGGAGCGGTATAATGGCAATGGGGCGTGAGAAAGGCCCGCTTATTCAACAAGTAGAAAGCAATATTTTTTGCTGCGTGCGCATGAGTGGAATGGGTGTCGCACTTGCACCTGAAGCCGCAACCAAAATAACTGAAATGATGAGTTGCTAAGGCTATTGTTTAATCAATTTTTTTGTAAACCTGTTGGTGCCTTCTTCAACAGTAAAGATATAAACCCCCTTGGCTAAAGTAGCTACACTAATAGTAGTTTTTGCAGAATTAAATGTGGTCGTGTACACTTTACTGCCAGAGACAGCGTAAATATTAATTGTTTTTACAGCGGCCGATTTTAATGTTGCACCGTATTCAATGGTAACATTCGATTGCATGGGATTAGGGTAAATATTTACTCCGATAGGCTGCTTAACAACAACCACAGTGTCAATGGATGCTACCGGGCCAGCCTGGACCAATGTACTATCGCAGGCAAAAGAGGTTAAAAATGAATTGCGAATGTTATTGTTTTCAAACAACGCCCGCATCCTCGCTTTTTGCCCGTTTGTAAAAAGGCTCATACAGGCATCGTTTGCAAAGTCCATAAAGTTCATAAACATGTCGCCATTAGCGTCAGGAGAACAATTGGATACATGCGGAAATGTGGGACAGCCATAATTATAATACTGTTGTGTTGGTGTATCACCTACTTCATCCGAACCGCAGACGGCATCGCCCCATACATGCTTTAACCCAAGCCAATGGCCGGTTTCATGAGTAGCCGTGCGGCCTTTATCATATGGAGCACGTACGTTGCCGGTACTCCCAAAAACGTCATATGCAATCACCACGCCATCTGTAGCTGCAGGCCCACCGGGAACACTGGAGTATCCAAGCGTTCTTCCACCCATATCGCACACCCAAATATTCAGGTAGCGGTTACAGTCCCATGCATCATCCCCACCCTGTGCGGCGTATTTCATTGCATCCTCCGGAGAAAAAACCTGCGTGCTGGTGTATTTTCTTATTATTCCTGAAGTTCTTTTTCCCTGCGGATCTACCTGTGCAAGACAAAACCTGATTTTGGTATCGGCGGCAAGGGCGCTAAAAACTGCAGGCGTATTGACCTTATCCACATTTAAGTTACTGTAATCGTTGTTTAACACAGTAAGTTGCGATTGTATTTGCGTCAGGCTTATATTTTGAACTGCTGTATTGTACAGTACATGTATTACGACTGGCAGGTAAATAATTTCATCCGCTGCAATATCTCTTTCACCAGCAGTCCTGCTGGTAACAGCTTTTATTTGTGCAGCTGCCTTATTAATGGAAATACTTACACCAGCATCAGCTTTAATGAGTTGTTGAATGTAGCCTGTGGTACCACAATTGCGTTGCGCCTGGGCAACCATTGTGGGCAGTAATAAAAGCAACACAAAGCGCGGAATAAATTTCATAAACCAAAAAATTGAAAAGCTAATGACTAATTTGGCTCATGGGGGATACATAAAAAACTTGTCAGAGGTATTGGAGAGATGGCAGGTGGATACAAAAATACTTGTCAGAGGTATTGGAGAAACGGCCTTGAGCCGACAATAAAAGAAATGGGATTTTTAAATCTCAGAATAAAAGCAGACGGTATTAAATAGATGTGGTTTCCAAATATCCGTTTCAGAGATAACATAAAAATAGGCAGAATAATGTTAGCGGCAAAAATTATTTGCATTCTTTTATTAAAGTCATTGCTTTAAAGCTGAAACGCTTTAGTACTTTTGTTGATAAACCGACTTATATTTTAATGACAAAGTATTTCCTATTAGCAGCCCTCGTGCTATTCTCAGCCTGCAGCAACCGTAATAATGATACTGAACCTGCCACTACAGAAACCCCGGTTACCGGTATTGCAGCTCCCCAAAATATTACTTTAAATATTATTGGTATTTATCCGCACGATACCAGTGCCTATACACAGGGACTCGAAATTTACAAAGGAAAATTATATGAGGGAACGGGTGATTATGAAACATCGTCCTTAAGAATTACTGATATCAAAACAGGCAAAGTAGAGCATAAGCATATGATGGGTACCAGTAAAATTTTTGGCGAAGGCATTACCATTTTTAACAATAAGATTTACCAGTTAACCTGGCAAAGTCATGTGGTAAATGTGTACGATCTGAATAATATTGATAAACCAGTTCAGACATTCAATTGGCCATACGAAGGTTGGGGCATTACACACAATGACAAAGAGCTGATTATAAGCGATGGTTCTGCCAACTTCTATTTTGTAAATCCGGCCGATTTTAGAATTAGAACGACTATCCAGGTTACCGATAATGCAGGGCCGGTAAACAATCTGAATGAACTTGAAATGATCAATGGGTTTGTTTTTGCCAATGTTTACACGCAGGATTTTATTGTAAAGGTGGATCCCGCCAGCGGCAATGTGGTTGGCAGGATAGATTTACCCGGGTTAAAAGATCAGTATTTTAAAAACCAGGTTATTGCAGACAGGACCGATGTGCTCAATGGTATTGCTTACGACAGCACCAGTAAAAAAATATATATCACTGGAAAACGCTGGCCTAAGATGTTTGAAGCTTATATCAATCAATAAACCCTATGCATTAAGCTAAACAAAAGGCTGAACTCATCAGCCGACTGGGGTAGTATGCTGCATTATGTAGGCGGGCAAAATTATGTATACCGAAAATCGGTTTCAATTCAATTTGAACTGGCTAAGGATTAACAACATTGCCAAATAAATTAAACCCGTTTTGCGAGAGGTATAAGCCAATCACCGCCAAACCTACAGCCCCCAATACAATCGCCCATACCCACCAGCGGTCTGTTGCCGGCGCTACCCCTTCTTCCGATACAAAATAACCGCTCATTTGGGTATTCGTAGTTTCTCTGTCTCCTACCAGTATTGCGTGTTCAGCATTCTGCCTTATTACTCTTATTGCTGTAACGTCTGGCATAAACAAAGGATGAATGTGTGATGGAACGAAATCAATCGCTCCATTTTCTTTCTTAACAAAATCACCCACACCTTTTAATGTAACCATTCCTTTTTCATCAATGTCTTTCCTGATCAGTTCACTCAATGCGGTAAATTCATTGAATATGTTGTCGTCGTTTTCGTTTGCCGGAGAAAAACTAATAAAGGGTTCCGGCGCTTTAATCAGCGCTTCTGCAACATTGGTTACAGCCAGACGGTTTTTTACATACAATGTACCAATACCTGGTAGGCGGCAGTTTTTTTGTCTAAAAAGTGTTGGGGCTATTATGTATTCCATGGCAAATTATATATCTCAAAGATAACAGGATATCCGGTGAAAAACGGTTTACATTTAGCGGTTGGTGTAATAATTCTATTTTGGGAAGATACTACGGCTGCTTAAAATTTTAAAAGCACACCCGCTAAAATATTCGTTCCATAAACCTGGTATCCATACCAGCGCTGGTATTTATTATTCAGCATATTATTGATGTCAAGCCAGGCGCTTATTTTCTTATTGATAGCTACCTCAACGCCAGCACTCAAATCAGCAGCACCACTCAATGCTTTATTGACGTTACCAGGCAACAGGTAAGATGAACCTGTATAAGCGGTAAAGTCACTCTTAATCATTACCTGCTTAAATGCCCACCAGCGAAGAGATGCGTCAATTTGTAAAGGTATTGTTCCCCAGGCTTTATCGTTGTCATGCATGCCGGTATATCCATTAAAAGTTAGGCCACCTGTGATGGTAAATTTATCCTGGCTTATATAACTTAAATCGCCGTGTATCCGCAAGTCAGTCAATTTGCTCTCATTGCTTATTTTAAAATATCGCATATCAGATGCCGTATCATTTATAAACAGCGGAAGATTTTTATAACTCAGCAACCCCGCCTTAGCGCTGAAATTAAAATGCTTGCCAACAGACGCCTTTATACCGCCATACAATTCAGTTTCCTTTGTATTCAATTGTGCGGCAGTAATAGGTGCCAGGTAAGGATTTAGTGCCGTTAAATTTTGGTAATTATTTTTAATAAAACGACCAATCAAACCTGCCTGTACTAAAAACGGTTTATCCGGTATTTGCGCTTCACCATAAAAATTGGGTAACACACTTAGTTGGCCGTTATCCCAGGTGGGTGTTACGCCACCGTGCAGTGATAATACAGGTGTGGCATATACCAACTCCGGCGCAATTGAAAAAATGTAGTTGTTAAATTTAAAGTTATTGGGAATATAGTTTTGAGTGGTGTAGGTGGTTATATCCGCTTTGGCAGCCACTTTTACAGAGAAAACATCTCCCAAGTTTTTTTCAACCGGGGCTTCCATCAGCAACGAACTTTCCGTGAGTTGTTTCCTGTTACTGAAAACATTGATCTCCACATTTGGGTTATAATTAATGCCCGATTCGTTGGCGTCCTTGTTACGAATACCAGCCTTTAATTTAATATCAGTTAACCGCTGCAACACATCATTTTTACTATAATTGTGCAATGCATGATCGTAGCCATATAAATAGTAATCATATTGGCTGATGCCGGCACTCCCGTACACTTCATTTCTTGGGGTAAAATAACTGCCGGCGGCTTTGATATTCATTTTGCTGTAATCCTGGTTGGCAATTTTTCCTTTAGAGGAGATGTAATCTGCATACACATTTACCAGGCTTGTCTTTCCATCGCCAAAGCTAAAGCCCGCATTAATGTAAGGCGTTGTATAGTTTCCAAAACCCGCTTTCAGGAAATTTCTTGATCCCATATCCAGGCCGGTATCCTGCGTCAGTGCCAGCGGCTTTAAAGCCATCGGTTGATAGGTATAAAATAAATTCTGCGAAGGAATCGTATATGGAGCAACTTGTTTGGCTGTATCAGCTGTTAAATTGCTGGCCGAAAAATTAATTTTAACTGCATTGCGCAACACAGGCTTATAACTGGACGTAATATCAATACTCTGTCTTTTTGCAGTGTCTTTTTGGGCCAAACATGCCAGTGCCGGTAAACAAAATAAACCTGTTATGATACTTTTTATGCGCATGGTTATAATAGTTGTAATGTGTATTTGAAACTTTTATTGATAGTTTAAACAGGTGCTAATTTACTTTTGACAATTCCTTTTCCGCCACTAATGCCTTGTCCAGCTTTTGCTGGGCGCTGGTTTTCAATTCGGGTATAGTTGAGTTTTGCGCCACACTCTGGTAAGTAGCTTTTGCATTGAAAAAATCTTTCTGCTGCATAAAAATATCACCCAATAAAATATAGCTGCTGGTAAGCCAGTAATCATAACTACTGGTTTCCTTTATTACCACCTGCGCCGCCTTTTCTGCTGCGGTATAATTTCCTAGGCTAAACAAACAATTCGCAATTTCATACCGGGCTTCTGCTCCCCAGGCTGATTTATTTATTGCTGCACATGATTTGAAGGAAGCGATGGCCCCATTACAATCATTGCTTTTTTGCTGCGATTTACCCAGTACTAAAAAGGCCACCGATTTATCATCGGTACTAATTCCCTTTCCCTTAAGCAAATCCTTAGCTACCTCGTTTGCCTGGTCGTATTCTTTTAACTGGTAATCGCACCGCACCAATCCCCTTGCCGCTTCCAGCTGGTTATCCTGGTTAACAGCGCCTGCCCGCAACAATTCAAAGGTTTTCTTTGCGTTGGCGTAATCTTTCAGTTCAAAATAATAAATGCGACTGGCAGCAAGGGCTGCACGTTCAAAATATTTGTTGATGCCTTTACCGCTTACGTAATTGTATCCTGGTAAAGCATTGTTCCAGTCTTTATTTTTTGAGTAACATTCACTGCGAAAAAAGTTAGCTTCCAATACAGAAGCTCCGGCAGGGAACTGCGATAAGTAATTGGTAAAACCTGCAATGGCCCCTGCGCAATCATTGTTGTTATACTTTAATTCCGCTGCACTATATGTTATGCCATCAGCCTCTGTCGCAGAAATATTCTTACCATTTTTACGCATCAGTTCAACATACTCATTCGGCTTTCCTGCTTCTACATAAATATTCTTAATATTATCCAGTGCTTCATCCGCTTCTGCAGATTGCGGATATTGTTGTATCAATTGCTGGTAATTCGTCAAGGCCTGATCGTTGTTGTCAAGATTATAATAACTTAGGCCTAGCTTCAAATAAGCTTTGGGTTTTAATCCGCCGGCATTGGTGTACGACAATACTTTTGTTAAATAAGGAATCGCCTCCCTAAATTTTTCATCGGCCATATATGTATTTGCAATTTCCATGGTAGCATCCGGTACAAGGCTGCTTTGCGGATACAACCGGGCTAAACTATTCAGTCCGGCAATTTTTCCAGTAGCGCTTTTTATACCCGCTATCATCGCTTTTTGAAACATCGCATAATCGCTTTGTGGCAATGCGTTGGCGACCACCACATCGTACATGCTGTTGGCTTTTGAAAAATCTTTCAGCATAAAATAATCGTCGGCGCTTCTAACATAAGCATCCTGTTCCACGGCGGTTGCTGTAGTGCCGGGTTTTGCAATGGGTTCAAAGTTGCTAAGCGATTGCTTATAACTTTCTTTTTTCATCCAACAATACCCCAGGTCATATTTAGCCGTTGCCGGAGTTGCCTCGCCCTGCGCCGGAGCGCCGCTTTGTAAATAGAGCGACAGGTAACGTATCGCCGCATCATAATCCGGTAAACGATAGGCTATTTCACCTTTCCAAAAATTGGCATACGGTGTAACGGATGATGCCGGCAATTTTAAAATTTTTGTAAAAAGATCATCGGCCTGGGTTATTTGCTGATCGTTTAAATATTCAACCGCACGGCCATACAAAATTCGTGGATATACATTTTGCATTGATGCAGTAGGCTTACCGAAAGATTCATATAAAGCCAGCGCATCATTAAAGTTATTGGTATTGGCAAGCAAGCCTACCAAAATTTCTTTTGCTTCGTTGGTATAAGTTGAATTGGGATAGTTGTTTAAAAATTTTCTCATTTCATTCAAAGCCACATCTTGGTAGCCCAGGTCATAGGATAATTTGGCATAATTGAAAAGTGAAATTTCCTGCTGTTGCTTATTACTGCTGTTGTTGGCGCAATATTGAAAGGCAGTTCTTGCATTGGCTTTTTGATTGGTTCTTAAATAACAATCACCCAACAGGTACATTGAATTTTGCCCTAAAGAATCCTGTTCATTACTTAACTGTTTAAATCCCGCGATTGCCTTGGTAAGTTGCTTGGCTTCGTAGTAACAATAACTCAACTCATACAAGTCTTCCTTGCTTACTTTCTTTGTATTGTTTACATAATATTCCAGCAGTGGCAAGGCTTTCGCGTAGTTCTTTCTCTCAAAATACATCTGGCCGAGCAACTGTTTCATTTCTTTATCATAGTACAATCCTCCCCTGCTTAAAACACTTTCTCCATAACGCAACGACTCATCTTTCTTATTTTGAAAATAATAAATCTCGGCAATATAGTACGGTACTACACTTTTGTATTCATCTTTCAGTTCTACCAATTTAAAGGCTTTTAAAGCCTCGCTGTAATTACGATCATAGTAGCTTAAAAATCCATAATAATAATTGGCAGGAATATAGTATTTGTTGTCTGGCAACTGGTGAATTTCATTGAACAAAGGCTTTGCATCTTTAAAACGTTTCAGGTTAAAATAACAATACCCCATTTCAAATTTAGCATCCGCAATCTCTTCGTTGCTCAGGTTGTCCAATGACGCCTTTTCATAGTATTTGATAGCATTGGCAAAATCGTTTTTTACAAAATAAAATTTACCGAGGTGGTAACTCATCAGTTCCTGTCTTGGCTCATTGTTTATCCAATCTATATATTGCTTTGCCTCATCTTCAGCAACCGGCAATTGCAATTTTAAGCGACATACGATGTAGTAATAATTTACATCATCATGCAGATACACATTGTTACTCTTTTGTTCGTCAGGATACTCCTTCTTTACAGCTTCCAGTAAAGGATAAGCCAGTGCATACTGTTGCTTAACAAATAATTCCTTCGCATCTTTAAATTTTTTCTCCGCGTCTGTAAAAACATGTGTAGGCTGTGCAATCAGCGTTAATGAAAACAGCACTGCAGTGAGCAGTAAAAAATAGGTAGGTTTTATCATGTTGATTATTTCTTTCATTATTGCCAGCTGTAAAATTAACTATATTGCCAGTTAAGCAAACACCATTCCAAAGCCTTTGTTAATAAGTGGATAACTGTTGGATTGAGAACGAAATGTACAGTCGAAAGCCTGTTAAAAAAAAGATAAAGAAAAATTATTTTTACATCCGTTTTTAATCTCCTGTCACTGTTGTATGAAATGCCCATTAAATAATTATTAAGAAAGACAATCGTGTTATTGATTTTTATTCAAAACATTTTTACGAAAGCTGTTAAAAGATTACACTTAAAACGCAATAATTTTACTGCATAAATAATGATAAAGATTAAATTGCCGGAAATTTATAACGCTTAAAAAAATAGGATGAAAAAATTGTTTTCTTCAAAGTACAGTGCCAACGCAGTTAATGCGGGGATGCTGGTGTTAAGGTTGGGGCTTGGTATCATAATGCTTGTTAATTATGGCTTCCATAAAATAACTCATTTTAGCGAAACAGCCAGGCACATGCCAAACCTGCTGGGTATGGGCGCTACCGTTAATACATCACTAATAATTTTTGCCGAATTTTTTTGCAGCCTGTTTATCATTCTTGGCCTATTTACAAGGTTTGCTTGTATTCCTTTAATTATTGCGATGTGTGTTGTATTATATAAAGTCACCCATCTTGATTTTTTTGGACAAGGGGAAAAGGCCGCACTTTTTCTCACAGGTTTCATTGCCATTTTATTAATTGGTCCCGGCAAAGTAAGTGTGGATAGTATGATGGGCAAATAATTCAATCATTAATAACCGCGTTGTCCCCGTGCTTGACTTGAAGTGATTATCAGCAACCGTGGTACAAATTTGTAAGGACGAAATTGATAGCATGTATACAACATCAACCCAAATAAGAATTCATTATGCATTAACCGATCAAATGGGTGTCGTGTATCATGGACATTACGCTCAGCTCTACGAAATTGGAAGAGCCGAAGCAATCCGTGAGTTGGGATATAGTTATAAAGATATTGAAGCGATGGGCATTATAATGCCCGTAGTGGATATTCATAGCAGGTTTTTAAGGCCTGCAAAATATGATGACCTGATAACAGTTAAAACAACATTGAGAGAGCTACCTGTGCATCACAAGATTGTTTTTCATTCAGAAATATACAATGAGGAAGGAGCGTTGCTTAACACTGGCGATGTAACGCTTTACTTTATGGAAGCCAAACATATGAAACGCTGCGAAATGCCCGCAGCGTTAAAGGAAAAGTTGGTGGGGTATTTTAAAGAAGACGGAGAGTAAAGAAAAATAACCTGCAATCTCTTAATCGCTTGGTATCAAACATAGTTTTTAATCCGAAAGAAATAAGGCCCGTCCGGCCGGGCATCCAAACATCAGGCATCAGCTATTCTACTACACCTTAAAAGTCTCTCTCCAGTTTAGCATACCCCCGGTTAAGTTTTTTACATTGGTAAAACCTGCTGTTTCTAAAATCAGGCAGGCCTGGCCACTGCGGTTGCCGCTTCTGCAGTAAACAATCAGCTCTTCATTTTTATACGGTTCCAAATCATCAATCTGCATAGATTGTATATGGCCCAATGGCAGTAAAGTACCTCCAATATTGAACTCCGCATTTTCATTTGGTTCCCTTACATCGATAATATTCAGTTTTTCTCCGGCATCCTGTCGTGCTTTTACTTCTTCTGCTGTAATTGTTGTCATTATTTAGTAGTATTAATTTTTATTGATTGTAACAGAATCCGGTAATATCATTTCCTTTGAAATATAAATATCCATCAACTGCCCGGGGTGAATGTACACCGGCTTTTTTTCATCATTGTACCTGTCAGGATTCTGGCGATAGATAAAAGCGTTTGCGGTATCCTTAATGGCATCTTTTGCAATAACAGCTCCTACATTAACACCCAGGGCCTCCAGCGTTATTTTTCCTTCTGCAAAAGTCTTACCTACCAGTTCCGGCACCATTATCTGCTCATCCTGTAAACCACCGGCAATTACCAGCGATATTTTACTTCCCCAAATCACCTTTTCGCCAGCTTCAATCTTTTTACCATTGTACTGTTGTTCCAATATAGACCCTTTCATAAAATCAGGTTTAAAAGTGGTATCGCCTAACTGTAAATGGCTTCTCTGCAACAAATCTAGCGCAAAACCGAGGCTTTTTCCTTCGAGTTCAGGCATCACTACCATCGGCGGCATATACCGGTTAACTGTTAGAAAAACCGTACGATTAACTTTCACGGTAGCTTCCGCATCAGGCAATTGTTTTATTACAATACCCCGCTGCAAACTGTCTGTAAAAACAGAATCCTGTATTGTTACATCAAAGCCCTTACTCTCCAATAACTTTTTAGCCTCTTCTGTATTTTTTCCTTTTACAGAGGGTACTGTTAAATATTCACCGTGTTTGGTAACCCAGCCCAACATTTCCAGTGTTAAAAATATCAGCAAAAATGCCAGCATAGCTGCTACCAGCAGGTTAACCCAAAAAGGACGGTTGGTGATAAATTTAAACATAATTTTTTGTTCAGTATACTTTTTGCAACGCTGCAAAAAAGCAGTCAATAATTCAATTATTTATTAAAACATTCTTCAATTAAAGTAGTGTAAAACCGTTGCAAAGTCCAGCCCATAGCAACAACCTGCTGCGGCACCAAACTGGCGGCTGTTTGCCCGGGCACTGTATTTATTTCAAGTAAAAAAGGCCGGGCGCTTGTTTCGTCATAAATAAAATCAATCCTTACAATGCCTTTACAATTGAAAACCGCATATGCCATTCTAGCTGCGTTGCGGACTTTTTCGGCAATGTCTTCCGCTACCTGGGCCGGGGTAATCTCTTCGCTTGCACCAAGGTATTTTGCTTCGTAATCAAAAAAAACATTTTTGGTAATTATTTCGGTAATGGGCAATGCTATTATTTCTCCTTTAGATTTAAAAACACCAATGGTAAACTCCCTGCCTTTTATAAATTCTTCTACCAGCACCTGGTCATCTTCTTTGAATGCCTTGTCCAATGCGCCCTGCAATTCGGCTGCGTCTATCACCTTGCTCATTCCGATGCTGCTGCCGCCATTGTTAGGTTTAACAAAAACAGGCAGTTTCAAAGTGTTTAATATTTCAGTGGCGCCCTGCGTTCCGTCTTTAAAAAGATGCAAAGACTTTGCTACGGCCATACCTGCAAAAGCTGCCACCGCAACAGTATATCGTTTATTAAAAGTCAATGCAGATGTTGCCGCATCGCAGGATGTATAAGGAATATTAAGGCAATCAAAATAGCCCTGTAGCTTACCATCTTCACCTGGCGTACCATGAAGACCAACAAGCACTGCATCGAAAGTTATCTTTTCACCATCTATAGTTAATGAGAAATCATTTTTATCAATGTTGATTTTCTCTCCTGCATCAGTAACATAAAACCACCCTGAAGGCGTAATATCAATCGTATAACAATTCCATTTTTCCCTGTCCACATGTTGCTCTATGGTGGCGGCCGATTGATAAGATATTACAGCTTCGCCCGAGTAACCACCAGTAATTAACGCGATTGTTTTCTTCATAAATAAAAAGAGAAGGGTTATTTAAGCAAAGAAACGAAAATTGTTTATAGTTTCAAGCCCGCAAAAAATAGTTTAAATATACTTTGTGAAGCACCATCGCGTAGTGTCCAACTTGAGGTATGCGTTAAACTTATTCAATAATGACAAAAGACAAGTTTCATTTTTCATCTTCAATACCCTCGTTGCCCGAGTCAAGCAGCAATTTCCAACTTCCGTCGGGTTGCTTTTTCCATACGTTTACATAAGTGCCGTGCATTGCTGAATCATTATTTTTTGGAATCACTGAATAGACGCCGAAGGTATAACCCAGTTCGCCTGAAGCTGCTATATTTCCTCCTTTCGGCTGCCAGATCATTGTATAAGCACTGTCGTTTGACTGGCTGATAAAATCAATGGCATCGGCGCCAACCAACGGAAAACTGTTGGGACGCAGCAATACGCCGTTGCTGTCGATAAACTGCATTAAGGCAGCCTTTGTACCTTTTGTTTTACTCATTTCCGAAAAAGAAATTTCCGCGGCAATCATTTCAGCACGTTGCTCGGTGGTGTCTTTAATTTCTTTTTTTCTGTTGCACGACAGTAATAACAAAAAAGGAATCCATAAAAAATACAATCGCTTAATATGCATAATTCAGTTAAAAGATGAAAAAGAGGTTTTGAAGGCAAGCTTTTGTAAATTAAGTAAAAAAATTAACAGCGGCTTTCTGTAAACCATGCGTTGGTATATGCTCAATTTATAAAATAAAAAAAAGGCGAAAGTATTTTGCAATACCCTCGCCATGATGCAGGAAATATCACCTGCCTAAGTAAGCCCGAAGGCTAATTTAATACTCTTTACACTGCAAAATTAAATGTGCAGCCTGTCTTTCTTTGCCAATAATGCATCAACGGTTTCTTCATACATTTCATCCGGTACACAGCAATCAACCGGGCAAACTGCAGCACACTGCGGTTCTTCATGAAAACCCTGGCATTCGGTACATTTGTTGGGAGTTATATAGTAAGTGTCTACACTAACGGGGGAATTGCGTTTGTCAGCATCTACCTGCGTACCATCCAGCAAAGTAAATAATCCCTTTACAGTAGTACCATCGGATATGGCCCATTCAACACCACCTTCATAAATAGCGTTGTTAGGACATTCGGGTTCACAGGCACCACAATTAATACATTCGTCTGTAATTTTAATAGCCATTACTTTTGATTTAGAAATTTGAAATTGCGAATTTTGAATATTGACAACACAAAATAAGATTATCGGGATGAAATTACAAAATCGAATTACATTATTATCAACGCTTAGGGATTATTTAGCTGATAATGATGAAGAATTGCAAGCAATCAAACATTCCGCATCTCTCCATAACGGCTGGTTTACGATCGAATTTATTGATACCGCTATTAAAAATATCATCAGGCAGTTTTTAAACGCTGAAAAATTGCAACAATGGGCTAATCATTATTTTTTGAATGACAGCATCGTGCCTAAAAATGTAGGCATTGTAATGGCGGGTAATATTCCGCTTGTCGGCTTTCATGATTTTTTATGCGTGTTCATCAGCGGCCACAAACAAACCATCAAACTGTCTTCCAAAGACGATGTTTTGATGAAGCACATTTTAGATAAAATGTGCGGCTGGGATGCTGCGGTAAAAGACTTTGTTGCTCTTGCTCCTTTTTTAAAAGGTTGCGATGCCTATATAGCAACCGGCAGTAACAACAGCGCCCGTTACTTTGATTATTATTTTTCCAGGTATCCGGCTGTCATTCGAAAAAACCGGACATCGGTAGCTATCTTAAAGGGTGATGAAAATATAGAAGCCCTTGAAAAATTGTCAGATGATATCCATATTTTTTTTGGACTCGGTTGCAGAAATGTCACAAAAATATTTGTGCCGGAAGGCTACGATTTTGTGCCGCTGCTGCAATCATTTCACCGCTATAAATATTTTGCAGATCATCACAAGTACAGAAATAATTATGATTATAATTTGTCTGTTCAGATTATGAACAACCGGTTTTATATGACCAACGAAACAACATTGCTGGTTGAAAGTGACAACCTTTTTTCGCCCATCAGTCAGTTGAATTACAGCTTTTACAATGATGCAGCTTCGGTAATTGCCACTTTGAGGGGAAATGATGAAGTGCAGTGTATTGCAGGTGTAGATATTAATTTTGGTGCTGTACAAAGTCCAGGGTTATTTGATTATGCAGATGGTGTGGATACAATGCAATTTTTATTAACTTTATAGAGCATCTACGAAAGCCTTACTAATTAATTGTTAAAGGTGCCTGCCGGTAAATAACATTTTGTCAGACCGTCGTTACTTTGTATAGCAAGGCACAAAAATTGATTTTAGTTGCTTGGTGTGAAGTGTTTTAAAATAATTAAAATTTATACAAATGAAAATTAAACAGGTATTTTTCACAGTCGTAATCAGTGCTATTACTGCATTCGGTGTAATGTGGGGCTATAGCAGTTATGTAAAAGCAGGCAATACTTTTGCCGGACAGGAAAAAGGTATTATCCCTTCCAACTATAAGTTGGCAAAATTAAATGAAGGCAATACAACGCCCCCAGGCGCTGTTGATTTTACTCAATCTGCTGCCGCTGCCTTACCAACAGTAGTGCACATAAAAACTAAAACCAATGCTAAACAGGTAAGTAACAATTTGCCCAAATCGCAAAACAGAAATCCATTCAGTGATTTGTTTGACGATGACATGTTGCAACAATTTTTTGGCAATCGAAACGGTGGCTATGTTCCTGAGCAAAGAGCTTCAGGTTCTGGTGTTATCATCAGCCAGGATGGTTTTATAGTAACCAACAACCACGTGGTTGAAAATGCAGATGAGTTAACCGTAACGCTGAGCAACAAAAAAAGTTACACGGCAAAGGTTATTGGCCGCGATCCTGCGTATGATCTTGCAGTAATTAAAATTGATGCCGCAGGTTTGCCTTTTCTTTTATACGGTAACTCGGATGATGTAAAAATTGGACAATGGGTTCTGGCATTGGGCTACCCATTAAATTTAGAAACTACGGTTACAGCAGGTATTGTAAGTGCTAAGTCGAGGAGTCTTGGGCTAAACAAAGGCACAAAGCTAAACGGAGCGGTGGAATCTTTTATACAAACTGATGCAGCCGTAAACCAGGGTAATAGTGGTGGCGCATTAATTAATACCGGCGGTGAATTAATTGGTATTAACTCTGCCATTGCCTCTCCTACTGGTTATTACTCCGGTTATTCTTATGCTATCCCCGTGAACATTGTTAAAAAAGTGGTGGATGATATCATTAAATATGGCAATGTACAAAGAGGATTTTTAGGCGTTGCAACCGCTAATACGTACGACCTGCCTGAAACTGAAAAAACAAGATTGAATCTTAAATATTCAGGTGATGGGTTGGTGATTACAGATGTTTCAGCCAACAGTGCCGCTGTTGAAGCAGGTTTAAAGAAGGGCGATATTATCAAAAGTGTAAATGGTATTTCTGTAACATTGCCATCAGAATTACAGGAGTTGGTAACCCGTTACAAACCCAGCGATAAAATAAATATCGTGGTATCAAGAGATGGAAAAGATATTTCCACATCTGCCACTTTAAAAAATAACATGGGCACTTTTGGTATCGTTAAAGCAGAAAACACTACGCTTTCGAAACTAGGCGCTGATTTTGCAAACCTTGATTTAAAAAAAGCAAAAGAGTATGGTGTACCAGGTGGTGTAATTGTTAAGAAGATAAATGAGGGTGCGTTAAGTGACCAGTCCAGAATGAGAGATGGATTTATTATTGTAAAAGTGAACGATAAAGAAATTAAAAATATGGATGAATTGAGCAACGCTATCGGCTCTTCTAAAAGCGTTACTATCAGTGGTTTTTATCCCGGCTCGGATGGTTTATATGACTATCCGATTATGCTGGATAGTGAGTAAGATTATATAAACTAAAACTTATAAAAAAATCCCCTTCGTTAAAGGGGATTTTTTTATAAGTTTACTACTGTGACTGAACAACTTTTTACAACGCAAAACTTAAGTCACTGTTGTTACAAAATGCCTATGAAGTAATGATTACTTTTTCCATTACATCACCACCACGGATATCATCAATGATGTCCACACCTTCAGTTATTTTACCAAAACAAGTATGCACGCCATCCAGGTGTTTAACCCCGTTGCGGTTATGGCAAATAAAAAATTGAGAGCCTCCGGTATTGCGTCCACGATGCGCCATAGACATTACCCCGCGGTCATGAATTTGTTTGGTACCATTTAATTCGCAATTAA